>NZ_LDVZ01000005.1 GCF_001276515.1 Haemophilus sp. C1
AACGCCTAATATATTATTAATCAGCGTCTTAATCAGTTAAGGCGCTGATTTTTTTATTATTAAAAATACAAAAAATTAATTAAAAGTTTTTACGTCTATTCATAACATCTTAAAGATAAATTTAAAAGACTAAACCCTATAATAAATATAGAATTTAGTCCTTGATATAAAATTATAATTGTTTAAATCTTTTATATTAAATAAACAATTAACGCCATGCTTTAAATTGATTAATTAACCCATTGGTTGAACTGTCATGACTTGCTACTTTTTCAGAATCTGTTAGTTCAGGAAGAATTCTGTTTGCAAGTTGTTTGCCTAGTTCTACACCCCATTGATCGAAACTAAAGATATTAAAAATCACACCTTGTACGAAGATTTTGTGTTCATACATAGCAATTAATACACCCAAGGTAAATGGCGTGATTTTTTGAACGAGAATGGAATTAGTTGGCTTATTACCCGTAAATACTTTAAATGGAACGATATTTTTTACATCATCCAAAGATTTACCCGCTTTTATAAATTCAGCCTCGACTTCCTCTTTTGTTTTTCCGAATGCTAATGCTTCTGTTTGTGCAAAGAAGTTTGAAAGCAATTTATTGTGATGATCCGCCAATGGATTGTGGGTTTGGGCTGGTGCGATAAAATCACAAGGAATTAAAGTGGTACCTTGATGAATTAATTGATAGAACGCATGTTGTCCGTTTGTACCAGGTTCTCCCCAAATAATAGGGCCAGTTTGGTAATTGTTAATGACATTGCCATCACGATCCACATATTTACCATTTGATTCCATATTACCTTGTTGGAAATAGGCTGCGAAGCGATGTAAATATTGATCATAAGGTAAGATTGCTTCTGTTTGGGCACCAAGGAAATTGGTATTCCATAAACCAACTAAGGCTAAAGTAGTTGGAATATTTTTTTCGATTGGAGCAGAGCGGAAATGTTTATCCATTTCATGTGCGCCACTTAATAACGCTTCAAAGTTTTCAAAGCCAATGGATAGTGCAATTGAAAGACCAATGGCTGACCATAAAGAGTAACGACCGCCAACCCAATCCCAAAATTCAAACATATTATTGGTATCAATACCAAATTTTTCTACATCTTTAGCATTGGTTGATAATGCTGCAAAATGTTTTGCAACCGCACTTTCATCTTTCGCTGCTTTCAGTAACCAATCACGTGCACTTTGCGAATTTGTCATGGTTTCTTGAGTTGTAAAGGTTTTCGATGCCACTAAGAAAAGAGTAGTTTCTGGATTGACTTTTTTTAAGGTCTCCGCAATATGTGTACCATCGACATTTGAAACAAAGTGCATATTTAGATGATTTTTATACGGGCGAAGTGCTTCGGTTACCATATAAGGGCCTAAATCAGAGCCACCAATACCAATATTTACTACATCAGTAATGGCTTTACCTGTATATCCTTTCCATTCGCCAGAAATAATACGCTGACAAAAATCTTTCATTTTAGCTAGCACAGCATTGACTTCAGGCATAACATCTTTACCATCAACAAGCACTGGCGTATTAGCACGATTGCGGAGTGCAGTATGTAGCACGGCACGATTTTCTGTACGATTGATTTTTTCGCCAGTAAACATCGCTTCTTTTGCACTATCAAGCGCGCATTCTTGAGCAAGTTGGCGAAGATGTGAAAGGGTTGTTTGATTGATGTTGTTTTTTGAAAAATCTACAAGAATTTGGTCATTGAATGTTAAAGAATAATCGTCAAAACGATTTTTTTCTTGTTTAAATAAATCTTGGATGGTGGTGTTTGACAATTCAGCTTTATGTGCTTCGAGAGCTTTCCACGCTTGGGTGTGAGTTGGGTTAATATTTTTCATAGTATTTCCTTTCATTAAAAATAATTGAAATTTTAACCGCACTTTCTGGGATTTTTATTAGGGAGAATGCCTCCCTTTGCTCAAAAAATGCAGTGATTAATCAACATATTCAGTTATAACACGAGGTGTTAATTTTGTAATTAGCTCGTAGCTTAAAATGCCTGTGAATTTAGCTACGGTTTCAATAGGTAATTCCTTACCCCATAGAATTACTTCATCGCCTACCAAATCTTGGCTATCTGCGCCTAAATCAACAGTGAGCATATCCATTGACACACGTCCAACAATTGGTACAAGACGGCCATTTAAATAAACAGGCGTACCTTCAGGCACATCGCGCGGATAACCATCGCCATAACCCATTGCGATCACGCCAATTTTTGTATCTCGTGGGCTTGTCCAAATACCGCCGTAACCTACAGGATCGCCTTGTTTATGATGGCGAACGGCAATTAATGACGAGGTTAAATTCATTACAGGCATTAAGCCAAACTCTTTACCGATAGTATCAGTTGGAGAAATGCCGTACATAATAATGCCCGGGCGGATACATTCTAAGTGAGATTTTGGCCAGAAAAGAATACCGCCAGAAGCAGCAATAGTACGTTCACCTTGTTTATCTTTTGTGGCAGATAAAAAACGATTGATTTGAAGTTGGGTGTAATCTGATTCTAGTTCATCGGCACGGCTGAAATGGCTGACAAAGCCTAAGTGCGGTTGAATTTGAGGGAGTTTTTTGAGTTCTTGATAAAAATAATCCACTTCATCAAGAGCAACGCCTAAGCGGTGCATGCCCGTATCTATTTTTAACCAAACCTTAATTGGACTTGGTAAATTCGCACGTTTTAAAGCTTCAAGCTGTTCGTGATTATGCACCACGGTTTCAATATTATTAACGGCTAGAATAGGCAAATCTTGTTCATTGAAAAAGCCTTCAAGCAATAAAATCGGTTTAGTGATGCCGTTTGAGCGTAATGCCAAAGCCTCTTCTAAACGAGCCACGCCAAAGCAATCGACGCTTTGTTCTAAGGTTGAAGCAACGAATACAACGCCGTGACCATAAGCGTTTGCTTTAACCACAGCAATAATTTTGCTATTTGGTGCTTTTTGTTTAATTATTTCTAAATTTTGTTTTAAGGCGTGCGAACTGATTTTCGCTGTCGCCGGTTTTACGTTCATTATTTTTCCTTAATAATCATCTCGATATTCACGTTGTTCGGCGAGATTGTCGAAGCGTGAAAATTGTCCATTAAATTTTAACCGCACTCGACCAATTGGACCGTTACGCTGCTTACCAATAATAATTTCTGCAACACCTTTATCTTCCGAGTTATCGTTATAGACTTCATCTCGGTAAATAAACATAATCAAGTCAGCATCTTGTTCAATGGAGCCTGATTCACGTAAATCTGAGTTTACAGGGCGTTTGTCTGCACGTTGTTCTAAAGTACGATTTAACTGAGAAAGGGCGACTACTGGCACTTGTAATTCTTTGGCGAGTGCTTTGAGGGAACGAGAAATTTCTGCGATTTCTAGTGTTCGGTTATCTGAAAATGCAGGTGCACGCATTAGTTGCAAATAATCCACCATAATCATACTTAATCCACCATTTTCACGATAAACTCGGCGTGCACGCGAACGAACGTCGGTAGGCGTTAGACCTGAAGAATCATCGATAAAAAGATTATTTTTTTGCTTAAACATTCCCACTACGCTAGCAATTTTATTCCACTCAATTTCATCTAAATTTTGTCCCGTGCGGATTTTAGTTTGATCAACTCGAGCAAGGGAAGCGATCATACGCATCATAATTTGTTCTGCAGGCATTTCTAAACTAAATACTAAAACAGGTTTTTCACTTGCCATTGCTGCATTTTCGCAAAGGTTCATGGCAAAAGTGGTTTTACCCATTGATGGACGTGCCGCAACGATAATTAAGTCAGAAGGTTGTAAACCTGCCGTTTTTTTATCAAGATCAGTGAAACCAGTCGTAACACCTGTTACACCTGAATGATTTTCAAGTTTGCTTAAAATATCGATTTTTTCAATGGTACTTTCTAGCACATTGATCACATTTTGCGGGCCTTCACTAGAAGTCGTTCGTTTTTCTGCAATCGCAAACACTTCACGTTCCGCTTCATCAAGAATTAATTTGATGTCTTGCCCTTTGGGAGAATAGCTATTTTCAGCAATACGATTTCCTACCGAAATAAGTTCTCGTAATATGGCTTTCTCACGCACAATATCCGCATAAGCCAAAATATTAATGGCGTTCGGAGTATTATTGGAAAGTTCTGCTAGATAGGCAAATCCACCCACTTCATCGCTTACACCACGACTTCTTAAGGCTTGATCTAGCGTAATTAAATCAATAGGCGATTGATTACGCATTAGATGTTCCATTTCTGTAAAAATTAGACGATGCTGAAAAGTATAAAAGTCGTCAGCAATCACACGTTCAGCAATGCCATCCCAATGTTGATTGCTCAGCATGATGCCACCCAACACGGCTTGTTCAGCCTCAAGTGAGTGTGGTGGAATACTTATTTGTGCCGTTTTTTTGTCAGAAGATTTGATTTGAGGTTGTGATGCCATAGGACTTATTTCGATACTAGAATATCGCCTATGATACCGCAAATATCTATTGGGTTTAAGTGAAAAGTGCGGCAGAGAAAGGAAATAAAAAACGGTGGAAAATCCACCGCTCTTTCATTTTAAAGTGTTCAGATTGTTGATTATTCAACAATTAATGTACGACATACATTGGTTTGTGTCGCACCTTGACCACCGTGAGTAACAAGCACTAAATCACCAGTAGATAAGTAACCTTTTTCTTTTAATGATTGAAGTGCTGCTTTTGCACTGGTTTCTGTGCGGCTATCTTCACCATGATAAACTGGAGTTACGCCACGGTATAGTGCACAAAGGTTTAAGGTTTCTTGATTACGAGATAAAGCAAAGATCGGTAAACCTGAGCTGATACGTGACATTAATAATGGAGTACGACCTGTGCTAGTTAAAGTGACGATTGCTGCAACACCTTTCATGTGGTTTGCTGCATACATTGCAGACATGGCAACAGATTCTTCAATAGTTTCAAATTCTTTATCCATACGGTGACGAGAAACGTTAATGCTTGGCATTTTTTCTGCACCTAAACATACGCCAGCCATTGCCGCTACTGTTTCAGAAGGATATTGACCAGCCGCTGTTTCTGCAGAAAGCATAACTGCATCAGTACCATCTAATACTGCGTTTGCAACGTCCATCACTTCAGCACGAGTCGGCATTGGATTGCTAATCATTGATTCCATCATTTGAGTTGCTGTAATTACTGCACGATTTAATTGACGTGAACGACGGATTAATTTTTTCTGTACACCGACTAATTCAGGATCGCCGATTTCTACACCTAAGTCACCACGAGCAACCATAATAACATCAGATGCTAAAATGATATCGTCCATTGCTTCATCATTAGCTACTGTTTCAGCACGTTCAACTTTAGCAACGATTTTTGCATTTAAACCAGCTTGTTGTGCAAGTTCACGCGCATAATTTAGGTCAGCGCTTGAACGAGGGAAAGAAACAGCTAAGAAATCAACGCCAATGCGTGCAGCGGTAATAATGTCTGCTTTATCTTTTTCTGTTAATGCTTCTGCAGATAAACCGCCACCTAACTTGTTGATACCTTTATTATTTGATAATGGACCACCAACGGTGACTTCAGTGAATACTTTTGCACCATCAGTTGATAATACTTTTAATTGAACACGGCCATCATCTAATAAAAGAATATCGCCAGGAACAACATCTTGAGGAAGTGTTTTATAGTCTAGACCAACAGATTCTTGTGTGCCTTCACCTTTTGGTAACTCTGCATCAAGAATGAATTTGTCACCAATGTTTAAGAAAATTTTACCATCTTTAAAGGTAGAAACACGAATTTTAGGACCTTGTAAATCACCTAAGATTGCCACAGTTTTACCTAATTTTTTCGCAATAGAACGTACACGCTCAGCACGTTCAATATGGTCATCAGGTGTGCCGTGAGAGAAGTTCATACGAACTACGTTTGCACCCGCTGCGATAATTTTTTCAAGATTGTTATCACGGTCAGTTGATGGGCCCATAGTACATACAATCTTCGTTCTTCTTAGTCTTCTAGACATTATTTACTCCGTCAATTATTACAAAATTTTAAAGATACTATTTTTACTTGGCTATATATTAGCCAGATGAAAAATCGGTGCGCATTATACGCTTAAAAATTTGGGAAATCAAAAACAGCCCGGTTATTTAAGGCAATACTGTTTACTTTTTTGCCAGTTATATCGGGTTTTAAGAAAAATACTTGTTTTCAGATTAAAAATATCTATAATTCCAAGCACTTTATACAGTGCGACTATAGCTCAGTTGGTTAGAGCACCACCTTGACATGGTGGGGGGCACTGGTTCGAGTCCAGCTAGTCGCACCACTTAACCCTTTCATAACCCCGCGAAACTAATCGCGGGGTTTTGTTTTATCTAGGTTTTATGAGTGATATAAGAGAACAATAAATTATTTCTATATAAAACGGCTAAAAACATTTCTATTTTTAGCCGCACTTTTTTAATTTTCTTCTTTCTTTTCTTTAAACAAACCCGATGCACCCTCGGAATAATCTCTTGGTTGTTCATTTTGAGATTTATCTGTTGCAGTAATTAACTGTTGGGTGAATAAACCTTTGTGATCTTTTTCGCCCAGTAAATTATTGGAAGAGGTTGCGTAGTGGCGATAAAGTTTTTGATAATCGTTAATTAAGGTTTTGAATAATTCAGCACTTTCTGCAAAATGTTTTTCGATTTGTGCTTTTTGTGTATCAAGTTGGTTTTTGACTGTTTTTAATTCAGCTTCTGTTTTAGCTTGATGTTTTACGGAGCCTTTGGTTAAACGCACAATAATGTAACCAATAAATAATCCAACAATAAAAGCGATACCAATCGCTAACCAAATTTCATTTGTCCAATTTTCCATAATATTCTCCTGTTTATTTGGCTTAAAAACTAACAAGTTGCAATAATAACAATTTCAACTTTCCAACGAGGATCCGCTAATTTAGCTTCGACTGTTGCTCGACTTGGTGGGCTAACATGATCGACCCATTCATCCCAAGCTTGATTTAATTGTGCATAATCTTGCATGTCAGCCAAGAAAATTTGCGCGGTTAAAATGTTGCTTTTATTAGAGCCAATTTCTGCTAACAATTTATCAATTAAACCTAATACTTCTTTGGTTTGTTCGTAGGCATTTTGCTCGATGGTTAATTCTGGAACTTGCCCTGCAAAATAGGCGAGGTTGTTATGAATTGAAACTTCACTTAAACGTGCACTGGGTAAAATGCGTTGAATTGTCATAGATTTCTCCTTTGGGGTGTTTTCTTCTATTCTAAATAGCGTTTACCACTTTGTAAAATCCTCTTTACTAGGCTAGAATACTCGATAATTATTCTCAATTATTTAATCATTATGAAACTACTTATCTCTAATCAGCATGGCGCTATTGTTATGGCATTGGTGCCTTTTATTTACGGCATGTTACTTGCCAATCCTGTATGGGCGCACGTATTTTTATTATTAGGATGGTTTTCGCTTTATTTGATGACTTATCCTTTTTTGAATTTATTTAAAGGTAAAAATCTTGAGTTATACAAAAAATGGTCTGTGATTTATTTTGCTGCCGCAGTGATTTTTGCGATTCCCGCATTAATTTATAATTGGCAAGTGCTGTATTTTATGTTTGCCATGCTGCCGTTTGTCGCGGTAAACATTTATTTCACCAAGAAAAAAGATGAGCGCAATTTATGGAATGACTTGGCGGGGATCTTAATTTTTGCTCTAGCTGGAATGGGATCTTATTACTTTTCTGACCGCACTTTTGATGAAAAAATACTTTGGGTGGCGATTTATCCAACATTATTTTTTATAGGAACAACACTTTATGTGAAATCCATGATGCGTGAGCGAAAAAATCCACGTTATTTTTGGGCATCAGTAATTTTTCACTTATTATGTGTGCTGATTTTTGTGGTTTCGCAACAATTTATTTTAGCATTAGCTTTTGTTCCAGGATTAGTGCGAGCGGTTTATTTGCCCACTAAAAAGCTTTCTGTTATGCAAGTTGGACTAACCGAATTTGCGATTACTGCTGTGTTTTTTATTTTACTTTTAATAGCAACTTTATAAATGAAACTGAAGTTATTTTTTCATACAGTATTACTTTCTTGTAGCTTGCCTATTTGTGCAATGAAAACCGTTGATATTACAGCGAGTTCGAAAATGGATGATCAAGCAAGAATGAATTTGGCACAAGAGTTTGCTAATAAACAGCAATGGATGTCTGTTTTCGATATTATTTATCCGATGGCGTTAGAAGGAAATATCACCGCTCAAAGTAATTTAGGTATGTTATATAACCTTGGGCGTGGCACGGTGAGAGACTACGAAAAGGCTTATTGGTGGTTTAGCGAAGCGGCAGAGAAGGGTAGCGTGAAAGGGTTAAATAACCTTGGCGTTATGTATCTGCGTGGCGATTACGTCAAACAAAGTACAGAGCAAGCCATTAAGCTTTTTGAACGTACAGCTCGGGCTAAAGATACGGATGGAATGATGATGCTAAGTAATATTTATCGCTCACAAAACCAACCTGAAAAATCATTGGAATGGCTGAAAAAAGCGGCTGACTTAGGTAATAAGGAAGCCAAACAACGTTTATCTAGCCAGCCATAGTCTAAAAGTGCGGTTATTTTAACCGCACAAATTTCACGCCACTATGTTGCAATAGCAATTTCATTGGATCTTCATCATTTGAGACTGTTTTTTCACGTAATTCAATTAATTTCATCCGCAAATGGGCGAGTTCGTGAATCCTTGTCGCCACCTCTTTAATATGTTTGTCTAACACACGATTAATTTCTTCTGCTTGTTGTTTTGAAGCATTTTCTAAATTGAGTAGGCTTTTTATTTCACTTAATGAAATATCTAAATTTCGGCAGTTACAAATAAATGATAAACGTTGCAAGTGTTCTTCATTATATTGCCTAAAATTGCCTGAAGTGCGTTTTGGGGGCGGGATTAAACCCTGTTGTTCATAATAACGAATGGTTTCTACGGTACAGCCTAAGGCTTTAGCAAGTGCTCCAATTTTCATCAATTTCCTTAAAAAATAACTTGACTCTGAAGTTACTTCATATTTTATCATGCGTTCAGATTTTCTTAAACAAAAACAAACAAGGAGCATCCAAAATGGAATTAAAAAAAATCGCAGTGGGATTAACCGCACTTTTAGGTATGTCTGTTGCTAACGCACACAATGTTTGGCTTGAACCTGCTTCAGCTAAAGGTGAATACGTGGTGAAATTTGGACATGAACAAACTGAAACCTATCCAGAATCTAAACTTAAATCTATCCAAGCCTTAAATGCGCAAGGAAAATTAACTGCAGTTGATTACCAATTCAGAAATGGCGAAGCCTATCTTATGCCTAAATCAGATTTAGTATTCGTTCATTTCGATAATGGTGTATGGTCAAAATTACCAAGCGGTAAATACGTTGAAAAAACAAAACGTGAAGAACCAACGGCAGAATTTAGTACCAATCCTGTTAAATTTGGTAAAGCGATTTTGAAATGGGATGCTGAGTCTTTCAAATCTCATCAACAAGCTTACGAATTGATTCCTCAAGAAAAAGCACAAGCGAACAAACCACTTTCTATCCTCGTTTTACATAATGGTAAACCAGTTCAAGGCATTAAAGTGGGCGTGAGTGAAGATGCACCGTTCAATTTAACCAATGAAAAAGGTATTGCTCAATTTACGCCAACTAAAGGCTTCAATAAAGTATGGGCAGAGTTTGAGGAAAAAGTAACTAATAATGCGGATTACGATCGTCGCTCTGTAGAATATATGTTAACTTTTGATGCGCAATAATATGGATTAGGGATGAAGAAAATTGTTTTTTTAACCGCACTTTTTGCGGCTTGCTATCTCCCGAATGCTTATGCCCATGCGCTTTACGTGTTTGCCCAATATGATGGGCAAACACTCTCTGGCAAATCCTATTATTCTGATATGACCCCAGCAGCTGAAACTTATTTAGAAGTTTTCCGCTCAGGCGTTTCTGATCCCGTTTTAACTGGAAAAACAGACCGCCAAGGCGCATTTAAGCTTTCTATTGCTGATGTACCACATACCACCTTAAAAGTTGTGGTGGAAGGCGATGAAGGACACCGTGCATCAGTTGTTGCCGCTCATACATCTGCCGAAAATCAAAGCGGTGCAGATTTAATGCTGCTTCGTGAAGATATTGCGCATTTAAAAGATAAAATTTATTTGCATGATATTTTAGGCGGAATTGGTTATATCGTTGGTATTGCTGGACTTATTGCTTTACGTAATGCGCGTAAAATTAAACAAGGACGTATTTAATGCATTTATCTGAAGGCGTGTTACATACGCCTATTTTATTAGCTGGCGCAGTGCTTGCTGTTGCGGGCATTGCTGTGGGGTTACGTCGTTTAGAATCAGAACGTTTACCGCTCACCGCACTTTTTGCGGCAGCATTTTTTGTGGCAGGAACCATTCATGTGCCCGTAGGAATTGGTAGCGTGCATTTAATTTTAAATGGCATGGCTGGTTTATTTCTAGGGTGGGCTGTATTTCCTGCGTTTCTCATCGCACTTTTATTGCAAGTTATCTTCTTTTCTTTTGGCGGATTTGCAGTGTTAGGCGTCAATCTTTGCGTGATGGCAACGCCAGCGGTGATCGCTCATTATCTTTTCCGTTCTCGTTTACAACCTCACATGGCTTTAAAAGATTGCTTATTAGTCGGTATTGGATCTGGCGTAATTGGCGTTGGCGGGGCAGGTGCGCTTGCTTCTTTTGTGCTGATGTTAGATGGCGGAAAAAGTTATCTGAATCTTGTTTGGCTCTTGCTAGTCTCTCATATTCCGGTATTTATTTTGGATAGTATTATCAGCGTAGGGGTGATTACCTTGCTTGGTAAAATGTATCCTGAAGTCATGAATCGTGCCGAGAATGTCTCTTAATGAAAATTCATCACTTATTTCAACCGCACTTTAGGTTGATTTATCTGTTTATCTGGGGGCTAATCATCAGTGGATTGAGTGATCTCACTTGGCTTATCCCCCTTAATGTGCTTGCAGTTTCTCTCTTTTTTATTTCACTGCAGTTCAGTCAAAAATCTTTTTTGCCTTATCTTAAACGTTGGTTTGCTTTAGTCATTTTTATTGCTTTAATGTGGGCGACATTAAGTTGGAAAATTGGAGAAAATGGCATTGAACTCAATTTTCAAGGCATAGAATTAGCAGAAAAATTGAGTTTACGGACTCATTTATTGTTGATTTCTCTTTGGCTTTTTTTGTGGAATATTAATGATGCGGTGCTTGTTCAAGCCATTGGTAAATTGCCTTTGCCAGAAAAATTAATTCAACTTTTTGTACTGACCGTACGTTACATTGCACTGCTTGGCGAATTGCGTCAAAAGATGGATATTGCCATGCGAGCTCGTGGATTTCGTCCTGGACTTAATCGCCGAACCCTTTATGTGACGGCTCAAAGTGTCGCTTTATTATTGATTCATGCCCTGCTAAAAGCCGAAACGGCGCAAATGGCTTTAAAATGTCGTAGTTTTCAGTTTGGCAAAAAGAGAGAAAAATAATATGTTAGCTGTAAATAATCTTTATATAGAACGCAATGGTAGAGCGATTATTCAAGATTTGAGTTTTACCTTAGAAGGTCAAAAACGCCTTTTCGTACAAGGGGAAATTGGATCAGGAAAAACGACGTTACTGCTTGCTTTGTTGGGATTTGTTCCTATAAGCAAGGGGGAAATTAAACTATTTGGCCAAGTTTGTCGTGAAGAAAAAGATTTTGCGCCGTTTCGTGGCACGATTGGCATTTGCTTTCAAAATGCCGATGATCAACTTTTTGGCCCAACAGTGTTGGATGATATTGCCTTTGGACCATTAAACCAAAATGTGCCTAGAGAGCAGGCGTATCATATCGCAGAGCAGCAATTAGAGCGTCTTGGTATCACACGTTTAAAAGATCGTATGGTACATACTTTATCTGGTGGTGAGAAAAATTTCACTGCACTTGCGGGTGTCTTAGCGATGCAACCAAAAATTTTATTATTAGATGAACCCACCAATGGATTAGATCGAAAAAATACTGAAAAATTGACCGCACTTTTGCGAGAACTTTCCTTACCCATTTTGATTTCATCCCATCATCATGGATTTATTAACGAATTAGCCACAGAAATTATCAGTTTATGATCTTCATCAAAAAGCCGAATTTTGATTGTGCTATGCTTGTTGCAAATTTGTTGACAAAGCTCAGGGCTTTGAGTGTTTTAAACATTATTTCTGTTGAAAGTCAGTTTGAAACCTCAGCCCAAATAAGCACATTAAAACGGAGGATTTATGTGTACAACCTGTGGCTGCGGACATCCAGAGCAAGTCCGTATTGGTGAATTGCCTCATACCCATGATGATCAAGGAAGTCATCAATTAGGTACGCCAAACTTTTCACATTCAACATTTCATTTCAATAAACCAGTCGATGCAGACGATACTCAAAAACGTTTGTTAAAAATCGAACAAGATGTTCTCGGAAAAAATAATCAACTAGCTGATCACAACCGAGCATTCTTTGCGAAACAACATATTTTAGCCTTAAATCTTGTATCGAGTCCGGGTTCAGGCAAAACCACCCTTTTAACGACGACGCTAAATGCCCTCAAAAATGACCGCACTTGTTATGTCATTGAAGGCGATCAACAAACTGAAAATGATGCAGATCGTATTCGTGCGACTGGCGTGCCGGCTATTCAAGTGAATACAGGCAAAGGCTGCCACTTAGATGCACAAATGATTAGCGAAGCTATGGTGAAATTAAGACCACAAGCTGACAGTATTATGTTTATCGAAAATGTGGGAAATTTAGTTTGTCCATCTGAATTTGATCTTGGCGAAAAAGCGAAAGTGGTGATTTTATCCGTGACAGAAGGCGAAGATAAACCGCTTAAATACCCACATATGTTTGCTGCATCAAGTTTGATGATTTTAAATAAAGTGGATTTATTACCTTATTTGAAATTTGATGTAGAACAATGTATTGCCAATGCAAAACGTGTGAATCCGAATATTGAAGTGATTCAACTTTCCGCTACCACTGAACAAGGTCTCAGTGAGTGGTTAAATTGGCTAGAACAGCAACGTAAACAAGGATAATCGATGCGATTTGTTGATGAATTTCGCGATCCTGAACTTGCCCGTAGTTTAGTGGCGCAACTTGAAAAATTGATGGAAAAAATGCCGCACTTTACGGCGCAGAATCCATTGTATTTAATGGAGGTATGTGGCGGGCATACCCATACGATTTTTAAATTTGGGTTGGATCGGCTATTGCCAAAAAGTATCGAATTTATTCATGGCCCGGGTTGCCCTGTCTGTGTGCTTCCTATGGGGCGTATTGATGTTTGTATTGAAATTGCGCTGAAACCAGATGTTATTTTCTGTACTTTTGGGGATGCAATGCGGGTGAAAGGTCGCAAAGGTTCGCTTTTAGAAGCAAAAGCGAAAGGCGCAGATGTTCGTATTGTGTATTCACCTTTGGATGCATTGAATATTGCACAAAATAATCCGAATAAAAAAGTCGTCTTTTTTTCCTTAGGATTTGAAACAACGATGCCGAGCACAGCAGTAACGCTTCAGCAAGCCAAAAAACTAGGAACAAAAAATTTCTGGATTGTTTGCCAAAACATCACGATTATTCCAACCTTACATAGCTTGCTGGCACAAGATCAAGTCAAAATTGATGGCTTTATTGCGCCAGGGCATGTGAGTATGGTGATTGGTTCATCGCCTTATCAAGGGATTGTCGATAAATACCACAAACCTTTCGTGATTACCGGTTTTGAACCTTTAGATATTTTGCAGGCGATTGTGATGTTAGTGCAGCAATTTGTTGATGGCCGTTGTGAAATCGAAAATCAATATAAACGCATTGTTGATGATCACGGAAATGCTTTAGCCCAACGTTCAATGCAAGAAGTATTCCAGCTTAAAGCAAGCAGTGAATGGCGTGGCTTAGGGGAAATTGAACAATCAGGTGTGGAATTGACGGAGGCTTATCGTGAATTTGATGCCGAAATTTATTTCCAAAGCCAAGCACAACAGGTGGCGGATGATCCTAATTCTCGTTGTGGCGATGTCTTGACTGGGCGTTGTAAACCATCTGATTGCCCATTATTTGGCACAGGTTGTAATCCTGATAATGCTTATGGTGCATTAATGGTTTCTTCCGAAGGCGCATGTGCAGCCTATTATCAATATCGGAGAGAATAAAATGAGCGAATTTATTACTATGGCGCACGGTAATGGCGGTGCAGCCATGCAAAAATTGATTCAAGATTATTTTGTTGAAGCCTTTTCTAATCCAATTTTGGCACAAGGGGAAGATCAGGCAAGAATTCCATTAACCGAATTAGCAAATCAAGGCGAAACACTGTCATTTAGTACGGATAGTTTTGTGATTGATCCCATTTTTTTCCCTGGTGGCAACATCGGGAAATTAGCGGTGTGCGGCACGGCAAATGATGTGGCGGTGTGCGGGGCGATACCAAAATATTTATCCTGTGGCTTTATTTTGGAAGAAGGATTGCCACTTGCGGATCTTAAAGCAATTATTCAATCAATGGCAGAAACCGCAAAAGCGGCAGGCATTCAGGTTGTTACTGGCGATACAAAAGTGGTACAAAAAGGTGCAGTGGATAAGATTTTTATCAATACCAGTGGGATTGGTGTTATTCCTCAAAATTTGGATTGGGGTGTTCATAACATTCAGGCTGGCGATAAAATCATTGTTAGCGGCACCATTGGGGATCATGGCGCAACAATCTTAAATTTACGTGAAAAACTGGGTATCCAAACGGATCTTCATAGTGATTGCGCCGTGCTTTATCCATTGATTGAAAATTTACGCGGAGTAGATGGCGTGAAAGCAGTTCGAGATGCGACTCGTGGGGGAGTCAATGCTGTTTTGCATGAATTTGCACAGGCGCAACAGCTAGGGGTTAATATTGATGAACAAGCCTTACCAATTCGCCAAGAAGTGCGCGGAATTTGTGAATTACTTGGTCTTGAAGCATTAAACTTCGCTAATGAAGGGAAATTGGTTATTGTTGCTTCCGCTGAAAAAACACCAGAAGTTTTGACCGCACTTCGTCGTCATCCATTAGGTGAAAATGCGGCCGTGATTGGTGAAGTAACAACCGATAAAAAAGTGCGTTTAGTGGGCGTTTTTGGACAAAGTCGATTATTAGATTTACCAACAAATGAACCGCTACCGAGAATTTGTTAATGATTAGATAAAACTAAAGCCTTGATAATCAAGGCTTTAGTTTTTTTGTTTGGTGGAGCTGGGGGGAGTTGAACCCCCGTCCGAAATTACTCTACCTTCAGCACTACACGTTTAGTCTCGTCTTTAATTTCACTCAAGCATGCGGACAGACACGCTAAACTTAAGCCAGTTTGATTCAATTTAGTGCTTCGATCCTCAAACGGTGGCTTCCACACGATCTCGTTTTGATTTGACTCCGCGTTATCCCCGTCTTACGAGCGGAAGCTGGGGCGCGAAGGCTAAATGCAGGTTATTAAGCTGCTAAAGCGTATTGTTCGTCGTTTGCGACTATTTTTTGCGGTTTATTTACGAGGCCTACCGCACCTCGACGTGCACCTTGGGCTTCGCTAATCCCGTCGAATCCAGAATCAGCCCCAAAATTGTGCCCTAGTCTAACAAAAAAAGAAAGGTAGGGAAAGTCGAGATTGATTGAATTGATACGTTAAAGGGCATTTATAAAAGATTAAATTGCTAGGCTATTAACTTTAATGTATATTTAAACAGCTATTTGCTATAATTAATATATAGAAAATATTTAACCGCACTTTTTTTATGCTACAAGATAAAAAAATTATTCACATTGATATGGATTGTTTTTACGCATCGATTGAGATTCGTGAAAATCCTAATTTGCAGGGAAAGCCTGTTGCTGTAGGTGGTTCTTCTCGTCAACGTGGTGTATTAACAACTTGTAATTATGAGGCGAGAAAATTTGGTTTGCATAGTGCAATGCCAACCGCTCAAGCCATAAAAAAGTGTCCTAATCTCATTCTTGTGCCTGTGAATATGACGTTGTATAAACAAGTTTCGGCACAAATTCATCAAATCTTCCAGCGTTACACCGATATTATTGAACCGCTTTCTTTAGATGAAGCTTATTTGGATGTTACGCACTGCCAAAAATGTTCAGGCTCTGCGACTTGGATCGCGCAAGAAATCCGCCAAGCAATTTTTGATGAGTTGAATTTAACAGCCTCGGCAGGTGTGGCGCCTTTGAAATTTCTTGCCAAAATCGCTTCGGATATGAATAAACCTAATGGGCAATTTGTGATTAAGCCTAATGAAGTCAGTGAATTCATTAAAACCTTATCTTTAAATAAAATCCCTGGTGTGGGTAAAGTGACATCACAACGATTACTTGATATGGGATTAGAAACTTGTGCTGACATTCAAAACTTTGATCAAATCGTCTTATTAAACCAATTTGGTAAAGCGGGTAAACGTATTTGGGATTTTAGCCACGGCATTGATGATCGTGAAGTACAAGCCCATCGTGAACGTAAATCAGTTGGCGTAGAACAAACTTTGGTTGAAAACATTCACACAATTGAGCAAGCTTCAGAATTATTGAATAATCTTTATCAAGAGCTAATTCACCGCCTTGAACGTGTTTCCCCTAATATATCGTTATCAGAATTTCGTAAAATTGGCATAAAGCTTAAATTTGAAGATTTTCAAGTAACTACTTTAGAGAAAACGGGTTTGTCACTTTCTTTGGAGAGTTTTCAGCAATTACTTCCTCAAATTTTTATGCGAGCAAAAGGGCGAGAGATTCGTTTAATTGGGTTACATGTCAATTTACCTGAAGAAAATAAACAAGAACAAATGAGCCTCTGGTGATATAATCACGCGGTTTTTTAGGAGTCGATACAATGGAACATAAATTAGAAGATATTATTGCAATTTTTAATCAATGTTTTGAAGAAGAATACAACACTCGCTTAGTCAAAGGCGGTGATGAACCGATTTATTTACCCGCAAATGATGACGTGCCTTATAACGCGATTTATTTTGCTAGAGGATTTTATAGCAGTGCATTGCACGAAATTGCCCATTGGTTAGTGGCAGGCAAAGAACGCCGTAAACTAGAAGATTTTGGTTATTGGTATGAGCCAGATGGACGTTCTGAAGAACGCCAGCGTGATTTTGAAAAAGTGGAAGTGAAGCCGCAAGCATTAGAATGGATTTTGGCAACAGCGGCAGGTTTTCGTTATTTTGCCAGTGCGGATAATTTAAATGGCAATCCGGGCGATACACAGCCTTTTAAACAAGCCGTGTATGAGCAAGTGAAAACGTATGTAGAAAAAGGTTTACCAAAACGAGCTGAAACGTTACGCCATGCTCTTGCTATGTTTTATGGCACAGAAGATGACATTAATTTGGCGAAGTTTGATGTCGCGCGTATTTAATAGCTGAAAGTGAGCAAGATTGCTCACTTTTTTCAGTCTTAATCCCCCCAATTCCCCCCTAATTAAATAGTTCAATTTTTAGTCATTTTACACCCAGTATACTGGGTGTTGTACTCTCTTTACAGAGAGTACAACAAAACATCTTGCTAAACAAAAAATGTTTGGTTATTTCAATTATTGATTAATAAATGGACGATTTTATGAAATTCTCAAAAACACTTATTACTACTGCTATTCTTGGCTTTTCACTTGCTTCTTTTCATTATACTGCTTGGGCAGATACGCCTGCGCAGCAATTCCAACAAGGTTTTGAAGCCACTACGAGGGGGGACTATCAAACAGCCTTTAAACTTTGGTTGCCTTTGGCTGAACAGGGACAAAAAAATGCTCAATATAATTTGGGCGTGATGTATGACAATGGACAAGGTGTGAAACAAGATTATTTCGAAGCGATGAAATGGTATCGCAAAGCGGCGGAGCAGGGGAATGCAATGGCTCAAGCTAATTTGGGCAGTATGTATTCCGAGGGAAGAGGTATCAAACAAGATGATTTTGAAGCCCAGAAATGGTATCGCAAAGCGGCGGAGCAGGGGAATGCAAAGGGTCAATTTAATTTGGGCGGTATGTATTACAAGGGGCGTGGAGTCAAACAAGATGATGTTGAAGCAATGAAATGGTTTAGCAAAGCGGCGGAGCAGGGGAATGCAATGGCTCAAGCTATTTTGGGGATTATGTATTCCGAGGGAAGAGGTATCAAACAAGATGATTTTGAAGCGGTGAAATGGTATCGCAAAGCGGCGGAGCAGGGGAATGCAACGGCTCAAGCTAATTTGGGCAGTATGTATTACAACGGGCGTGGTGTCAAACAAGATGATTTTGAAGCCGTGAAATGGGTTAGCAAAGCGGCGGAGCAGGGGAATGCAATGGCTCAAGCTAATTTGGGCAGTATGTATTACAACGGGCGTGGCGTCAAACAAGATGATTTTGAAGCCGTGAAATGGTTTAGCAAAGCGGCGGCTCAGGGGGATGCAATTGCTCAAGCTAGTTTGGGCAATATGTATTTCGAGGGGAGAGGCGTTAAACAAGATGATTTTGAAGCAATGAAATGGTTTATCAAAGCGGCGGAGCAAGGGAATGCAAAGGCTCAATTTATAGTGGGGGGACTATATTGGTTTGGAAAAGGAGTTCAAGTAAATAAATCTTTAGCTAAAGAATGGCTTGGCAAGGCTTGTGATAATGGCGATCAACAAGGTTGTGAGTTTTACGGTAAGTTGAATAGAGGGGAGATGTAATAACACGTTTACAGCTCATATTGGCGAGTAAAAATTGTGTTTTATTTAATTATAAGTCTAATAAGGATAAAAATAATAAAGAAAAAATTAACCTTAGCCGTTTTATTATTGGCGGTTATTGGTGGCGGAGCGGTGTATTTTACCCAATATTACCCAGAACAGGTAAAGATCTGAAAGTATTAATTAAGCTAGGCGAGTTGGAAAAAGATAAATCTAAAGCTAAAAAATACTTTGGCGATGCTTGCGATTTACGCAGTCAAGAAGGGTGTGATAAATATCGTGAGCTCAATCAAAAACAAGACACCAATAAATAGTGGGTAAATCACAAATAAAGCGTCTGAGATTCTTAATTTCCTTTTCGCTGTCAATTTTCCCTAAAATCGGCTAGAATACGCCGATTTTATTTTCGGTGACTTACAAATGATGAAAGATTCCATTATTGCAAAATTAGAAAGTTTAAAAGAACGTTATGAAGAGCTAGAAGCCTTATTGGGCGATGTTTCTGTAATTAGTGATCAGGATAAATTCCGTGCGTATTCTAAAGAATATTCGCAACTTGAAGAAGTGGTGAAATGTTTTAATCGTTGGACGCTATTAAATCAAAATATTGAAGAAGCTGAAATATTGCTCGATGATCCTGAAATGAAAGAAATGGCGCAAATGGAAATCGAAGAATCCAAAGCGGAAATTGAAGAAGTGGAACAACAACTTCAAATTCTTTTACTGCCGAAAGATCCTAATGATGAATATAACTGCTATTTAGAAATCCGTGCGGGAACTGGCGGTGATGAAGCGGGTATTTTTGCCGGTGATTTATTCCGTATGTACAGTCGTTATGCTGAAAGTAAACGCTGGCGTGTAGAAATGCTAAGTGCTAACGAAAGTGAGCAAGGCGGTTATAAAGAGGTGATTGTTAAAGTCACTGGCGAAGGTGTGTATGGTCAGTTAAAGTTTGAGTCTGGCGGTCATCGTGTGCAACGTGTACCAAAAACAGAATCACAAGGGCGTATCCACACTTCAGCTTGTACTGTTGCCGTGATGCCGGAATTACCAGAATCGGAAATGCCGGAAATTAATCCAGCAGATTTGCGTATTGATACTTATCGTTCATCGGGCGCAGGTGGTCAGCACGTAAATACAACGGATTCTGCGGTGCGTATTACTCACATTCCAACGGGTATTGTGGTGGAATGTCAGGATGAGCGTTCACAGCACAAAAATAAAGCGAAAGCAATGTCGGTATTAGCGTCACGTATTGTTCAAGCAGAGCAAGAACGCCAAGCCGCAGAACAAACAGATATGCGCCGTAACTTATTAGGTTCGGGCGATCGTTCTGATAAAATTCGTACATATAATTATCCGCAAGGTCGAGTTACAGATCACCGTATCAATCTCACTATTTATCGTTTGGATGAAGTGATGAATGGTAAAATTGATGAACTGATTCAGCCGATTATTACCGAATATCAGGCGGATCAGTTGGCGGCATTGTCTGAACAGAATTAATGATAGGGGCATCTGATTTCAGATGTCCTTTTTAACTTTACAGGGAAATAAAATGATCATTGAAAATCAAAAAGATGCTGAATTTTCTTCTGCTTTCAAGCCTTCTCAACCTGCTCAAGCAAGCCGTTTTAAACGTTGGCTTGCGAGTATGATTAATGGGCTTGTACTTTGGGTGATGGTTGGTCTCGGTTTTGCATTGGGGGATTTTGCTGGTGTGCTGGGAACGATTGTATATGTAGGTTTTCAGTTATATTTTATGAAAACTTATAGGCAAACCCTAGGAAAATATTGGTTAAATATTAGAGTATTAGATTATGCAACACATCAACCAGTTAGTTTTGGGAAGTATGTTGTTAGAGAAATTTTAGATTTTATTTTACAGCTGACAGGTTTGAGTTTAATTAGTGTGATTATCGTTTTTGTAAGCAGTGAACGCCGCTCTCTAACTGATGCTATAATGTCGACAATAGTTGTTAAAACTCAATGACTTATAATGAATGGCTACTTAAGGCTATTGAAGTCTTAAATCAAATAAATCCGACAGAGAATGGCAAAGTTGATGCGTTAGTGCTATTACAACACGCAACGGGCAAATCGCGTACGCAAATCCTTGCTTTTGATGATACTGAGATTGATGAAAAAGTGCGGTTAAAATTGACCGCACTTTTAGATCGTCGTCTAAAAGGTGAACCTATCGCTTATATTCTTGGTGAAAAAGAATTTTGGTCGTTGTCATTAAATGTTTCAAAAGGCACATTAATTCCTCGTCCAGATACTGAAATTCTCGTAGAGAAAGTATTACAAGTTGCGTTAGAAAAATTACAAGAAAATCCACCGCACTTTCGTATTCTTGATCTTGGCACAGGTACAGGTGCTATCGCGTTAGCATTAGCATCGGAGCTTTCCTCTATTTGTCAAAAACGACTAATTTCATTAGAAATAATTGGTGTTGATCTTATACCCGATGTTGTGGCGTTAGCTCAATCTAATGCAGAAAAAAATAAGTTAAATGTGCAATTTTTGCAGAGTCGTTGGTTTGAAAATATAACAGGGCAGTTTGATCTTATCATCAGCAACCCACCTTATATTGATGCTCAAGATGAACATTTGCATCAAGGCGATGTGCGTTTTGAACCACTTTCCGCATTAGTTGCCAATGATGCGGGGTATGCTGATTTACGTCATATAATTGAATCAGCACCGAGTTATTTGAATTCTAATGGCGCATTATTGCTTGAACACGGATGGCAACAAGGCGAAAAAGTGCGGTCAATTTTCCAAGAAAATCATTGGGAAATGGTTGAAACCGTGCGTGATTATGGCGACAATGAGCGCGTCACTTTAGGTTTTTGGAAGAAGTAATGAAATATTATCGACGTGCGTTATACGATCAATTTGTGCATTTTTATAATACCATCTCAGATGATGGCACATCAGAAGCGCAACTTCGGGGAAAAATCGGTGGGCTTGTGCGTCGAGCGCGTAAAGAAATTTCGCCTGATTGGCCGAAAGAAGAGCAGATTCATCAGTTACTACAGCTATTTTATGGTGATTGGGGCTTTCATTGCGATCCAGAAGATTATTTTTATGCTCGCAATTTATATTTGCCTTATGTGTTTCAAAATCGTCAAGGTATGCCAGTGACGCTTGGGGCGATAGTGCTTTATTTAGCTGACGTATTAGATTTACCAATTTATCCAGTTAATTTCCCAACACAGCTCATTTTACGTGCCGAAGTAAGAGATGAAGTGGCTTTTATTGATCCTTGGGATGGTACTTATATTTCACAAGAAAAGTTACAGCAACTTTATGAAGGTGCGTTTGGCTTTGGTATGCAAATTCAACCCGCAGAACTTGATAGAGCCGATCTTTTCTTGCTTTATTCTCGTTTTGAGCAACTGGCGAAGAATGCACTTATCCGCGAAGAACATAACGACATGGCATACCGTTATATTGAAAATTTATTGATTGGTAATGATGAAGATCCTTATCACATCCGTGATCGCGGTTTAGTTTTAGCTCAGATGGGTGCTTACCCTTCGGCATTAAAAGATTTAGAATTTTTTGTGGAACGTTGTCCGGAAGATCCAACTGCGGCTTTAATCCGAACTCAACTTTTAGAACTTAAGGGCGAGATTGATAAAGATCCTTTTCCCCTCCATTGATTTAAGGAAAATTTATGCAAAATAAAATTGTAAAAATTGGCAATATTGATGTTGCAAATGACAAACCTTTCGTACTTTTTGGTGGAATGAACGTACTTGAAAGCCGTGATATGGCAATGCAAGTCTGCGAAGCTTATGTGAAAGTGACGGAGAAACTTGGCGTGCCTTACGTATTTAAAGCTTCTTTTGACAAAGCGAATCGTTCGTCTATTCATTCTTACCGTGGCCCAGGTATGGAAGAAGGATTAAAAATTTTCCAAGAATTAAAAGATACGTTTGGTGTAAAAATTATTACTGATGTACACGAAATCTATCAATGTCAGCCTGTTGCAGATGTTGTCGATATTATTCAACTTCCAGCCTTTTTGGCGCGTCAAACAGATCTCGTTGAAGCAATGGCAAAAACAGGCGCAGTGATTAATGTGAAAAAACCACAATTCTTAAGCCCGGGTCAAATGGGTAATATCGTGGAAAAAATCGAGGAATGTGGTAACGATAAAATCATTCTTTGTGATCGTGGAACAAACTTTGGATACGATAATTTAATTGTGGATATGCTTGGCTTCAGCGTCATGAAAAAAGCATCTAAGGGTAGCCCAGTTATTTTTGATGTAACCCATTCGCTTCAATGCCGTGATCCATTTGGGGCAGCATCAGGTGGTCGTCGCGCACAAGTCACAGAATTAGCACGTTCAGGTTTAGCTGTAGGGATTGCAGGTTTATTCTTAGAAGCGCATCCAAATCCAAATCAAGCGAAATGTGATGGCCCTTCTGCATTGCCTCTTTCTGCTCTTGAAGGCTTTGTATCTCAAATGAAAGCCATTGACGATTTAGTAAAATCTTTCCCAGAATTGGATACTTCAATTTAAATTTCATCAAAAGTGCGGTTAATTTTGACCGCACTTTGTATATAAAAGGAGAAACAATGAATATCGTCTTTTTAGATAGTACGGCTATCCCGAAGCATATCTCTATCCCTCGTCCAAGTTTTTCGCATACTTGGACTGAATATGAGCATACTTCTTCTGCTGAAACGATTGAACGAGCGAAAGATGCTGATATTGTTATTACGAGCAAAGTCATTTTTGATCGAGAAATGTTAAAACAATTACCTAAGTTAAAGCTAATTGCGATTACTGCAACCGGTACAAATAATGTTGATCTTGTGGCTGCAGAAGAAATGGGCATCGCTGTTCGTAATGTGACAGGTTATTCCAGCACGACAGTACCAGAACATGTCATGGGATTAATTTTCGCTTTAAAACATAGTTTAGCTGGTTGGTTACGCGATCAAATGGAAGCAAAATGGTCGGAAAGTAAACAGTTTTGTTATTTTGATTACCCAATTACAGATGTGTTAGGTTCAACATTAGGTGTAGTTGGTAAAGGTTGCTTAGGGACAGTAGTGGGGCGTTTGGCTAATGCCGTGGGAATGAAAGTGCTTTATGCTGAACATAAAGACGCCACTGTTTGCCGTGAAGGTTATACACCCTTTGAGGAAGTATTAAAACAAGCGGATATTGTGACGTTGCATTGCCCATTAACTGAAACAACAAAGAATTTAATGAATGCAGAAACCTTATCCAAAATGAAAAAAGGTGCATTTTTGATTAATACAGGGCGTGGGCCTTTGATTGATGAACTTGCATTATTTGATGCGTTAAAAACGGGGTATTTAGGCGGAGCGGCTTTGGATGTAATGGTAAAAGAGCCGCCAGAAAAAGATAATCTGTTAATTTTAGCTGCAAAAACTATGCCTAATTTGATTATCACGCCGCATATTGCTTGGGCGAGCGATAGTGCAGTGACAACATTAGTTGGCAAAGTAATGCAAAATATCGAAGAATTTGTACAACAATTAAATCAAAAATAATGAATTTTCCTATTTCTCTTTATATTGCGCTACGTTATTGGCGTGCGAAAAGTGCGGATCGTTTTGGGCGATTAGTGACTAATCTTGCAAGCCTGGGGATTGTGCTAGGTGTGATGGCATTGATCATCGTGCTTTCTGTGATGAATGGATTAGAAGGTTATCAAAAACAACAGGTGCTATCTTCCATTCCTCACGCGATTGTGAGTGAAGAACAGCCTATTTCTACAGAAAAAACATTAGAAAATTTACCGCACTTTGTCCAAAAAGCGGTGCCGATCAATACAACCAATGTGATTTATCAAACGACAAAAGGTGTGAGTGCAGGACAAATTATTGGTATTCAATCATTTTCTGATGATCCTTTGGTTGAATCTTTTGATCAGACTAAATTTAATGAAATTTTACCGACAGGTGAATTTAAACTGGTTATTGGTGATCAACTTGCACAAAAACTGGGCGTGAATATTGGGGATAAAATCCGTTTGATGATTACGGAAAATAGCCAATATACACCATTCGGTCGGGTGCCAATGCAGCGTTTATTTACGGTTAGCGATATTTATTATGATTATGGCGAAGCATCGGGTTATGAAGCCTTTGCTAATATTACAGATATTGGTCGCTTAATGCGTATTCAACCGCAGCAAGCGCAGGGCTATCGTTTATTTTTGAATGATCCGTTCCAAATTACAGAGCTCCCACAACATTTCCCAACACAAAAAATCACGGATTGGCGCGTACAAAAAGGTGAGTTTTTCCAAGCGGTGAGAATGGAAAAAAATATGATGGGATTGCTGATTAGTTTGATCATTGTCGTGGCGATTTCCAATATCGTGACTTCATTAAGTTTGATGGTGGTGGATAAACAAGGGGAAATTGCGATTTTGCAAACTCAGGGCTTAACAAAATCTCAAGTGCGTTCAGTGTTTATTTATCAAGGATTACTGGTGGGATTTGTTGGCACATTGCTCGGTGCTATTTTGGGTGTTTTAGTTACCTTGAACTTAACGGACATTGTAAGTGCGGTAAATCCACAAGGTGTTTTTTTACCGACAGAATTATCCTTTGTTCAAATGATTTTTGTCATTGGATTTTCCTTGTTGCTTTCTTTACTTTCTACACTTTATCCCGCTTATCGAGCAGCGAAAGTAGAACCTGCCGCTGCCTTGCGATACGAATAAGTTTTTAATGAGATTATCTGCCGCTAAAGCGCGGTTAAAACGAGTAAAAAATGAATAACTATTTATTAAAATGCGAAAACATCAATAAATTTTATCAAGAAGGTGAAAATCAAACGCAAGTATTAAAAGGCGTTTCTTTTTCTATGGAACCTGCAGAGTTGGTTGCGATTGTGGGAAGTTCAGGTTCAGGGAAAAGTACTTTATTGCATACTTTAGGGGGACTTGATCAGCCAAGTAGTGGGGAAGTGTTTATTAATGGACAATCCTTGCAAAAAGCATCGGCTAATGAATTAGCTGCTTTGCGTAATCGTTATTTAGGATTCGTGTATCAATTCCATCATTTAATGGCGGATTTTACCGCACTTGAAAATGTGATGATGCCGATGTTGATTGGTCATCAAAATAAAACAGAAGCGAAAGATCGTGCTGAAAAAATGCTAAGTGCGGTGGGATTAAGTCATAGAATGACGCATCGTCCTTCTGCGCTTTCTGGTGGGGAACGTCAGCGTGTGGCGATTGCGCGGGCTTTAGTGAATGATCCATCATTAGTTTTAGCGGATGAGCCCACAGGGAATCTCGATCACAAGACCACAGAAAGCATTTTTGAACTCATTCAACAACTTAATCAAGAGCAAAATATCGCTTTTTTATTAGTCACTCACGATATGGGGCTTGCTGAAAAATTATCACGCCGTTTAGTGATGCAAGATGGCATTTTGAAGGAAGGTGCATAATGAATACGCCTTTTTTCATTAGTTGGCGTTATCAACGTGGCAAGCAGAAAAATCCTTTGGTTACATTAATTGCAAAATTTTCTGCAATTGGCATTGCGTTGGGTGTTGCAGTTTTAATTGTTGGCTTAAGTGCGATGAATGGTTTTGAGCGTGAGCTTAACCAAAGAATTCTTGCAGTGGTTCCCCATGCAGAAATTTTATCAGCGCCCAATACGACGGATCCAGCCATTCACCATTGGCAAAATTTGGAAAAACGCTTACAACAAAATGGCCAAATTAAAGGTATTTCCCCTTTTGTTAGTTTTACTGCATTGGTAGAAAATGGCTCAAAACTGAAAGTAGTTCAGGTGAAGGGCATTGAAAAACAAGCAGAAGATCGTGTGAGCTCTCTTGGTAATTTCGTACAAGAGCAAGGTTGGGATAAATTTGGTAAAGAAGGTGGATTAGTCCTGGGATCAGGTATTGCTAGAGAACTCGATGTAAAATCGGGTGATTGGGTTACCTTACTTATTTCTCAGCAAAACGGCGATGAACAACTTGCTCAACCCACTCGTGAACGCGTGCAAGTTACTGCAATTTTACGTTTAGATGGGCAACTTGATTACAGTTATGCCTTATTGCCGCTTGCTCAAGCACAAGAATTTTTAACTTATAAACCTGATCAAATAACAGGTGTTGAATTGAAATTAGATGATCCTTTTTCTGTGAAAAATCTGGATTTATCTATGCTTAACGACTATCCTCAGATGCTTTATATTCAAAACTGGATTGGTAAATTTGGTTATATGTATCGCGATATTCAACTTATTCGAACAGTGATGTACATCGCTATGGTGCTCGTGATTGGGGTGGCATGTTTTAATATTGTTTCTACGCTGATTATGGCGGTGAAAGATAAGCAGGGCGATATTGCCATTATGCGCACGCTTGGGACGAATAATGCTTTCATTAAACGTATTTTTATTTGGTATGGCTTACAGGCAGGAATGAAAGGTTGCTTAATTGGTATTGTGTTAGGTATTATACTTGCATTAAATCTTACAACTTTTATTCAAGGCATTGAGTGGGTTATTGGCAAGAAATTATTATCAGGCGATGTGTATTTTGTCGATTTTTTGCCAAGCGAGTTACATTGGTTGGATGTTTTGATGGTTTTAGTTGCAGCACTTGCATTGAGTTTAATTGCTAGTCTTTATCCAGCAAGTAGGGCCGCTAAATTACAACCAGCCCAAGTATTAAGTAGCCATTAATTTTGTGAATACCGCATGAAAGTGCGGTATTTTTTATTGGGGGATGAAGTAAGAGTGAAGTGGGCATAAGCCCACGAGGTTTTTGCTTGGTATTTAATCTAATATAATCTGTAAAAGCAAAGAGCAATCTAACAATTCACTATAAATAACTTAAATCCCCCGCAATCTCTTCCGCTTGTTTAATCACATAAGTTACGGCTTCTTCCTGTTTATCAGGCGGATATTTATATTTTTGTAAGGCACGTCGAACGAGTAATCTAATTCTTGCCCGCACCGCTTCTTTGTGTTGCCAATCAATACTAACTGAGCAGCGTAAAATATCTGTAATTTCTTTAGCGAGTTTAGAAAGCACTTCATCGTTCATCAACTCTTTTGCACTCTCGTTTTGAGAAAGTGCATCGTAAAATGCTAATTCTGCCGTGCTTAAACCGAGTTTTTCTCCCCGCGATAAGCGTTCGGAGAAATCCCGCCCCATCTGCACAAGTGCATCAAGAATTTCCACCACGCTTAAATTGTGATTGTGATATTGCGTAAGAGCCTCTTGCAAACGTTGCTCAAAATCTTTTTGTGCGGTGAGGTTACGGCTCGCTTTGGCTTTAATTTCCTGCTTCAAATAACGCTCCATCGCTAACACCCACAGGCTTTTGGTCTCGCTGTTTTTGATCGCTTGCAAAAATTCGTCGGAAAGCAAATTAATCTGCGTTTGTTCTTTGCCCAACAAATCAAATAAATCAATGGTACCTTCAGATACAATACTTTGATTGATTAAGGCTTTAAGCTGAATTAAGCGTTCCGTTGTCCCCTTTCCGTTTTGTTCACGTTTGGCAAGCACAGCACGTACAGCATCATAAAAAGCCACTTCTTGACTATATGGTTCGATTTCAGGTAATGCCCCACATAAAGCGTAACCTTTTTTCAAGCTTCCTGCCGTTTTCAAAAAGGCTTTTTTGCGTGGCTCAATATCGTCTGCATTGTGCCAATGTTGATCGTGTGCTTTGCCTTCGTTAGGCAGTTGGTCGAGCGTAGCAATATGGTTTGCCGCTGTCGTAATGGCTTTTAGCAATAATGCAGGTTCTTGTTCAGAAATTGCCATCCGAACATCAAATGCTTCTCCTTCAATTGGTGTCGCAAACAAAGTTCGGATAAATTCAAGCTGTTCTTTCATTTTAAAGAACACGCTTTGCACATCTTCCGCTAATTGCCCTTTGCCGGTAGAGTTGGTGTATTGTTGTGTGGCTGCTCGTAATTCTTCTGCCAAACCAACATAATCCACGATAAGTCCACCGTTTTCGCGACTTTTGTTAGCGAATACACGGTTTACTCGTGCGATGGCTTGCATTAGGTTATGTCCCTTCATTGGCTTATCAAGATACATAGTGTTACAGCACGGTGCATCAAAGCCTGTCAGCCACATATCACGCACAATTACTACTTTCAGCGGAGCGGTAGGATCTTTAAAACGGCGTTCTAATGTTTGCTTTTCCTGCTTACTGTAAATATGTTTTTGCATTTCAGGCGTATCGCTTGCCGAACCTGTCATCACAATTTTAATCGCACCCTCATTGATATTATCCGAATGCCATTCAGGGTGCAGAGCGATGATCTGATTATACAAATCTACGCAAATTTGACGGCTAGAAACGACTATCATCGCCTTGCCGTCTTGTTGCTGATTGCGTTTTGCAAAATGTTGCACAAAATCGACCGCTAAATCGTGCAATCGTGCTTCCGAACCAAGCAATTTTTCTCGCAAGCGTAATTTCAGGTTTGCTTCGCCTTCCAGCAGTTCATCAATTTCTGCAAATAATTCATCGTGATTAGCATTCTCCGCCAGCTTGATTTGGCGAGCTTCGTAAATAATCGGCACGGTTGCACCGTCTTCCACCGCATCTTGCAAATCGTAAATAGATACATACTGACCGAAAACATCTTGTGTATCGCGATCTTCAAGGCTAATTGGCGTACCCGTGAAGCCAATAAACGAAGCATTAGGTAGTGCATCACGCAAATGGCGAGCATAACCTGCTTGGAATTTGCCGTTATGCAATTTTTGTGTAAAACCGTATTGACTGCGGTGTGCTTCATCGCTGATTACAATAATATTGCTGCGTTCATTTAACACAGGGAAGCGACTTTCTTCCTCGTTTAAGGCGAATTTTTGAATGGTAGTAAAAAACACGCCACCGACTTCATTTTGTGCGAGCAGTTGGCGTAGTTGTTCTCGGTCTTCTACTTGTTGCGGCGTTTGTTTGACTAAATCTTTGCCTGAAGAAAAGGTTTGGAAAAGCTGACCGTCCAAATCGTTGCGGTCGGTAACTACCACAATCGTTGGATTTTTTAATTCAGGCTGTGTAAGCAATTTGCCAGCATAAAACAGCATGGAAATGGATTTCCCCGAACCCTGCGTGTGCCACATCACGCCAATGCGTTTATCGCCTTGCTCGCTTGTGGCAAAAATCGTGGATTCTACCGTTTCATTCATACCGTAATACTGATGATACGCCGCGATTTTCTTGATTAACGCTCCATTAGAACCGTGTTCAAACAGCACAAAATAACGTACATAATCCAGCAGTTTTTGCGGTGTCATCAAGCCGTTTAACAGATTTTGCAATTCATCGCCAAAATCCAACCGCTTACTTTTTGCCTTTTCGTCCACGACTTTCCAAGGTGTAAAGCGTTGGAAATCTGCTGAAAGCGAACCTAAACGGGCGGCAATGCCGTCTGAAATAATCAGGGTTTGGTTGTAAACAAACAGCTCGGCAATCTCATCTTTATAGGTTTCAAACTGATTAAACGCCTGCAACAAATCCGCCGATTCACGCAACGGATTTTTGAGCTCAAATACAACTAAGGGCAGACCATTTACAAATCCGATAATATCAGGAATCCGCTTGCCCCCTTTACGGCTGCGGATTTCCAGCTGATTGACGGCAACAAAACGGTTGTTTCCCTAATGCTCGAAATCTACCAAACGCACCATCTCGATTTTTTGCTCACCGTTTTGCGTATATTCCACCCGCACGCCATCACGCAACAGTTTATAAAATGCCTGATTACGCACCACTAAATCGCCAATATCACTTTTCGTCGCCGATTTGACCACAGAATCCACCGCACTTTCAGGCAGCTGCGGGTTGAGTTTACGCACCGCCTCACGCAGTTGTTCAATAAAGATTACACCGCCCAAATCGCCACGGGCAAACTCGCCTTCATGAACAGGCAAGTCTTTACCATAGCGATATTCCCAACCGAGGGATTGCAGGCGTTGAAGGGTAAGTTGTTCGATGTCGTTTTCGTTGAGCATAAAGTGTTCCTTTTGTGTATTTGCTGTCTTTGGGGAGCTTATGGATTAATTTCTTCGTTTATTGATACTGCCAAATCTACCCCTCTTTGCTAAAGAGGGGGAATGGTATTGAGCGTAGTTTTAGTTTAGGTGTTTTTCATTGGAAAAATTTTCTGTTAATCCGACCGCTTGCAGCTAACAAACCTCCCAAATAGTCCCCCTCTTTAGCAAAGAGGGGATAGGGGAGATTTGGCAGAAGTGAAATTAACCTCTTGGATAAGATTTCGCTCTTTCTATATCTTTCTTCAATCTCTCATTGGCTTCTAAAATTGCCCCTTGAATATCAGGATAAATTGTTTCAAATTTAATTCCGATATGTTTTAGATAAGCAAGAATTTCATCTCTCAATGTATTAGCAATATAGAATTTCGTACTGCATAAAACCTTTTCTAGGTGATCTTTTTCAGTACGCATTGCATTCTCTAATGTTGCAATGCCTTTTTGAGTGATAAATAAACCTTGTTGAGCAGATATTCTTCCTATTGGATCAGCATACGGGACAAAGCATTCAGAAACATAAAGTTTGCCTTTGTCGAATAAATCCATATTAGTTCGATAAATTGCTCGATATTTCACTTTTTTCTCTTTTTCAAAAGCAAAGAATAAGGCTACATAGAGGTTAGTCGTCCAATCCAACAATGGTGTTTTTAATCCTAAATGTTGTCCAACAGCCCATAACTCATTGATGTATTCAGTTTCTTGCGTTTTTTGTAGTAATGATTGTTCTGCTAATTTCCCTCTGGCAAGTTGTCTAAAATTTTCATAATGAGAGTATGGATCAACGCATTTCCCTTTTGTTTCTCGCTGGAATGTGCTTTCTAATTTCCAATTTGAATCTGATTGACCACGATAAATAAAGCCTTGATATTTTTTCTCATTCAAAAGAATTTCTTTCAAAAGGTATTCAAATTGTTTAAGTGTTTTAACTTTAATGCATTGATAATAACCAACAAGACCATCATCAAATATCTCAAGTTGAAAATTTTGATCTGATAACGGCTTTTTTCTATTGATGAAGTGCATTTCCTTTAGATTTGTTAATTTAGACATTGATTTCTCCATTTAACAATCTAGGTAACAACAAATCTCTGGTTGTTTCTAAGCTAATAATTTGATTTCTATTTGAAATTATTTTTAACAATGAGTTATCAAATAACTCAGTGAATTTTTCTAATAGAAAATTATCAGAAATAACCATCAGATAATTATTTACTCTGTTTTTATCTGTGTGCGGTATAGTTGTTCCTGTTGTATTAGCTTGAATATCAGCTTCCTTATGTTTAAGGAATTGATAAATAACAGCCCAAAGTTTGTTATTATCAAGGTTGATTTTGGCTAATGTTGATCCAATTACGCCATTATGACCAATAGCAATTCTTCCTGAATTGCTACCATCCATTAACATAATAATATTATGATATTCAATAGTTACAAGTTTATTACTTTCACAAAATTCATTGTATTTACCTTCTAACGATGAAGTAAGAATATGTGGCAACATATTTTCTTCTTGTTTTGGTGATACAGATTTTGGTTTTTTACCTTTCACAAAAGATATTAAATCTCCTAAGGGCTTAACCTCCCACCCCTTCGGCACATCAACCCCATCAACCTCCACCATCTCACACGGAAACGCTTTGGCGGTTTCGGCTAGTTCGGCGTAGCGGTCAGGCTGTGTTTGTGAAAGTGCGGTCAGTTCTTCGAGTGTTTTTCCGCTGATTGCCTGCATGGCTGCAAGTTCTGCTTGTTCAAGACTCATGCCGTCTGAAAGGGCTTGAACTTTGGCACGCACGGGCTCGAAATCAACAAACCAGCTTTTAAATAGGGCTTGGACGATTTGTTCCAAGGTTTGGTTAATTTGGGTGTTGAGTTGGATTTTTTTATGAAAAAATCTAGATGTATCGCTAATAAACTCTAAATTGTCTTTATCAGGAAGTGGAATAATTGCATCTTCAATTTCTTTTGGATTAAAAGCTGGATAAGCTCCACCATCAGCAATTTTTACCAAATATTCGGTAAATAAGTCTGATGTTATAAGTGAGTATAAATACCAAGCTAGTTTTGAATTATTAGAGCTAATTACACAAAAACCTGTTGAGGCAATTAGATTTTCTTGAGCTTCTTCTATAAAAGAAAACTGCTTTAGATTTGGGCGAACAGTAGAAATAATAAAATCATTATTTCGTAGAATTCTTTTAGCTCTTGAAGGAATTTCATCTTTCTTCAGTAATTTTGGAGTGTCAAATGCACCGGTTGATACAGATGAAATATCAATATATCTAATAAAATCAGGTTGAGATTTCTTCGTTAGCGATTTTTCATTTACTTTTGCTATATCACCCAAACGGACTAATTTCCAATTTTCAGGAAGTTTGAATGCTGTTTCTCTAATATCAAATGCCATACCCCAATCCCCCTAAATTCTTCTTAATCTCCGCTTCCAATTCCGCACTTTTCGCAAATTGTTCCTTCAAAAGAGCGGTCAGATTTTGCATTTTTTCTGCAAATGGTACGCCGTCGTCTTCTTGTTCTGCGGTGCCGACGTAGCGCCCTGGTGGTGAGAACGAACAACAATTTTTAACGCTTATGCCTTGATTTTACTGGGGTTTAGTCGTGATCGCTTATGTTTACTGGGATCTAAACAGGGATCAAAGATAGGGTGCAATGTAAATTAATTTGTGATTAATAACAAGTAATATCATTAAATATAGATTAATTTAATCTATCCCGTGCAGCGGTGTAAACTTCAGCGCGTTCACGCTTGCCAACGGCAAGAACATAAACGATAACTTTATCTTCAATAACTTCATAAACTAAACGATAACCTACCGAGCGAAGTTTTATTTTATAAAACACACCAGAAAAGCCAGAAAGCCGATCTGCGGGCACGTGTGGATTTTCTAAGCGTTCTAATAACTTTTTCTTAAATTGGTTTTTTATGGTATCGCCAAGTTTATCCCATTCTTTCTTTGCCTTTGGGCTAAATGTCAGTTTATAAGTCATTAATATCAACCTCAATAAAACCGCCCTCAGCTTTTCGCTCTTCTGCAATGCGTACTAGTTCTGCATCTTCGATTAACTCTTGCATATAAGCGAACATTTCAGGCGTAAGACAATAAAAGGCTGGTTGGTTACGATTTAATATCGCAATCACGCCATTTTCACTTTCTCGCATTACGCCCATAGGGTTTCGTTTTAGATCGGTAATGCTTGCAGCCTGCTCTGTTAGTATTTGATGAATAGCCATAAATATCCTCTTTTTGTTGTTAGTTCTTCTGAATCGTAACACTTTAAAAGAGTTTTTAAAAGATTTCTAGAATGCCTTTATTGATGGGTATTGGTTTCTTAAATTATTTTTTTCTGTTGGTGCGTTTTTTTTACAGGAATTACAGGAATTACAGGAATTACAGGAATTTTTTAATTTTTATGAAAAAAATCTTTATTTATTAATAGGTTGAATGTTTGAAAAAATTCCTGTGATTATTTTTTAAACAGGGGTTTTTTAGGAATTTTACAGGAATTTTTAAAGGCTGTTTTTTGTACAATAGGACAAAAAGAGCAAAAATAGGAATTTTTACCCAGTGAATAGGAATTTTTAGATAGGTAATAGGAAATTTTTATTATTGTAACTTATTGATTTATAAAGATATGTAATATTTTATTCCTGTAATTCCTATAAAAATCCTATCTTTTGGCAGAAAAATTCTTTTAAAACATAAAAAAAAGCAAGGTGGCGAACCTTGCTTTAATTTTTATTCGGTTTTTTCTGAATCACTTTCATCATCTGAAAATGGCATCACTTTATAAGCCCTTACCGTTTTGCCTATATACTTTTTCGATATTTTGAAAATGTATTCATTATAGCCATTCTCGGGCTTTTTCGGTTTTTTTAATAACCCTGATGAAAAAAGTATGCTATGCGCCATATTTTTAGGGAATTCCTCAATAATTTCATCAAAAATTTTAGGATAAATGAAATAATGCTCTTCTTCCTTTTTCGCTTCATTGGCCAACACTCTAACACCTGATACTTTAATCGGTGTTCTTGCATTAGGATCCGCTGGGTATTCAATGAAACTTGCTTCATTGACTAATAGCCAATCGGTCAAAATTCTGATTAAACTTGTTTCCTCTCGGCTATTTTCGCCAAACTCTTCTTTCCAGTTGAGAAAGTTTTTTAAAATGGCTTGTGCGCTTTCTTCTTCCGTCCATTGGGTTAAGTCTTTGGCTAAATAAAGTGCGGTTTCTAGCACGGCGAAACGGTCGCCCGCTACACGTTGCACTTATCCGCTCATATTATTAGATAAATCTAGCCATTTTTGGCGAATTATCTTATAGGTGCTTTTCACTGCATCCGCATTGTTAGAAAGAAAGGCTATCCATTCGCGCCCAATTACGCCAAAACATTCTTGCACTTTTTCGTTTAAATGGTCGGCGTGCGCCTTGTTATTAGGAAAATGGTGTAAATGGTTCGCTTCTTCGAGTGGTACATTTAAAAGCCGTACTAATTGTCCTGCGTGCACTTTTGCGCCCTGCAGTCTTAGCTGGGTTTCTAAATCTTTTTCCCCTGTCGAAAGTGCGGAGACTTTCCTGCGTTTTATTTGTCGGTTTCCGCCCTCTTTTTCGCCTCTGATTTTGTCTGTTTCATTAAACAAATCATAGGCGATAGTCTCTAGGTTCTTTCCGTCCTTGGCTTGTCCGATTTCGTCTAGAGTAATAAAGCCGTCATTGCGTGCAGCCGCTTCATTTTTTACGCCTGTTGCGGTGGTGCTCCAGCTTAATTTTATTTTTTCGGGGTTGCCGTAAATACTGTTGGCAATATTTAGGGTTGTGCTTTTTCCCTTTGAACTTTCCGCGAATAAATGCACGCCAAAAGATTCCCGCCCTAAAAGTGAAAGCATAGGTGCAGCTAACGCAACCGCTACGCCAATCATCATTGAGGCGTTACCACGTACATTTTGCGCAATTTCCCTTTGCCAATCTGCAAGTGTGCCGCTTGTCGTATAGCCCAGGCTTGAACTGCTTCGGTCGGTAAAATAAATTGGTTTAAGCGGCGTACCAATAATTTCCCCATTCGGTAATAAATACGCCCCATTTAGCCAACCTGTCACGTTAGTGATAGTCCACTGTGTGAAATGGTCGCCGTTAAAGTGAAAATGCTCGGTAAGGCGTTGTGTTAAGCCTGAACCTTGTGTCATTTTCAAGCCTTGCGCTTTTAGCATCTTCCAGCCTGAATCCGTGCCGAAATCTTCACGGGCGATAGCAACGGTGCGCGGCTTATTTTCATCTCGGTTTTGCCATTGGAAAAGATAGTAGTATTCCCCACCTTGCGTTTTCCCCTCGCCAACTAGTGCTAAATCATCACAAATCCACGTTTTTTCTTCGTATTGCACCTCTCCCGTTTTTTTATTAATTATCGGCTTAATTTGATGTAAACCTTTAATCTTGCCATTTTCTCGATACTCTACATAAGGCTCACGTTTTGGTGCTTCTGGCTTATCCATATATTCCACGCGCATTTCTGCTAAATTGCGCGATTCTGCACTATTGCGTAAATCTTCTAAACGGTGGCTTAATTCTTCCAAATTATCGCCGAGGCTATCCGCAAAAAAGACTTTTTTAGCCTTGCTGTGCGTTGCTAGTGCTAATAAAAGGGCGTTTTCTTGGTCGCTTGTCACTTCGCCAAAACGGTAAAACGTCACGGCGTGCACATCATCTTTTAAAATCTGATAATCGCCAGCATTTGCCAGTTTCTCCGCATCTAAAATTATCGGCTTATAATCACGCTCAAGCCCTAATTTATCGCGCAATAAACCCCATTCAAGGCCATTGCCTTTATCTTTACCAAATCCCCAAGCATTCCAGGCTTTATTGCCAATTAATGCGTGAATATGCTCAAAGGCTACGCGCCCTTGTTCATCAAAGTGCAGTGCTTTTGGTGGGTGTTTTTTATAACTCATCTTTTCCCCTATGCCTTATTCCGATTCTTAAAAAACTCGATAACATCGCCCGCGCGGTATTTTTTCGGCGAACGTGGGCGTGAATCGCCTAACGTTGTGGGAAAATCAGGCAATTTAATTAAGGTTTGAATCACATAACCATAAGATACTTTTGCATAAGCGGCTATATCGTGTGGCGTCCATATCTGATCTTCTTGCGCATATTGATTTTCTATTGCTTGCACACGGGCTTTCAGGCTCTCCAATTCATTTAATAAAAATTCGGTGGTTTTTGTTTGCTTTTCCATATTTCCCCCTAGCGTTGTTTCCGTCTTGCTTGTTTTTGATGGGTGCGGTGCTTTTTCTTGCGCTTTTGTGCTTTCGTTTTAATACATTCCGCTTGCTGTACTAATCGCTCGGCTTTTTGCCACATTGCTTTAGCCTCATCATTGAAAAACTCTATGATCGTGCCGTCTGGTAAGATAATTTTATGCGTTATCATTTTTTGCCTCCCGAGAATGGGAAAATGTAGGGCGTGATTTGGGGAAACACTGATCTAACTTCTCTTGAATTAGCTCAATCTGTAAATGTTGAAAGTGCGCAATATCTAGCATAAAGCCCTTTAATTCGCTCTCATCTTTCAAATAAAAAGTTGTGCCAACCATTTCTAAACAGGTGTTCAACGTATCAAATCGGGTCATTTCGCTTTGAATTTCATCAATTAAATGAAGGGAAAGATTACGCATAAATCCCCCCTTTCATCGCTAAAGTGCGGTTAAATTTCGGGTTGATTTTTGCAACGGTGACGAGGTGGCGAAAATCAGCGTTAAGGCTTAATCTTGCGCTTTCTTCGGTGTTGGCGTGAATAGTTTGAATGCACAAATTAAAGTGCGGGTGTGTGCGATTAACGCATAGAAATTTGTAGATCATTTCTGCGGTGTCCTGTAAATAATTTTTAGGAACTACCGCTAGACTTGTCACGGTCGGGCGGTAGCACGTAACGGGGTGACAAACTGCCTTTACAGGAAAACAGCCAACCGCTAAGGGTTGCCCATTACGCGCTACCATTGAGAATAGTCTATCAAAAGATAGATTATTTTGGATAGGTGCGTAAACGCTACGAACAAAAAAAGCACGGTTAAATGGCGTGCTATCGTTCGCCTGTAAAATGTTCAGCTTGTCACGGCTGACTCTCGATTTTGCGAGAGCGGAATTAATATAGTTTAATCTCGTTTTATCTGTCAAGCCATTTTGTAAAAATGGTTTATTTTTACGTGTAAAAAGGTTGCACGCTACCGCATTAAACGGTAGATTGTCGTTTAAATAGTTCATTGAATTATTCGCTTTAAATTGTCGTTATAGGGAACGGGCTTATCTTTCGAGGTAAGCCCTTATTTTTTGCTTTCTAGTTTGGGTGGGTGGTCTTGCGCCCATTGGTGTGGCTGTGCAATTGGCTGGAATCGTGCAAATTGCCCTTGTTCAAATCCTGCTTTATAAACGCCTTTCAATTCGCATTTGTCGCAATAAACATAAGCTATCGTTACCGTTGCGCACGGTCGCACAGAAGAGCGAATTTGTAACGCTTTACCACATTCAGGGCAATTAAGCCGTAAGCCCGCCATGCTGCGCCTCTTGTTTGCGGTTTGGGTTTTGTTTATCTAACCAGGCTTGTACATCTTCACGCGCCCATCGGTTGGTTCTGTCGTATTTTAACGGTTTCGGAAAATCGTCACGCTTCATCATGTAATAAATCTTTGTGCGCTTGGCAATGCCCATTTCTTCAAGCTCTTGAATCGTCAATAAGGTTTTTAATGTCATATTCTTTCCTTTTATTTAAGTGCGGAATTGACCGCACTTTATTTAATCAGGGTTTTGCCTACATCATCTTTTTCTATATATTCCATCAGAATAAAATAGAACGTTCTTTTTTCATTATGGTTGAGTTCGTCATATCTCGGTAAAATTGAGCTATGTAACGGAATTTTCTCTTGTAAAAGTTCACGCGCAATTTCATTAATAAAACGGCGTTGCGTTGAAATTGGCAAGCGGGATAATTCGGTCATTACAGATAAGGCTTTATTCATTTTCAAATACCACGTTTTTGTGCTCGATTGCCGCCATTAAATTAAGGTTTTCTACAACATAGCACTCTTGGCGATAGTAGGCGTTAATATAGTCACCTGTGTTTTCTTCGTTATAAATAGAGCGGTGACAGCTTGTTTTTTGTGTGTAAATACTTAAATTTTTAAGCGTGGTAACCACGGCGCATTTTTTCGGGAATTGCGGCGGAATAATGCTAGGCATACCGCCAAAATAATTTGATAAATAAAGATTATTCATGCCGTTATTTTCAGAATAAAGGTATGCCCCTTGAATGTTGGCATTGGCTTTAGAGGCTAATTCAGCCCCTACAAGAAATACAAGATCATTGCGTTCTTGATATTCTGCTGGCAATTTATTGCGCAATGCAGTCGCTAATTCATCTAAATTTTTGTAGTCGGCTTTTTCAGTAAATAAGACAATTTTGCCCGTACTTTTTCCGCCCGTAATGATATTCGCTGGGTTTTGTTCTTTCAGTTGTGCCAGCCAGCCTTTTGTAACATCTGATAAATCTTCGGCTTGTGTGTTTACCGCTTGGCTTTCACCATGCCAGCCTATTTTTAGCATGTCTAAAATAAATTGGTTTTCTGTCAACCGGGTGAAAAGCTCTTCAAAGTTTTCTTGAGTGACTTCAAGCTCATCAATTAAACGCCAGTTAATTTGCACGCCGCTATCTATCTCGCAAGTTTTGTAAGTTTCGCCATATTCCATAATAGAGCGATTTCGCCCCTCTTGTTTGCGTCCTGTTGTTGTGCCTTTTAGTGCACCAAGAAATTTTCCTCCCGCTGCATCTTTTACTGTGATCCAGTTAATTGAATTTAAGAGATCAGAGCGTGCTTTAAAATCTTTCATTAGATTTTGCAGAGCTTTCTCATTTAGTGTAATGGATAGAACAACGTCATGCTGTTTGCTTAGTTGGTCTTGATATTTTGTCGCAAGTTGGCTTGCATATTGCTTTATTTGAGAATCTTTCATTTTGTTTTCCTCTTGAATAAGTAAGTGTGCATATGTACTGAGCAATCTCCATTAACGTTCACCTTTGTCTATGTTTGATTGCGGAAAGTATTGTAGGAAGTTGAAAAAATGATCTAGAGGAAATTGGGAAAATTTACTTTTTTTTAGAAAAATTTTGTCTTTTTTAGAAAAAATTAGACGGTTGAATAGGGTAAAAAATAAAAGCCCCAATTAGGGGCTTGATTTAGTAGTATTGACTTCGGTCTAGAAATTTTTCTAGAAAAGGTGCTATGGTCTTCGCTTTTCTGACTTTTCCACTATATCCAACTTTACTTTGCATTTCTTCTAATATATCGCTAATAGCTTCAGAAATTGCATTAAATGATGGTCTGTTCTTGTCAGTTATGAAAAAGCTCTTTCTATTTACTTTTTGAAATTTTGGATGATGCAGAAATACTAAAGCATTAATAATGCTTTGATACATCTCATGATCTAAATCACCGTTTAATTGTGATTCTGACTTTTTATCATCTGTTTTTGTAAATAATTCAAAGTCTTTATTTAATATATCAATTTCTACTTTAGATAAATAAACCTCATTTAAATAATCAATAAAAATTTTATCATATTCGGTATCTATACTAATATCAGGGAATTCTGAAAGATCTTCATGTATCTCTAATTCAGCACAAATAAGCCTAGCTAATCCAGTGTTGGACAATCGTATAGATTTTCTTATATTATATAAATAACTATTAAGGTCTAACCCTATTTCATTAATAAATCCTTTATATATATTTATTCTAAACATCCCCTCAAAACAAAATTCATCTGATACTATTAAATTTCTTCTATTATTAAGCTTGTATTTTCCTTTCGTTATCAAATCGCACGATAAATAACTTAGTTCAAAATGAAAGTTGTTATTTTCTAAATTTATTTCTTCTCCACTTCTATATTCTTTTGCAACGCGATTAGTAACAAAGAGATTATCATTAGTATTGCCATATGTTTCTAACTGTGTTGAACAAAAATAGGATCTATCTGATATATATATTTCCTCTTGATTGCCTTTTATTTTTAAATAGAAATTAAGTTTTTCATCTACAAAAAGTTTTAGTAGGTAATCTATATCTATTTTTGTTTTATTGGTTTCATTTAAAGAATTAATAAAATCAGAAATAGTCATATAATCTTGTTCGATTAGACATAGCTCCATAGCAGCCCTCCTAAATACTGTATTTTTATATAGCAAAATAACACAAATATAACAGGTTGAACAGTCCAAAATCGTTCCAAATTATGCCAATTTATCCTAAAAATAAAAAAGCCCTGTTTTTAACAGGGCTACGACTTAGTATTGATTTAGTTTATTGTTCAGTTCTTCTAAATGTTTATTTCTCTGCAATAAACTGCAGCTAGGAATCGGGATAGATAGTTTAACTTCGGGTGATGAAAAACCTAAATCCCGCACATTTGCATCAGCTTTAATGTAAGGTTTCAATCGTTTTATCAATTCATCAATAAAAACATCGCGAATATTGCTATCCGTTGAATATCTTAAAACATCTGCATATCTTCCACCTTTATCAAAAATGGTAAGTATTCGGCTTAATTCTTCTGCTATACTGCCTGAAATAAATTCATTGAGTAACTCATCGCCAATAAGTGAATAACATTTGCGGGCGGATTCATTACATATTGTCAGGTTTTGTTCGTATTCCGTCATCAAAAGAATTTCTAATTGAATTTCGAATTTTTCAACCACTTTTCTAATTGTGTCGATTTTACGGGTGTTTTTACTGATTCGTTCTGAAAGTTCATCAAAGCCATCAAAATTAATCTCGCCAGTGTCGCTAACTTGAAGATTGTCTATTTCCTTCTGTGCTTCTTGGTTATCGCTTTCTAAGGCTTCAATGAGTTTTTTATTGCGCGATATGTTTTCTTTAATCGATAAGGCTTTATCTTGTATTTCGTAGAATACTTGATTGCTAACGTTTAAATTGCCGATCAGTTGTTCTAATTCGGCTTGCTTATCTTGGTTTTGTAGTTTCATTCTACTTCTCCTTTTGGTTACGTTTTTCTATCTGTGCTTGCATCCACGCATTTACTTCGCTTTCAAGCCATACAATATTATTTTTGTTTAGTTGAATGCTTCTGGGAAAATCGCCAGTATTCATTTTTCGATAAATACTTGATCGCCCTAGCCCCGTTTTATTCATCACTTCGGGTAATTTTATGAAGCGTTCTGCCTGTGGCATTTTTTCATTCATAAATATTTTCCTTATAAAAATTGGATTCCTAGGAATCTCAATACATCCCATTGGATAGGCAAAAAATAAAAGATTAGTGATAGATTGAATAGAAAGTTTGTTTGTGAAATTAGAATCCACAAAAAGAGGATAAAAAGTAACCATTTCAACCAGGGCCCACGGAAATTTTCCACGGAAAATTCAACGTCACGGAAAATCCACTTCCTCCCCCGCCGAATTTACGTTAAAAATTGAAGAAATTACAGTTAATTTTCAGTCTTTAAAATTGCGTAAAGCCTTTCTATATCTAGCTTTAGATGCTTATTTATTGAATTTTCTTAACTGTAAAAATTACACATTTTTTCAGTGTTTTTCAGTTAAGGAAAAAGTGATATATTAAGAAGTGAAATGTAAATATCTGATTTATAATATTTTTTTAAATTTTCCGTGAAAGGATTAATAAGAAAAGTATTTCAGTTAAGGAAGCGTGAAAAAATGATTTTTTGTAAAATCTGTGGTTATAAGGCAGTGATTAATAGAAGCAAAAGAGAACATAAAGAATATACTAAGCTTTATTGCACCTGTAAAAATAAGGATTGTGCACATAAATTCGTCATACACTTAACCTTTAGTCACACAACAAAGCCTAGTAAACTAGAAGAACAGAATTATTTTAAATATATCATTGCAAATCTGCCAGAAAATAAAAAACAAGAGCTTCGTTCAATGTTAAGTGCGTAACGCCTTTATTTTGCATTCCTCCACATAATCCCCCCACGTCTGCATAATATCTTGTCTAGAACGCCATTTTTTCGATTTATCGTAAGCCGCGCGCACTTTCCCCCGATTTTCGTGAGATAAACATAACTCAATGGCTTCAGAAGAAAAGCGATCTAATTCATGCAAATAAGTGCTTGCTATACTGCGTAAACCGTGCGCAACTAACAACCCCTTAAATCCCATACGCTTTAAAGCAACATTTGCCGCACCGCTATTCATCGGGCGATTATAAGGTGCAATGCGTGAACAAAACACATATTTACGATTGCCATTATAACGGCGCATTTGCTCTAATATATTCAAAGCCTGTCGAGAAAGTGGAACACTATGGGAACGTTTACCGCCTTTTATTCGTTCAGCGGGAATATGTAGAGCTTTCTCATCCCAATCAATATCTGCCCATTCAATACTAACCGCCTCAGAACTGCGTAAAATGCTTAATAATTGCCATTCGATTAAAAGTGCGGTTGGTTTTTCTAAATTTGCCCCTTGCATCACTTCAAACAAGCGGGGTAATTCTTCTGGTGCAAGTGTCGGATGATTTTTAGTTTCAATGTAAGTAAATTCATCATGAATTTTTCTAAATGGATTTTTAACAATTAAATCTTCATCCTCTGCCATTCTAAAAATCTGATTTATTGCAATGTTTATCTTATAAAGCGTATTTGAATTTTTAAGCGGAGACAATACAGGTTCAAGAGTCTTATAATTAGCTTGATCAATGAGTAAATCTGCTATTTTCGGGAATAAATGCAATTCTACGCGGCGGAAAGCATCATTGACGGTTTCAGGCTTAAGTTTTCCCAATTTTAAACGCTTATCACGCCATCTAATCGCCATTTCCGCAAAGGTTATTTTCTTTTCTTCTATATTAGAAGAGTTTCGATATTCTAGCGGGTCAATGTTACGTAAAATCAGTCCACAGATATTCTGTAGCTATTTCCCTGGCGTATGCAAGAGATAGATCAGGAAATGCACCAAGACTAATTTTTCTGTGCTTCTTATGCCATTTATAGGCAAAGTACCAAATTTTAGTGCCATTAGGTTTTATTCTTATATAAAGCCCGTTTCCATCAGATTTAATGTATTCTTTGGAAATCGGTTTAAGGTTTTGTAAAGTGGTATTTGTCAGTGGTTTAACAATCTTGCTCATAAGTCATCATCTCATAAAATAAAATGTATGACTTTTTAGATCCCTCGAAAAAAGCCCTAAACAGTGAGGGATCTAAACTGGGATCTAAAAAGTGCGGTTATAAGCAATCAGAAATAAACAGTAGTAAATATTTGTGAACGATAACTTATTGAAATATCAATAGTTTGTTATCGAATATGAACGTTGGTGAACGTTAATGAATTGGTTCGTGGCGTGAGAAAGAACTCGTTGCTGGCAATCTCTTCTAACGTAGCGGATTTGCAGAAAGCGGCTTGGTCTTCATAGCCGTCAGAAGTTTGCCAAGCGTGGAGGGTGTCGGCAATTTTGGCGATGTCGTCAGCGGTAAAATCACGCAATACGCGGTCTTTCATATAGCCGATTTGGCGGGCATCGATAAATAACACTTCGCCTTGACGCTTTTTGTTGCGGTTTAAAAACCAAATACAGGCGGGGATTTGGGTATTGGTGAAGAGCTGGCCGGGTAGGGCAACCATACATTCCACCAAGTCGGCATTGATGATGGCTTTGCGGATTTCGCCTTCGTTGTTGGTTTGGCTGCTCATAGAGCCGTTGGCAAGCAATAATGCCATTTTGCCGTTGGGCGAGAGGTGGTAAATCATGTGTTGCAGCCAAGCGAAGTTGGCGTTGCCTTTGGGCGGTGTGCCATATGCCCAACGTGGATCATCGGCAAGGGATTCGCTCCACCAATCGCTGATATTGAATGGCGGGTTTGCCATAATGAAATCCATCTTTTTGTCGATGTGTTGCGGTTGCGTGAAGCTGTCGGCGTTGTGTTTGCCGAAGTCGTAATCAATGCCACGAATCGCCATATTCATGGCGGCGAGCTTCCAGGTGGTGGGGTTGAATTCTTGCCCGTAGATGGAAACGTTATTGATGTTGCCTTGATGGGCGGAGATAAAGCGTTCGGTTTGCACGAAAAAGCCGCCGCTGCCCATGGCTGGGTCATACACTCGTCCTGAATAAGGTTCGAGCATTTCGACAATCAGGGAAACAATGGATTTTGGCGTGAAATATTGCCCGCCGCGTTTGCCTTCGGCTTGGGCAAAGCGACCTAGGAAGTATTCGTAAACATGACCGAGAATGTCTTTTGCGCCTAAATGTACGGGCTCGCCGTTGTAAGTCGGGCGGGTAAAGTTAGTATCGGAGAAGAGGATAATCAGCCCGCGCAGGGTGTCTTCGTTTACCGCATAGCCACTGATGCGTTGGAGTACGCCTTTGAGTTTTTCGTTATCTTTTTCAATTGCATCAAAAGCATCGTCAATCAAACGTGCCACGCCTGCGAATTTTCCACCCCAAGGCAATTCTGCCCCAGTGTTGAGAATAGAGACTTCTTGTAAGGCTTGCCAACGGGCTGAAGCTGGCACCCAAAATACGTTATCCGCGGTGTAATAATCACGGTTTTCTAGTTCTGCAGTTAAGGCTTCTTGATACTCTTCTTCAGTATCAAAAAAAGTGCGGTCAAGATAGAGTGGGTTTTCCGCATCGGAGAGTTCCGCCTGAATTTTTTCCTGTTGATGAGTGAAATTATCAGAAATGTATTTTAAAAAGATAAGACCAAGAACGATATGTTTATAGTTAGCGGCATCAAGTTGTTGGCGGAGTTTATCCGCAGATGACCAGAGTTTTTCATCTAATTCATTTAAAAATGCTTGTTGTAATGCGTGATTTTCATCGACAATCTTGGTCGTCTCGTCTCGTCTCGTCTCGCTTGCATAAATTATGCCCTCTGTAAAGTGATTTTTATCGGAAGTTTGAATATTCAAACAAATTATCAGGTGTCATTTTATCGAAAAACAGTATTAGGTTGAAAGGGATTTTTGGCAGTTTATTGTGTTATGGTATCGTCTTTTTGATTTTCCAATTTAACGATGACATTTTGCCTAGAGGGATAAATCACTCTGTGTTGGTAATAATCACATTTGTTTGACTTGAAAATGGACAAAGTATGGAAAAAATAAATGTGTTTTTAAGTATTTTATCTCCCCATTTCAACATAATTAAATCCGTAGGACTGTTATAATAGTATGTGTTAAAAGGCTTGATATTTTGTTTCATTCATCTTGCAAGCAGGTTGTAAAGATAGTTTAATAGGAAATTCTTAGGTTTTATTCTAAAAAACATGACGAACTAGTTTACTAGTACAAAAAATAGGTGTAGATTACCTACATAATTAAAACACAACATTTGAAAGTTTGAGAGTGATATATGGCTAAAGAGAAAATTGAAATTGTCGTGGCAAACGACGATACGCGAATTGAAAAAGTCGATCAGGTGTTACCACCCATTGCCTTATTAGAAAAATACCCAGCTAGTGAACATGCTGCGACATTAGTGAAGCAAACTCGTCATGAGGCACATAATATTATTCATGGTAAAGATGATCGTTTATTAGTGATTATCGGTCCTTGTTCTATTCATGATCCGAAAGCTGCGATTGAGTATGCAAACCGTTTAAAACCATTACGTGAAAAATATAAAGATAGCCTTGAAATTATTATGCGTGTGTATTTTGAAAAACCACGTACAACTGTGGGCTGGAAAGGTTTAATTAACGATCCGTATTTAAATGATACTTATCGTTTAAATGATGGTTTACGCATTGCACGCAAATTACTTTCAGACATTAATGATCTTGGTGTGCCTGCAGCGGGTGAATTTTTAGATATGATCACCCCTCAATATATGGCAGATTTTATGAGTTGGGGCGCAATTGGGGCGCGTACAACCGAATCACAAGTTCATCGTGAGTTGGCTTCAGGATTATCTTGTGCGGTTGGGTTTAAAAATGCCACTAATGGCGGAGTAAAAGTTGCTTTAGATGCAATTGGTGCAGCAGAATCCCCTCATTATTTCTTATCTGTAACTAAATTTGGTCATTCAGCTATTGTTTCTACAAAAGGGAATGAAGATTGCCATATTATTTTACGAGGTGGAGATAAAGGCCCTAACTATAGTGCTGAAGATGTAGAAAAAGTTTGTGCTGATATTGAAAAAACAGGGCGTATACCACACGTTATGGTTGATTTTAGCCATGCAAACAGCAGTAAACAATATAAAAAGCAAATGGAGGTTTGCCAAGATGTGTGTCATCAAATTGCATCTGGTTCTAAACAAATCTTTGGCGTAATGGTGGAAAGCCATTTAGTGGAAGGTCGTCAAGATTTAGTTGATGGCAAAGCACAGACTTATGGACAAAGTATTACGGATGCATGCATTGGATGGGAAGATTCTGAAAGATTATTGCAACAACTTTCTGATGCAGTGATTGCGAGACGTAAAGTAACGAGTAATTAATTGAAATATAATCTAGATACTAGATAGAAGTGCGGTTGATTTTCACCGCACTTTTTTATTTGCCTTTAACTATTCCAACTAAGCTGCCCATTTCATTTTATCGCGACGTTTCATTTGATGGATAGTGTTAGTTACTGTGCCGACAATAGGTAAATTCGACCAATCTTTTGTGTTTATATTTGGTGTTGTGGAATCCAATGCCATGAAAAGGTAATTGCCGTTATGAGCCATAAATTCATAGACATGAAATTCGTTATTTTCTTCAAGTACAACAAGATCACCTGAATAAAGATCGTCATTTTTTTCGACGACTAGCATATCTCCACTTTCAATTCCCCAAGCTAACATATTTGGATTGGTTACATGAATAAAACAGGTCTGCTTTGGACGTTTGATACAATAAAGATTTAAGTCTAGTTTTTTGTTGAATTTAAGGCTGTCATCCATATCACTGAAAAAAGGCAGTGGATTATAAGAAAAATCCATTTCATATTGTGCAGTCAAAGTTTGGTTGTTCATTCTCTTATCTCCTGTTAAATAATATGGATAAATAACCTTTCACCTTGTTTTTTTGTACAGTTAAAGTTTACTGGTATTTCATACAGGGTGTCAATAGGTTAAATAAAAAATTTTTTTATAAGTGTGTTTTTAGAAAATATCTAATAAATTTAGAAAAAAGTTCACTTATTGGATAAAAAATAACAAAAAACATTTTCTTTCGATAAGAATTTACGCTATCTTTAATTCCCTTGTAGGTGGATTGGTAACAATCTGAAGTTAAATTTACTAAAAGAAAGATAAAAGTATGAACACATCTCGTTTATTTCGTCTGTTATTCCAGGGCAATTTAGTAAAAAGAATTGCAACTGGTTTAGTTCTAGGGATCATTATTGCGCTTGTTGGACCTGCACTCGAAGGTGCTTTAGGTTTTAATATTGCGGAAAAAGTAGGCGTTTTAGGTACCATCTTTGTTAAAGCATTGCGTGCTGTTGCGCCAATTTTGATTTTCTTCCTTGTTATGGCTGCGCTTGCAAATCGTAAGATTGGTACGAAAAGCAATATGAAAGAAATTATTGTGCTTTACCTTTTAGGTACATTCTTAGCTGCATTTGTTGCTGTTATTGCTGGTTTCGTATTCCCAACAGAAGTGGTTCTTGCAACCAAAGAAGATGCAAGTTCAGCGCCGCAAGCTGTTGGCCAAGTTTTATTTACCCTTATCTTAAACGTGGTAGATAATCCATTAAATGCGATTTTCAAAGCAAACTTTATTGGTGTATTAGCATGGTCTATCGGTTTAGGTTTGGCGTTACGTCATGCATCTGATGCAACTAAGAACGTATTATCTGATTTCGCAGAAGGTGTATCAAAAATTGTTCACGTGATTATTTCTTTTGCGCCATTTGGTGTATTCGGTTTAGTGGCTGAAACCTTATCTGATAAAGGATTAGTCGCATTAGGCGGTTATGTGCAATTACTTGCAGTATTAATCGGTACGATGTTATTTACTGCTTTTGTTGTAAACCCTATTTTGGTTTACTGGAAAATCCGTCGTAATCCTTATCCATTAGTGTGGACTTGTGTACGAGAAAGTGGTGTAACTGCATTCTTCACACGTAGTTCTGCGGCAAATATCCCCGTGAACATCGAATTAGCAAAACGTTTAAACCTTGATGAAGAAACTTATTCTGTTTCGATTCCATTGGGTGCGAACATTAATATGGCGGGTGCAGCGATTACAATTACTATCTTAACTTTAGCTGCAGTTCATACACTTGGCTTAGAAGTTTCTTTCGTTAGTGCGCTTTTATTAAGTATTGTTGCCGCGCTTTGTGCTTGTGGTGCATCTGGCGTAGCGGGCGGTTCATTATTATTAATCCCATTAGCATGTAGCTTGTTTGGTATTTCTGATGATGTAGCAGCACAAATGATCGGTGTTGGTTTCATTATTGGTATTTTACAAGACTCAACTGAAACGGCATTAAACTCATCAACTGACGTATTATTTACTGCGGCAGTATGTATGGAAGAAGAACGTAAAAACGCAGCATAATGATGATGCAAATAAGAGAGCGGGCTATGCCCGCTTTTTTTATGTGATTTTATATGCAAAGTGCGGTCTATTTTGATAGACTTCTGCCACGTTTTATTTCCCTATAAATAGGTAAGAAAAATGAACCACTTAATTATTTTTGCTCATCCTAATTCAGCGCGTAGTTTTGGACGATCGATTGCCAATCGTATTGAGCAAATTAGTCAAGAACATGGTGTAAATGTATTTTTTCGTGATCTTTATGAAATGAATTTTAATCCAATTTTATCTCATGAAGAATTGCAGAATGCTAACAAAGGTATTATTCCAGAAGATATTCAGCAAGAGCATGATTTTATTCTTCAAGCAGATTTAATTACGTTGGTTTATCCCCTTTGGTGGATGGGATTTCCGTCAATTTTGAAAGGCTATTTAGATCGCGTATTAAGTCACGGCTTTGCCTATAAAACAGAAAACGGCGAATCAGTGGGATTGCTCAAAAATAAGCAAATGCAGCAATTTATTACTATTGGCAGTAATGTTGATAAATATAAAGAATTTGGTGTGGATAAATCTCTCAATCATTGTTTAATTAATGGATTGTTTAATTACTGTGGCATTGAAAATGTTGAGTTTGAATTATTTGGAGATATTCATTTAATTGATGATAAGGCTCGTAAAGCGATGATTGACCTTGCTGCTCAAAAAACTCAAGCAAAATTGATCGCACTTTTAAAGGAAAAAGCGTAATGTCTGAAAAACAAATTAATAATTTTTCATTAATTAGTCGATTATTCGGTAATCTTTTTTATCGTTCTCCTACCGATGAAGTTCTTTCAGGCGCGTTTACTTGGTTACAACAAAAAGGTTTGAGTCAAGTTTGGGCGTTAGATACTGATAAAGAAAGTGAATTAGCGCTGAATAGCTTACAAGCTAAAATTGATCTCGATTTATTGAACCAAGAGTATCAAAAATTGTTTGGTACAAATGGCAAAGTAGTGACCGCTATTTCAGCTTACGAGATTGATGTTGAAGAATTTATGAATTTTCGCCTTGTACGCAATATGCCAGAGGTGGAAAGTGCGGATCATTTTGCTTTGTTATTGCTTACAGCCTCTTGGCTTGAAGATAATTCTGATTCTTTAGTGGCTCAGCAAGAATTTTTTGAAACCTTTTTATTGCCTTGTGCAGCGAAGTTTTTAACTCAAGTAGTAAATCAAGCAACTTTGCCTTTTTATCGTGCATTAGCCAGCCTTACACGAGAAATATTGGCAGCGATGGCGGATGAATTGGAAGAAGAGTAGGCAATATTTTGCTTTCCTCTAAGTCTTGAGGAAAGCAAGAAATATTTTATAAATAGGTTACAAAATCTTTTGTATTGATAACACGGCATTCACGTTCTGCTTTTTCTATGCTTGTGCCAATCATGACTAACGCAATCACACGATCTTGTTCACGACATCCGAAAGCTTCTCGTAATGCACTTCCCTCAACCCATTTTCCTGAAATCCACACGTTATCAAATCCTTGTGCTTGAGCAGCCAGTTGTATTCCGTAAGTTGCACAGCCCGCACTTAACATTTGTTCCCATTCAGGCACTTTAGCGATAGTTGGATCGATTTTTGAGACCACGCCAATAACCATCGGTGCGCGATGTGCTAGGTTTTCGGCTTTCATCAATTTTTCTTCTCCAAGATCAAATTCTAAAACCGCAGCTTTAAGTAGTGTTTCTAATTTATTTAAGCTCTCGTTTTCCATTACAATAAAATGATAAGGATGTAATTTTCCGTGATCTGGCGCACGCATTGCTGCTTCGAAAATACGCTCAAGCTGTTCTGTATTAGGTGCAGGTGTGGTTAATTTTTTATTTGATTTTCTTGTGGTTAAAAGTGTAAGTGCATCCATTTTATTATTCCCTATGAATAAAAGTGCGGTAGATTATAGCATAGTTTTTGGCAAGGCTTTGTGATACGCTAGGGCAAATTTTTTTAAAGGTAATTTGTATGTTTCGAGTATTAAAATTTTGTTGGAAAGCACTTTGTTTCATTCGTGATCTTGTGATGAATGTCGTGTTTTTAGGCTTTGTACTATTGCTAGTGGCGGTAATTAGCTTTTCAAGCGGTGGAAAAAAATCTACAACATTAACAGGGGAAGGAGCATTATTAGTTAATTTAGATGGCTATCTAGCGGACAACCGTGATGAAACACTTCGTTGGCAAGATGCGTTAAGCGAATTGAATAGCGAGCACGTTCCTCGAAAAATTTCGACGTTTGATGTGGTATTTGCTATTCAACAAGCGGAAGATGATCCTAAAATTAAAGGATTAGTGCTCGATCTTAATTATTTTGAAGGGGCGGATTTACCCGCATTAGATTTTATTGGTGGGGCTATCAGCCAGTTTAAAAATGCAGGAAAACCAGTGATCGCCTATGCGGATAATTATTCCCAAGGACAATATTATTTAGCGAGTTTTGCGGATGAAATTTATTTAAATTCAATTGGAAGCGTGGATATTCACGGTTTATCGCAAGAGAATTTGTATTTTAAAGAGATGCTCGACAAATTAGCCGTTACACCACATATTTTCCGCGTAGGGACTTATAAATCAGCAGTAGAACCATTTTTACGCAACGATATGTCGGCTGAGGCAAAAGCAAATATGCAGCGTTGGTTAGGCGAAATGTGGAATAATTATGTTTTATCCGTCAGCGAAAATCGTAATATTAAGAAAGATAACGTTTTGCCGAATGCGAAACAATATTTATCGGATCTTAAAGCGTTAAAAGGCAATAGTACGGCATACGCACAACAACGTGGATTAGTAACCGATGTTGTAACTCGTTTGGATTTAGATAAAAAACTTACCGCACTTTTTGGCAAAGGAAGCGATGGAAAAGCGAATCTTATCGAATTTGATGATTATTTAGCTCAACAGCCTGATCGCTTAGAACATTACAACGTACCGAATAAAATTGCGGTTGTGAATGTGGAGGGAGCGATTATCGATGGAGAAAGTGATGATGAAAATTCAGGCGGTGATACTATTGCGCGAATTCTCCGTAAAGCTTACGATGACAACTCAGTAAAAGCCGTTGTTTTACGGGTTAATTCACCAGGCGGTAGTGCTTTTGCTTCTGAAATTATTCGTCAAGAAACAGAAAACTTACAGGAAATCGGTAAGCCTGTCATCGTATCTATGGGCGCAATGGCAGCGTCTGGCGGTTATTGGATTTCATCCACTGCAGATTATATTATTGCCGATGAAAACACTATTACAGGCTCTATCGGTATTTTCGCGATGTTCCCGACTTTTGAAAATAGCATAAAGAAAATCGGAGTGAGTTCAGATGGTGTTTCAACCACTGAATTAGCTAATACATCAGCGTTTTCTCCATTAGCAAAACCCGTGCAAGATATTTATCAAACAGAAATTGAGCATGGTTATGACCGATTTTTAGAAATTGTCAGCAAAGGTCGCCAGCTTTCTAAAACACAAGTAGATAAACTTGCTCAAGGTCAGGTTTGGTTAGGCAGTGATGCATTCCAAAATGGTTTGGTGGATGAGATCGGTTCTTTTAATGAAGCGGTCAATAAAGCAGAGCAATTAGTGAATCAACGCCAAGATACTGCCGTACAAGATTTTAGCGTGGAATGGTTTACTGATGATAATGTTAGTTTAATTAGCACTTTATTGCGCGATACTAAAAAAGGTGCGCAAGAACAGTTAGCTAAATGGCTTGGTCTGCCAGCTCCAATTCAAAAATTACAAAAAGAATTGAATGTATTAACTAAATTTAATGATCCTAAAGGTCAATATTTGTATTGTTTGAATTGTGGGATGGTTAAGTAATAATTGAAAAGGGCAGAATTAAATCTGCCCTTTCGCTTACAAAATATACGCTTCTTGAATATGATGTGGCTTTTGGTCTTCTTCAGGGGGAAGTTGCATATAGTCGCCGTAATATTGCGTTAAGTGTTCGTGATATCCATTCATTACTTGAAATTGTCGTCCTTCAAATTCTTTATAAATAATATGGTTAAAATATTCCTTCGGCATATAAGATTTTTGCCAACCACCGTAGTCAGATAATACAAGACCAATATAATCGCATTGTTTTATCGGATATTTTATTTGGAATTGTGCTAAATTTTTTTGCATTTTGGAAAATAAAAAGTGGCTTAATTTACCAAGTATCGTTTTTTGCAAAGTATTTTCTTTTGATCTTAACCATCTTTTCTTACAAGAAGAAAATCGAAGTTTAATTCTTCGATGCTTTTTCATCAGTGGGTAGATGATCTTTGGTTCATTCGGTACGCCATCATAGATAAATATATCCATAAACATTGGGCTTTTTCTTCCCTTAGCATCTGTTATTTGAGTGCGACAATCGAAAATTTTTGCCATTTCACCTGTATATTGAGCAAGTATATCCTCCGCTGTTTTCATATTGTAGTATTCGTGAGTTTCTTGAAACCAAACATCAACAAATTTTTGATATTCATCGCGGTGCATATAAATATCAATATCATCATCCCAAGGGATAAAGCCTTTATGGCGTATAGCACCGATTAATGTTCCACCACCAAGAGAATAGTGAATTTGGTGTTTCTCACATAGAGCGTGAAAATAATCTAAGATATCGAGACAAACGAGTTGTTGTTCTCTAAGTGTCAATTTTTTCATTATTTTTCCTTGTTTGGTGTCAATTTTTGTAAAATGTGGTGATAGTCATCAAGATTATCCATCTCAAATATATCATCACGGTTAAGTTGCTGTGTATGAACATTTAATTTATCTATATATTCCATCGGAATGGTGTCCCAATAAAGTGCGGGATTTTTTAATTGCACTTCACTTGTATATTCTTTGAGCAAATTTAGAATAATATTGCAATCCCGAGTTGTCCAATAAGATACCCCTGACAAGCTAGGCTGGTTTAATGATCCAATCTCAATACGTATTACTTGCCCATTACTATTTAAAATCGGTAGCCATTCATTGTACGTTTTAGAACGGATGACTGTGAAATATGTACTGTGTGGTGGCTTCGTTAGAAAAATATTACGATTAAGCACAACATCCGCATCAATAACATAACAATCACTAAAGAAGTCTCGAGCTAGAGAGAAGGAATAAATGCTGTTATATTCGCGATATTTTTCGTTGTAAATCAAGGTGCAGTCATATTTTTTCTTTAGATACTCGAATTGTTCGTGCAAATGCCCAGTAATAATGACAATTTTATCAATATTCGCTTGTTGTAAAAACGCCAGTGTTCGTTCTAAGTTAGGTGTGCCGTGAATATCTAATAGGGCTTTATGAGTGGTTTGTGTGATGTCTTTAAAACGACTGCCTAGGCCTGCAGCCAAAATAATTGCATTCATTTTTGTTCCCCTTTGTAATAAAGTGTAACGATCACTCCGGCACTTAATAATAAGGTGAGTAGTAAGGTAATGGGCTTAATTGGCTGTTTATAGAGCAGATAACCAAGTCCAATTGCCCATACAGAATATGTGATATTTAATGCCATTGCTTTGATTGGTTTTAACAGATAAATCGCTTGGTAATAGCAGACGTAAGATAATGCCCCAAAGATTATTACGCCAGCAATTTGTACATAATTAAAACTAAGTATATCTAGTGAGAAATCTTTCAAGGAAAGAATAAATAGAATCAATAAATAACCAATAGTTGAACCACATAGTCTTAAAAAATACACTTGAAGTCCAGAGAGAGAACGCATTGTATAGGAGGATATCACTATTTCAGATGACCACCCTAATATACAAATTATTAAAAAAATAAAACCGATAGAATTAAAGGTTATTTCTTGTTCTACTTCAATAGCAAGCAACGAAGAAGAAATAATAGCCAAGGCGAATCCGAATTGGGCTGTTTTGCTAATTTTTTCTTTTAGAATCCAATAAGACATTAACGCAGCGAAAACAGGAAAGAGAGATGAAAGCGGTGCAGTATAATAGATCGTTAAATAATGAATGCTTAATAAATAGGCAGACATTCCTATTGGTCCGCCTAATATGCCAGATAACGCTGGTTGCCAAAAAACGCCTTGAAAATCTACCACACTTTTTCTCCACAATGTGATGCCGATAACTAATAACGAGCAAAAATCAATTAAAAAAAGCAATGAAATTACTTTCCCTAACGCAGTATATTCACTTAATGGCAATTCATTATATAACAATCCAGATAATGCCCAAAATACAGCGGATAGTATGCCAAAGAGATAGCCACGCATTATGGCAATTCCTCTAATAGTTTAAATGCTGCGTCTAAGCGTTTTAACGCATAATCGCCAAAATTCTCGCCGTGTTCTTCTTTTACTTTTGTCCATAAAAACCACAATACATTTTGGCAAAAACGATGAATTTTTAATCGTTTGTGAGCGATTTGAAATTCTGTCTTGTGATATTTATTTGTCTGATTGCAATATGTTTCTAATAGAAAATCAGCAGCTTCCATTGACAAATTACCTTCCTCAATGATCGTCGCTATATCAAATAACGGATCATTTAAGCCTGAATATTCCCAGTCGATAAAAAATAACCGGTCGTCTTGCAATAGCATATTTTCAGGGACTAAATCATTATGACATGGACGTAAAATTAAGCCTTTATTGATATTTTCAAATTGCCAGAATACGGCTGAAAGTTTATCCATTCTAGGATCTGCTTGAAAAAAAGCGGATTTGTTTTCTAGCAATGAAAAATACTGGCGGAACTCATCGAATACGCTAAATACATTGCGAAAAACAAATTCACTGTTGTGTAAACGACATAAATTATTCGCAACTTGAGACAAACAACTTTGCTCGTTTAATTGTATCTGGCTTAACGGCTTACTATTTTCTAAATAACGAGTCAGTTTTACGCCACTTTTGGCATCTAATACGGGAGTTTCTACATTCAAACCAGTACGATATGCCTGTGCATTATTGAATGCCTCATATTCTCGATTTATAAGTGACAAATTTACGGCATTAGGGATCCGTAATACAAACTTAACTCCAGAAATATTAAGTAGAACATTTTGATTGGTCATTCCTCCAATGGAGGAAAAAGGAATGGAATGCTGATGAAGAAAATGAAATACTTCCTCAGGCTTGCAGCAAGTTTTAACAAATCCTACAATTTGATTGATTGATTGATTGATTGATTGATTGATTGATTGATTGATTGATTGATTGATTGATTGCATAGCATTTTTGTATTCATTTTTATATTTAAATTTTGTTTGATTTTAACACGTTAAAGTTATTTTTGTAAGGTTCTGAATCTTATGGATTTATTCAACTTTTGAACTTTTCAACCACTTTCTCGCCCAAGCTCGGTTAGCTGAAAGGTTATGTAATATGGCTTCGCTTATTGGTAATGGCTCGCCATAAATGATTGAAGCTAAGGTTTCGCCTAAGAGTGGAGCGGAGGTAAGCCCGCGAGAACCTAAGGCTGCGATTAAGAAAAGATTCTGAAAATTGGCCGCACTTTGAATATATTGTTTACGGCGGCGGAGGTTGAATAAATTGTAATAATCCGCTTGTTGCTGTTCAAAATTCGGGACGTTTCCCACCATTGGGGCAAGATCTCTTACAGAGCAGCGGATTCCTACACGCGCTAAATTACCTGATGTATCCACATCTTGCGTCCAAGGTTGGACGATATTTTGTTGAAGTTTTTGTTGATTTTCTTGTTGTTCTTGTTCGCTAAAATGGCGATCAATATTATCTCGAACATGGCTTGCGCCGATGCAATGTGAGGTTTTTAATTGATCTGCTGGAGTAAGATAGCCATCATAACAAAGCACAGATTTCAGTTTGAGTAAGTTTTCTGATGTTGGAATTTGGCTGACTTGCCCGCGGATAGGGTAGAGCGGTAGCTTTTCTGTTTGAACAAAATCAGTAATTTTATATCCGTTCGCAAGAATGATGACTTCATGGCAGTATTTTTGGTCTTGCGTATTTTCTAGTTCCCAACCTTTTTCTTGTTGAGAAAGTGCGGTAATTTTTTGTGAGGTTTTAATGATTACACCTTGCTTTTCAAGAAATGAAAAGGCATTTTGAACAAATTGTCTTGGTGCAAGCCAAGCACCTTGCTCAATCCAACCGCCTTCGCAATTAAGCGGTAATCCCACTTTTTCACTAAGTTGTTCAGCATTCAGCATTTGGAAGATTTCGTTCGGCAAACCAAGCTGAGAAATCTTTGCTAATTTGACCGCACTTTTTTCGTTGTAAGCACATAGTGCCACGCCACAAAATTCGTGTTCAAACGCTATGTTTTGTGCGATTGCCCAATCAAGTAATTGGCGACCGTAACTGAAAGCGTGTAGGTAAAAATCAACGGTGAGCGCATTATCATCGCTAAGTTGCGGATAAAATGCGCCTTGTTTATTGCCTGAGGCATTGAGAGCGAGCGCATCATCTTCACAATAAATAGTGACTTTTGCCCCGCGTTTTACTAAGGAAATGGCTGCACAAAGAGAAGCAATACCACCGCCGATAATAGCGACATCTTGTTTTTCCATTTTCGCAGGCTGAGCAAGATACCAAGGTGTGGAAAGTGCGGTAGATTTTGATTGTATTTTTAGCCCACTTAAACATTCCCGTTTTTTGCCGAAGCCTTTACGTTTTGTCACATTAAAGCCTGCGGATTCAAGTCCTTTTCTAACCGCACTTGCTGCGGTGAAAGTGGCAAAAGAACCATTGGGTTTTGTGAAACGAAACATTAAGTTATAGAGATCATCATTCCACATTTCAGGATTTTTGCTTGGCGCAAAGCCATCTAAAAACCAAGCATCAATACGTTCATTCATATAATCGCCAAGTTGTGGCAAGTTTTCTGATACATCGCCAAACCATAAATCTAAGGTTGTCTCTCCAAAATGAATACGATGACAACCTAGAATCAATGAAGGCCAATAACGTTGCAAATGAGTGCTTAAATCTGCAAACTGCGGATAGGCAAGGTGCGCTTGTGAAAGTGCGGTAATTTTTAGCGGATATTTTTCAAAGGAAATAAAATTTAGGCGTTTTAAAGGATGATTCTCGTGTTGCTGGCGAAATTCACGGAATAATTGGGTTGCCGCAAAGAAATTTAATCCTGTACCAAATCCTGTTTCTGTGATGATAAAATTAGCCTCGTTGTGCTTTATCCAACGTTCCCAAAGTTGATTACCTTGTAGAAAAACATAATTTGTTTCTGCCAATCCATTTTCGTTAGAAAAATAGACATCATCGAATTGATCTGAGATGGGAATATGGTTTTGATTGAAGTGAATCTCAGCATGTTGCACGCTAAAAGCCATTTTTTATTCCTTGCCTAATGAAATTTGCGTATAATAACGCGATTTTCTAAACTGGTCGAACAAATGAATTATTGCTTGAAATATTTTTATTTCGTAGTAATTTTGAGCCGTTATTTTTACATATAAAACAATAAGGAAGAAGCAATGAGAAGAGCTGTAATTACAGGCTTTGGGATTATTTCAAGTATCGGTAACAACAAAGAAGAAGTATTGGCTTCATTAAAAGCAGGAAAATCAGGTATTGAAGTTGTGCCTGAATTTGTGGAAATGAATATGCGTAGCCATGTTGCCGGAACAATCAAATTAAACCCAAGCGAGCACATTGATCGTAAAGTGTTCCGTTTTATGGGTGATGCAGCGGCTTATGCTTATCTTTCTATGCGTGAAGCGATTGAAGATTCAGGCTTAACAGAAGATCAAGTTTCTAATGATCGTACTGGTTTAGTGATTGGTGCGGGTACGGGTTCTGCACATAACCAGTTAGTGGCGTGTGATGCGGTACGTGGCCCTCGCGGTGTAAAAGCAATTGGCCCTTATGCGGTAACGAAAACTATGGCATCGAGTGTTTCAGCTTGTTTAGCAACACCTTATAAAATCCGTGGAGTGAACTATTCAATCAGCTCTGCTTGTGCAACTTCTGCACATTGTATCGGTCATGCGGTTGAGTTAATTCAATTAGGCAAACAAGATGTCGTTTTTGCGGGTGGTGCAGAAGAATTATCTTGGGAATGTGCTACTGAGTTTGATGCAATGGGTGCAGTTTCAACTAAATACAATGAAACGCCAGAAAAAGCATCTCGTGCTTATGATGCAAACCGTGACGGTTTCGTGATTGCTGGTGGTGGCGCAGTTGTAGTTGTAGAAGAATTAGAACACGCACTTGCTCGTGGTGCAAAAATCTACGCTGAAATCGTAGGTTATGGCGCAACTTCTGATGGTTACGATATGGTGGCACCAAGTGGTGAAGGTGCAGAGCGTTGTATGAAACAAGCAATGGCAACTGTCGATACCCCAATTGATTACATCAACGTACACGGTACATCTACACCAGTAGGTGACGTGAAAGAATTAGGTGCAATCAAAAATGTGTTTGGTGACAAGATCCCAGCGATTTCTTCAACCAAATCGATGACTGGTCACTCTTTAGGTGCGGCAGGTGCACATGAAGCAATTTACACATTATTAATGTTGGATAATGATTTTATTGCACCAAGTATTAATATCGAAACCTTAGATGAAGCTGCTGAAGGTTGCAATATCGTTACTGAGACGAAAGAAAATGCAGGATTACAAACTGTAATGTCAAATAGCTTTGGTTTTGGTGGTACAAATGCAACATTAATTTTTAAACGTTATAACGGTTAAAATTCTTCTATGAAAAAAGCCACTTTCAATTGAAAGTGGCTTTTTTGTATAAATTAAAAAGAAAAATTAAGCAACGATACCAAATTGTTCTTTCATTAATGCTTCAAAGTCAGTGCAACCACCAATTGGTTTTTCATCAATAAAGATTTGTGGTACGGTTTCTACTGGTTTACCAACTGATTTTGATAAATCTTCTTTAGTAATGCCTTCTGCATGAATATCCACATAACGATAGTCAAAATCAGCAACTTCGCCTTTTAATTTTTCAGCAAGGTTTTTTGCACGCACACAGTAAGGGCAGCCAGGACGACCAAAAATAACAACGAACATAAGATTTCCTTTTTTGAGTTAAAAATTCTAGGCAATTCTACCTGATTTTTATCGTCTACATAAAGTGTTTTTATTCGTGTAATATACGGAACATCGTAGACAATGAGTTAAATATTATGAAATTACTAATGCTTTGCCGCGAACCTCGTCTTTACAGTTGCCAACGCTTAAAAGAAGCGGCTAAACGTCAAGGGCATGAGATGGATATTTTAGATCCGAATCGATGTTTCTTAAAACTCTCACAAAATCCACCGCACTTTCAGATTTTTTATCAAGAAAATTCCGAGTCGAAACCTTATTTATTGCCTGATTATGATGCTGTTTTGCCTCGATTTGGCACAACAAGTACGCAAATGGGATGTTCAGTCTTACAGCATTTTGAAGGCAAAGGGATTTTTTGTTTAAATTCATCTCAGGCATTTTTAAATGCACGTGATAAGTGGAAAAGTTTACAACTGTTGCTGAAGGCTGGTGTTTCTGTTCCCAATTCACTTTTAAGTGGCGGTGAAGTGCAAGCTCAGGCGACGATAGCTCATATCAGTTCGCCGACAATTTTAAAAACGCTAAATGGTTCACAAGGAATTGGGGTGATTTTAGCTGAAAAGCCACAAAGTGCGGTGAGCATTATGGAAGCTTTTAAGCAAACCAATATATCTATGTTGCAGCAAGATTTTATCGAAGAAGCGGGCAATGCGGATATCCGTTGTTTTGTGATTGGTGATCAAGTTGTGGCAACAATGCAGAGAATTGGACAAGATGGTGAGTTTCGAGCGAATTGTCATCGTGGCGGAAAAACCGAAAAAATTATCCTAAGCGATGACGAGAAACAGATAGCCATTCTAGCAACAAAAGCTATCGGTTTAGATGTGGCTGGAGTAGATTTAATTTGTTCAAAAAATGGATTATTGGTTTTAGAAGTAAATGCAAGCCCAGGCTTAGAAATGATTGAAAAAACAAGCGGGGTTGATATTGCGTTACAGATGATAAATTATGTTGAAAAACAGATTCATTTGAATAAGAAAAATAAATAAAATTTGATATTTTTATAGCCTTATTATTCATACCAATTTTTATACACATCTTCTAATGACCTCACTATCAAAAGTGCGGTCATTTTTCTTTGAGTTTTTTAAGCGTATTAAAAAAACTAGCTAAAACCTGTTTTATATCAAAAAATCCACAGAATTTATAAGCCTATGTTCTTTATTTAGGCGTATTATACTACTCGGAATGAGTAATTCATTCTGGTTATCTAAAATAAGGACATTACTATGGCAATTAAAAAAGTGATTACTGTCTGTCCGTATTGCGCTTCAGGTTGTAAGATCAATCTATTGGTTGAAAACAACAAAATTGTGGGTGCTGAAGGTGCAAACGGTAAAACAAACGAACGGGAGCTTTGCCTGAAAGGATATTATGGCTGGGATTTCGTGCATGACACAAAAATCCTCACTCCTCGCCTAACTCAACCGATGATTCGCTACAAACGTGGTGAGCCGTTCACGCCAGTGAGCTGGGAAGAGGCTATTTCCTATTCTGCAAAACGTTTACAAGAAATTAGAGAAAAATATGGCAACGAGTCAATTATGGTAACGGGTTCTTCTCGTGGACCAGGTAACGAAGTGAATTTCGTTATGCAAAAATTTGCTCGTGCGGTATTAGGCAATAACAACATTGACTGTTGTGCACGTGTCTGACATGGCCCATCTGTAGCAGGTCTGCTCAAATCAGTGGGTAATGGCGCGATGTCCAACTCAATCGTTGAGATTGAAGACACTAAATGCGTATTTATCTTTGGCTATAATGCCTCAACGTCTCACCCTATTGTGGCGCGTCGTATTAACCACGCAAAAGCAAAAGGGGCTAAGGTTATTGTTTGTGACCCTCGTAAAATTGAAACCGCTCGAATTGCTGACATTTATGCGCCACTTGCCAATGGTAGTAACGTCGCATTTTTGAATGCAATGATGAACGTGATTCTTGAAGAAGGGTTACAAGATCAAAAATTTATTGATGAACATACCGAAAATTTCGATGCGTTCTATGAAACTATAAAAGCTTATACACCTGAATCAACTCAACATATCACTGGCGTTGAGCCTGAAATGTTGAGAGAAATTGCCCGCACTTATGCGAAAGCAGAAACAGCGACAATTCTCTGGGGTATGGGGGTATGTCAGTTCCGTCAAGGTGTAGAAACTGTACGTGCATTAGCAAGCTTGGCAATGCTTACTGGTAACTTAGGTAAACCAAATGTTGGTGTAAACCCTGTGCGTGGTCAAAACAACGTACAAGGCGCATGTGACATGGGGGCTTTATATAATACTTTACCTGGTTATCAAAGCTATGCGGATCCAGAAATCAACGCTAAATTTGCGAAAGCATGGGGCGTGCCGTCTATTCCAACCAAACCAGGCGTACCATTGAGTGAAGTGCCACATGCAGTGGCAGAAGGTAAACTCAAAGCATTCTATATTATGGGTGAAGATACTTTACAAACTGAACCTGATTTGAATGCCATGAAACAAACCTTTAAAGATCTTGAGTTCATTATTGTTCAAGATATCTTTATGACTCAAACGGCAGCGGAAGCGGATGTTATTTTACCAGCAACATCTTGTGCTGAACATGAAGGTGTTTATAGTGCGGCTGACCGTGGTTTCCAACGTTTCTATAAAGCGGTGGATCCTGTTGGTGATGTGAAAGACGACTGGGAAATCATTAGTCTTATGGCACAAGCTTTGGGTTATCCAATGCATTACAACAACACCAAAGAAATTTGGGATGAGTTGCGTGAGCTTTGCCCAATTTATAAAGGTGCAACTTACGAAAAAATGGAAGGCTTGGGTTATATTCAATGGCCATGTACAGATGAAGGCCCCGAAGATCAAGGCACTACATACTTGTATGAAGGTCAAATCTTCGACCGTCCAAATGGTAAAGCGGAATTCTTTGCTTGCGATTGGGAACCACCAATGGAAGAAGTCTCTGAAGAATATCCATTAGTGCTTTCTACAGTGCGTGAAGTTGGTCACTATTCTTGCCGTTCAATGACGGGTAACTGCCGTGCACTTGCTGCGTTGGCTGATGAACCAGGATTTGTTCAAATGAACGATCAAGATGCGAAAGCTTTAGGTATTAAGAATAATGAGCTTGTTTGGATTTCTTCATCTCGTGGTAAAGTTATATCTCGTGCTGATGTAAGTTCTCGTACTAACAAAGGTGCGTGTTATATGACTTACCAATGGTGGATCGGAAAATGTAACGAACTCACCGCTGAACATTTAAATCCGGGATCTCGTACTCCGGAATATAAATACAGCGCGGTGCGTATCGAAAAAATTGAAGATCAACGTTGGGCTGAGCACTATGTTGTAACTGAATATACTAAGCTCAAATCTCGTTTAAAAGAAACCGCACTTGTGGCTTAATTGTAATATTTATCATGATTAGGACAGGCTTTATGCCTGTCCTTTTTTATGCTTAATGAAATATGATATGAGTAAGAATATTGGAAATGTTAAAAAGTGCGGTCTATTCAAAGGCAATTTCTTTAATACGTAATTCATCACCGCTTTGTCGTTGCAAGTGTATGCTGCCACAATTTGGACAGGAATCATGATGAGCTTGTATCTCAACTAATTTTTGGCACTGCCAACACCAGGCTTGTGCTGCAATAGGAATGAGATGAAGTTTACAGCCTTCAGCAGCCGTACCTTGAAAGGTTATGTCAAAACAAAATTCTAATGCGTCAGGTTCTACACAAGATAGAGCACCAATTTCTAGCCAAAGATCCGTGACTTTTTTTATATCGTGGCTTTTACATTGTTGTTCTACTATTTCTAGCATATTTTGACAAAGAGATAATTCGTGCATAATTTTTCCTTTTGTTTTTCTTCCTTAAAATAAATGCCTTTATCAATTCAAGATAAAGGCATTTCTCTAAAACATTGTCAATTTCAACCGCACTTTACGCGAGCATATTTACAACTGCAAATGAGATTTTCAATAATGCTGCGTTAATTAGGTCGATAAAGAACGCACCTACCATTGGAACGATTAAAAATGCTTTGTGTGATGGCCCAAAACGGCTGGTGACAGCTTGCATATTTGCGACTGCAGTCGGAGTTGCCCCCAAACCGAAACCACAGTGACCTGCGCTTAATACGACAGCATCATAATCTTTACCCATTGCACGATAGGTGATGAAGATTGCAAAGGCAGCCATAAATGCAACTTGAATAGCAAGAACGACTAATACATCGACAGCTAAACCTGCAAGTTCCCAAAGTTTTAACGACATTAAAGCGATAGCTAAGAAAATAGATAAACCTACGCTACCTAATACATCAATAGCTGATTCAGCTACTTGGAAACGGAAAATGTTCGTTAGAATATTGCGGATAATAACACCAGTAAATAAACACCATACGAAAGTTGGTAATTGAAGTGCTGTACCTTTTGTTTGCGCATCTAAATATTGACCGATAAGTAAACAAATAGACATCATTGCAATAGTTTCAATTAAGGAACGTGAAGTAATTTTACGTTTGTAAGTTGGATGTTCAAAGGCTTCTTGAACATCATCAACTTCATCATTTTCAGGGTTTTCACCTTGTTTTTGACGATTTAATAAGAAACGTGCAACAGGGCCACCGATGATACCACCAAAGACTAAACCAAAGGTTGCACAAGCCATCGCTATTTCAGTTGCACCTTGTAGATTAAATTGATGAACGAAGGTATCAGCCCAAGCAGCTCCCGTACCGTGACCGCCAGTTAATGTTACCGAACCAGCCAATAATCCATATGCGGGATGAATACCTAATGCTAATGAACCCGCGATACCAATAATATTTTGACAAATAATCAGTAAACCAGCGACAAATAAAAATATGATAAGCGGTTTTCCGCCTTTAATTAAACGGGAAAAGTTTGCGCTTAAACCAATGGAAGTGAAGAACACTAACATCATGGTAGTTTGCAAATTTTTATCAAAGTTAAAGGATGTTCCATCGACTTTATGCCAAATTAAAAGACCAATGGCAACGATAAAGCCGCCAACAACTGGCTCTGGAATGTTAAATGCTTTTAATACATTAATTCGTTTAACTAAAAAATAGCCCAATAGCAAGACTAAACTCGCTAATGCAAGGGTTTCATACGTGCTAAAAGTATAGCTCATAAATTGGATCTCCCTATGTTGTGTTTAAATTATGTGTTGTGTTGCGGTTCGATTACTACTATTTCAACATTGGTATGTAATCCACGTGGTAATGTCGAACCTTTTCTGCCTCGTTCAGCACAGAATTTCTGCAGATCTTCCGGTTTTAATACAATTTTTCGTTTTCCGGAATGAAATTCAAGACTTGCTTGATCTGAAATGAGCAATAATCTCACCAACAATTCACTGCGTTCTTTTGCATTTGCTGCAGGAATTGTCACAATTTTATTGCCTTTGCCTTTTGATAATGCCGGTAAATCTTTTGCCGGGAAAATCAACATTCTGCCAGCGGATGTCATAGCGACAACAAGTGCGGTGGCATTCGCCAGCGTCTTAGGCTCCATCACTTTGGCATTTTCCGGTAAAGAAATCAAGGCTTTTCCTGCTTTATTACGCGCAATTAAATCTTCAAATTTACAAATAAAACCGTAACCCGCATCAGATGCCATCAATAATTCTTGTTGTTCGCCTGCCATTACAACATATTCAATGGTCGCACCAGCTGGTAAATTTAGTTTACCTGTGAGTGGTTCACCTTGCGAACGAGCTGAAGGCAATGAAAGCGGATCGAGTGCATAACTCCGCCCCGTACTATCAATAAATACAACGGCTTGATTACTCTTGCCACAAGCATGAGCTCGATAATTATCACCCGCTTTGTAGCTCAATGATTTAGGATCAATATCGTGTCCTTTAGCACAACGTACCCAGCCCATTTCTGATAAGATGACGGTGACAGGCTCTGCGGGTGTCATGTCACTTTCAGAGATCATTTTGGCTTCTTCACGTTCGACCAGTTGAGACATACGTGGACTGGCATATTTTTTCGCATCTTCTTGAATTTCTTTTTTGATAAGCGTATTCAAACGGCGTTCTGATCCTAAAATTGCTTCTAAATTTAACCGCTCTTTTTCAAGTTCATCTTGTTCAGCTTTGAGTTGGTTTTCTTCTAATTTCGCTAAATGACGTAAGCGTAAATTTAAAATTGCATCGGCTTGTTCATCGCTTAAATTAAAGCGTGCCATAAGCTCTGCTTTTGGATCATCTTCGTGACGTATAATTTCGATAACCTCATCAATATTTAAGAAGGCTATCATCAAACCTTCTAAAATATGTAAGCGAGAGAGCACTTTATCCAAACGATATTGAAGACGACGAGTCACGGTTGTACGGCGGAAGGCAAGCCATTCATTTAAGATTTCCAATAAGCCTTTTACCGCAGGTTTATGATCAAGCCCGATCATATTCATATTTACACGGTAGCTTTTTTCAAGATCTGTCGTAGCAAATAAATGTGCCATTAACGCATCAGTATCGACGCGATTTGAGCGAGGAACTAGCACAATGCGAATTGGATTTTCGTGATCGGCTTCATCTCGAATATCTTCTAGCATTGGCAGTTTTTTTGCTGTCATTTGTTCGGCTATTTGGGCAATAACTTTGGATGGCGAAGATTGATGCGGAAGTGCTGAGATAATAATTTCACCGTCTTCTTTTTTCCAAGTTGCACGCATTTTTATTGAGCCACGACCTTGCTCATAAATTTTACGAATTTCTGATTTTGGCGAAATAATTTCCGCTTCTGTTGGAAAATCTGGGCCTTGAACAATTTCAAGTATGTCATCTAATCCTGCTTTAGGATTATCTAGCAACATTACTGCCGCATCAGCAATTTCATTAATATTGTGTGGTGGAATATCTGTCGCCATACCCACTGCAATACCTGTTGTACCGTTCAATAAAATATGAGGTAAACGAGCAGGCAAATATTGCGGTTCAGCCAAGGTTCCATCAAAGTTTGGCTGATAATCTACTGTTCCTTGTCCGAGTTCACTCAGCAAGATTTCAGAGATTTTAGACAGGCGTGATTCCGTATAACGCATGGCTGCGAAGGATTTTGGATCATCTGGTGCCCCCCAGTTACCTTGACCATCAACCAGTGGATAACGATAAGAGAAGGGTTGTGCCATTAACACCATCGCTTCATAACAAGCGCTGTCACCATGTGGATGGAATTTACCGAGTACATCACCGACGGTACGGGCAGATTTTTTGTATTTTGCCGTAGCATTTAAGCCAAGTTCAGACATCGCATATACGATACGGCGTTGAACGGGTTTTAAACCATCGCCGATAAAAGGCAGCGCACGATCCATGATGACATACATGGAATAGTTGAGATAAGCCCTTTCGGTGAAGGTACGAAGAGGCATTTGTTCAATGCCTTCATAATTGATATTTGTCATTTTGGTTTCTGTTAATTGAATATATTCTTAATTTATTAAAATTCGGATTTGCTGAGATTAATTTAGTCTACACAGATAAATCAACCTGATCGCCTTTCGCTTGTAACCAATTTTTACGGTCTTCGGAACGTTTTTTCGCTAATAACATATCCATGAGTTCTAATGTATCCGCGCCTTGGTCTTCCTCTAAATCATAAGTTAATTGAACAAGGCGACGAGTGTTAGGATCCATTGTTGTTTCACGCAATTGAGATGGGTTCATTTCACCTAAACCTTTAAAACGTTGAACATTCGGTTTGCCTTTTTTATTTTTCAACCGATCTAAAATCGCCTCTTTTTCGTTTTCATCTAATGCGTAGAAGACTTCTTTATTTAAGTCAATGCGATAAAGTGGTGGCATTGCTACATAAACGTGACCGTCTTGTACCAATTTCGGAAAATGACGTAAGAACAGGGCGCAGAGTAGAGTGGCAATATGCAGACCATCGGAGTCAGCATCCGCGAGAATACATACTTTACCATAGCGAAGTTGTGATAAATCATTGCTGTCAGGATCGATCCCTAGAGCCACGGCTATGTCGTGAATTTCTGTTGAACCTAATACTTGATCTGGTGAAACTTCCCATGTATTTAAGATTTTTCCACGTAACGGCAAAATCGCTTGATATTCGCGATCACGCGCTTGTTTTGCTGAACCGCCCGCAGAGTCACCCTCTACTAAAAACAATTCCGTTTTTTCTAAATCCTGTGAGCCACAATCAGCTAATTTCCCTGGTAATGCTGGGCCACTAACAAGTTTTTTTCGTACGACTTTTTTGGCTGCGCGTAATCGGCGTTGTGCAGAACTGATTGCAATTTCTGCTAATTTTTCAGCGTCCTGTACATTTTGATTTAGCCATAGACTGAACGCATCTTTTAAAACACCGCTAACAAACACCGCACTTTGGCGTGATGATAAGCGTTCCTTAGTTTGCCCCGCGAATTGTGCATCCTGCATTTTAAGGGAAAGAATGTAAGAACAACGATCCCAAATATCATCAGCGGTAAGTTTTACGCCGCGTGGTAATAGATTTCTAAATTCGCAAAATTCTCGAATGGCATCTAACAAACCTTGGCGTAGGCCATTAACATGCGTTCCGCCTTGAATAGTCGGAATTAAGTTTACGTAGCTTTCGCCAATCAGTTCACCGCCTTCTGGCAACCAAAGTAATGCCCAGCTAACGGCTTCATTTGTTCCTTTAAATTCACCAACGAATGGTTTTTCCGGAAGGGTTTCAAAGCCATTAACTGCTTCGATAAGGTAATCGGAAAGCCCATCTTCATATAACCAAATATCTTGAGTGTTGTTTACTTTATCAATGAATTTGATTTCAAGCCCTGAGCAGAGGACTGCTTTCGCTCTTAATAAATGGCGTAGGCGGCTAACGGAAAATTTTGCGCTGTCAAAATATTTTGGATTTGGTTTGAAGTGAACGGTTGTTCCCGTTGTGCGTCTGCCACAAGTCCCAATAACTTCCAATTCTTCTACTTTATTGCCGTTTTCAAAGGCAATTTTATACACTTCACCATTACGTTTGACTTGAATATCCACGCGTTCAGAAAGTGCATTCACCACAGAAATCCCAACACCGTGTAAACCACCGGCAAATTCATAATTTTTATTGGAGAATTTACCACCCGCATGCAGTTTAGTTAGGATCACCTCTACGCCGGAAACGCCTTCCGTAGGATGAATATCCACAGGCATACCGCGACCATTGTCCGTGACTTCAATGGATTGATCGGGGTGTAAAATTACTTCAATTTTTGTGGCAAAATCCGCGAGGGCTTCATCTACGCTGTTATCAATAACTTCTTGTGCGAGGTGATTCGGACGAGTGGTGTCTGTATACATACCGGGGCGAATTTGCACCGGCTCGAGATCTTTAAGAACGGTAATTTCTTGAGCTGAATAATTGGTTGTCATGGTTAGATGAGTCGTTAATTTTTTAAATTTGAGAAAATTCTATCAAAAAGTGCGGCGATATTCGACCGCACTTTTAATCGTATAAACTAGGCGTCTTTTCATCGGGGCGTGTTTTAAAACGACGATGTAGCCACATATATTGTGATATGCCCCTCATGATTTCCTTTTCAACGATTTGATTCATTCGCGCAGCAATCGCCGTTTCATCTTGTAAATCTGTAAAATCAACAGGCGCTGAAATACTCACGGTATAGCCTGAACCATCTTTATTGCGTAATGGCGCAAATGGAATCACTTTACTGTTTTGTGAGGATTTCAATAAATAATAACTACCAGTGGTTGTGCAAGCATCGGGCATAGCAAAAAAGGGAACAAAAACGGCATTTTTTCTGCCGTAATCGTGATCAGGCGCATACCAAATGGTTTCTTCATTGCGTAGGGCTTTGATCATCCCGCGTAAATCTTTACGATCAAGCATATCTTTATTAGAGCGTAAACGGCCTTGCGTTTGTAGCCAATCAAACAAAGGATTATCATTTGGACGATAAACGCCAATACCAGGATGATGTAAACCAATGATACGCGCACCAAGTTCTAGTGTTAAGAAATGAACACCGACAAGAATAATTCCATCTTTCTGATTTTCTTTTAGATAATGTAAGCCATCAACTTTTGACCATTTTTTGATACGAGAATCTGACCAAAACCAAGCCATGCCAGTTTCGATAATTGCCATGCCTACTGAACGAAGATTTTCTTGCAAAATCGCCTCACGCTTGTTTTCAGGCATATCAGGGAAACAAAGTTCAAGATTACGGCGTGCAATGGCAGCTCGACGTTTACCCACTTTTAAATGTGAAAACAGCCAACCGAGACCATTACCAATATGGCGCAAAATAGGATAGGGAAGACATAAAATACTTCGCCAAATTGCCACGCCTAGCCAAAAAAGCCAGTATTTGGGGACTAAAAAGTGTGGTTGAAATTGAGGGAGTTTTTCGTTTTTCATTGTTCTTTCCACCTAAGTTAGGGGCGTAGTTTATCGTAAATTTGAGTTGTGGTAAAATCGCCACAATTTTGGTTATTCAAATAGAGAGATTTTAAAATGGCTCAATATTCAGCAGAATTTAAGCAAGCAAAAGTACTCGTATTAGGCGACGTGATGCTTGATCGTTATTGGTTCGGCGCAACCAACCGTATTTCACCAGAAGCTCCGGTGCCAGTGGTTCGTGTACAGGAAAATGAAGAACGCGCGGGTGGTGCTGCAAATGTGGCGATGAATATTGCTTCACTCAACGTACCAGTTCAGTTAATGGGGCTGATTGGACAAGATGAAACTGGTTCTGCGCTTTCTCATTTATTAGAAAAACAAAAAATCGATTGTAATTTTGTTGCATTAGAGACCCATCCAACCATTACTAAATTACGTATTTTATCCCGCCACCAACAGTTGCTTCGCCTTGATTTTGAAGAAGATTTCAATAATGTAGATTGCAAGGATTTATTAGCGAAGTTAGAAAGTGCGGTGAAAAATTACGGTGCTTTGATTCTTTCTGATTACGGCAAAGGCACACTTAAAGATGTTCAGAAAATGATTCAAATTGCACGCAAAGCGAATGTGCCTGTGTTAATCGATCCAAAGGGAACTGATTTTGAACGTTATCGTGGTGCGACATTATTGACACCAAATATGTCTGAATTTGAAGCCGTTGTGGGCAAATGCAATACGGAAGAAGAGATCATAGAGAAAGGTTTAAAATTAATTTCTGATATTGAATTAACCGCACTTTTGGTGACGCGTTCTGAAAAAGGCATGACATTATTACGCCCAAATCAAGAACCTTATCATTTGCCAACCGTTGCAAAAGAAGTGTTTGATGTGACGGGAGCAGGTGACACTGTCATTAGCGTATTAGCAACCGCATTAGCAGATGGACGTTCTTTCGAAGAATCTTGTTATTTAGCCAATGTTGCCGCAGGAATTGTGGTGGGTAAATTGGGGACTTCAACGGTTTCGACTGTGGAACTTGAAAATGCGATTCATGCTCGCCCTGACACTGGATTTGGTATTATGAGTGAAGCTGAATTAAAAGATGCTGTCGCACAAGCTAAAGCGCGCGGTGAAAAAATTGTGATGACTAATGGCTGTTTCGATATTTTGCATCCAGGGCATGTTTCTTATTTAGAAAATGCGCGCAAATTGGGCGATCGTTTAATTGTCGCGGTAAACAGCGATGATTCCGTTAAACGTTTAAAAGGTGATAGTCGCCCAATTAATAATCTTGAAACTCGTATGGCGGTATTGGCTGGTTTGGCATCCGTGGATTGGTTGGTGCCATTCACTGAAGATACACCACAGCGTTTAATCGGTGAAATTTTACCAGATCTTTTAGTCAAAGGCGGCGATTACAAACCTGAAGAGATTGCTGGAGCAAAAGAAGTTTGGGCAAACGGCGGTGATGTTAAAGTGCTAAACTTTGAAAATGGTTGTTCAACAACAAATGTGATTGAAAAAATTAAATTATTGAAAGATTAAGTGAAAGGTTGGGGCGCCCCAACCTTTTTTATTGCTTTAATATTCATATGAAATTATCAGAGAAAGTATCGTTTTGAAGTAACAGGTTTATTTATATCAAGGACAACTAATTTGAGGAGTTACGATGATTTATTTTTCAGATAAAGAATTGGATGATTTATTGCTTGAGGATATTTATCGTGGTGATTTAACCACTCATGCCCTTGGTATTGAAAATATTCCGGCGAAAATTCTTTTTAAGCGGAAAAATGCAGGGATTGTGGCGGGTGTTTCTGTTGCGGAAAAATTATTAAAAAAACTGGATATTCAACCGCACTTATATGTAAAAGAAGGGGAGTGGGTTGAATCAGGTGCTTTGTTGATCAGTGCGGAAGGAATGTCTGAACAATTACATCAAGCTTGGAAAGTGGTGCAATTGGTACTTGAATGGTCATGTGGGGTTGCCCAATATACGGCAGAAATGATAGCCAATGCCAAAGTGATTAACTCAAATGCTGTTGTGGCTTGTACGCGTAAAAGTATTCCTAATACGCGTAAACTTGCGACAAATGCTGTATTAGCAGCTGGTGGACATATTCATCGACAAGGCGTTAGCGAAACTCTTTTGGTTTTTACTAATCATCGAAATTTACTTTCTGATCCAAATGATTGGACGAAAATTGTGGATAGATTACGTCAAGAAGCACCTGAAAATAAAATAACTTTAGAAGCAGATAATTTTGCTCAATTTGAGCAAATGTATGTAGCAGAGCCTGATATTATTCAACTTGATAAATGGTCATTAGATGATGTGAAAAAGGCTTTAGATCTACTTCACTCAAAACAGAAAGATATTCTGCTTTCTGTCGCTGGAGGAGTAAATAAAAATAATGTATCAGATTACGCCAAATTAGGTATTCGTTTATTTATTACTTCTGCACCTTATTATGCACCACCAGAGGATATAAAAGTGGTGATTGAAAAGATATAAGTATAGAGTTTATCATTATATAAATAAGTGTATAATGATGCTTTCTTACTTAAAATAAGGATGTGCTATGAAACTTAAATCATTGTTAATTGCCGGCTTGCTCGGTTCCCTTTCTTTTTCAGCATTAGCTGATCGCATTATCACAGACCAACTCGATCGAAAAGTGACAATTCCCGATCACATTAATAGAGCTGTGGTGTTACAGCACCAAACTTTGAATATTGCTGTGCAGTTGGATGCCACAAAACAGATTGTGGGAGTGCTTTCCAACTGGAAGAAACAACTAGGCAAAAACTATGTTCGCCTTGCGCCGGAGCTGGAAAACATGGCGATGCCGGGCGATTTGAATTCCGTTAATATTGAAAGTTTGTTGGCGTTAAAACCAGATGTAGTGTTTGTGACTAACTATGCACCGCCCGAAATGATCAAGCAAATCAGTGACGTGAATATTCCTGTGGTAGCCATTTCCTTGCGTACCGGGGAAACGGGTGAGAAAGTCAAACTTAATCCAACCTTAACTGACGAAGATAAAGCTTATAATGACGGCTTAAAACAGGGCATTGAACTGATTGCCGAGGTATTTGAGAAAAAACAACAAGGCGATGAGTTAGTGAAAGCTGCCTTTGCCAATCGCAAGTTGTTGGCAGATCGCCTAAGCGATGTTCCTGCCGATAAACGTGTGCGCACTTATATGGCAAATCCGGATTTAGGCACTTATGGTTCCGGTAAATATACGGGGCTTATGATGGAACACGCAGGCTCTTATAACGTCGCGGCGGCAACCATTAAAGGTTTCAAACAGGTTTCTCTAGAAAATGTGTTGGAATGGAACCCCGCGGTGATTTTGGTGCAAGATCGTTATCTTGATGTGGTACCACAAATTTTGAATGATCAAGGTTGGGCAAATATTCAGGCGGTAAAAGATAAAAAAGTTTTGTTGATGCCGGAATATGCCAAAGCCTGGGGATACCCGATGCCGGAAGCTTTAGCGTTGGGCGAAGTATGGTTGGCGAAAGCGCTTTATCCACAACGTTTCCAAGATGTGGATTTGGATAAAATGGTGAACGATTATTACCAAAAATTCTACCGCACTTCTTACAAAGCCGACAATGCAGCTAAATAGTTACTCTAAAATTCTCTTTGGATTAACGCTGTTGCTTGTGATTACCGCCGTGATTTCTTTGGGAATCGGGCGGTATTCTTTGTCTGTACCGCAAATTGGGCAAATTCTGTGGGCAAAAGCGACCGCACTTGAGATCGATTCAGTGCAGCAACAGGTGATTTTTCAAGTGCGTTTACCTCGAATTTTAACCGCACTTTGCGTGGGTGCCGGTTTGGCATTGAGTGGTGTGGTATTACAAGGCATTTTTCGTAATCCGTTAGTGGATCCGCATATTATCGGCGTGACCTCCAGTTCAGCCTTCGGTGGCACCTTGGCAATTTTCTTTGGATTCAGTTTATACGGCTTATTTGCCAGCACTATTTTATTTGGCTTTGGCACGCTTGCCTTAGTTTTTCTGTTTAGCTTCAAATTTAATCAACGCAGCTTGTTGATGCTTATTCTTATCGGCATGATTTTAAGCGGGCTTTTTTCTGCCCTCGTCAGTCTATTGCAATACATTTCCGACACAGAAGAAAAATTGCCAAGCATTGTGTTTTGGTTGATGGGGAGTTTTGCCACCTCTAACTGGGAAAAATTCGCTTTTTTCTTTGCCCCGTTTTTGCTGTGTAGCTCGATTTTGCTCAGCTTAAGTTGGCGCTTGAATTTACTGTCTTTAGATGAGAAAGAAGCCAAGGCTTTGGGCGTGAAAGTGGCTCCATTACGTTGGTTAGCGATCTTTTTAAGCGGTTCGTTAGTGGCGTGTCAGGTGGCAATTAGCGGCAGTATCGGCTGGGTTGGGCTGATTATTCCTCATCTTAGTCGTATGCTGGTAGGCGCCAATCATCAACGTTTATTGCCTTGCACCATGCTTGTCGGTGCGACTTATATGTTGCTCGTGGACAACGTTGCGCGTTCCCTGTCCGATGCCGAAATTCCAATCAGTATTTTGACCGCACTTATTGGTGCGCCGTTGTTTGGTGTATTGGTATATAAACTAAAACGCGGAGGCATGAATGAATAAAGCGCTCTCCGTGGAAAATCTAGGTTTTTATTACCAAGCGGAAAACTTCCTGTTTCAGCAACTGAATTTTGATTTGAATAAAGGAGATATTCTAGCGATTTTAGGGCAAAACGGTTGCGGAAAAAGCACTTTGTTGGATTTGTTGCTTGGCATTCATAGCCCGATTCAGGGCAAGATTGAGGTGTATCAATCTATCGGTTTTGTGCCGCAATTCTTTTCTTCGCCTTTTGCTTATTCCGTATTGGATATCGTGTTGATGGGGCGCTCAACCCATATTAATACTTTCGCCAAACCGAAACCGCATGATTATCAAATCGCTATGCAGGCACTGGATTATTTGAATTTGACCCATTTGGCAAATCGTGAATTTGCTTCACTTTCGGGCGGACAGCGACAACTAATTTTAATTGCGAGAGCCATTGCTTCAGAATGCAAATTGATACTGTTGGATGAGCCTACTTCAGCATTAGATCTTGCAAATCAAGATATCGTATTGTCTTTACTGATGGATTTAGCACAATCACAGAAAATGACGGTCGCATTCACAACACATCAACCTAATCAAGCTGTAGCGATAACCAATAAAGCTTTATTGTTAAACAAACAAAATTATCAATTTGGTAAAACAAAGGACATTTTAACTTCAGAAAATTTGACCGCACTTTTTCATTTGCCGATGCTTGAACAACAAGCTCAATATAAAGCATCATTTTTTACGCATTTTGTTCCCTTATATAAAACACTATTAAAGTAAGGAAAACTTATGGAATCAATTACTGTTTTTAGTGCTGGGAGTTTTCAGTATGCATTGCAAGAATTGTCTGATATTTTTCGACAAATTCATCATGTAGAGATTAAAGCATTTTGTGGTCCTGCCGGAATCTTGCGTCAACAAATTGAGCAAGGGGAGAAATGTGATATTTTTATTAGTGCAAACCCTGAAAATGTATTTCAGTTAGCTGATTCTAAAACAATTTATCAAAAATTAACGATAGCGTTTAATCAATTAGCATTAACTACGCTGAATTTAGAACAATTTCGTCATAAATCTATTTTTGAATTGTTATTTGATTGCTCTTTACGCCTCGCAACATCAACACCACGTAGTGATCCTTGTGGAGATTATACTTGGCTGCTATTTGATAAAATTGAGCAATATTTCCCTAGTGAAGGGGAGTCATTGAAACGACGAGCTTTGAAATTGGTGGGCGGGACATCTTCAAACATAATTCCAAAAGGAAAAATTGCATCTCGCTATTTATTGTCAAATGGTTATGCAGATATGATGATTGGTTATTCGCACTATCAAGTAAGGTCAGAATTTGATTTAAGTGAGAGCTATGCATCTATGAATACTGACTTTAATATTGGTATAACGAATCAAGTATTCTTGACCTATATTTTCCCTGTTGAATTTGAGGTAAAAGCAGAATATGTCATGGCTTTATTAAGCAATGTTGAAAGTGCGGTTAAATTTTTTCAATTTTTAAGGTCTGATATAGCTAAACAAATCATTAAAAATCATGGCTTTTTGCTGGAATAAACCTTGCATTTGAGCTTATTCATCGCTAGAATGCAGGTTCCTTGTCATCGCTGAGTTAGAGATCGGCGAATGATGTATTAACAACACTACCTTTTAGGAGTAAAAAATGTCTCTAAGTACTGAAAAAAAAGCAGCAATCGTTGCTGAATTTGGTCGTGATGCGAAAGATACTGGTTCTTCTGAAGTTCAAATCGCATTATTAACTGCACAAATCAACCACTTACAAGCTCACTTTGCAGAGCACAAAAAAGACCACCATGGTCGTCGTGGTTTATTACGTATGGTTTCTCGTCGTCGTAAACTTTTAGACTACTTAAAACGTACTGATCTTGCTTTATACCAAAGCACTATCGCTCGTTTAGGTTTACGTCGCTAATTTTTATTACGATAGTAAAAAATCAAGCCCTCGAATCTCGAGGGCTTTTTTTATGATTTTATTTTAATTTTATAGGCGTTCTTTAGACTATCATCAAATAAACAAAATATTTGATTTATATATTCTTAACTTGCTATCTTCTAATTTTTACATAATAAATATACATCTAATTTTAGTTGTTTGTTATGAAATTGCTGTAATGTACTACGATGACCTACGCTGAGAATGATCATTTCGGGCAGACGCTCTTTAATTGTTTGGTAGAGTAAATGCTCTGTTGTTTCATCCAATGCTGAAGTCGTTTCATCAAGAAATACGACATCTGGTTTTGTGAGTAAAATACGAATAAACGCCACTCTTTGTAGTTCACTGGACGATAAAATCGCTTGCCAGTCATTAAATTCAGCTTAATTAGTGGGCGACCAATCCACACGGATATGAGTGTCGCAAAAATAATAAAAGCATAAATGAAGAAAACAACGCCTTTTTCGATATTAAATCCAAATAAAGTTAATACGCCAGAAAGTGACCATAAAATAATCGTAAATTCAATGGTCGTGAGCACCGAGTTAATCACACCTCGTACAATTTGTACGGTACTGGTAATAAATTCTCTCGCATCTTGTTCAATACGTTGATCGATATTATCTGGTAAATCTCGTTCATATTTTAGGTGATAGTATTTTTAAAAGGCTATAAAAAAACACCGCACTTTTGATGGCAAAGTGCGGTGTTTTTTAGAAGGCTTTATTAGTATTTATAGATTTCGTTATATAAGCCACTCTCAAATTGTACTAATGGGGCTCGTTTGGTTTTGCTTTCCAAATCGCCTGTTGAGTAGCCATTAATAAATTGTACAAAGGCTACTTTTTCCCCTCGAGCATTTGTCATAAAGCCGGCGAGGTTATAAACACCTTTCAAAGAACCAGTTTTAGCAATAACATTTTTTACTAATGGCGGGCTAATTAATCCACCTCGCCCACTGATCGTGCCATCTACACCTGCGATGGGGAAAGTTTCCATTAAATGTAATTTATCTTCGTTTTTGGCGATGTATTCTAAAACGGACAGCATCGTTTTTGGTGCTACAAGATTATGGCGAGACAGTCCAGAGCCATCGGCTAAGATACTGTTGCCAAAACGAACTCCCTGTTTTTGTAATATGGATTTAATCGCTAATGTGCCTAATTGAAAGGATGCTGGGCGTTTATAGTAATTGAATGCCACCGCTCGGAATAATGAATCGGCAATCTGGTTATCCGATTTTTTCATCATTTTTTTTAATAAATCGGGTAATGGTTTGGATAAATGTTTCGCTAATAGCTGACCTTGTTGTGGTTTCTGTGGCAACATGACTTTGCCATTAAACTCAATACCTAATTGTCTTAATTGTCGTTGAATAATCGCGGCTGCATAAGCATCCGTATCTTGCACAGCAAAGCTTAAGCCAAAAGGTTTAGATTGACGGGCTAAACATCCTTTTACTTGATAGCGATTATTATCGTGTACAACAACATCAAGCTGACAATAAGGCGCTTCATTGCTATCCGCTACATAAACTTGTCCGAATACTTGAATTGGAAATTGTGCAGGCACATTGATTTTTACGGTTTCACCAGGATTTTGATTGGCATCTAGTTCTGCATAAAAACAGTTGTTATCGATATTTGCCGCTGCTGGGGGAGAGTTGAAACACATGGTCAGATCGTTCCAAATCCAACCTAATCCTCGGTCGTGACTGGAAAAAACAGAGGTATCTAATACTAAATCGCCATTAATTTTTTTGATACCTTGTTTTTTTAATTCTGCAAGTAGGCTATAAAGCTGACCACTTGTGAGATCTGGATCGCCAGTGAAACGCACAATTAAGTGACCCTCTAAATTCCCATTTTGGATTTTTCCATTAGTTAAAAGTGCGGTCTCAAATTGGAATTGATCACCTAATGCAAGTTTAGCGGCAACGGCAGTAAAAACTTTTTGTGTGCTCGCAGGAAGCATAAAGGTTGAGCCATTATAATCCGCAATAATTTGATTTTGATTTATATTTTTTGCGATGAAACCTACGCTAGAGCCTTCAGGCAATTTTTGTGTTAAATCTGAAACATTAATATTGGCGAAAGTTGGCAGGCTAAAACTCACTGAAAGTAAAAAGGATCCAAGTGCGGTAGAAATTGAAGATAATTTTTTCATATTAGGTTTGTTATGGTTGCTATTTTTTTTTAGACGAACAATAATAAGCCCCGAATGAAATTGAGTAAATCATTTTCTCATTTCAAGTTTATTTTTAATAATACTGCGGCAAGATTTTAGTATTTTGCCGTGGTTTTTGTTTTATTTAGTAAAAGGAAAAACAATGCAACAAATTCCAATGACTGTGCGTGGCGCAGAACAATTACGTGAAGAATTGGATTTCTTAAAAAATGTACGTCGTCCTGAAATTATTAAAGCGATAGCAGAAGCCCGCGAGCACGGTGACTTAAAAGAAAATGCAGAATATCATGCAGCTCGTGAGCAACAAGGTTTTTGCGAAGGTCGTATTCAAGAGATTGAAGGTAAACTTGGTAATGCTCAAATTATTGATGTAACAAAAATGCCAAATAATGGTAAAGTGATTTTTGGTGCAACAGTTGTGCTTGTAAATACTGATACAGACGAAGAAGTCACTTATCGCATTGTGGGCGATGATGAAGCAGACATTAAATCGGGTTTGATTTCGGTTAATTCACCAATTGCGCGAGGTTTAATTGGTAAAGAATTAGATGATACCGTAAATATTACAACGCCTGGCGGTGTCGTTGAGTTTGATATCATTGAAGTGAATTATATTTAAATAAAAAAGTGCGGTTGAAAATAACCGCACTTTTGTTGTTATTTGCGTGGAAGCTGAATTTTTGCTTCTTCGCTTGGGCGATAAAGCACCAAAATATGCCCGATAGTTTGTACTTTTGCTGCTTTAGTTTCACGCACAATCGCATCGATAATTAGTTGTTTTGTTTCGCGATCTGCACCAGCAACTTTGACTTTGATGAGTTCGTGATAATTAAGTGCATTTTCAATTTCAGCAAGTACGCCTTCGGTTAAGCCATTTCCACCAAGCATAACGACTGGGTTAAGATGGTGCGCAAGACCTTTTAAAAATTGTTTTTGTTTGGTTGATAAGGTTGTCATAAGGATTCCTAATTAAAAAGAGCGGTTGATTTTCTCAATGTTTTTCACTGATTTCAATCAGCCTCGGCTTGAATTCGGCAGATTGTAACCAAATATAAGCAAAACTACTACCAAAAATAGAAGATTATGGGAAAGAAAAAACGTTCGGCGAGTTCTTCTCGCTGGCTAAATGAACATTTTAGTGATCAATTTGTGCAAAAAGCACATAAGCAAAAGTTGCGTTCACGCGCTTATTTTAAGATTGATGAAATTCAACAAACAGATAAATTATTTAAACAAGGAATGACTGTGGTCGATCTTGGCGCAGCACCTGGCGGATGGTCACAATATGTGGTGGGGCAAATCGGTGGCAAAGGTCGAGTGATTGCTTGTGATATTTTAGAAATGGATCCCATTGTAGGCGTTGATTTTCTGCAAGGTGATTTCCGTGATGAAAATGTTTTGAATGCTTTATTAGCGCGTGTAGGCGAAGATAAAGTTGATGTTGTGATGTCTGATATGGCACCCAATTTTAGTGGAATGCCATCAGTAGATATTCCACGCGCAATGTATTTGGTCGAGCTTGCTTTAGATATGTGTAAACAGGTCTTGGCAACCAAAGGAAGCTTTGTTGTTAAAGTTTTCCAAGGTGAAGGCTTTGATGAATATTTAAGAGAAATTCGTTCTTTATTTAATGTGGTGAAAGTGCGTAAGCCTGAAGCATCACGCGGACGCTCTCGTGAAGTATATATTGTGGCGACAGGCTATAAAGGCTAATTGCTTTGATAGCTTTTCATCGCTAATGATGTGTAGTATCTTGTAAAAAATTTTTTAACTTAGGAAAGGTAGGTTAGACTTTGAACGATATGGTCAAAAATCTGGTGCTTTGGGTGGTAGTAGCGGTCATTATGATGACAGCATACCAGAGTTTTAATTCATCTTCGGTAGATAATTCTACTGATTATACAACCTTTGTTTACGATGTAAGCAACGGACAAGTGACAGAAGCACGTTTTGATGCCAATGAAATTACGGTAACTAAAACGGATGGTTCTAAATACTCAACTGTAATGCCACCACTTGAAGACAAAAAATTGCTTGATGATTTGTTAAGTAAAAAAGTGAAAGTGGAAGGTACGCCATTTGAAAAACGTGGTTTCTTATCTCAGATTTTAATTTCTTGGTTCCCAATGTTATTCCTTGTTGGTGTATGGGTATTCTTTATGCGTCAAATGCAAGGCGGTGGCGGCAAGGCGATGAGTTTTGGTAAAAGCCGTGCCAAAATGCTGAATCAAGATCAGATTAAGGTTACTTTTGCGGATGTCGCTGGTTGCGATGAAGCAAAAGAAGAAGTGGGCGAAATCGTTGATTTCTTGCGTGATCCGAATAAATTCCAAAACTTGGGCGGTAAAATTCCAAAAGGTATTTTGATGGTAGGGCCTCCAGGTACTGGTAAAACCTTGCTTGCTCGTGCCATTGCAGGGGAGGCAAAAGTTCCATTCTTCACTATTTCTGGTTCTGATTTCGTAGAAATGTTTGTGGGTGTTGGTGCATCACGTGTACGTGATATGTTTGAACAGGCTAAGAAAAATGCACCTTGCTTAATCTTTATTGATGAAATCGATGCTGTGGGTCGCCAACGTGGTGCGGGCTTAGGCGGCGGACACGATGAACGTGAACAAACCTTAAACCAAATGCTGGTTGAAATGGATGGATTTAGCGGTAATGACGGCGTAATTGTTATTGCCGCAACTAACCGTCCAGATGTGCTTGATCCAGCCTTAACTCGTCCTGGTCGTTTTGACCGACAAGTGGTTGTTGGTTTGCCTGATGTAAAAGGTCGTGAGCAAATCTTAAAAGTGCATATGCGCAAAGTGCCTGTAGCACAAGATGTTGATGCAATGACATTAGCGCGTGGCACACCTGGCTATTCCGGTGCAGATTTAGCAAATTTAGTCAATGAAGCTGCCTTATTTGCTGCTCGAGTAAATAAACGTGCGGTAACTATGCTTGAGTTTGAAAAAGCAAAAGACAAAATCAATATGGGGCCAGAACGTCGCACTATGATTATGACGGATAAGCAAAAGGAATCAACCGCTTATCACGAAGCTGGTCACGCTATTGTGGGTTATTTAGTGCCTGAGCACGATCCTGTTCACAAAGTGACGATTATTCCTCGTGGCAGAGCGTTAGGTGTAACATTCTTCTTGCCTGAGGGCGATCAAATTAGTATTAGCCAAAAACAATTAGAAAGTAAGCTTTCTACCTTGTATGCGGGTCGTTTGGCAGAAGATTTGATTTACGGTGAAGAAAATATCTCAACGGGTGCATCAAATGATATTAAAGTAGCGACTAATATCGCGCGTAATATGGTGACGCAATGGGGATTCTCTGACAAATTAGGGCCAATTCTTTATACGGAAGATGAGGGCGAGGTTTTCTTAGGTCGTTCAATGGCAAAAGCGAAACATATGTCAGATGAAACGGCTCATGCAATTGATGAAGAAGTGCGTGCAATTGTAAATCGTAACTATGCGAGAGCAAGACAGATTTTGACTGATAATATGGATATTCTGCACGCAATGAAAGATGCGTTAGTCAAATATGAAACCATTGAAGAAGAACAAATCAAACAATTGATGAATCGTGAACCAGTCACACCGCCATCAGGTTGGGGAGAGCCGAAAACACAACAGGCTGCTTATGCAAATTCAACAACGAATGATGCAAAGCCTGAAAGTGCGGTAGAAAATACCGACGATTTTAATGTTTAACTTATCAAAGCCTTTCTTCGGAAAGGCTTTATTTTTATCAGAAATAGATAGATCTGTTCATTATTTAGGCATAGAATGATTATAACCAAACAGCAATGATTATTTTCAGGTAATGTAATTTATAAGGAGTTCACATGAAAAATAGAAGTCCATTATTTTTTTTATCGATGGTTACAATAGGGAGTCATGTTCAGGCGTTTGATGCAAATACGGATACTGTAAATAATTGGGATACTGTAGATATACATAGTCATGGTAAAAAAGTTGAGGATACATCTGATAAAATTAAGTATGAATTTAATTATAAGGACGGAGATATTATTGGTACAAAAAATTGGCAACCACATTCCGGTGGAAGTACAATAAATAAGATAATTGATGTTAGAAATAGAACATCATCAACAGATGACTTAAAAAAAGATATAACAGAAACAACAATAAAAACTCCGGGGACATTGAATATTATACATGTTGATGATGGCACTCCAATTAGCTGGCAAGATGGAGTACAGGTGTATAATTCTAATAATAAGAATGTTGAAAGATCTGAAACTATACTTAATTTTGATACAGAGCTTAATGTTGATATAACTACACATAGAAATTATTCTAGTCGTTATTATTCTATATTTAATGTTTTTGATGTTGATGGGCAAGGGAGTAGTTCTAAAGATGTAACAAAACCAGTTTCAATTGTCAATTTATTAAAGAAAACGACTGTAAAAACTACTGCACAATCTATACCAGATAATCCTAATTTAGAATTACAAGAAAGAAGGGTTAATGTATTTTTGGCTAAAAGTAATGGCGGTGGAGAATCGCATCTTACTTTTAAAGATGATTTAAAAATGGAGAGCGAATCTACTACAGATAATCTACAATTAACTGGATTCCGTTTGCAAAATGAAGGGGAGAATCGTTTTAAAACAGTTTCCACTAAAGATACTATTGATAAAGAAAATGGAGGTTCAACACTTACTTTTGAAGGAAATGTAGATAGTTTGATGACTGGAAATACGACAACACAACTATGGTTTTTATCAAACACTCAAATCGGGGGGGGGTAAAAGTTACAAGTAAAGCAGGAAAAACATTTACTTCAAAAATATTCAATACTTCTGATGATAAACAAGCCAATAGTCTTAATTTTTATTCGAGCACCACTAAAAATGGAGAGAGCAAGTTCTTATTTAATTCAAATATGAATTTAATTACTTCAAATAAGAATGGAAGTATTTGGGGTATGTTTCTTGATGCAGAAGAAAATGGTAAAAATATTTTAGAATTCAATGGAGATAAAAATGAAATAAAAACCAGTAATGATGGAACTAGTGCTTGGGTATATGGAATTAAAACTTCTTCTACAAATGGAGAAAATAATATCAAGTTAAAAAACACTAATATAACGACTAATTCTAATTATGTTGCAAGAAGTATTGAAATATCTGATGAAAATCTTGGTAAAAATAATTTTGAATTAGAGAATGCAAATATTAACACAGTAGGTAATTATTCTTATGGGATTAATATAGAAAGTAGTAATAAAAATAATGGTAGTGGAGAAAATACTATAAATTTTAAAGGAGAAAATACTTTTAATTCAACAGGAGGAAAAAGTGCTTGGGGATTTAGAATAGTAAAAAATAAAGTTAACAGAGGAGAAGGAACAAAAATAACGTCTGATCAAGATTCAACTTTAAATATAGTATCTAAGGGAAATACTGTTAGCCATGGTATTTATTTATCTCATGAAGAAGAAAATAATAAAGCCAATACTACATTTAATGGAAAAGTAAATATAGATGTTTCTACAAATGATCAAGGATATGGAGTATATCACAGCCATAAGAAACAAAATAATGTTACTAATACAGTGTTTAATAATGATACTGTTATTCGTATAAATGGTAATGGAAGAAAAATGGCAGTCTATAATGAAACTCCAGAAACTACACCAGATGATTCAAAAAGTATAATATCATTTAATAAGAAATTAACTATTGATGGAGAGCCAACAGATCCTGCATTAGTCTCTAGTGGAAAAAATGCTGAAATAACTGTTGCAGGTAAAGATGATGTAAATATATTAGGCAATATTTTTACATCAAATAAAGGGAAAGTTACTTTAAATTTATTAAATAAAAATTCTTATTTAGTAGGGCTTGCTAAGAATAATGATACTGGAATTATAGATATGAAGTTGGCTAATTCTAGTAATTGGTTAATGACTGATGATTCAAAAATAAATACATTGGATATTTCTTCTGAGGGAACAGTTCATTTTTCAAATACAGAAAATACGGCAACATTATCTGTTGATAATTTAAAAGGTAATGGTGGAATATTTAAAATGCAAGGAAATGTTCAGGCTGGAAAAACAGACTTGCTGTCTATAAAAACTAGTAGTGAAGGAAATCACTATATAGAGTTTAAAAATATGGCAGATTCCAAATCTACGGGAACGGAAGTGTTGCAATTAGTGGAAAGTTCAGGTAAGGCAAAAGACTACAAGGCGGTATTTTCATTACTTAATGAAGATAATCATGTATCGGTTCTTACAGATGATAAAAAGCCTAGCCATCCTAAAGCTGTCATAGAAAAAGGTGCATACCTATATACATTAGGTAGAGCCACTGACTCTAAAATTGTTTCTATTACTGATGCGAATGTAAATAACTGGTATCTATTCCCTTATGAGGACGATGGTAAGGGCAAATTGACGCCAGGGGCAGAAAGTAGCCTAAGTTTTAGTAACACAATCTATCAAATTAACTTATTAAATACAGAAACATTAGTTCAGCGACTTGGGGAAATCCATTTTGATAAAACAGATTTAAAACCTCATAATGCTTGGATTAAACATGTTAATGGAAAATATACAAGTTTTGCCAATGACACCATCGGTAGTTTTAGTACTCATTATTGGGGAATTAAAGCCGGTTTTGATTGGTTGAGTTTAAGAAATAATTGGGTTAATTATAATGGGATTTCGATTGAAAATCTAAATGCTTCCACATACCCTAAACGCTTTGAAGGTAAAACGAAAATATCCGGTAAAGGCATTGGTATTTATTCTACCTGGTTAAATAAAAATAATGATATTTACGTCGATTTAGTCGGTAAGATGATGCGGTATAAAGGAAAATACGACATTGTGAATTATTCTAATGAAAATATTAAATCAAATAATGCAAGTATTAATTCTTACTTATTATCTATTGAGACTGGAAAAAGATCTTATCTTTTACAGAAAAAAGAAAAAGCATTTTATATTCAACCTGAAATGCAATTGATTTATCAATTTGTAGATGATTATACACTTCATTCTTCAAATGGTTTGAAATCAATGACTAAAAATTCAAATAGTTTAATTGGACGTATTGGATTTAGAGCTGGATTAGATTTTTATGGCGATAGTGTGTTAAGCCCTTATATTAAGCTTATGTATAATAAGGAATTTTTGGGTTCTGTGGTGAATGATCTAAATACGGCTAGAATAGAAATGAATAATAAGGATGATTGGTTTAATTACGGGGTAGGTATCAGCCATGAGAATAAGAAAAAAGGAAGACAGATTTACTTGGATGTTCAGCGTTCTAATAAACATCTAATTAGACAAGATTGGCAAGTTAATTTAGGATTAAGATACAGCTTCTAATTTAACTAGTTGAGATAAATCATTCTACGTTCTATGTTAATAGCCTTTCTTCGGAAAGGCTTTATTTTTTCTTAATGATTTTTTTCTTGGGCGCATTTCGCTATAATTGCCCAACCAAAATCACTTTAAAAACTAACCGCACTTTATGAAACTTTACGCGAACAATAAATGCCTTGACTTGAGCGTGCCTAAAATTATGGGGATTCTTAATTTCACGCCTGATTCTTTTTCTGATAGCGGACAGTTTTTTAGTTTGGATAAAGCACTTTTTCAAGTTGAAAAAATGTTGGAAGAAGGGGCGACAATTATTGATATTGGTGGTGAATCTACGCGCCCTAATGCAGATGAAGTATCTGAACAAGAAGAATTACATCGTGTTGTGCCAGTAGTGGAGGCTTTGAGAAACCGTTTTGATTGCTGGATTTCTGTCGATTCCTCAAAAGCAGTTGTGATGCGTGAAGCGGCAAGTGTTGGAATGGATTTGATTAATGATATTCGTGCTTTGCAAGAGCCAAATGCGTTAGAAACGGCGGTAAAACTGGCTTTACCTGTTTGTATTATGCATATGCAAGGACAACCTCGCACAATGCAGGTAAATCCTTATTATGAAAATGTCGTGCAAGATGTATTGGCTTTTTTACAAAAACGTACTAATGAATGTCTTTCTGCTGGCATTAAAAAAGAAAACTTAATTTGGGATATGGGATTTGGTTTTGGCAAATCTGTACAGCATAATTATCAATTATTACAAAATTTGAATGAATTTTGTCAGAATGGCTATCCCATATTAGCAGGATTATCTCGCAAATCAATGATTGGTGCAGTGCTTGATAAACCTGTTGATCAAAGATTGATTGGTAGTGTGGCAGGTGCGCTTATTGCAGCACAAAAGGGTGCAAAAATTTTACGCGTACACGATGTTGCAGCAACATCAGATATGCTCAAAATTTGGCAGGCAACAGAAAATGCCTGATGGTTATAACGATAAAAAATTAAAGGATTTTTATTATGGCAAATCGTAAATATTTTGGAACAGATGGTGTGCGTGGAAAAGTAGGGTCTTATCCAATTACACCTGATTTCGCATTAAAATTAGGCTGGGCTGCGGGAAAAGTATTGGCTTCTCAAGGTTCTAAAATGGTTTTAATCGGTAAAGATACTCGTATTTCTGGATATATGTTGGAATCAGCCCTTGAAGCAGGTTTGGCTGCTGCGGGTTTATCTGCTGCATTTACTGGCCCTATGCCTACACCTGCTATTGCTTATTTAACTAGAACTTTCCGTGCTGAAGCAGGTATTGTGATCTCGGCTTCACATAATCCTTATTATGATAATGGCATTAAATTCTTTTCAGCAAAAGGGACTAAATTACCTGATGAAATTGAAGAAGCAATTGAAGCGATGTTAGAGCAACCTATGGATTGTGTGGAATCTGCCGAATTAGGTAAAGCAAGTCGTATTAATGATGCAGCAGGACGCTACATTGAGTTTTGTAAAGGCACATTCCCCGCTCATTTAGGCTTGGAAGGTTATAAGATCGTGGTAGATTGTGCAAATGGTGCAACCTATCATATCGCTCCTAACGTGTTGAGAGAGCTAGGTGCGGAAGTCATTGAAATTGGTACGGATCCAAATGGTTTAAACATTAATGAAAAATGTGGTGCAACTGATGTGACAGCATTGCAAGCCAAAGTAGTTGAAATGAAAGCTGACGTTGGCTTAGCTTATGATGGTGATGGTGACCGCATTATGATGGTCGATCATTTAGGAAATAAAGTTGATGGCGACCAAATTCTCTTTATTATTGCGCGTGAAGCATTGCGCTCAGGTCAATTAAAAGGCGGTGTCGTTGGCACATTAATGAGTAATATGAGCTTAGAGATTGCTTTGAAAATGCTTGGCGTTCCTTTCTTACGTGCAAATGTAGGCGACCGTTACGTATTGGAAAAAATGGTTGAAAATGATTGGACGCTTGGTGGTGAGAATTCAGGACATATTATCATTGCGGATAAAAATACAACTGGCGATGGCATTGTTGCGTCATTAGCTGTATTGGCGGCAATGGCACAGCATAAATTATCATTAAATGAATTAGCGAGTGCGGTTAAATTATTCCCACAAGTGTTAATCAATGTACGTTTTGCAGGTGGGAATAATCCACTTGAAAGTGACGCTGTAAAATCTGTTGCCGCAGACGTTGAAAAACGTTTAGAAGGTAAAGGGCGTATTTTATTACGTAAATCGGGTACGGAGCCACTTATTCGCGTTATGGTGGAATGCCAAGATGCAGCACTTGCACAACAATGTGCAGAAGAAATTGCAGAAGCTGTGAAGAAAAATTAATTAATTTTTGACCGCACTTAATAAAGTGCGGTTTATTTTTATAAAGTTTTTAGGAAAGCAAAATGAATATTTTTATTATGCGTCATGGCGAGGCTGAAGTAATGGCTAATAGTGATAAGGCTCGTCGCTTAACTGCTTATGGTATTAAACAAGCTTTTTCTCAAGGAGAATGGTTAAAACAGCATTTAAGCACGCTAGTAATTAATTCACTAGACCGTATTTTAGTGAGCCCTTATGTCAGAGCTCAAGAAACTTTTTATCAAGTTAATCAAGCTTTTGATTTTGCGTTAGAAAATAGCGTTGAAACTTGGGAGGGGATTACGCCTTATGGATATGCGCATTCCGTAATTGATTATTTAGAAGTACTAAAAGATGAAGGTGTTAAATCTGTATTGATTATTTCCCATTTGCCCTTAGTGGGAGAAATTGTTGCTGAATTGTATGGAAAACGAAATCCAATACCATTTTATCCTGCAACCATTGCTCAATTATTATGGGATGGTAATAAATCAGAAATATTGATGCATCAAGCATCTAGAGAAATTCATAAGATTGATTAAATCTAAAACATATTTCTTTTAATAAAATTTCCGTAAACTACGCCACATCAAAGCAATAGGGCTTTGCCGTAATCAAGATTTATTCTATGGAGAAAATTATGAAAAAATTAACACTAGCATTAGTTTTAGGTTCAGCTTTAGCGGTAACTGGTTGTTTCGATAAAGAAGAAGCTGCACAAAAAGTTGACGCAGCTAAACAAGCAGCAACATCAATGGTTTCTGAAGCAAAAGACGCAGCAACTAATGCTGTTGCTGATGTTAAAGATGCAGCTAAACAAGCTTCAACTGAAGTGAAAAACACTGCAGTAGAGAAAGCTGCTGAAGTTAAAGATGCAACAATGGCACAAGTTGAACAAGTAAAAGATGCTACAGCAGCTAAAGTTAGCGAAATGAAAGACGCTGCGTCATCAAAAATGGATGCGATGAAAGATGCTGCTACTTCTAAAATGACTGAAGTTAAAGATGCAATTTCTGAAAAAGCAACTCAAGCAGCTGATGCAGTAAAAGAAGCTGCAAAATAATGCTTTAATCAATTTAAATGATAAAATCCCTGTTAAAGAAATTTAATAGGGATTTTTTATTTAGGAAAACAAAATATGTTATGTGCAATTTATAAAAGTAAAAAGAAACCGGGATGCTATCTGTATATTGCGAAAAGAGAGGATTTTTCTCAAGTACCAGAAGTGTTACTGAGCCACTTTGGAAAACCAGAATTAGTCATGATGTTTAATTTACTTGGAAGCAAGTCGCTACATAATGTAGATAGTCATGAGGTATTGGAAAAAATTAAACAACAAGGATTTTATTTGCAAATACCAAAACAAGATGATGGTTTATTTAATAGCTTGAGTGAGATCAAATAAATTGTTTATTTTTGATACGAAAAAGAGAAAATTTGCGTTATCTCAAATTTTTAAAGGAAAAAGTCTTTTAAAATCCACTGCACTTTTTAAAGGAGAGAAAAATGAGTAGCTTTTTTGTTGCGGGGACAGATACAAATGTGGGAAAAACCACGGCAACCCGCGCGATTATTCAAGCCTTGCAAAAACAAGGTGTACAAGTGGTGGGTTATAAACCCATTGCTTGTTGCGGTGAGGAAAGTATTTACCCAGCGATGCAAGAAGAAAATACATCAGATTATGATAATTTATCAAATTCAGATGTATTAACATTAATGGATTCAACCAAAGAAAATGTGTCCTACAAGGATATTAATAGTTATACCTTTAGCCATAGCGCACCGATGCTGACACAAGATAGGACGCGTATTAAGTTAGATAAAATTAATCATGATTTAACTCGATTAAATCAAAATTATCAGTCTGTGGTGGTTGAGGGTTCCTTTGGTTTAATGACTCCAATGGCAGAAGGAAAAAGTTTTGCTGATTGGGTTGCACAACGAAAAATGCCTGTGGTTCTTGTGGTTGGTATTAAAGATGGTTGTGTGAATCACGCGTTGTTAACTGTGCAAGCAATTCAACAGCTAGGCGTGCCGCTATTGGGCTGGATAGCTAACCGTGTTAATCCATTATTAAGCCATTATGCAGAAATTGTTGATTTGCTTGTTGAGCATATTGATGCGCCGCTTTTAGGTAAAATTCCTTATTTGCATAAACCAGAAGAGCAAGAATTGGGACATTATTTGACGGATATTGATCGATTAATGTATATGCAAACAGAGTTAGTCAAATAATAAAGTGCGGTTAAAGTTTTTTATATTTAAATAAGGGCGTAAATAACGCCCTTATTTCATGGAAGAAAAATACCTTATCTTTAAGTTATTCAGGTCTTACACCTAACATATGACAAATTGCATAAGTTAGTTCACTACGATTTAGCGTATAGAAATGGAAGTCATTCACTCCTTCACGAGATAAAATTTTCACCATATCCATCGCAACACTTGCAGCTACAAGATTACGAGTAGTTTGATCATCGTCTAATCCTTCATAAGCGTTAACAAGCCATGCAGGAATTTTTACATTAGTGAAAGAAGCCATTTTTTGTAATTGCTTAAAGTTAGTTACAGGTAAAATGCCCGGCACGATTTCAGTATCAATACCAATTGATGCACAACGATCACGGAAGCGAAGGTAGTTTTCAATATCAAAGAAAAATTGAGTGATAACATGATTTGCACCCGCATCAATTTTACGTTTCAAATTGATTAAATCTGCTTGTGCTGATTTTGCTTCTGGATGAACTTCTGGATAAGCTGCTACAGAAATATCAAAATCAGCGACAGAGCGGAGTAATTCCACAAGATCTGACGCATAAAATGGTTTTTTAGCATATCCTTTAGGTTCGTCACCGCGTAACGCAACGATGCGACGAATACCACTGTCCCAGTAATCTTTAGCAATTTGTTTTAATTCTTCAGGTGTGGCATCAATACCAGTTAAATGCGGAGCCGCTTCTAATCCAGTTTCTTGTTTGATTGCTTTTACAATGCTATGAGTGCGGTCACGTTCTCCAGAGTTTGCGCCGTAAGTAACAGAAACGAATTTAGGTTTTAACACTTTTAAACGATGAATCGAATCCCATAAAAGCGTTTCCATTTTTTCATTTTTTGGTGGGAAAAATTCAAAAGAAACATTAATTTTTTTATTGAAGTCAGCGATGTGCTGGTTAAGCGTGTCAATTTCTTTAGCGTAGCTCATAAAAATTCCTATAGCTAGTATGATGATATTTGAGTTAACAATAAAATAACTTTATGTATGAGTCAATTTTAATAAATTCATTAAAAACATTAATTTAGTTAATGTAAATAGGTTTCATCAAAAATACTAAAATATTGCATAAAAAATTAGCATTCATGAAATAAATATGTATAATACACCGACCCTGTAAATGTGCGAATTCCCATCGTACATTATTTTATCGAGATCTCACTCGAAGGGGTGGCGATTAAGATCAATGGTTGTGTTCGTAAGAACACTGGGTATCAAACTAATTTTTGGTAATTAATTAATGAAAACTTTTGTAGCAAAACCAGAAACGGTTAAACGCGACTGGTACGTAGTAGATGCGACAGGTAAAACTTTAGGTCGTTTAGCGACTGAATTAGCACGTCGTCTTCGTGGTAAACACAAGGCTGAGTACACTCCATACGTAGATACTGGTGATTACATCATCGTTATCAACGCAGACAAAGTGGCAGTAACTGGTCGTAAAGAAACAGATAAACTTTACTACTGGCACACTGGCTATGTAGGTGGTATTAAACAAGCGACTTTCAAAGAAATGATCGCTCGCCGTCCTGAAGCAGTGATTGAAATTGCGGTTAAAGGTATGTTGCCAAAAGGTCCATTAGGCCGTGCAATGTTCCGTAAATTAAAAGTGTACGCGGGTGCTGAACACCAACACGCTGCACAACAACCACAAGTATTAGATATTTAATCACGAGGTTTAGAAAATGGCAGAGAATCAAAACTACGGCACAGGTCGCCGCAAAAGCTCTTCAGCTCGTGTATTTATCAAACCGGGCAGTGGTAAAATCACTATCAACCAACGTGAATTAGACGTTTACTTCGGCCGTGAAACTGCGCGCATGGTAGTACGTCAACCATTAGAATTGGTTGAGTTAACTGATAAATTAGACCTATACATCACTGTTAAAGGTGGTGGTATTTCTGGTCAAGCGGGTGCAATCCGTCACGGTATCACTCGTGCATTGATGGAATACGATGAAACATTACGCCCAGCACTTCGTGCAGCTGGTTTCGTTACTCGTGACGCACGTCGCGTTGAACGTAAAAAAGTGGGTTTACACAAAGCACGTCGTCGTCCACAATACTCAAAACGTTAATTTTTATTTTCGTTTTGAAAAAGAAAAGCAGAGAGAAATCTCTGCTTTTTTGTTATCTAACTTATTGATTATAAAACAATAAAAAAGAATTATTTGGCAAATGACTTACGCTTTGTGGTAGAATACACACCCTTATAAAATATAGAATATTTTTGGATCTTCGGAGGAATAAATGTCCAGCGCATCAAGTAAACGTTCAGTAATGACCCTTTTTTCAAATAAAGATGATATTTACTGTCATCAGGTAAAAATTGTTTTAGCTGAAAAAGGTGTACTTTATGAGAACGAAGAAGTTGATTTGCAAGCATTACCAGAAGATTTAATGGAATTAAATCCGTATGCTACGGTGCCTACGTTAGTTGATCGTGATCTTGCTTTGTTTAGTTCACGAATTATTATGGAATATCTTGACGAGCGTTTTCCGCATCCACCATTAATGCAAGTGTATCCAGTTTCTCGAGCAAAAGATCGTCTTTTGATGTTACGAATTGAACAAGATTGGTATCCAACTCTCAAGAAAGCAGAAAATGGTACAGAAAGTGAAAAAGCTGAAGCTCTTAAACAATTAAAAGAAGAACTTTTAGCGATTACACCAGTTTTCCAGCAAACACCTTATTTCATGAATGAAGAGTTTGGTTTAGTGGACTGTTATGTTGCGCCATTATTATGGAAATTAAAACATTTAGGCGTAGAATTTACAGGTCCAGGTAGTAAACCGATTAAGGGATATATGGATCGTGTATTTAGTCGAGATTCATTCTTGCAGTCTGTAGGTGAAGCTGCACCAAAAAATTTAATGGATGATAAATAATGGAATACAAAGCTTCTCCTAAGCGCCCTTATTTATTACGCGCCTATTATGATTGGCTAGTAGATAATAGTTTCACGCCTTATTTAGTTGTTGATGCGACTTACTTAGGTGTGAATGTTCCTGTCGAATATGTAAAAGATGGGCAGATTGTATTGAACTTGTCTGCCAATGCTACGGGCAATTTACAACTGACAAATGATTTCATCCAGTTTAATGCTCGATTTAAAGGTGTTTCTCGTGAACTGTATATTCCAATGGGCGCAGCGCTTGCGATCTATGCTCGTGAAAATGGTGATGGCGTGATGTTTGAGCCAGAAGAGGTTTACGATGAACTTAATTCTGAGCCAGATACTGAACAACCAACTGGTTTTCATGAGGCTGTAGATAGTCCTAGAAAACGAGAAGAAAAAAAGAAAACAAAATCAGCTTCTCATTTAAGAATTGTTGATTAAGAAAAAACGCGATGAAGTTATCATCGCGTTTATTTTTATAAATCACCTTGCTTTTCAATAAAGTGGAGAATTTTTTCTTCAATTCCTTTTGAATCTAATCCCAAATCTTTTAATGCCTCTTGCTGTGTTGCTTGTGGAATAAAATAATCGGGCAAACCAAGCTGTAAAAGTGCGGTTGATTTTCCAGATGAATTTAGTACTTCAGCAACCGCAGATCCTGCTCCACCTTGAATTGCATTTTCTTCTAATGTGACTAAATAATCATGAGTTTGTGTAAGCACATTAATCATTTCAATATCAATCGGTTTCACAAAACGCATATCGACAACTGTTGCATTGAGTTTTTCTGATGCCTCTAACGCAGATGGTAACAGAGTACCAAAATTTAAAATCGCAATTTTTTGACCTTCTCGGATTAAACGTGATTTACCGATAGGAAGCATTTCTAAAGGTGTTAGTTCAACACCAATGGCATTTCCACGAGGATAACGTACAGCCGCAGGTTTTCCACATTGATAACCGGTATAGAGCATTTGACGGCATTCATTTTCATCACTTGGTGTCATGATAATCATATTTGGAATACAACGCATAAAACTGAGATCAAATGCCCCTTGGTGTGTTGGGCCATCAGCGCCTACGATACCTGCGCGATCAATCGCAAATAGCACAGGAAGATTTTGAATGGCAACATCGTGAATTAATTGATCGTAAGCACGTTGTAGAAATGTCGAGTAAATCGCAACTACGGGTTTATATCCGCCAATCGCGAGTCCAGTGGCAAATGTGACGGCGTGTTGCTCTGCAATCGCCACATCAAAATATTGTTCTGGAAAACGCTGAGAAAACTCCACCATGCCAGAACCTTCACGCATTGCTGGTGTGATACCAATAATTTTGGAGTCTTTTTCTGCCATTTCACATAACCAATCACCAAAAATTTTCGAATAAGTTGGCTTGGTATTATGTTTAGGTAATTCTCCACTGATTGGGTCAAATTTGGGTACGCCGTGGAAACCAATTGGATCTTTTTCTGCTGGTGCGTATCCTTTACCTTTTTTCGTTTTTATATGTAAGAATTGTGGTCCCTTCAGATTACGCATATTCGTAAGTGTTGCCACTAATTCATCAATATTATGCCCATCCACCGGGCCAATATAATTAAAACCGAGTTCTTCAAATAATGTACTTTCTGGCGAGAACATCACTCCTTTCATATGTTCTTCGGTTTTTTTCATAAAGTTTTTTACAGGTGGAACTTTATCGAGAATTTTTTTACTTCCATCTCGTAATGTGGAGTAGATAGAACCAGAGAAAATACGAGCAAGGTGATTATTCAATGCGCCAACATTTTCTGAAATAGACATTTCATTGTCATTTAAAATAACCAACATATCAGTGTGAACAGAACCTGCGTGATTCAGCGCTTCAAAAGCCATTCCAGCAGTAATTGCGCCATCACCGATGACGCATACCGTTTTTCTACCTGCATTTTCTCGTTCTGCGGCGACAGCAATACCTAATCCAGCACTAATAGAAGTAGATGAGTGGCCAACGCTTAATACGTCAAATTCACTTTCTTCACGCCAAGGGAAAGGATGAATACCGTCTTTTTGGCGAATTGTGGACATTTGATCTCGACGACCCGTTAAAATTTTGTGTGGATAAGCTTGATGTCCAACATCCCAAATTAATTGATCAAATGGTGTTTTATACACGTAGTGTAGTGCAACGGTTAGCTCTACAGTGCCTAAACCTGATGCTAAATGCCCGCTAGTTTGACTAACTGATTCTAAAAGATAACCGCGTAATTCTTGGCAGAGTTGTGGTAGCTGATCTTTATTTAAAAGACGTAAATCTTCTGGTGAATTAATCAAAGATAATAAGGGGTAATTGTTCATATTGTTAGTCATTTTAAAAACGTTATAATTTTTGACCGCACTTTGTGAGCATTGATGCGGTCGGTATTAACTTTTTCTAGTAATAATGAATTCAGCTAATGCACGAAGTGCGGTCGTATCAAAAGGAATTTTTTCTAATTCAGACAAAGCACTTTGATATAGATCTTGCGCTTTTTGTTTTGCGCCGCTTAACCCAAGTAATTTTGGATATGTACTTTTATCTAAATCAAGATCGGCGCCGACTTGTTTGCCAATTTCTGCACTATCACCTTCAATATCTAAAATATCGTCTTGAACTTGAAAGGCTAAGCCAATAGCTTCCGCATATTGCGTTAAGGATTGTTCTAAGGTTTTGTCGCCAAAATGCGGAGAACAAATAAAACCTAATTTTAATGCAGCAATCAGCAATGCGCCCGTTTTGTTACGATGGATTAATTCTAATTCGCTTAAACTAATTTGTTTATGCTCAGAGATAAGATCTAAACTTTGCCCTAAGCACATTCCTTGTATACCAGAGCCTTGCGCTAAAATTTTAACTAAAGCCAGTTTTTGTTCAGAAGAAATATCCGGTGTTTTAGTTAACATTTCAAAAGCGAAACTTTGCAGCGCATCGCCTGCAAGAATAGCCGTGGCTTCATCAAATTGGATATGACAAGTAGGATGCCCACGACGTAGGTTGTCATCATCCATTGCAGGTAAATCATCGTGAATTAAGGAATAGGCATGAATGGCTTCAATAGCGGCAGCGGCGTAATCTAAGGTTTGTTTCTCAGCGCCAAGCATTTGACCCGTTGCGTAAACTAAGAAAGGTCGAACTCGCTTACCACCAAGTAATAATGCGTATTTCATTGCGTCAAGCAAAGGCGCATTATGACTTTCAATGCCCTCAAATTGAGCTTCTAAAAAGCGATTGATACGAGTTTGAACCTGTTGTAATTCTTCAGAAAAGTTACCCATTAAGCATTTCCTTCATAATCATTCAGTGGGGCATCTTCTGTTTTTTGCAATAAGATCTGAATGCGTTGTTCTGCTTGTTGTAAACGTTCTTGTCCTAACTTAGCGAGTTGCACACCTTGTTCAAATTCTTTTAACGCTTCTTCTAACGGTAGATCGCCATTTTCTAAATGTGTAACAATATTTTCTAACTGCGCTAATGTTGTTTCAAAATCTTGTGAAGATGCGGGTTTACGCGCCATGGAATTATCCTTTCTCACGGTAAAAATTGCTTGCCATTGTACTGTATTTTACTTGAGTTGTTAAAAAATTATTTCAAGCTAGGACCAGTGGACTTTTCACTATCTTTGCGTAAAATACTCGCCACTTTAAATACCCAAGAAATACCTAAGCTATTTATATGAAATTTATCGTTAAACTTTTTCCTGAAATCATGATTAAGAGCGAAACTGTTCGTAAACGTTTCGCAAAAATTTTAACCTCTAATATCCGCAATATTTTACAGAAATATGATGAAGAAACTGCAGTTGTACGTCACTGGGATTACATTGAAGTGCGGTCAAAAAATGAAGAAAATCGTGAAGAACTAATCGCCTTGTTACAACGTATTCCCGGTATTCATCATTTTTTAGAGGTTGAAGAAAAAACGTTTACCGATTTACATCATATTTTTGAATTGACGCTTGCTGATGTCTCGCAACAACTTCAAGGCAAAACTTTTTGTGTTCGAGTAAAACGTAAGGGAAAACATAAATTTAGTTCGATTGAAGCTGAACGTTATATCGGCGGTGGATTAAATCAACATATTGAAAGCGCAAAAGTGCGGTTGAAAAATCCAGATGTAACTGTTCGTATTGATATTGAAGATGACAAAATGATGTTAGTTAAAGCACGTCACGCAGGGATTGGCGGTTATCCGATTGGGACGCAAGAGGATGTGCTTTCTTTGATTTCTGGGGGATTTGATTCAGGCGTATCGAGTTACATGTTGATTCGTCGTGGTTCTCGAGTTCATTATTGTTTCTTTAATCTTGGCGGCGCAGCCCATGAAATTGGCGTAAAACAAATGGCTTATCATATTTGGCAACGCTATAGCTCTTCACATAAAGTACGCTTTATTGCGATTAACTTTGAAGGAGTTGTCGGTGAGATTTTAGAGAAAGTCGATAACGGCCAAATGGGTGTTGTATTAAAACGGATGATGGTGCGAGCCGCAAGTAAAGTCGCTCAACGTTTCAATATTGAAGCGATTGTGACAGGGGAGGCATTAGGACAAGTTTCTAGCCAAACTTTAACCAATTTACGCTTGATCGATGAAGCTGCAGATGCCTTAGTATTACGCCCATTAATTACGCATGATAAAGAACAAATTATCGCGATGGCGAAAGAAATTGGTACCGACGATATTGCAAAATCTATGCCTGAATTTTGTGGAGTGATTTCAAAAAATCCTACGATCAAAGCTGTTCGTGAAAAGATTTTAGAAGAAGAGGGGCATTTTAATTTTGAGATTCTTGAAAGTGCGGTACAAAATGCGAAATATTTAGATATTCGCCAGATCGCAGAAGAAACAGAAAAAGAAGTCGTAGAAGTCGAGGCTATTTCTGTATTAGGTGAAAATGAAGTGATTTTGGATATTCGTAGCCCAGAAGAAACGGATGAAAATCCATTTAAATCGGATACACATGAAGTCATTCAAATGCCGTTCTACAAACTTTCTTCTCAATTTGGTAGCCTTGATCAAAGTAAAAATTACGTGTTGTATTGTGAACGTGGTGTGATGAGCAAATTACAAGCCTTATATTTGAAAGAAAATGGTTTTTCAAATGTGCGTGTATTTGCAAAAAACATTCATTAATTAGGATATAAAATATGCGTAATCAAACTAAACAGCATCTTGAACAGCTTCAAATTACCATGCAGCAGCTTAATTTATGGCAAACGATGCCCCCTGCTGCAGAGGCCTTTTTAAGTGAGGAGCCTTTTTCTATTGATACGATGTCTGCCGAAGAGTGGCTACAGTGGGTATTTATTCCACGCATGCAGGCATTGTTAGAAAGCGGTGCTACTTTACCAAATAAAATTGCTATTTCTCCTTATATTGAAGAAGCAATGAAGGAATTTGATGAGTTACAAAAACTATTAACTCCTTTAGTTGCTTTAGAAGAACTTCTGAACAAGAAAGAATGTTAGAAATTTTATATCAAGATGAGTTTCTAGTTGCGGTGAATAAGCCTGCTGGTATGTTGGTTCATCGCAGTTGGTTAGATCCTCATGAAACTCAATTTGTGATGCAAACCTTGCGAGATCAGATCGGTCAGCACGTATTTCCTATTCATCGTTTAGATCGACCGACATCTGGCGTGTTGTTATTTGCATTGAACAGTGAAATTGCGAATTTAATGTGTGAACAGTTTGAACAAAAGTGCGTTCAGAAATCTTATTTGGCTGTAGTGCGAGGATATCTACAGGGAAAAGAGCGGATAGATTATCCACTAAAAATCCAATTGGATAAAATCGCAGATAAATTTTCTCAAGAAGATAAAGAGCCTCAAGAAGCCGTTACTGATTATGTGGGTTTAAAAATAGTCGAAATGCCTTATCCTGCTGGGCGTTATCAAACGGCGCGTTATTCTTTAGTGAAATTAATTCCTCATACAGGTAGAAAACACCAACTACGTCGCCATATGAAACATATTTTTCATCCGATTTTAGGGGATACGCAATATGGTGACTTACATCAAAATCGTGCATTAATGTCACATTTAGGTTGTTCTCGATTATTTTTACATTCTGATAGTTTGTCTTTTATTCATCCAATAACGAAAGAGCGAATAACAATTACAGCAGGGCTAGATGAACAATGGCAGCAATTAATGAATCAATTTGGATGGGAAAATGTTTGATATTAACTTAACACACGAACAGCAACAAAAAGCAGTTGAACAAATTCAAGAACTTATGGCAAAAGGAATTAGTAGTGGAGAAGCCATTCAAATAGTGGCGAAAGCACTACGAGAAATTCATAAAAATGATAAAAAAACTCCAGAAAATTAAATTTTTTGTGATCTACTTATCATTTTTGAATATTGCTCATTGCATAACCGATCAAAATATTTGAATATAACGTCCATACGAGGTGATAAGGCGAGAGTCTTATTGATTTATTGTTTTAGTAGGCGAAGCCTAGAGAGGTCTTTTATGGAAATTGGTGTTGTGAAATGGTTCAATAATGCAAAAGGATTTGGTTTCATTTCCGCAGAAGGCGTGGATGCCGATATTTTTGCACATTATTCAGTGATCGAAATGGACGGTTATCGTTCATTAAAAGCAGGTCAAAAGGTGCAATTTGAAGTTATCCACGGAGACAAAGGATCTCATGCCACGAAAATAATTCCACTTGTGGATAATCAAGAGTAATGCGAATACTCTAAATTTTTTCTCTATTAGTCCTAACTCAAAAAGACAAGAATTGCAGCTTGTCTTTTTTATTTTAATAAATTCTTTAAACTGGTTTTCATTGCCGCCATTTGATTTTCAAATTGTGCTTTGCTTTCTCTTTCGTCAATCATATACGTAATTGTTTCCGAAAGTGTCATCTTCATTTTTCGAGAATATTTAGAAAGACGTAGCCAAACCGCATATTCCAAATCAATGGATTTTTTCTTGGTATGTTGTTTTTCTCCATTAAAAAAGCGTTTACGGCGGGCACGAATGGCTTGATCAAGCTTAATTGGTAAGGACGGAGAAAGATGATTCTTAATCCATTCTTCAATTTTTTCTGGATAATTTTGGGATTCTAATAATTCTTGGGCTTTAGCTTCTTGCAAACTGCGTTCTTCATAACGCGTGATATTTTCCCCTTCACGATATTTACGAATTAGGTAAATCCATTTCCAATTAGCTTCTTGATTTTCGAGTTTTTGGTATTTCATTTTTATTATTGAGTGACGTGGTAACTGCATTAATATACGTGTTTTTATGCCGATTTTCTAGTGGATTTTCACAAGGCTATTAAATATGCGATAATGTGGCTAATTTTTCTAGAAAGAGACCAGCCGTGAGTTCATCATTTTCTCAACAACAAGCTATTGAGCAATCTTTAAATTGGCAGGCATTACAACCTGATTTGGCAATTCAAAATTTTCCTTTAGAACTAGTGGATTTCTGGGTATTACAACCGAATGCCACACAGGCTATCGATTTATTTTTACGCCATCCAACGCGTTCTTTATTGATGATGAAAGTCGGTGAGCCAGTTGAATATGCGGAGTTATTGCAAAATTTTATATCGCAAAACCATCATAAAGTGCGGTCAATTTTTGGTGTGAATTATGTGATAGAGCAGGGGGACTCTTTTTCTTTTCCGCATATTTATACTGAGCCTGCAAAATCTTTAGATGATAATTTTGCCAGTCAAGGAGATGTGTTAAGCGCATTGTATTGTGATCAATTCCAGCTTTTCGGTAGTTTTCGGATTCATCCAAGTTCACAAGATATTCAATTAGTGCCAGGATTAGTGCATAAAGCTAATGGCGGAGTTTTGATTTTAAGTGCGGCAACATTGTTATCTCAATTTGATTTGTGGGGGCGATTAAAACAAATTCTGCAAACCCAAACTTTTGATTGGTATTCAGCCCATCCGTTTAAAAATTTACCTTGTGATATACCAGGCTATGCGCTGAACTTAAAAGTGATTATACTTGGTAATCGTACTGAATTAGCCACTTTGGCTGAGCTAGAAGAAAACCTTTATTCTTTTGCCGATTATGCTGAAATTGAAAGCTATGTTTCTGTGGCTGAAGTGGAGGAACAAAAAACGTGGGCGGGTTATGTACAACAAATGGCTCAAGAGCAAAATATTGAGCTAGATTTTTCGGCGTTAAATAAACTCTATCAATTATTAGTTCGTGAAAGTGAAGATCGCTTTTTAATTAATGCATCTCCTCTAAAATTAAAAGAAATATTACAAGATGTTTCAACTTTTGCAGAAAAAACAGCATTAAGTGCTGAGGATTTTGAGGATATTTTTCAACAAAAATTGGCGCAATATGGTTTCCTAAAAGAACAAATTTATGCCGATATTTTAAATGAGCAAGTTTATGTTGAAACTCAAGGTGAAATTGTTGGGCAAATTAATGGCCTTTCGGTGATCGAATATCCAGGTACGCCCGTATGTTTTGGTGAACCTTCGCGTATTAGTTGCATTGTGCAATTTGGCGAAGGGGAAGTGATCGACGTTGAAAGAAAAAATGAACTAGCGGGAAATATTCATGGTAAAGGCATGATGATTGCACAAGCTTGCCTTTCCAATATATTAGACTTGCCATCGCAATTGCCATTTTCTGCCTCATTAGTGTTTGAACAGTCCTATGGTGAAATTGATGGTGATAGTGCATCTTTGGCTATTTTCTGTGTGCTAGCCAGCGCCTTGGCTGATTTGCCTTTGCCTCAAAATATCGCAATTACAGGATCGATTGATCAATTTGGACTTGTTCATTCTGTTGGTGGGGTAAATGATAAGATTGAAGGCTTTTTTACTATTTGCCAACGTCGTGGTTTGACAGGAAAACAAGGTGTAATTATTCCAATGACGACCATTCAGCAACTGAGTTTGTCTGATGAAGTGAAAAGTGCGGTAAAAAATGGTGAATTTTTTATTTATCCTGTAGAAGATATTTATCAAGCTTGCGAATTATTATTTAATCGTGATTTGCTAGATGAAAACAAAGATTATACAGAAAAAACGGAGCCTTTATCTCGTCTTATTCAACGTCGAATTGAGGGACGAGCGGATTCAGAAAGAAAAGGTTTTTGGAATTTCTTCCGTCCTTAATAGATAAAAGCGAACATTTGTTCGCTTTTATTTCTTCTATAATCTATCAAAGTGACTGCTCCGACAAGTTTTGCGAACAAGTGTTAGCTATTTACACTTTGCTATGTTCTCTTTAGAATGTTTTATATCAGTTTTAAACTGAATTTCTCATATATAAAGGAACCTAAAATGCAAAACACTTGTACACCTAATAAAAAAAGTAGCTATTCTTATGATGATTTGCTCGCGTCAGGTCGTGGCGAATTATTCGGTAAAGAAGGGCCACAATTACCCGCTCCGACCATGTTGATGATGGATCGCATTATTGAAATGAATGAGGAAACAGGTGCTTTTAGTAAAGGGTATATTGAAGCCGAACTTGATATTAAGCCTGAATTGTCATTTTTTGGTTGTCATTTCATTGGCGATCCAGTAATGCCTGGTTGTTTAGGATTGGATGCTATGTGGCAGCTTGTTGGGTTTTATTTAGGCTGGATTGGTGGCAAAGGAAAAGGCCGAGCATTAGGAGTTGGCGAAGTAAAATTCACAGGGCAAATTTTGCCGACGGCTAAAAAAGTGGTGTACCGAATCCATATGAAACGAGTTATTAATCGTAAACTAGTGATGGGAATGGCTGATGGTGAAGTTGAAGTAGATGGTCGCGTTATTTATACAGCAACAGACTTAAAAGTTGGACTATTTCAAGATACCTCAGCATTTTAATTTTTCTTTATGAATTCATACAAAAGAGCAGTGAAAATTTTTCTTAGATTTTCACCGCTCTTTTTATCCTTCTATCAATAAGCAACGTTCAATTACATCATATAAATATCATCAGAACATGTTCGTCTCTAAGGAAAGTTGTCCTTTTTCTATACGGATTTCTTTAGCAAATTTTTTTATAAGCATATCACGCATATTGTTTTTATCTAATGTATAAACAGGAATATTTTCCAGTAATTTAGCGACATTCTCATTTAAAAAAGGCATGATTGTTTGCATTTGTTGCATATATTGCTGTGGTTCTCCTGACCAACGTAAAATACGCATTTTCTTTAAATAAACCGCGCCTTCTTCAGGATTATAATAAGGAATTGTATCGAAGGTCAGATTTAATTTTCCTGGCAATTTTTTATTGCCAAATTGAAATAAACCCTCTAAAGTACCGCTGATTTCTACGCGTTTATCATTAGTTTGTCCAATTTTGGTACTCAAATTTCTTACTTGATAATCAAGAAAAAATAATCCTGGTAAGCCAAATTTATCCGCAATAGCGCCCTTCTCTTGTAGATATTGATTAATTTGAGATTCAGTTATTGAAAAAGGTGAGGCCGATATATTAGGGGATACCGCTAAAATAGACGTTAACGTAAGAAATAATAATTTAATTTTTTTCATATTTAATTTTTAATTAAGTTAAAAGCAAAATAAAAATGGTGGACAAATATACCACAAATACCGATGGAGTGATGTCGTAATGAGCCCTGAATTTAAAGAATATGTTAATCAATTAGTTATAGCACATCGTGATGAAAGAATTTATCCTTTTCAATATGAAGGCAAGAAATTTTGGTTGAAACAACCTGAAAAATTGAAAGGGATTTGGCTATTATTAAAACCTAGACCTAAGCAATCTTTTAAAAATGAATTACAAACTTTATTAAATCTTTCTGAAAAAAATGCGTTAGTTCCAACGGTCTTTTATTACGATGAGGATTTTTTTGTTTTGGAAGATGCGGGAGCCACTGTATCACAATTGCTATGTGATAAGAAGATAGATGATCAGCAAAAATTTTCGATTATTTATGACGCTTGTCTCGCTTTGATTGATTTACATGATAAAAATTTGGTACATGGTCGTCCTGCTATTCGAGATATTACTTGGGATAAAGGAAAAGTTACTTTTCTTGATTTTGAATCTCGTTCAAGTAGTCAAAATCAAAATTGGTTAATCGTTCGAGATATGCTATTTTTCTTTAATAGCTTATGTCGAGAAGAAGATATTTCGGATACTTTTATTCAAAAAGTTGCCTTGTATTATCAAGCACATTGTGAAGCGAAAAATTGGCAGAATATGATTATATACTTGCAGCGTTTTCGCTGGATTTACTATCTTTTGTTACCTTTTAAACCTATTGCAAAGACAGACTTAATTGCCGTTTATCGATTATTTGAAATTTTATTAATAAAGAAAAAATGATGAAGAAAACACTTTTTATTATTGCATTATCAAGCATATTAACTGCTTGTACTGTAGGTGGTGGCGTCAGCGCCGGTGGCGGAAGTAACGGCGTTGGATTAGGATTGGGGATTGGCTCTGGTATTCGGTTCTAGTGATGATGAAAAGTGCGGTAAGTTTTAGCAAAGTTTTTAAGGAACTTAGTAAAACTTCTTGCATTTTAAATTTTTATCACTATAATGCCCCCCATATTTCGGACGCGGGGTGGAGCAGCTTGGTAGCTCGTCGGGCTCATAACCCGAAGGCCGTCGGTTC
>NZ_LDVZ01000004.1 GCF_001276515.1 Haemophilus sp. C1
AAACCCTCGCCGGTTTTCAAGACCGGTGCCTTCAACCACTCGACCATTCCTCCGTGATTGATGGGCGTAGTATAATGAATATTTTATTGATGTAAATAGAAATTTGATGATTTAACTTTAGATGATGATAATTTATTCATTTTGATGAAATTAATTCCATTAATAGCATTGACTTTTTTATCCTTAGCCCTTACTTTACTGAAGACTTTTTATTTATTTTACAAGGAGCTTTTATGCAATCACGTCTTATTGTGGATGCTCAAAAAGAATCGTTACTCAGCACACATAAAGTGTTGCGTAACACATATTTTTTATTGGGATTAACAATGGCATTTTCAGCGGTTGTTGCGTTTATTTCAATGAGCCTAAACTTGCCCTATCCAAATATTATTGTGTTACTAGTGGGTTTTTATGGCTTACTTTTCTTAACCAATAAATTAGCTGATCGCCCTGCTGGTATTTTGGCTGCCTTTGCTTTCACTGGATTTATGGGATACACCATCGGGCCAATTTTAAATATGTATGTGGCACGTGGAATGGAAGATTTGATTATGCTTGCATTCGCAGGAACTGCTATCGTATTTTTCGCGTGTTCTGCTTATGTATTGACCACGAAAAAAGATATGTCATTCTTATCAAGCGCAATGTTCGCATTATTTATTGTGCTATTACTTGGTATGGTGGCAAGTTTCTTCTTCCAAATTCCTGCGTTATCAGTCGCAATTAGTGCATTATTTGTTGTGTTCTCTACAATGACTATTTTGTACGAAACCAGTAATATCATTCACGGTGGTGAAACTAATTACATTCGCGCAACCGTGAATATTTATGTTTCAATCTACAATTTATTCTTGAGTTTATTAAGATTACTTTCTATCTTCTCAAGCGATGAATAATGATTGAATTTTGACTTTATGACCCCACTATTTAGTGGGGTTATTTTTTGGAATAGACAATGGAAAAACAAATTTTTGAACATTCAGTCAATGTTGAGGAAGAACAATATCAGCCTAAGCAAGAGTTTCATAATGTGGAAGCAAAGTTAGATGAAGTGTTGGACGGAGAGTTACTTGATGCTCAGCTTGAACAAGCATTGAAACCAAAATCCAGTTTTGGAAAAACTTTATTAAAATTTACCGCACTTTTATTTGGTGTGGCGACGATTGCGCAATCCGTGCAGTGGATTTGGGATAGCTATCAACAACATCAATGGATTTATCTTGCTTTTGCTTTAGTCAGTTTAATTGTCATTTTATTGGGTATTAAAGAGATTATTGGTGAGTGGCGACGTTTAGTTAGTTTAAAAAAACGTGGGCAATTGCAACAACAAAGTCAGCAGATCTGGTTGGAAAGTGCGGTAAAAAATGGTGATGTTTTTTCCGTTCATAACGCAGAAAAAAGTAAAATTCTTTGCTTAGATATTGCAAAATCTCTAGGTTTGGAAAATGATTTTCCAACGGTAATTCAATGGCAACACCAATTAAATGAAGCTTATTCAGTGCAAGAAATTACTTATTTATTCAGTCGTCATGTTTTGTCTTCTTTTGATGTACAAGCTAAAAAATTGATTAGTAAAATGGCCGCTGAATCAGCTGTGATTGTCGCGATTAGTCCACTTGCTGTAGTGGATATGTTTTTTATTGCGTGGCGCAATCTTCGATTAATGAATAAAATTGCTGAAATTTATGGGATTGAATTAGGGTATTTTTCGCGTATTCGATTGTTAAGAATGGTATTGGTCAATATCGCTTTTGCTGGGGCAACCGAAGTGGCACAAGATATTGGAATGGATTGGCTTTCTCAAGATGTGACAGCAAAACTTTCTGCGCGTATAGCTCAAGGGATCGGTGTGGGATTGCTCACTGCTAGATTAGGCGTGAAAGCAATGGAGCTTTGTCGCCCATTAGCATTTCAATTAAATGAAAAACCAAAGCTCTCACATATTCAACAGGAATTACTTAGCTCGGTGAAAGATATTGTTCTCGGTAAAAATAAAATTTACAAAAAGGAGCAAGTCTGATGAAAATCGAGGTTGTTTATCAACATAGCGATTTTATTATTATCAACAAACCTGAAGGCATTAGTGTTCATAAAGATCAAGAAGAACAAGGCTTAACAGAAATTGTTGCAAAACAATTGAATGTGCCTCAAGTATGGTTAGTTCATCGCTTGGATAAAGTGACGTCAGGGCTATTAATTTTGGCACTGAATGCTGAAAGTGCGGCTGAATTTTCACGACTTTTTTCTGAACATAAAATTCATAAAACTTACCTGGCTTTAAGTAACCAAAAGCCTAAAAAGAAACAAGGATTGATTATTGGGGATATGAAGAAAGTCCGAGATGGCGCATGGAAACTTTGCCAAACAAAAGACAATCCCGCAATTACGCGTTTTGAAAGTGTAAGTTGTGAGCCTAATTTACGTTTATTTATTTTAAAACCACAAACGGGAAAAACGCATCAATTACGTGTTGCGATGAAAAGTTTAGGTAGCCCGATTTTAGGCGATGGACTTTATGGTAAAAATACTGAAAAAATTGACCGCACTTATTTGCATGCTGCCCAATTGGAATTTGATTATTTGAATGATTTTATTTCGGTAACTTGTTTACCCTCTCAAGGTCAATTTTGGATTAAATCCAGTGTGTTTGAGCAAATTAAGGCTTATCTGGCAAAGCCGTTTTTATCAAAATAGAAATCTCTGTATAATAAAGACAATTTTACTCTTTAATAGGAATAAAAATGAAATTTATCTCTTTTAATATAAATGGTTTACGTGCTCGACCACATCAACTTGAAGCCATTATTGAAAAATATCAGCCAGATGTAATCGGCTTGCAGGAAATTAAAGTTGCTGATGAGGCTTTTCCTTATGAAATTACAGAAAACTTAGGTTATCACGTATTTCATCACGGACAGAAAGGTCACTATGGCGTAGCATTATTGACTAAACAAGAACCTAAAGCGGTTCGTCGTGGTTTTCCAACAGACAATGAAGATGCGCAAAAACGCATTATTATGGCTGATCTTGAAACTGAATTTGGTTTACTGACTGTAATTAATGGCTATTTCCCTCAAGGGGAAAGTCGTGCGCACGAGACTAAATTTCCAGCTAAAGAGAAATTTTATGCAGATCTTCAACAGTATTTAGAAAAAGAACACGACAAATCGAATCCTATTTTAATTATGGGCGATATGAATATTAGCCCAAGTGATTTAGATATTGGTATCGGAGATGAAAATCGTAAACGTTGGTTACGCACAGGTAAATGTTCTTTCTTACCAGAAGAAAGAGCGTGGTATCAACGTTTATATGATTACGGATTAGAAGATAGTTTCCGTAAGCTAAATCCAACGGCAAATGATAAATTCTCATGGTTTGATTACCGTTCTAAAGGTTTTGATGATAATCGAGGTTTACGAATTGATCATATTTTAGTAAGCCAACAATTGGCTGAACGCTGTGTAGATGTGGGCATTGCATTGGATATTCGAGCAATGGAAAAACCTTCTGATCACGCACCGATTTGGGCTGAATTTAAATAGGAAAGCGAAATGGATATGGCAAATTGGCAGAATTATCGTTCTACCGTGAATGGTATGCCCGCCGTGTTTACCGCAAATATTGAAGATGTTGAAAAATATCACGGTAAAGATCTCGATAAAATAGTGCAATTCACAATCGCTTATAAGGCTGATGATGAAACAGGTTTGCCCTCAGAAGTTGAATACGATAAGTTAATTAATCGTGTATTTAAAATTCTGGCGCAATTAACCGCACTTCCGAATGTATTTTTTGCGGGACATTTTATTTGTAATTCCCAAGCTAAAATGCATTTTTACTGTGAGCATGAAAATCTTATTGTAGAAACTTTACAACAAATTGATTTTGTTAAAGATATTAATGTACAAAAGGATTTAAGTTGGGATACTTATTTTGACTTTTTGCTTGCTTCTCCATTAGAGATTAAGTTAAATGCAACGGAAGAGTTACTTGATTTGCTGAAAAATAAAGGTCGTGATTTAAGTGATACGTATCTGGTGGAGCATAGTTTTCATTTTGATGAAGAAGAGAAAATGTTTCCTTTTATGGATGAGCTTAGTTTAGGGGATTATTCTTTCACGACATTACAATATTCTGCACAAGCTATTCAGTTTAATGAAGATGATGAACCTTATTTCTTGGTGAAATTAGAGCAAGAAATTTCATTAGAAAATAGCGAAATTTTTGAACAAGTAGAACGTTTCGAAAAATTGGCTGAACAATTTTCGGGAGAGTATATCGGTTGGGAATGTGATTCTTTAATGGATGCGAACAAGCAGTTGAATTAGTTTTTTAGATACTCGTAAGTCATAAAAAAGAGAGATATTTATCTCTCTTTTTTAATGTAATTTAACTTTTCGGCGCATTTTACGCATTAATAAAAATACCCATGGCCATAGTATTCCCGACGCTAAAGCTCCAAAGATTTCTTGCCAGTTAAAAAATGCGGTATGCAGGGAGAATTCAACCAAGAAAATAGCTAATCTGACAATAAACACAAACGCAATCACTAAAAGACTTTGAAACCAAAGCGATAAATTTCTGAGTACGAGATAGTTTTTTGCCACAAAATAAATTGTCACAGAAAGGACTAAAGCATGAATGCCTAATGTGGAACCTAGGATTAAATCCCATACAAGCCCTAATAAAAATGCCCACCCAATACTGACTTTATTTGGAATAGCCAGAACCCAGTAAAGTAAAACGAGAACTAACCAAGCAGGCTTAAATGCCTGAAAACCAAGTGGCCAGGGCGCGAGTTCTAGCACTAATGCCACGACAAAGAAGCTTAAAATTGTGAGCCATTGTAAAATAAAGCGAGTTTGCATTAATCTTCTTCCCTATGTTCTTGTTGTTCTGACGGTACAGCCTCTTCATTTTGCGGTGCATCGGTTGGAATTTCAGGTTCAACCGTTGATTTATCCTTATTTTCTTGAAGATTATCGTCTGTTAATGGGGCTTTTTTTACTTTGTAATCAGCTTCATTCGCTTGGCTTTCTAAACGTTTTTGCACTAAATTACGCACTTCTTCTGGAGACATAGATTTTACTTTAGACATATCTAAATTGCTTGGCCAAAGTAGTAATACATAGCGTAAGCGTTCAAGGGCTGCGAGAGGTTTGGCTTTGACAGTCGCAAAGTAATTGGAGCCATCGCGTGAAACGCTTTGCACAACCGCTACTGGATAGCCTTCAAGGAAACGGCCACCAAGACCGGACGTTACAAGTAAGTCGCCTTTTTCGATATCCACAGAACGAGGTACATTATCAAGAGTTAGCTCATCAGTATGCCCAGTTCCACTTGCAATGACGCGAACATCGTTACGTAGAACTTGTACTGGAATAGAATGAGTGACATCAGTTAAGAGTAATACTCGGCTGGTGTTCTCTCCCACAGAAATAATTTGACCAATGACGCCTTTTTCATCAATTACAGGCTGGCCTACATATGCACCGTCTTTTTCGCCTTGATTAATAACAATTTGTTGACGATAAATATCAGTTTCTGCAGTTAAAATTTCAGCAATCTTTTTGTATTCATCTGTGCGTAAAGGGGAGTTTAACAATAAACGTAAACGCTGATTCTCGACTTTGAGTTGATCTAGTAAGAGTAAATCGGCATTTTTTTCACGTAATTGTTCGCGTAATACTTTATTTTCGATTTGTAATTTACTGGTATCCACTAAATTATCCGATACCCCATCTAATACTGTACGAGGGCTATTGGCAAGATAATAGAGCCCACCCACTGCAGTTTCCATGGCGCTGCGAGCTTTAGTCATTGAATTAGTTTGACCATCAGCTAAGATTAAAGAAAGGGAAGCTGCTACAGCTAATAATAATCGAATGCCAAGCGGGGGGGCTTTACCGAAAATAGGCTTCATTAAGCGTCCTACGTTGAGATAAAAAGATTAAAAGGAAAAGTGCGGTCATTTTTAACCGCACTTTTTATTTTTGGTCTAAATTAAATTTCGTCACTAAAAATGTCGCCACCGTGCATATCGATCATTTCTAATGCCTCACCACCACCGCGAGCAACACAGGTTAATGGATCTTCTGCGATAATTACTGGAACGCCAGACTCTTTAGAGAGAAGCGTATCAATATTACGCAATAGTGCACCACCACCGGTTAACACCATACCTCGTTCAAAAATATCAGCTGCGTGCTCTGGTTGACATTCCTCAAGAGCAGTACGAACAGCGGTTACGATACCATTTAATGGTTGTTGAATAGCTTCTAAAACATCGCGTGAGGTTAAGGTGAATGAACGAGGTGCGCCTTCAGCAAGATTGTGACCATGCACTTCCATTTCTTTAATTTCATCACCTTCTTGAATATAGGCTGTACCGATTTCTTGTTTGATACGTTCTGCTGTTGGTTCACCGATAACAGAACCAAAAGTGCGGCGAACATAAGAAATAATTGCCTCATCAAAACGGTCACCGCCAATACGAACCGAAGAAGAATACACGATTCCATTTAAGGAAATCACAGCTACTTCAGTTGTACCGCCACCGATGTCAATTACCATTGAGCCAACGGCGGTAGAAACGGGTAATTTAGCCCCAATTGCCGCTGCCATTGGTTCTTCAATTAAATATACTTCGCGCGCGCCAGCACCGATTGCTGATTCTTTAATTGCACGACGTTCTACTTGTGTTGCACCAGCTGGCACACATACAAGTACACGAGGGCTCGGACGCATAAAATTACCGCTGTGAACTTGTTTGATAAAGTATTGCAACATTTTTTCTGTAACAAAGAAGTCTGCGATTACGCCATCTTTCATTGGGCGAATGGCAGCGATGCTTTTTGGTGTACGTCCAAGCATTAATTTCGCTTCTTTACCTACAGCAGCGATGCTTTTTAATGTGCCAACACGATCTTGGCGAATTGCAACAACAGAAGGTTCATCTAAGACAATACCTTGACCTTTGACATAAATTAAGGTGTTGGCTGTACCCAAGTCGATAGAAAGATCGTTGGAGAAAAGTCCACGTATTTTTTTAAATAACATAATTATTCCATTCTAAAATCAGAGTTAATTTTGCTTGGCTGAAAAAGTGAAATTATCTCATCGCCAAGCACGCAAAAAATTGTGCTAAATGTACCAAAAAATGTGTTGAAATTACAGTTGTTTTTCGTGTTTTTTACATTAGTTGCCACTGACCTTTATCTTGCAAAATCAGTTGTTGTTGATGTAATGCTTTTAGCGTTGAACGATGCCCAACACTGATTAGCGTGGTTTTTGGTAGCTCTTGTTTTAACAGTTGATACATCGCAAATTCTAAACCTTCATCCATACTTGCTGTAGCTTCATCTAAGAAGGCTACGGCAGGTTTGTGTAGAATCAAACGCGCAAACGCTAAACGCTGTTGCTCACCAAGAGAAAGAATACGCGTCCAGTCTTGTTCTTTTTCTAATTGTTCAGCCAGATGCCCTAGCTGCACTTTATTTAATATTTCTACCGCTTGCGTATGTGAAATATTGTCTGGCTTATTGGGATAAGTTAATGCTGAAATCAAATTTCCTTGTGGCAAATAGGGTTTTTGTGATAAGAAAAGTTGACTGTTTATTGGACAAATTACTTCACCTTCTGCGTAGCTCCAGAGTCCTGCGATTGTTCGTAAAAGTGTCGTTTTCCCTACACCAGATTTTCCTTGAATGAGTAAACTTGTTCCTGGCGGTAGCGTAATGTTGAGATTTTCTACCAGTGTGTGACCTAATGGATTTTTAACACTTAAGTTGTTGAAAATTACATCTGTTGGATGATTATATATTTGTGTTTGTGATTTATTATTTACTTTTTCAATGGCATAACTGAACCCAGTTAAACGATCTAGCGTTGCTTTATAGCTTGCAAAATTATCATAAGTATTGCGGAAGAATGAAAGATTTGCGTGTAACTGACCAAATACTTGTAAAGTTTGCATTAAATCACCGAGTTTTATTTGTTTTTCAAAGTAACGCCCAACTTGAATTAACAATGGAAAAACAACAGAAATTTGACTTACAACTAAGTTAAATCCTGAAAATTTTAGCGTTCTAAATACGATTACCCACATGTTATGGATGACAGCATTGAATTGTTGGTAAAGCTGATTTTTTTCTACCTTTTCACCTGCATAAAAAGCAATGCTTTCGGCATATTCTTTTATGCGAATTAAAGAATAACGGTAGTTTGCGTTTAAGCGTTCATTAATAAAATTCAAAGAGATTAATGGACGACCGAGCCAAAATGCAATGAGGGTAGTGAAAATGACATAGCCAAATACTAAGAATACCATCATATGTGGAATTTCCACGCCAAGTACCATCATTGGACCCGCTAATCCCCATAACAAAATCGTGTAAGAGATCATCGAGGTGACCGCATCAATAACCCCAGTGCTTAAAGAAAGCGTGGTTTTTACATAAGATTGGACATCTTGTTGAATACGTTGATCGGGGTTATCTAGGCTTTCGGATAAATACTGAGTTTTGTAATAGGCGCGATGTGCCATCCATTTATCAACAAGTTGTTCGTTAAGCCATTCAATCCAGTTAATGGTCAAACGTTGCTCTAAATAATAGCTTACTAATGCCGCAGAAACAGAACTTGCCGCGATGACACAGAACAAGCCCATTTGTTGCCAAAATACATGTTCATTAAATTCTTGCAGTGATGTGTACATATTTTTGTACCACTCAGAATGCACAAGACTGATACGTACGCTGAGTAATGTCATCGCAACAATAAGCAGAAAGAATAGGATAGGTTTTATGCTACGTTTAGGTGAAAGATAGCCACCTGCAAACATCCAAAATTGTTTTCCCCATTGGGTAAAACGCACCAAAAGAAAAATGCCAAAACTAAAGACGACTGAGGTGATGGCTAGCGTTTGTAAAATCCAAATAAGAGAAGTAATGGCTTCTTGGCCGTAATCCATAAATATTCCATCCGAGATAAAAGTGCGGTGAAAAATAACCGCACTTTTTGTAAAAGGGTCAAAAATTTTCGGTATTGTAGAGCCTATGTTCAATTTCGCAAGAAAAAATGTGACGAACGTATCATTTTTTGAGTTTGGTTAAGGTTTTCAAAAAACAACTTGGATATAATCCGAAGGAGTTAAATTTCATTTTTAAGGGGTCAATATGAGTGATATTGCAATCACGATTAGTCTTCTTGCCCTTGTTGCCGTAATCGGTTTATGGATCGGGCATTGGAAGATCCGCGGGGTTGGACTTGGCATAGGTGGTGTGCTGTTTGGCGGCATTATTGTTGCCCATTTTACTAGTCAATATGGCTTGAAACTGGATGCGCATACGCTGCATTTTGTGCAAGAATTTGGTCTAATTTTATTTGTTTACACTATTGGTATTCAGGTTGGACCGGGCTTTTTTTCTTCTTTACGAAAATCTGGTTTAAAGCTAAATGCTTTTGCTATTTTGATTGTTTTACTGGGTTCTGTTGCGGTGGTTCTTGTACATAAAATTACAGATGTTCCACTTGATATTGCCTTAGGTATTTATTCTGGTGCTGTCACCAATACGCCTGCGTTGGGGGCAGGGCAGCAAATTCTGGCAGAATTAGGGGTACCTCAAACCACTGTAACTATGGGGATGTCTTATGCAATGGCTTATCCATTCGGTATTTGCGGTATTTTGCTTGCAATGTGGTTAATCCGCTTATTTTTTAAAGTTAAAGTGGACGATGAAGCGGCACGTTTTAATGTGGAGAGCGGTCAAGAAAAAGAAAGTTTACATAATATTTCTTTAAAAGTGACGAACCAAAATCTAGATGGTCTTACGTTAATTCAAATTCCAGGATTTAGTGATGAAGAAGTCGTATGTTCACGTTTAAAACGCGATGATATGGAAATCGTTCCAAAGGCAAGTACTGAGATTCGTACCAACGATATTTTACAACTAGTTGGGGATGATAATTCGCTTGCAAAAATGCGTTTGATTATCGGGCACGAAGTTGATGCACCAACCGTTGCCTATAGTGGCGAAATTCGTTCCGAGCGAGTGGTAGTGACGAACGAAAAAGTCTTAGGTAAAAAGATCCGCACGTTGGGGATTCATCAAAAATATGGGGTTGTGATTTCACGTTTAAATCGTGCAGGTATTGAGCTAGTTCCAACGGGAAATACCACACTGCAATTTGGCGATGTGCTACATATGGTCGGACGCAGTGATGTACTAAATCAAGCCATTTCAGTCATTGGCAATGCACAACAAAAATTGCTTCAAGTGCAAATGTTACCAGTGTTTATCGGCATTGGTTTAGGTGTGCTTGTCGGCTCGATTCCATTTTATATTCCAGGGTTCCCTGTCGCATTAAAATTAGGGCTTGCCGGTGGGCCATTGGTGGTTGCGTTGATCTTAGCGAGAATTGGCACGATTGGTAAACTTTACTGGTTTATGCCACCTAGTGCTAACTTGGCATTGCGTGAAATAGGGATTGTCCTTTTCTTAGCAGTGGTAGGTTTAAAATCAGGTGGAAGTTTCTTTGATACCTTGTTGAATGGCTCTGGTCTTGAATGGATGGGATACGGTATTTTTATCACCTTTATTCCATTAATGATTACTGGTGTTTTGGCTCGTCTATATGGCAAACTGAATTACCTTACAATCTGTGGTTTACTTGCGGGTTCAATGACAGATCCTCCGGCTTTAGCATTTGCTAATGAAATTAAAGAAGATAACGGTGCAGCAGCACTTTCTTATGCCACTGTGTATCCATTGGTGATGTTCTTGCGGATAATGTCACCGCAATTATTAGCAGTGTTATTGTGGGCAGCATAGCCAAAATAAGTTCAATTTATACAAACAAAAGCGCGGTTAATTTCGCGCTTATTTTTTGTGTGGATTTTGCGCGAGAGGGTATTCAATGATAGAATCTCGCACTTTTATTGCGAAGCGAGAACAAAATGGCATTAGTTGAATTTTTGATGGAAACCTTAGATGGGTTAAAAGGAACAGATATTGTACATTTTGATGTACGTGGAAAATCATCGATTACGGATAATATGATTATTTGCACGGGTACATCGAGCCGCCAAGTTTCTGCAATGGCAGATAATTTAATTACAGAATGCAAAAAAGCAGGTTTTGAAACTTTTGGTGAAGAGGGTAAAAATACTGCAGATTGGATTGTGGTGGATCTTGGTCAAGCAATCGTACATATCATGCAACGTGACGCGCGTGAAATGTATCAATTAGAGAAACTTTGGGCGTAAATTTTAGTAAAGTGCGGTGAAAAATAACCGCACTTTTTAGATAAGGATGACTTGTGAAAATCACGTTAATTGCTGTCGGAACAAAAATGCCTTCTTGGGTTACAACGGGTTTTGAGGAATATCAACGCCGTTTCCCAAAAGATATGCCTTTTGAACTGATTGAAATCCCAGCAGGCAAGCGTGGAAAAAATGCTGATATTAAACGTATTTTAGAGCAAGAAGGTAAGGCGATGTTAGCCGCCAGTGGAAAAGGCAAAGTCGTGACGTTAGATATTCCAGGTAAACCTTGGACCACCCCGCAGTTAGCCGAGCAATTAGAAGCGTGGAAAAATGATGGTCGTGATGTATGTTTGTTGATCGGTGGTCCTGAGGGTCTTTCACCTGAATGTAAAGCCGCTGCAGAGCAAAGTTGGTCGCTTTCACCATTGACATTACCTCATCCACTTGTTCGTGTTGTGGTGGCTGAAAGTTTGTATCGTGCGTGGTCGCTCACAACTAATCATCCTTATCATCGAGAATAGTAAATCCTCATTTTAGTCAGATGAATTTAAAAAGATTCTTCAATACGCCAACTCATGAACCGTTTCGCGATAAAAAAGCGGAGCGTAACCTTTTTGCACGCCGAACTTTAGTGGCTTTTTTGGGGATTTTGCTACTAACAGGGGTGTTATTCACCAATATTTATCAGCTACAGATTGTTAATTTCGATACTTACCAAACGCGTTCTAATGGTAACCGAATTAAATTATTACCTTTACCGCCAACGCGTGGCTTAATCTATGATCGTTACGGTAAATTATTAGCCGAAAATCTTACTTTTTTTGGTTTATACATTGTGCCGGAAAAAACTGAAAATTTAGACCGCACTTTAGATGAATTACGCTACATTGTGGGATTAACGGATAACGATATTGAAAATTTTAAAAAGGAACGTCGCCGCGGAACGCGTTACACGCCTATTTTATTGAAACCGAATTTAACAGAAGAACAAATCGCACGTTTTGCAGTGAGTGGCTATCAATATCCGAGTTTAGATGTACGTCCTTATTTCAAACGCTATTACTTATATGGCGAGATTATGACGCATATTTTAGGTTATGTGGGAAAAATCAATGATAAAGACGTTGAACGCTTGAAAAAAGAGGAAAAATTTACCAATTATTCTGGTAGCAATGATATAGGTAAATTGGGCATTGAACGTTATTATGAAGATGAGTTACACGGCATCACAGGTTTTGAAGAAGTAGAAATCAACAATCGTGGTAAAGTTATTCGTAAGTTACGTGAACAACCTTCAGTTGCAGGAAAAAGTATTTATCTTACTATTGATTTAGAGTTGCAGCGTTATATCACTGATCTTTTGTCTGGGCAAAAAGGTGCGATTGTTGTATTGGATCCTAAAGATAGTGGTGTACTGGCTATGGTGTCTACGCCAAGTTATGATAATAATTTGTTTGTTGATGGTATTTCCTCAGAAGATTATAAGCGCCTATTAAATGATCCTGCTCGCCCGCTTTATAGTCGTGCGACCCAAGGGGTGTATCCTCCTGCTTCTACGGTGAAACCTTTTATTGCAGTAGCTGCACAAACTGAAAATGTGATTACTCAAAATACAACGATTTTTGATCCTGGCTACTGGGTATTGCCAAATACGACCAAGCGATTCCGAGATTGGAAAAAGAGCGGTCATGGTTATACAGATTTAAATAAAGCAATTACAGAATCATCCGATACTTATTTTTACCAAGTCGCTCATAGTATGGGAATTGATCGTCTTTCTAATTGGATGAAACGTTTTGGCTTTGGTATGCCAACTGGGATTGAAATTCAAGAAGAAACGGCAGCCAATATGCCAACGCGCGAATGGAAACAAAAACGTTATAAACGCCCTTGGGTACAAGGTGATACTATTTCTGTGGGAATTGGGCAAGGGTATTGGACTGCGACACCATTACAAGTGGCAAAAGCAACGGCTGTATTGGTGAACAATGGAAAGGTGAATACCCCACATTTGATGAAAGCAATTGAAGTATCTACGCTAAAACCTTATGAAGATCCTTTGCTTTATCCTGATATTACAGAGGCTAAACAAAGCTATTGGGATGCTGCAAAACGTGGAATGTATAATGTTGTCAATTCAGCTTTAGGGACGGGGAGAAAGGCTTTTGCTGGAGCAAACTATCGTGTGGCAGGAAAATCTGGTACAGCTCAAGTGTTTAGTTTAAAAGAAAATGAAAAATACAATGCGGCGGGATTGAAAAAAGAATTACATGATCACGCATGGTTTACCGCATATGCACCTTATGAAAATCCTAGATTGGTTGTGACAGTGATTTTAGAAAATGCAGGTGGTGGTTCAAGTAATGCCGCACCGTTAGCACGTAAAGTGATGGATTACTATTTGAATCAGCGTTTACCACAAGTTGAAAAATATAATATACCTATTCAGCAAAAAAAAGATTTGTCACAAGAGAGCGAACAAATAAATGGAAGATAAAATCCCTTTCTGGTTGCGCGCATGGCAACGTTTGCATATTGATTTTTGGCTGTTTATTGGCTTAGTTGCAATAACAGCCTATGGCATGCTTGTGCTTTATAGTGCCACTGGTGCCAGTGAAACTATGTTTAACAACCGGATTATTCAGGTTTTTCTTGGATTTACTGTTATGCTTGTCATGGCACAATTTCCACCTAAATTTTATCAACGCATTGCGCCTTATCTCTATCTGATAGGCTTTATCATGTTGATTTTAGTGGATGCAATTGGAACAACCAGTAAAGGTGCACAGCGTTGGCTTGATCTTGGATTTATTCGTTTTCAGCCATCTGAAATTGTAAAGCTTGCGGTGCCATTAATGGTCGCGGTGTATTTAGGTAATCGACCACTTCCACCTAAATTAAGTGAAACATTTATTGCGATTGCAATGATTATGATTCCGACTTTACTTGTGGCTATACAACCAGATTTAGGCACATCAATTTTGGTAAGTGCGTCAGGTTTATTTGTAGTATTTTTAGCAGGGATGAGTTGGTGGCTAATTTTAGCTGCAGTGATTGGCTTAGCTGGATTTATTCCGATCATGTGGCTATATCTAATGCACGATTATCAACGCACTCGCGTACTTACATTATTAGACCCAGAAAAAGATCCTCTTGGTGCAGGCTATCATATTTTACAATCAAAGATTGCGATTGGTTCTGGTGGCCTTTGGGGAAAAGGCTGGATGCAGGGTACGCAATCTCAGCTTGAGTTTTTACCCGAACCTCATACAGATTTTATTTTTGCTGTAATGAGTGAAGAACATGGAATGGTTGGTTTTCTTATTTTGATCTCCATTTATATGTTCATTATTATACGTGGTTTGATAATTGCCGTGAACGCTCAAACTTCTTTTGGGCGAATTCTTGCTGGAGCAACGACGTTAATTTTCTTCGTCTATGTGTTTGTTAACATAGGCATGGTAAGTGGTATTTTGCCTGTAGTGGGTGTGCCATTACCTTTATTTAGCTATGGCGGGACTTCTTACGTTGCTATTATGGCTGCTTTTGGCTTGGTGATGTCAGTTCATACACATCAAGTAAAATTTATGAAAGGGAACTAATTTCATTTTTGCTTTTCTTAAAAGGGTAAATAAATGAAAATAGTCAACGCTTATGAAATTAAAAACATTATTAAATCTGACCGCACTTTTGCTGTTTATGATAAGCGTAGCTTTTCCTGCGCAGGCTGATACGCAAAAAATGTATGGTATTCGAGGGGATAAACTTTCGATTATAACCAAAGTACCTTCTCCTAGTACTTATTCCGTGAAAGGGCAAACTTATACGACAAAAGCTGAAGATGATGCTAAATCCTATACGAAAGAAGGGATGGCAAGTTACTATCATCTCAAATTTAATGGGCGTAGAACTGCAAGTGGTGATGTTTATAATTCAACGCAATTTACTGCGGCACATAAAACATTGCCAATAAATTCTTATGCTTTGGTGACTAATTTACATAATAATCGTAAAGTTATCGTACGTATTAATGATCGTGGGCCTTTTAGTGATAAACGTTTAATTGACCTTTCTCATGCAGCGGCGAAAGAAATTGGATTAATTTCTCGCGGTATGGGGCATGTTAGAATTGAGGCGTTGCACGTTGCCAAAAATGGGAATTTATCAGGCGCAGCGACAAGAACGCTGGCTAAGCATGCAAAAACTCAAGAAGCAGCTGATCGTTTAGTATTAAAATCTAATACGCTTTTTGATAACGCATCTAAGTCAATAAATGCTCTAAAAGGAACCGAATTTTACCGTTTGAAAATGCTTGAATTAACCTCTCGTAGCCAAGCAAATAAGTTAATTACGCAACTTGCGTTAGCGAATATTCAAACTGAAGTAAATCGCTCGGGAAATAAATATGAAATTCACATAGGGCCCTTTGATAATAAAGCACAAATGGCACAAGTGAGAGCTAAATTACAAAAAATGGCAGTAAACAAGCCACTAATTGTTTACACATATAAAAATTAATTGTAGGAACACACTATGTTGAAAAGAACAACAAAAATCGTATTTTTATCAAGTTTTGTGGCATTTAGTGCTTTTTCGGTATCTGCAGAGGATATGCAGTTTGGCGTGACTCCACCACAAATTACTGCTCAAACGTATGTATTGATGGATTACAATTCAGGTGCAATTTTAGCCGCACTTAATCCTGACGAGCGTCAATATCCCGCATCTTTAACTAAAATGATGACAAGTTATGTGGTAGGGAGCGCTTTAAAACAAGGCAAAATCCATAATACCGATATGGTTACCATTGGTGAAAGTGCGTGGGGGCGTAATTTCCCTGACTCATCAAAAATGTTTTTAGATTTAAATACACAAGTATCTGTAGCAGATTTGAATCGTGGTGTGATTGTTGTATCTGGTAATGATGCGACAGTGGCATTAGCTGAACATATTTCTGGCAATGTACCGAATTTCGTAGAAACAATGAATAAATATGTTCAACAATTTGGTTTGAAAAACACGAATTTCACCACGCCGCATGGTTTAGACGATCCAAATCAATATTCTTCCGCGCGTGATATGGCAATTATTGGTGCGCATATTATTCGTGATTTACCTGAAGAATATAAAATTTACTCAGAAAAAGATTTTACCTTTAACAAAATTAAACAGCCTAACCGCAATGGCTTATTGTGGGATAAAACTATCAATGTTGATGGAATGAAAACAGGGCATACTAGCCAAGCTGGATATAACTTAGTTGCTTCAGCGATTACACCGAACAATATGCGTTTAATTTCTGTAGTAATGGGTGTGCCAACTTACAAAGGTCGTGAAGTAGAAAGTAAAAAACTTTTACAATGGGGTTTTGCTAATTTTGAAACATTTAAAACTTTAGAGGCTGGCAAAGAAATTTCAGAACAACCTGTTTATTACGGTAATAAAGGTAGTGTGAAATTAGGTACGTTACAAGATAGCTTTATTATTGTTCCGAAAGGTAAACAAAATGAGCTTAAAGCGCGCTATGAGTTAGAAAGTAAAAACTTACAAGCGCCTTTAGCAAAAGGCCAAGTCGTAGGTAAAGTCATTTATCAATTAGAAGGCAAAGATATTGCAGCGGTAAACTTACAAGTGATGGATGAGGTGGGCGAAGCGGGTATTTTCGGAAAAGCTTGGGATTGGCTCGTGCTCACTGTAAAAGGCTTATTTGCATAAAATATGCCAGAAACTTACCGCACTTTTTTCATTTTTAATTGAGGCATTCGTAATGTGTGAGTGCTCCACTATTCACACATCATTTTTATTATTGGGAGATAATATGACAACAGAAAATGATTACGCAAAACTTAAAGAATTAATGGAATTTCCAGCAAAAATGACATTTAAAGTTGCTGGAATTAATCGTGAGGGGTTAGCGCAAGATCTAATTCAAGTCGTTCAAAAATATATTAAAGGCGATTATATTCCTAAGGAAAAACGGAGTAGTAAAGGTACCTATAATTCGGTTTCAATCGACATTATTGCTGAAAACTTTGAGCAAGTAGAAACACTTTATAAAGAACTTGCTAAAGTTGAAGGCGTAAAAATGGTCATCTAGTATGAATAATTCCCTTATCGTTCGTCAGTTAGGGTTGCAAGATTATCAAGAAATTTGGCATAAAATGCAGAATTTTACAGATAGTCGCATCGCGGAAACGCAAGACGAAATTTGGTTAGTGCAACATCCTCCTGTATTTACCCAAGGGCAAGCAGGTAAACCTGAGCATCTTTTACAACGTAGTGAAATACCTGTGGTACAGTCGGATCGTGGTGGGCAAATAACCTATCATGCACCTGGTCAGCAAGTGATGTATGTGCTCATTGATATTAAGCGTCATGAGAATTTAAATGTACGTCAATTAGTTACCGCACTTGAACAAACGGTGGTAAAAACTTTAGCTGAATATGGTATTGAAAGTTATCCAAAACCTGATGCGCCAGGCGTGTATGTGGATGGAAAAAAGATTTGTTCTCTTGGGCTGCGTATTCGTCGTGGTTGCTCTTTTCACGGATTAGCATTGAATATCAATATGGATCTGAATCCATTTCATTATATTAACCCGTGTGGCTATGCTGGTCTTGAAATGTGTCAATTAGCGGATTTTGTTAATCAAGATGAGGCTAATTGTGATAAGGTTTCACCAAAATTAATTAAACACTTTGCCGAGCTTTTAGGCTATAATGTAACAAATTTGTAATATTTAATGATCAAAAATGCCCTGTTTGGGCATTTTTATTTAGGAACGCTTATGTCTACGCCTTTCAAAATGGAACGCGGTGTAAAATATCGCGATGCGGCAAAAACGTCGATTATTCCAGTAAAAAATATTGATCCAAACCAAGAGCTATTGAAAAAGCCCGAATGGATGAAAATTAAACTTCCGGCAAATTCACTTAAAATTGAAAGCATCAAAAATGGAATGCGTCGTCATGGTTTGCATTCCGTGTGTGAAGAAGCATCTTGTCCAAATTTACACGAATGTTTTAATCATGGAACAGCAACTTTTATGATTTTAGGCGCAATTTGCACGCGCCGTTGTCCGTTCTGTGATGTTGCGCATGGGAAACCATTACCGCCCGATCCTGAAGAGCCACAAAAATTGGCTGAAACTATCCAAGATATGAAACTTAAATATGTAGTGATTACATCGGTGGATCGCGATGATTTGCCTGATCGTGGCGCGGGTCATTTTGCAGAATGTGTAAAAGCTGTGCGCGAGCTTAATCCTAACATTAAGATTGAAATTTTAGTGCCTGATTTCCGTGGTCGCATTACGCAGGCATTGGAAAAATTAAAAGATAATCCGCCAGATGTCTTTAACCATAATTTAGAAAACGTGCCGCGCCTGTACAAAGAGATTCGTCCTGGAGCAGATTACGAATGGTCACTTAAATTATTGCGTGAATTTAAAGAAATGTTCCCGAATATCCCAACTAAATCAGGTTTAATGGTGGGATTAGGTGAAACTAATGAAGAGATTTTACAAGTCATGCAAGATTTACGTGATAACGGTGTGACAATGCTCACGTTGGGGCAATATCTTCAACCTAGCCGCCATCATTTACCAGTGGCCCGTTATGTTCCGCCAGCTGAATTTGATGAATTCCGTGAAAAAGCCAATGCAATGGGCTTTGAACATGCGGCTTGTGGACCATTTGTTCGTTCTTCTTATCACGCTGATTTACAAGCCAGTGGCGGATTAGTGAAATAATTGAAAACTGCTCTGAATTAAACCGCACTTTTTGCTTGTCACGAAAGTGCGGTTTATTTTTGATGTTTTTTTTCACCGAATATTTACTAGCCAGAATTATTGCAAGTCTGTAAAATAGCCGACCGCTTTATTCGACTAATTATTTATAACACCTGACGATATTGTAGAAAATGACTCAAAAATTACATATTAAAACTTGGGGCTGCCAGATGAATGAATACGATTCATCTAAAATGGCCGATCTTTTATTAAGTACTCATGGATTAGAACTTACTGAAATTCCAGAAGAAGCAGACGTATTATTATTGAATACCTGTTCTATTCGTGAAAAAGCACAAGAAAAAGTGTTCCACCAACTTGGTCGTTGGAAAGAATTAAAGAAAAATAATCCAAATTTAGTGATTGGTGTGGGCGGCTGTGTAGCTTCTCAAGAAGGTGAACATATTCGCCATCGAGCGCCTTATGTAGATATTATTTTTGGTCCGCAAACTTTGCACCGCCTGCCTGAAATGATTAACCAAATTCGTGGTGGTAAGAGTTCTGTTGTAGATGTAAGTTTCCCTGAAATTGAGAAATTTGACCGCTTACCTGAACCTCGTGCAGAAGGCCCAACAGCATTCGTTTCGATTATGGAAGGCTGTAATAAATACTGTACTTTCTGTGTTGTACCTTATACTCGCGGTGAAGAAGTCAGCCGTCCTGTGGATGATGTCTTATTTGAAATTGCGCAACTAGCGGATCAAGGCGTGCGTGAGGTCAATCTACTTGGGCAAAACGTGAATGCTTATCGTGGTCCGACACATGATGGTCAAATTTGCAGCTTTGCTGAGTTGCTTCGTCTTGTGGCGTCTATCGATGGTATTGACCGTTTACGTTTTACAACCAGTCATCCAATAGAATTTACGGATGATATTATTGACGTATATCGTGATACGCCTGAATTGGTGAGTTTCTTGCATCTTCCAGTTCAAGCAGGTTCTGACCGTGTATTAACGATGATGAAACGTGGTCATACAGCATTAGAATATAAATCTATTATTCGTAAGCTTCGTGCTGTGCGCCCTGATATTCAAATTAGCTCAGACTTTATTGTTGGTTTCCCAGGTGAAACTGCAGAAGATTTTGAGCAAACTATGAATTTGATTGCACAAGTGAACTTTGATATGAGTTTCAGTTTTGTGTACTCAGCCCGACCAGGTACGCCAGCAGCAGATATGCCAGATGATGTGACGGAAGATGAAAAGAAACAGCGTCTTTACGTGTTACAAGAGCGTATTAATCAACAAGCCGCACAGTTTAGCCGTCGTATGCTTGGCACAGAACAACGCGTGTTAGTTGAAGGGCCATCGAAGAAAGATATAATGGAATTAACAGGGCGTACTGAAACGAATCGTATTGTCAATTTCCAGGGTTCTCCAGAAATGATTGGTAAATTTGTGGATGTGAAAATCACTGATGTTTATACCAATTCTCTACGTGGTGAAGTGGTGCGTACTGAAGATGAAATGGGATTACGTATTGCGCAATCTCCACAAGAAGTGATGAATCGCACACGTAAAGAAGATGAATTAGGTGTAGGACGTTACCACGGCTAATTGAAATCTTGAAATATTTAACCGCACTTTGAGAAATTGAAGTGCGGTTATTTTTTAGGGGGATATGCTTTAGATTTGCCAATCTATCGGTTTTATTCTGTGGCTTTTCAAATATGAATTTGTTTTGGAAAAATGATGACAACCAAAGAAACCTCGATGTGCTGACAACGGGGAAGGATGCGGAGCCGTTAAAACAAGGTGACGAGTACGGTCAATAATTTGCCCTTTTTTTTGTGCGTGACTCCCCCAAAGTAAAAATACGAGTTTTTCACGATGTTCATTAAGCGCCGTAATAACACGATCGGTGAATGTCTCCCAACCGAAATTAGCATGTGAATGAGCCATACCACGTTCCACGGTAAGCACTGTGTTGAGCAGCAATACCCCTTGTTCTGCCCATTTGACTAAATAACCATGAGATGGCATTTGGAATCCAGAAATATCTTGTGTAAGTTCTTTATACATATTTGATAGAGAAGGGGGAATGGCCACTTCAGGTTTTACTGAAAAAGCCAATCCATGAGCTTGGTTTGGTCCATGATAAGGATCCTGACCTAAAATCACCACTTTTACATCTTCAAAAGCGGTATATTTGAATGCATTAAATACATCTTCTTGTGGGGGATAAATCGTTTTCCCGCTTGCTCTTGCAAGATGAACCTGTTGTAGTGCGTGTTGAAAGTAAGGTTGTTCTTTTTCTTTTCCGATAACATCTGTCCAGGTTTTCATTATTTTGATCCTATTAATAAATTTGCTCTTATTATAAACAAAAAGGTTAAGGCAATAAAAAGTTTAAAGGTTAAATTAATGTTAAATAAATTTTGGTGAATCGCTATATAGATGAGTAAAGTTTAATTTAGATCAAGTTTGTAAAATTATTCTAAAAAGATAACCTGTTCTTTATCAAAAAAATCCAAAATAATTTGAAATCTTCAAATTATTTGATAAACTTTGTACAGTTTTTATGATTATTCCAATGCCAATTAGGAGGCTATTATGATTAAAGGTATTCAAATTACTCAAGCGGCAAATGACAATTTGCTTAATTCATTCTGGTTATTAGACAGCGAAAAAAATGAAGCGCGTTGCTTATGTGCAAAAGGCGAATTCGCTGAAGACCAAGTTGTTGCTGTTAGCGAATTAGGTCAAATCGAATACCGTGAATTACCAGTGAACGTAGCGCCAACTGTTAAAGTTGAAGGTGGCCAACACTTAAATGTAAACGTATTACGTCGTGAAACTTTAGAAGATGCGGTAAACAATCCAGATAAATATCCACAATTAACTATCCGTGTTTCTGGTTACGCAGTACGTTTCAACTCCTTAACTCCAGAACAACAACGCGACGTTATCACTCGTACTTTCACTGAAAGCCTATAATTTCAGTTTGAATGAAAAAAGAAACCCCGAAGTTATTCGGGGTTTTGTTTTATCTAAAAGGTTAAAAAATTTGACCGCACTTTTCCCTTTCATCCCTAGCGATTTACACGCTTTTCAGGTACAATCCGCCAGTTAAATTTAATGATTTTTGAGAAAAACTATCTTTTATGAAGAATATTCGCAACTTTTCTATTATTGCCCATATTGACCACGGTAAATCAACCCTTTCTGACCGATTAATTCAAACCTGTGGTGGCCTTTCGGATCGTGAAATGGAAGCACAAGTGCTAGATTCAATGGATCTTGAGCGTGAGCGTGGAATTACCATCAAAGCACAAAGTGTGACTTTAAATTATAAAGCCAAAGATGGCGAAACTTATCAATTAAACTTTATCGATACCCCAGGACACGTGGACTTTTCTTATGAAGTGTCTCGCTCTCTTGCTGCTTGTGAAGGGGCGTTGTTGGTAGTCGATGCTGGTCAAGGGGTGGAAGCCCAAACTCTGGCAAATTGTTATACCGCAATTGAAATGGATTTAGAAGTGGTACCGATTTTAAACAAAATCGATTTGCCTGCCGCAGATCCTGAACGAGTAGCGGAAGAAATTGAGGATATCGTGGGAATTGATGCGATGGAAGCGGTTCGATGCTCAGCTAAAACGGGGGTAGGTATCGAAGATGTATTAGAAGAAATCGTTGCAAAAATTCCCGCACCAGAAGGCGATCCTAATGCGCCATTACAAGCATTGATTATTGATTCTTGGTTCGATAATTATTTGGGCGTGGTATCTTTAGTGCGTATTAAAAACGGGGTATTACGTAAAGGCGATAAAATTAAAGTGATGTCCACAGGGCAAACTTACAACGTAGATCGTTTAGGGATTTTTACGCCAAAACAAGAAGATACGACTGTTTTAGAATGTGGCGAAGTGGGTTGGGTTGTTTGTGCGATTAAAGATATTTTAGGTGCGCCAGTGGGCGATACCTTAACCCATCAACATAATTCTGCAACTGAAGTGTTGCCAGGTTTTAAAAAAGTAAAACCACAGGTTTATGCTGGGCTTTTCCCTGTAAGTTCTGATGATTATGAAGCGTTTCGTGATGCGCTTGGTAAATTAAGTTTAAACGATGCATCACTTTTCTATGAACCAGAAACTTCGACCGCACTTGGTTTTGGTTTCCGTTGTGGTTTCCTTGGACTTCTACATATGGAAATCATTCAAGAGCGTCTAGAGCGTGAGTATGATTTAGATCTTATCACTACTGCGCCAACGGTAATTTACGAAGTGCAATTAACGAATGGCGAGGTTGTTTATGTGGATAGTCCTGCAAAATTGCCTCCACTTAATAATATTGCTGAAATTCGCGAGCCAATCGCTGAATGTAATATGCTGGTGCCGCAAGAATATTTAGGTAACGTTATTACCCTTTGCGTTGAAAAACGTGGTGTGCAAACCAATATGGTATATCACGGTAATCAGATTGCGCTGACTTATGAAATTCCAATGGGCGAAGTGGTTCTAGACTTCTTTGACCGTTTAAAATCAACATCGCGTGGTTATGCTTCGTTAGATTACGGTTTTAAACGTTTCCAAGCTGCAGATATGGTTCGCGTGGATATTATGATTAACAGCGAACGAGTAGATGCGTTGGCTTTAATTGTTCATAAAGATAATTCACAATATCGTGGTCGTGAATTGGTTGAAAAAATGCGTGAGTTAATTCCTCGTCAGCAATTTGATATTGCCATTCAAGCAGCGATTGGAAACCACATTATTGCGCGTTCAACCGTAAAACAATTACGTAAAAACGTATTAGCAAAATGTTATGGTGGCGACGTGAGCCGTAAGAAAAAACTCTTGCAGAAACAGAAAGAAGGTAAAAAACGTATGAAATCTTTAGGTAATGTAGAAGTACCACAAGAAGCGTTTTTAGCAATTTTACATGTAGGAAAAGATAAATAGGGAAAATTATGTCAAATTTATTTTTTGTGATTTTACTAGCTGTTGGTTTTGGAGTATGGAAATTATTGGATTATTTCCAATTACCAAACACATTCAGTATTGTATTGCTAATTTTGACCGCACTTTCAGGCGTATTATGGTGTTATCATCGTTTTGTTGTGCTGCCAAAACGTCATCGTCAAGTCGCACGTGCAGAACAACGTTCTGGCAAAATTTTAAGTGAGGAAGAAAAAGACAAAATTGAACCGATTTCCGAAGCCTCTGAGTTTTTATCATCTCTTTTTCCGGTGCTTTCTGTCGTATTCTTAGTGCGTTCTTTTTTATTTGAACCATTTCAAATTCCTTCTGGTTCAATGGAATCAACCTTACGAGTTGGTGACTTTTTGGTCGTGAACAAATATGCTTATGGCGTGAAAGATCCGATTTTCCAAAATACGATTATTGCGGGCGAAAAACCACAACGAGGCGATGTAATTGTGTTTAAAGCACCACAACAAGCCTTAATTCGTACAGGTCTTGGTGCAACGCGAGCGGCTTTTGCAGAAAATCTTGCATTAACCTCAAAAGATAATATGTCTGGCGTTGATTATATTAAGCGTATTGTTGGAAAGGGCGGAGATCGCGTGATTTTTGATGCGGAACAAAAAACGCTAAAAGTGGTATATGGCAAAGAAGGCAAACCTTGTGAAATTGATTGCGAAACCAAGGCGTTTGAATATTCACAAAATCCAACAAATCCTGCTTTTCCGAATGAATTAGAATTGACTGAAAAAGGCGATGTAACACATAACGTGTTAATTAGTGAATATCGTCGTTATTCAGGCCCTGAATTTTTCCCACAAGAGGGGATGCAAACTGCAGAATGGCTTGTGCCAGAAGGGCAGTATTTTGTGATGGGGGATCATCGCGATCACAGTGATGATAGCCGTTTCTGGGGCTTTGTGCCTGAAAAAAATATTGTGGGTAAAGCCACTTACATTTGGATGAGCTTAGAAAAAGAAGCGAATGAATGGCCAACAGGTTTCCGTTTTGATCGTTTCTTTACAGCAATAAAATAAGATGAATCATTTAGATCGACTTGAGCGTAAAATCGGCTATCGTTTTAATGACATTGCGCTCTTAAAGCAGGCACTTACACATAGAAGTGCGGCAACTCAACATAACGAACGCCTAGAATTTCTAGGCGATTCCATTCTTAATTTCACTATCGCTGAAGCACTTTATCATCAGTTTCCACGTTGTAATGAAGGCGAACTGAGCCGTATGCGTGCTACTTTGGTACGCGAACCCACTTTAGCGATTTTAGCGCGCCAATTTGAATTAGGCGATTATATGTTGCTTGGTTCTGGCGAGCTAAAGAGCGGTGGTTTTCGCCGTGAATCTATTCTTGCCGATTGTGTAGAAGCGATTATAGGTGCGATGTCTTTGGATCAAGGATTAGCCGTGACGACCCAAGTGATTCGAAATTGGTATCAACAATTATTGGCAGAAATAAAACCTGGAGATAATCAAAAAGATGCAAAAACGCGTTTACAAGAATATTTACAAGGTAAACATCTGCCATTGCCAACTTATGAAGTAGTCAATATTCAAGGGGAAGCCCATTGCCAAATTTTCACTGTTGAATGCAAAGTGAAAAGTGCGGAGAAAATTGACCGCACTTTTGTGGCAAAAGGATCTAGCCGTCGTAAAGCTGAACAAGCGGCAGCAGAACAAATTTTAAAAGAACTGGACATCAAATGACCGAACAATTCGACAAAACCTATTGCGGCTTTATTGCTATCGTAGGTCGCCCAAATGTGGGTAAATCAACGCTCTTAAATAAAATTTTAGGACAAAAAATTTCAATTACATCACGTAAAGCACAAACCACCCGTCACCGTATTGTTGGGATTAAAACTGAAGGGGCGTATCAAGAAATCTATGTGGATACTCCGGGACTTCATATTGAAGAGAAGCGTGCTATTAACCGTTTAATGAACCGCGCAGCAAGTAGTGCTATCGGCGATGTTGATTTAATTATTTTTGTCGTAGATGGCACACACTGGAATTCAGATGATGAGATGGTGCTAAACAAATTACGCAATGCAAAAGCACCGGTTGTGTTAGCTATTAATAAAGTAGATAACATCAAAAATAAAGATGATTTGTTACCGTTTATTACGGAACTTAGCAGTAAATTTAATTTTGCTCACATTGTGCCAATTTCTGCACAGCGTGGTAATAATGTTCATGAATTAGAGAAAATTGTACGCCAATCTTTACGCGAAGGTGTGCATCATTTCCCAGAAGATTATGTTACAGACCGTTCGCAACGTTTTATGGCCTCGGAAATAATCCGTGAAAAATTAATGCGTTTTACTGGTGAAGAATTGCCTTATTCTGTTACTGTGGAAATTGAACAATTTAAAGTGAATGAACGTGGCACTTATGAAATAAATGGCTTAATTCTCGTTGAACGTGAAGGCCAGAAAAAAATGGTGATTGGTGCTGGCGGTCAAAAAATTAAAACTATTGGTATGGAAGCGCGTGCTGATATGGAACGTTTATTTGATAACAAAGTTCACCTCGAACTTTGGGTGAAGGTGAAATCTGGTTGGGCTGACGATGAACGTGCACTGCGTAGTTTAGGATATATGGATGAATAAAGTGCGGTAAAATTTATACGCATAATAAAAATCCCCATTATTGTAATGGGGATTTTTTTGTTTCTAATTTTTCACTGAATACACTTTAAATTTTCCTGTTTGAGTAAGAACTTGATAATCATTGAAATGTTGTTTAAGTAATTCGGGATAAGGCAAAAATGCATTGGCGACAATGCGTAATTCTCCACCTTGATTGAGGTGCCATTTCGCTTGAGTGATAAGTTCTTTTACGGCTCGATAGGCGGTATCAATGCCATCATGGAATGGCGGATTTGAAATGATTAAATCAAATTTTCCTTCTATATCAGAAAAGACATCACTGGCGTGAACCTTCCCTTGTAATTGATTTTCCGAAAGTGTTTTACGCGCTGATTCTAACGCCATAGCGTGAATATCTGTCATTGTAATTTGTGTGTTAGGCGAGCGTTTTTTTATCATAGAGCCAATTACTCCCACGCCACAGCCAAGATCAAGCACTTTTCCTTTTATTTTATTATCAATGGTTGAAAGTAACAGTTCTGTGCCTGTGTCTAATTCCGCAGCACTAAATACCCCGGGTAAACTATATATAGTTAAGTCTTTAAGTGTTGAATGTTGATAGGTTTTCCAGAAATTTTTAAGTTCAAAGTTCGGCTTGTTTTGTAGTGAAAAATGATATAAACCACAACGGCGAGCAGAGTCAATTTTCGCTATTTTCCCATAAGGTTCTAATGTTTTTTCTACTGAACGCACGCCACAACGGTTTTCTCCAATAATTAACATCTCTTGACCAATAGGCGCTTGAGCTAATAGTTGAAGCAGTTGGAAACTAACTTCTTGTTTGTTTTTAGTCCAATAATAAACGATTAAATCAGCTTGACCTTGAAATTCAACGGAAAAATTGACCGCACTTTGCGTTCTTGCATAGTCAAAATAGCAGCTCCAAATTTGGATTGATTGGCATTTTGAGGTTAATGTTTGAGGAAAATTATCAGAGATACCTCCAGCAAATAATACTGATTTACCATCAAAAAATGAGAGATGGCGTTCTAAAACTTGGCTCTCTAGAGAAATCACGCTTTGAATCCTGTGGGTTATTGGTTAAAATTATGCGCCATTTTAGCAAAGATTAATAAAAGAAATTAATACTATTTTTCAAGCAACGTTTTTAAAAATTCACTTATGAACAGACGCGATCTTCTTTTACAAGAAATGGGGATTTCCCAGTGGACGTTATATCGCCCCGAGGTGCTGCAAGGTTCAGTAGGAATCAGTGTGGCAGAGAATATTCGCTTTATCACTGTTTCTGATGAAAATATCACTAGCTCGCCTTTGTTGGCTGATGTGCTGTTAAGCCTTGATCTTAAAAAAGAAGATTGCTTATGTTTGAATTACGATCAAATCCAGCATATGGAATGTAAGCAGCCTATTCGTTATTGGTTACTATCAGACAATAGCGAAAAAATTGACCGCACTTTATTATTTTGCATGCAGGCTGAGCGCGTTTATCGTTCGCCAAGTTGGCAACAATTTCAATCTAATCACCAAGCCAAACGAGCCTTATGGCAACAAATTCAACAGCTTTAATTATGTCTATTATTTCTCAAATTGAAGCCAATGATTTTGACCGATTGTATGAAATCGAGCAGCAAGCACATCTTGTGCCTTGGTCATTTGGTACGTTAAAAAACAATCAAGGTGAGCGTTATCTCAATTTAAAATTAATTGAGAATAATCAGATTATCGGTTTTGCTATTTGCCAAACCGTATTGGATGAAGCGACTTTGTTTAATATTGCTATTTTACCGTCTCATCAAGGTAATGGATTGGGGAAATTATTGTTGAATGAGTTAATCGCTCGGTTAAAAGAAAAAGGTGTACAGACCTTATGGTTAGAAGTCAGAGAGTCTAACCCTGCTCGTTTTTTGTATGAAAAAATTGGTTTTAATGAAGTGGATATTCGGAAAAATTATTATCCTAAACCTAGTGGTGGACGAGAAAATGCTGTAGTAATGGCCTGTTATTTATAGATACAAATGATATAGCCTAGAATGTTTATCCTAGGCTATATTTTTTTATGCTTCTTCTGCAGGAAAAACAAATGGATTTAATCCGCTGCGTGCGAAACCTTTTTCTTCCATTTCAATATCTAAGAAAATAGAAGCCAAATCGTCGGCTACTGGCTCTACATGAGAATCTTTTTCTTGGAACATGATTTTCAAGTAACTTTCACAGCTACCACAGGTTTCGGCACGAACAAGTGCAAGTTCTTCATTTAATGACCACATTTCGAGTTTATCGTGGCTATTGCAATTGGTGCATTGTGCGCGTACCAAATTCCATTCACTTTCACATAAATTACAATGTAAGTAGCGTAACCCTTGCGATGTACCAATTTGTACAATACTTGCAACAGGTAAAGAACCACAAACAGGGCAGTGATGTAAATTTTCGGCGTTCTCAACTTGGCTATTATGGGGAATTTGCTGGGCGAGCTGTAGCCAATAAAGAGAAAGTGCAGCCCAAATAAAGACGGCTTTATCACTGCTAACTAAATTAAATTCTTGTGTTAATAGCTTATTTGCCATTTCTTCTAATTCGGCAGAGGAGGCTTTTTCAAGAAATTCGATTGTTGCAGAAATTTGCTCGTTAGCTTTGGGCTTTATTTCATCAAGAATTTCAGTTAAATATTCGCGCCAGATACTGTCTCGCTTAAAGGTTTTGGTATTTAGTGGCTCGATAGCATTTAACTGTTCAAACTGTTGTGCTGGTAAAGGATTTTTTTCTAACGTGGAAAGTTGGCTTTCAACTATGTCTGCGGCAAATAATAAATAATCGGATAGAGGATTATTTTGTGCTAAGTCTCTTAAACGTTTTGCTCTGCGTTGGTAAAGATTTTTAGGATTGGCAAATAAAATTGCTGGGGCTTGATATGAATTTGCTACTTGTTTAATTTCTGATTCAGATAAGATTTTGATACTCATATTCTTCTCACTTTTGTAATAAAAAGTGCGGTCAATTTTAACCGCACTTTTTTCTTTTTCAGGATTTCAGCTTATTTGCCAAATCCTTTAAATAATACTTTGGTTTTGCCTTTTTTACCTGATTGCTCGTTGAGTAAATCTTTTTCAAGCTCAGGTAAAATTTCTTCGCGATACCATTTCGGGTGGTGTTTCTTCGCCCAACGAACGGTTACCCAACCTTCAATGATTCCTCGAATCGAACCTTTAATCCAGAATGCCATATACATATGCACTAAGATACCAGTGAATAACATAAATGCACTCAAAGAATGGAGCAGAATCGAGAAACGCAATACTGGGATTGAGAAGTAGTGCGAAAAATATTGACGCCACATAATGATGCCAGTGACTAATAACGTTACCATCGCCAAATTTAATGTCCAGAAGAGCATTTTTTGACCAAGGTTATATTTGCCATTATCCGCAACCGCGTGTTCGTTCCCTTTAAGAACTTCAACGATACCTTTTGCCCAGCGAATATCGTTTTTTTCTGGAATATTGTGATCCCAGTACAATAATGCCAAGTAGATGAAGGCAAAGAACATTAAAATCCCAGTAAATGGGTGAATTGCACGCGCAATTTGTGGTGTACCTAAAATTTCTGTTAACCATGCGAAATCAGGGAAGAAAAACGCAACACCAGTGAACATCGTCATAAAAAAGCAAATAACCAACATCCAGTGACTGATACGCGCTGGTGTTCTATGGCGGACGATTCGAGTATCGTTGTTGATCTCAATTTTACTCATTGTTTTCCCCCTGAGATGGTTTTTCTTCTTCAAATTCGTGGTGATGATCTTCCACATCTTCTTCAATATTCGGACCTACAGTTAAGTAGTGAGCGATTTCAGCTAATGCCAATCCACCCATTGCAACTGCTGCTACTGGTTTCAATACATCTTTCCATAAAGTCACACTTAAATCAATTTGTGGATCTTTTGGAAGACCATTGTAAAGCTCTGGTTTATCAGCGTGATGTAACACATACATTACGTGTGTTCCGCCTACGCCTGGAGGATCGTAAAGTCCTGCATTTTCATAACCACGAGATTTTAATTCAGCAATGCGTTGTTCAGCATACACTTTCATTTCTTCTTTAGAACCGAAACGAATTGCACCTGTTGGACAAGTTTTTACGCATGCAGGCTCTTGACCTACAGAAACACGATCCACACAAAGAGTACATTTGTACACACGGTTATCATCTGGATTCATACGTGGAATGTTGAATGGACAGCCTGCAATACAATAACCACATCCGATACATTTATCAGATTGAAAATCCACAATACCATTGGCGTATTGAATGATAGCACCTGGTGCAGGACAAGCCTTTAAACAACCTGGCTCTGCACAGTGCATACAGCCATCTTTACGGATTAACCATTCTAAACGATCATTTTCTTCTACTTCGTTAAAGCGCATCACAGTCCATGCTTTGGCATTTAGATCTACAGGGTTATCGTAAATACCATGACACTGCGCATTTACATCAGAGCGGATGTCATTCCACTCTGAGCAGCCAACTTGGCAAGCTTTACAACCGATACAAGTACTGACATCGATTAATTTTGCCACTTCAACTTTATGATCTCGCGCTTGTGGTGCAGGCGTTAAGCCTGAAGTTGCGGAGATTTTAATAACATCTTGCGTTTGAACGCCTTGAGCAGTTCCAGCCATATTATGCCTCCCCAACTTTTTCAATATTCACCAAGAATGTTTTGTATTCTGGTGTTTGCGTGATTGCCTCACCCCAAGATGGTGTTAAGGTATTAGTAGAGAATCCACGGTTACCTTTACCATTTAAGGCTTTCATATTCCAGTGAATTGGAAGACCTACATGGTGTACGGTACGTCCATCAATTTCTAGATCTTTAAGACGTTTTGTAACCACGGCAACCGCTTTAATATAGCCACGACGAGAAGTAATTTTTACCATATCGCCTTTTTGGATACCTTTTTCTGCCGCTAATTTTTCACCAATTTCCACAAATTGTTGTGGTTGTGCGATGATATTTAATGCAGATTGTGCAGTCCAACTATGGAAGTGTTCTGTTAATCGGTAAGTTGTTGCCACGAATGGGAACTCTTTATTTGAACCGATAAATTCTTTATCTTCAGGATAAATACGCACAGTTGGATCACTTACCACTGCAGAGTGTAATGGATTTGTATCAATTGGGCTTTCAATCGGCTCATAGTGTTCAGGCATTGGACCATTTGCAACTTTATCAACCGCAAATAAACGACCTACACCTTCAGCAGACATAATAAATGGACCTGTATCTGAACCCGGTGGCTGTGTACCATAGTCTGCTACATCATGCCAGTTCCAGTTTTTACCGTTCCATTTGATTAATTGGCGGTTTTTATCCCAAGGATTACCATTGATATCTAATGATGCACGGCTATAAAGTACGCGGCGGTTTGCAGGCCATGCAAAGCCCCAACCAATGGTACAGCCTAAACCTGATGGATCTGAGTTATCACGGTTTGCGGTTTGGTTACCTTTTTCAGTCCATTGACCAACATATAACCAGTTACCTGATGTTGTTGTACCATCATCACGTAAATGTGCAAATCCATTGAGTAATTGACCTTTCTTGTACATCAAGTTACCGTTTGGATCATAAAGATCTTCAAGCGCGTAACCATTTAATTCTTTGGCTAATTCTACCGCACTTGGTGAGTGTGGTTGAGCATAATTCCAAGTCATTGCTTCAAATGATTCAATACCGCGACCACCTTCTTTTTGGTAAAGATGATGCATTTCTTCACGAATCATAGAAAGAATTTCAACATCTGGTAATGCTTCACCTGGTTGATCGCAACCTTTCCAGTGCCATTGAGCCCAACGCCCTGAGTTTACAATCGAACCATCTTCTTCAGCAAAACAGGTTGTTGGTAAGCGGAAGACTTCAGTTTGAATTTCTGAAGAATTTACATTGTTTGACTCACCAAAGTTTTTCCAGAATTCGGAAGATTCAGTTTGAAGCGGATCCATCACGATTAAGAATTTTAACTTACTCATTCCTGCAACAGTTTTGTTTTTGTTCGGTAATGAGTTTAATACGTTAAAGCCTTGTAAAATCCAACCGTGTAATTTGCCTTCATTCATTAATTTAACGTGAGTAATAGGATCATATAAGCGATCTGCTTTTGGTAAGAAATCGAAACCCCAACCGTTTTCTTTGGTTGCTTTATCACCATAGAAGGTTTTCATCATACTAACAAAGAATTTTGAAGTATGACGATAATAGTTCACTTGGTTTGGAACGATATCCTTTGGTGTAATCGCATTAATGTATTGCTCGTAAGAGGTATCTTTATCGTTTGGTAAACGCATATAACCTGGTAAAGACATTGGCAATAAGCCCATATCTGTTGTACCTTGCACATTGGAGTGTCCACGTAATGCGTTAATACCACCACCAGGCATACCCATATTACCTAAAAGTAATTGGATCATCGCCATTGAGCGAATATTTTGTGTACCGATTGAATGCTCGGTAAAGCCTAACGCATATAGATGCGTCATGGTTTTATTTGGTGCAGAGGTTTTACCAATTTCTTCACAGATTTGTAGGAAAAGTTTTTGTTTTACACCTGTAATGCGTTCAACCATTTCTGGAGTATAACGTGAAACATGCTCTTTTAAGATGTTAATGACACAACGAGGATGTTGTAAGGTCATATCACGTTTAGCCTGTCCGTTCTCATCAAACTGATAGTTCCATTTAGATTTATCGTAGTTACGTTTTTCTTCGTTGTAACCTACAAATAAACCGTCTTCAAATTTGAAACCTTCATCAATTAAGAATGAGGCATTGGTATAGTGTTTAACGTATTCGTGTTGAATCTGGTTTGTTTCCAATAAGTAACGGATGACACCCATTAAAAATGCGATATCAGAACCAGAACGAATTGGCGCATGTAAATCTGCAACAGAGGCTGTACGGTTAAAGCGTGGATCGATGACGATAAGTTTAGCACCGTTTTTCTTCGCTTCAATTGCCCAACGGAAGCCAACAGGGTGAGCTTCAGCAGGGTTACCACCTTGAACAATGATAAGGTTTGCGTTTTTGATATCAACCCAGTTATTTGTCATGGCACCGCGACCAAATGATGGAGCAAGACTTGCTACCGTTGGTCCGTGTCAAGTATTCGCTTGGTTACACATCGGCACTATGCCTAACATTCTCACCCATTTATGAGTAAGAAGTGCAGCTTCATTACTCATAGCAGATGCAGTCATAATACCTGTAGTTGCCCAACGGTTCACAGTTTTGCCACTTGCGTCTTTTTCAACAAAGTTAGCATCACGGTCATCTTTCATTAAACGGGCAATGCGTTTAATTGCATCTTTCCAAGAAATTCGCTCCCATTTATCAGAACCAGGTGCGCGATATTGAGGGTATAAAGAACGGCTTTCACTATTGACATAATCTAGTGCGCCAGCACCTTTCGGGCAAAGAGCTCCACGACTGACTGGATGATCTGGATCGCCTTCAAGGTGAAAGAGTTTTGAACGAGTATTTGTGCCAGTATGGCTGCTTAATGAATCGTAAGGTTTGCCTGTGCTGTATAACAACATACCGCAGCTTACGGCACAATATGTACAAGTGTTACGAGATTCAAATGCGCGTAATAATTTATATTCACGCGGCGCAGCTAATGCATTTGCTGGAGCAAAACCCAACATTGCAGCCGATGTTCCCGCCATACCACCTGCACAGACCTTAAAGAATTTTCTTCTTGAGATCTGCATAATCACTCCTTTCAACAACAAGTTGTTGAGATATTTAGATAGTAATAAATTCGTCTAGTGTAACTAGATAATTTGGTTGATTCCGTTAGAATAACGTTATTCAACATCGAAAATTGGTTCAAAGTAGACCAATTTATGGGCGCCTAGAATAACGATTTTTTAACGATAAATCTATAATCAAATGGCATTATAATGCAGAAATATTATGATCTAGATCATAAATTTACCAAAATATTAACATTTTTTTTACATTTTAGTAATGGGTAGGTAAAGAATGGATTGGCTGATTAGACAAACGATTAACTTTTTTAAAAGAAATAAAAGTATAGAAAATTCAACCGCACTTTTACAATCAAAAGAAGATTTTCTAGCGGTCGAAATGCCAGTTTCATTAGTTTATAACGGTATTTCTCATGCGGTTATGATGTGTTCACCGAAAGATTTAGAGGTATTTGCTCTGGGGTTTTCTCTTACGGAAGGCATTATTGAAAAACCTTCGGATATTTACGGAATCGATGTTGTGGAAGTTTGCAATGGTATTGAAGTGCAAATCGAACTGTCTAGTCGAAAATTTATGGCATTAAAAGAGCATCGTCGTAATCTTACAGGACGTACTGGGTGTGGCATTTGTGGCACGGAGCAGCTTAATCAAGTGTATAAAAACTTTCCAAAATTAGACCGCACTTTTAAGTTTGATTTGAATTTGCTCGATGGCTGCTTGTCAGAGCTTCATAAAAATCAACGATTAGGTCAGCAAACAGGTTCGACACATGCTTGTGGCTTTTTTGATTTAGAAGGTAATATGCTTGCTATTTTTGAAGATGTGGGTCGTCACGTCGCACTTGATAAATTACTTGGCTGGCATGCAAAATCAGGCAAGCCTAATGGAATTATTGTCGCTTCGAGTCGTGCAAGTTATGAAATGGTTCAAAAAACTATTTCTTGCGGGGTGGAAATGTTAGTGACCATTTCTGGGGCAACTGATCTTGCTGTGAAAATGGCTGAAGCCCATCATTTGACTTTGATTGGCTTTGCAAGAGAAGGTAAAGGGAATATCTATAGTGGATATGAACGAATAAATAGTTGATATTTGAAGTAACTTTATATACATACGAGATATTTTTTCTATTTATTTGTAATCCAACTAGCCAGCACGATAAAAATAGCAAAGATGCAAAACCAAATTATGTGGAGTTTTGTGCTTTTACGATTGATTTCAGCATTATGCAATCGACGTCTTTCTAATTGTTGTTTATAAATTTCTAAATCTGCTTGTTTGAACGAAAAACCACAATTAGGGCAGTTTTCTGCATTTTCACTAATCTTTTTTCTGCATCCAGGGCATCGAGTTAAGGCCATCTTTTTCTCTATAATTATAAAATTACTTATTTATTAGTATATTAATTGAATTTTTAGATTTTACAAATGTGATATAAGTCACAAATCTATAAAAATCTTTAAATTCAATTTTTGATTTAGAACAATTTGAAATAGAATACCGCGGCTTGTTTAGGGCATCTACTAAATACTTTCTTTTATCTTTTGAGGAGCCTTTCTATGTTATGGTTTTTCTTTTGTGTAGCCATCTTGATTCTTGGTTACTTTGTTTATGGAAAAATTATCGAAAAAATCTTTGTGATTAATCCACAACGTCAGACCCCTGCTTACCAGGTAAATGATGGCGTGGATTATATGCCAATGTCAAAAACCAAAATTTGGTTAATTCAATTATTAAACATTGCTGGAACTGGTCCTATTTTTGGTCCAATTCTTGGTGCGTTATACGGACCAGTGGCAATGCTTTGGATTGTAATCGGTTGTATTTTTGCCGGTGCAGTGCATGACTATTTCTGTGGTATGTTAAGTATCCGTCATGGCGGTGCAACTATGCCTCATTTAGCCGGTAAATTCTTAGGTCGTCCTGTAAAAGTATTTATTAACACATTAGCACTTGTACTTTTATTATTAGTAGGTGTTGTATTTGTATCAAGCCCAGCTCAATTAATGGGTACGATTACCATGGACTTATTGGGCGCATCTCAAGGCGCGTTACAATTAGGTGATGCTGAAGCTGTTCATCATGCAGTTGAAGCCGGTGGTATCAAAGTATGGGGAATGGATAAAGCAACTGTTGTTGCAGTTTGGACTATTATTATCTTTGCTTACTATATTCTTGCGACTTTATTACCGATCGACAAAATTATCGGTCGAATCTATCCGCTCTTTGGCGCGTTGTTGCTATTTATGTCTATGGGTATGGTGTATGGCTTAGTTTCTGCACACTTTAGTGCTGTTGATCCTATTGAGTTCTTCCGTACTATCAATGTAGATGGTCAAGGTTTAACTTTAGAGAAATTCACGCAAAACTTCCAAGTGAAAGGTGATGTTCCAATTTGGCCATTATTGTTCTTGACTATTTCTTGTGGTGCATTATCTGGTTTCCATGCAACTCAAACTCCTTTAATGGCGCGTTGTGCTGAAAATGAAAAAGAAGGTCGTTTTATCTTTTACGGTGCAATGATTGCTGAAGGTGTAATTGCGTTAATCTGGTGTATGGTTGGTCTTGCATTCTATGAAAACCCACAAGCATTACAAGATGCGATTGCGGCGGGTTCACCATCTAAAGTTGTATATGACAGTTCATTACACTTCTTAGGCTTTATCGGTGGTATCTTTGCTGTGTTAGGTGTGGTGATTTTACCTATTACTTCTGGAGATACCGCATTCCGTGCTGCTCGTTTACAATTAGCGGAAATTTTCCATATCGACCAACGTTCATTACCTAAACGTTTATTAATTGCTGTACCACTATTCGTATTAGGCTATTTCGTTTCAACCATTGACTTTAGCGTGTTATGGCGTTATTTCACTTGGGCAAACCAAATGACTGCAATGGTAATGTTATGGACTGCAGCAGCATACTTATATCGCTACCATAAATTCCACTGGGTTGCGTCTATTCCGGCTTGGTTTATTACAACAGTATGTGCAACTTACTTGTTCTACAACAAAATCGGTTTCGGTTTAGATTATCAACTTTCAGTTTATCTTGGTTTTGCAACAACAATTGTTTGTATTGTGTTATTCTTCGCTATGCTCAAGCCATTAGGTGAGCGTGATGAAGAAGCTTATGTGAATAATTAATCAAGATAATTTGGTTTAAAAAAGCCGTTTGGGATATTTTCTCAAACGGCTTTTATTTTGATAAAAAATAGGGTTGTTTCAGGGTTAATCGCTTGCAACTTAATCAAACAAATTATAAACTTACGCATGTGTGGAGAAAAGTGGTGTTTTGTGGAGATTTGTAGAAAAATTTCTCAAAATAAGTTCAATTTTAAGGCGTAATATGTTTCGTGGTGCAACAGCGGTTAATTTAGATTCTAAGGGACGCGTAGCGATCCCAACCCGCTATCGTTCTGAAATTCTTGAAAAGAATCAAGGACAAATGGTTTGTACTGTAGATATTCGCCAACCCTGCCTTTTACTTTATCCCCTTGATGAATGGGAAAAAATCGAACAAAAACTTCTCGCACTTTCTAACTTTGATCCTACCCAACGCCGTTTGCAACGAGTAATGCTTGGCCATGCCACTGAATGTGAGATGGATGCTCAGGGCCGTATTTTGCTTAGTGGACCATTACGTCAACATGCAAAATTAGAAAAAGGTTTAATGTTGGTAGGACAACTTAATAAATTTGAAATTTGGAGTGCTGTAGAATGGCATGCTCAAATTGAAGAAGATATGGAAATTGGTTCAAGTACAGACTTTGCGTCTGAGGCTTTGAAAGATTTCTCATTATAGAAAATGATTCACCGTTTTTTACTTTTATATTGTATTTATGGATACCGAAAATTCCTTTTCTTCATCTGAACATATCACAGTTTTACTTCACGAAGCCGTGAATGGCTTGGCATTGAAGGAAAATGGAATTTATATTGACGGTACTTTTGGCCGTGGTGGACATTCTCGCTTAATCCTTTCTAAATTATCCTCAAATGGTCGTCTTATTGGCGTTGACCGTGATCCTAGAGCCATTGCTGAAGCTCAGAAAATTCAAGACTCACGTTTTCAGATTGAACACAACAGCTTTTCACATATTCCTGAAATTTGTGAAAAATTAAATTTGGTTGGCAAAATTGACGGTATTTTGCTTGATCTTGGCGTGTCATCCCCACAGCTTGATGAAGCAGAGCGTGGTTTTAGTTTTATGAAAGATGGCCCGCTTGATATGCGTATGGACACGACTCAAGGTTTGTCGGCTGAAGAATGGTTAAAACAAGTATCGATTGAGGATTTAACTTGGGTTTTGAAAACTTTTGGCGAAGAACGTTTCGCTAAACGTATTGCGACTGCTATTGTTGATTACAACAAAAGTGCGGCTAAAAATGGCACTGAATTTTTATCGCGTACTAGTCAATTAGCTGAGCTTATTTCACAAGCGGTACCTTTTAAAGATAAACATAAACATCCTGCGACTCGCAGTTTCCAAGCTATCCGTATTTTCATTAATGCAGAATTAGATGAATTGGAAAGTGTACTCAATTCTGCTTTAGATATGTTAGCGCCAGAAGGGCGTTTATCAATTATTAGTTTCCATTCTTTGGAAGATAGAATGGTGAAACATTTTATGAAAAAACAAAGTAAAGGTGAGGATATCCCTAAAGGTTTTCCATTGCGAGAAGATCAAATTCAACGTAATCAAAAATTAAAAATTATAGGTAAAGCAATTCAACCAAGTGATGTAGAAATTCAAGCAAATCCTCGTTCAAGAAGTGCGGTATTGCGTGTGGCGGAGAGAATTTAGTGATGTCTGAAAATAATAAACCTCGTTATCCGTTACAGCAGATTTTGGTCGAAGATCTATTTTCTTCAAATAAATTAATTGTCTTGTTATTGGTTGCGATTTTGATTTCATCAATGAGCGTGATTTGGGTAACTCATCAGACTCGTCGATTAATTTCTGAAAATGGTCAATTGGTTTTACAGCGCCAAGCACTTGAAAGTGAATATCGAAATTTGCAAGTGCAAGAAGCAACAGAGGGAGATAGTACTAGAGTAGAGTCTATTGCTGTTGGTACATTAAAAATGAAAATATTATCCCCAGAACAAGAAGTTGAAATTAGAGAATAATAGGTAGAAAAGATGGTTAAGTTCAATTCCTCTCGTAAATCAGGTAAAGCAAAAAAAACAATTAGAAAATTGACCGCACCTGAAACCGTAAAACATAACAAACAGAAAATTGTGTTTGAAAAATGTTTTATGCGTGTTCGTTATGGAGTTTCTGCTTTTTTTATTTTGGCTGGTTTATGTGCTTTAGTCGCTCGTGCGGCTTATGTGCAGTCTGTTGATTCGAGTACCTTATCTGGAGAGGCGGATAAACGTTCTTTGCGTAAAGATGAAGTGTTATCTGTGCGTGGTTCAATTTTAGATCGTAATGGTCAGCTTTTATCTGTGAGTGTACCGATGAATGCTGTAGTTGCAGATCCGAAAACTATGCTAAAAGAAAATGCACTTGCGGATAAAGAACGGGTTACTGCTTTGGCTCAAGAATTGGGTATGAGCGAAAATGATTTGGTGAAAAAAATCGAGAAGAATTCTAAATCAGGTTATTTGTATTTAGCCCGTCAAGTAGAATCTAACAAAGCAGATTATATTCGTAAACTTAAGATTAAAGGTATTAATTTAGAAACAGAGCATCGTCGTTTTTATCCTCGCGTAGAAGAAGCTGCGCATGTGGTGGGTTATACCGATATTGATGGAAACGGTATTGAGGGCATTGAGAAAAGCTTTAATTCCATGCTTGTGGGTAAAGATGGTTCACGTACTGTTCGTAAAGATAAACGTGGAAATATCGTTGAACATATTGCGGATGAGAAAAAATATGATGCGCAAGATGTCACCTTGAGTATTGATGAAAAATTACAATCCATGGTATATCGTGAGATTAAAAAGGCGGTGTCTGACAATAATGCAGAGTCTGGTACTGCAGTATTAGTCGATGTTCGAACTGGTGAAGTGTTGGCTATGGCTACTGCGCCATCTTATAATCCAAACAACCGTGTCGGTGTGAAATCAGAATTAATGCGTAACCGAGCAATCACTGATACGTTTGAGCCAGGTTCCACTGTAAAACCTTTCGTAGTTTTAACCGCACTTCAACGTGGAGTAGTGCGTCGTGATGAAATCATCAACACGGGATCATTCACAGTGAGTGGTAAAGAAATTGTAGACGTTGCACCTCGCGCACAACAAACTTTAGATGAGATTTTAATTAATTCTAGTAACCGTGGTGTGAGTCGCCTTGCATTGCGTATGCCACCTAGTGCATTGATGGAAACTTATCAAAATGCAGGTTTAAGTAAACCGACAGATTTAGGTTTGATCGGTGAACAAGTTGGGATTTTGAACGCAAACCGTAAACGCTGGGCAGATATTGAACGTGCAACAGTTGCTTATGGTTATGGTATTACTGCGACACCTTTACAAATTGCTCGAGCATATGCAACCCTTGGTAGTTTTGGTGTTTATCGCCCGCTTTCTATCACAAAAGTCGATCCGCCAGTGATTGGAAAACGTGTTTTCTCTGAAAAAATAACCAAAGATATCGTAGGGATTTTAGAGAAAGTAGCAATTAAAAATAAACGCGCAATGGTGGAAGGCTACCGTGTTGGCGTGAAAACGGGTACGGCACGTAAGATTGAAAATGGACATTATGTAAATAAATATGTGGCATTTACTGCGGGTATTGCACCGATTAGTGACCCTCGTTATGCATTAGTGATTTTGATTAATGATCCAAAAGCCGGTGAATATTATGGTGGTGCAGTCTCTGCGCCAGTATTCTCTAGCATTATGGGTTATGCTTTGCGTGCAAATGCTATTCCACAAGATGCTGAACCTGCTGAAAAAACAGCAACGAAAAGCGCAAAACATATCGTGTATGTTGGTGATCACAAGAATCAAAAAGTGAATTAAGGAAAAATTATGAAAAAACTCACCGCACTTTTTAATTTGCCTGAATTAAAGAATGATATAGAACTCCATAATATGGTGTTAGATAGCCGTAAAGTTAAAGCTGGAGATCTTTTTGTGGCGATAAAAGGGCATCAAGTCGATGGAAATCAATTTATTGATTCGGCTATTCATTCTGGTGCAAGTGCGGTGGTGTCTGAGACAGAATTATCTAGCGAGCATTTAACTGTGGCTTTTATTGGGAATGTGCCTGTCGTTAAATATTATCAACTTGCACGTCATCTTTCGTCTTTGGCGGATATTTTCTATGATTCGCCTTCTAAAAAATTAACGCTTGTTGGTGTCACGGGGACAAATGGCAAAACGACTATTTCTCAATTATTAGCACAATGGGCGGAATTATTAGGTCATCGTTCGGCAGTGATGGGAACTATTGGCAATGGGCTTTTAGGTCAAGTTGTAGAAGCTAAAAATACAACGGGATCAGCAGTAGAAATTCAATCATCACTTTTCAGTTTTAAGCAAGCTGGCGCAGATTTTGCCTCTATTGAAGTTTCATCGCATGGTTTGGCACAACATCGCGTGGAGGCGCTGCATTTTAAAGCAGGGATTTTTACGAATTTAACGCGTGATCATCTAGATTATCACCAGACTATGGAAAATTATGCTTCGGCTAAAAAACGCTTATTCACCGAATTAGATACGCAAATTAAAGTGATTAATGCTGATGATGGGATTGGAAGTCAATGGTTGAGTGAATTGCCAGATGCTATTGCGGTAAGTACGAGCCCTGATTTCTTATCAAACTCACATCAATGGATGAAGGCAACAAATATTCATTATCATGCTAAAGGCGCTGATATTACTTTTGAATCTAGCTGGGGTAATGGCGTATTGCATAGTCCATTAATCGGTGCTTTCAATGTAAGCAACTTGTTATTAGTGATGACCACGTTATTATCATTTGGTTACCCATTGGAAAATTTACTCGCTACGGCGAAATCTTTGAAAGGAGTATGTGGAAGAATGGAAATGATTCAATACCCAAATAAACCAACAGTTATTGTAGATTATGCGCATACACCTGACGCACTAGAAAAAGCCTTGATGGCAGCGAGTGAACATTGCCAAGGTGAGTTATGGTGTATTTTTGGCTGTGGTGGAGACCGCGATAGAGGCAAACGCCCATTAATGGCACAAGTTGCAGAACAGTTTGCTGAAAAGGTTATTGTGACAAAAGATAATCCTAGAACAGAATCACAAAGCCAAATTGAAGCAGATATTATCGCTGGCTTTAAAAATATGGATAAAGTAGGAATTATTCCTGATAGAGAACAGGCGATTCAGTTTGCGATTGAAAGTGCGGTTGAAAATGATGTGATTTTAATTGCTGGCAAAGGCCATGAAAATTATCAGATTATTGGCACTGAAATCGTACATTTTTCTGACCAAGAAATTGCACATGATTTTTTAAAATAATAACAATTAAATTATGATTAAACTCTCTACTGAACAATTAGCACAGATTCTTCAAGCTAAATTAATTGGCGATAAAAATGTGCAAGTTGAAGAAATTAATACAGATACCCGAAAAAGCGTATCAAATAGTTTATTTTTTGCGTTGAAAGGTGAAAAGTTTGATGCTCACCAATATCTTGAGCAAGCGGTAGCACAAGGTGCGGTAGCCGTTGTTGTTCACCAAGAAAATTCTTCCATTTCTATTCCTCAGCTGGTGGTTAAGGATACTCGAATTGCTTTAGGCGAACTTGCAAAATGGTTACGCGAGAAAATTAATCCGCGTACTGTCGCGATGACAGGGTCTTCTGGTAAAACTACGGTGAAAGAAATGACGGCGAGTATTTTGCAACATACTGCGGCTGATTCAGAAGCGGTACTTTTTACCAATGGGAATTTTAATAACGATATTGGTGTGCCTTTAACCCTTCTTCGTTTAACAGAAAAACATTGTTTCGCAGTGATCGAACTTGGTGCCAATCATCAAGGTGAAATTGATTACACCACAAAATTAGCTCAACCTGATGCCGCATTGATTAATAATATTGCGCCCGCGCATTTAGAGGGCTTTGGTTCTTTAGAGGGCATTGCACAAGCTAAAGGTGAGATTTATCGTGGTTTAACATTGAATGGTGTAGCGATTATTAACGCAGAATATAACCATTTAGATTGTTGGCAAAAAGAAATCGGTGAACATGAAATTCAATATTTCAACGGTAAAGATTATTCTGCAAAAGATATTCATCATACTGATCAAGGTTCCACTTTTACACTTATTTCCCCACAAGGTGAAATTGAGATTAACTTACCTTACCTTGGTGAACATAATGTAAAAAATGCCTTGGCTGCCACCGCACTTGCCATGAATGTTGGCGCCACTCTTACGGATGTAAAAGCTGGATTAGAACAACGTTCACAACTGAAAGGACGTTTATTCCCAATTCAAGTAACGCCTAATTTATTGTTATTAGATGATACTTATAACGCAAATAAAGATTCTCTGTGTGCTGCCATTGATGTTTTAAAAAGTTATGACACTTTCCGTATTTTGTGTGTCGGCGATATGAAAGAGTTAGGCGAAAACTCTCTCACTATTCATCGTGAAGTAGGACAATATGCCAACTCGGTAAATTTAGATTTAGTTTGTTCTTATGGCAACGAAAGTGCGGTTATTTCTGAGGCTGTTTCGGGTACGCATTTTACTGATAAGGTGAAAATGGTTGATTTTCTTGTGCCATTGATTGAAACCCAATTACAACAAAATAATAAAGTCGTGGTGCTAGGAAAAGGCTCGCGCTCAATGAAAATGGAAGATGTGATCTATTCATTAAAGGATAAAATTAAATGTTAGTCTGGCTTGCTGAATATCTTGTTCGTTATGAAACCGCTTTTAATGCGATTTCTTATATTACTGTCCGTGCAATTCTTGCATTATTAACCGCACTTTTTATCTCACTTTGGATTGGCCCTAAAGTGATCAAACGTTTACAGATCTTAAAATTTGGCCAAGAAGTGCGAAATGATGGTCCTGAAAGTCATTTTGCAAAAAAAGGCACCCCTACTATGGGCGGTGTGATGATTTTATTCTCTATTGGAGTAAGTACGTTATTATGGGCAAATCTCTCTAATCCCTATATTTGGGTTTGCTTATTTGTATTATTTGGATATGGTGCTATTGGTTTTGTGGATGATTTCCGCAAAATTACTCGTAAAAACACGGATGGTTTGATTGCGCGTTGGAAATATTTCTGGATGTCTGTTGTGGCATTAGTGGCAATCCTTTGGCTTTATTGGCTTGGACACGACACTGATGCAACTCGTTTAGTGATTCCATTCTTTAAAGACATTATGCCTCAATTAGGTTTGTTCTATATTGTGTTGTCTTACTTTGTGATTGTTGGAACTGGTAATGCGGTGAATTTAACAGATGGTTTGGATGGATTGGCGATTATGCCAACCGCGCTTGTCGCAGGCGCGTTTGCGTTAATTGCATGGGCAACGGGTAACGTAAATTTCGCGGAATACTTGCACATCCCATACATTAAATATAGTTCTGAAGTGGTTGTGTTTTGTACCGCCATCGTTGGTGCAGGGTTAGGGTTCTTGTGGTTCAATACTTATCCCGCGCAAGTCTTTATGGGCGATGTAGGTTCTCTTGCATTAGGTGGAGCACTTGGTGTCGTGGCGATCCTAGTTCGTCAGGAATTTTTACTTGTGATAATGGGCGGAGTATTTGTTGTTGAAGCGCTCTCTGTTATTTTGCAAGTGGGCTCTTATAAGTTGCGTAAACAACGCATTTTTAGAATGGCACCAATTCACCACCATTTTGAATTGAAGGGATGGCCAGAGCCAAGAGTGATTATTCGGTTTTGGATTATTTCCTTAATGTTGGTGTTGATGGGATTGGTCACCTTGAAGTTGCGTTAATAAATATAGCTAGGTTCGCTCTTTTAGTTTTTGAAAGGGCGACCTTTTTTACGTTAGTAAAGGAAATTTATATTTCTATCAATAATATAATTTTAAAATTTATAGCAATTAAGAAGAAAGAAAATGAACGCCTATCAAAACAAAAATATTACTATCATCGGGCTTGGCAAAACAGGTCTTTCTTGCGTGGATTATCTCTTATCCCAACAGGCTAATATTCGTGTGATTGATACCCGAAAAAATCCTACTGGTGTAGATAAACTTCCTCAAAATATCTCTCTTCATACTGGTAGTTTAAATCAGGAATGGTTACTTGAAAGCGATATGATTGTTATCAGCCCAGGGCTTGCGGTAAAAACACCTGAAATTCAAACCGCACTTAAAGCTGGCGTAGAAGTAATCGGTGATATTGAATTATTCTGCCGCGCTGCGACAAAGCCTATTGTGGGGATTACCGGTTCAAATGGAAAAAGTACTGTTACTACTTTAGTTTATGAAATGGCGAAAGCTGCTGGCGTGAAAGTTGGTATGGGTGGAAATATTGGGATTCCAGCTTTGTCATTATTAAATGAAGATTGTGAATTTTATGTATTAGAGCTGTCTAGTTTTCAGCTTGAAACAACTTACAGCTTAAAAGCTGCGGCTGCAACGGTCTTGAACGTGACTGAAGATCATATGGACCGCTACGTGGATTTAGAAGATTATCGCCAAGCAAAATTACGTATCTATCATAATACTAAAGTAGGTGTGTTGAATAATGAAGATAGGCTGACTTTTGGGGAAGGCGAAAATCAAGCAGAACAAATCGTTTCTTTTGCAGAAAATGGTGCGGATTATTGGCTAAAAACTGAAAATGGCAAGCAATACTTAATGGCAAAAGATGAAGTAATTTTGCCTTGTGAAGAAGCAACATTAGTTGGTCGCCATAATTATATGAACATTTTGGCGGCAACGGCATTGGCACAAGCTGTCGGTATTAATTTAGATTCAATTCGTACCGCACTTCGTCATTTCAAAGGGTTAGATCATCGTTTTCAATTAGCGCATCAAGTTAATGGCGTTCGTTGGATTAATGACTCTAAAGCAACAAATGTAGGGAGTACAGTTGCCGCATTAGCAGGCCTTTATGTGGAAGGAAAATTGCACTTGTTGTTAGGCGGTGATGGAAAAGGAGCTGATTTTTCAGAATTAGCTGAATTAATTAATCAACCATACATTATTTGTTATTGTTTTGGTCGAGATGGTGCTCAACTCGCTAAGCTTTCATCGAAAAGCCATTTGTTCGATACAATGGAACAAGCGATAGAATTTTTGCGCCCAACATTGCAAAGCGGAGATATGGTATTATTGTCGCCAGCTTGTGCAAGTCTCGATCAGTTTGCCTCTTTTGAAAAGCGCGGTGAAGAATTTACTCGTTTAGCTCAATATTCAGCCTAATTTAGTCATTAATAAAAATAAGATGGAATTTTTACAAAACATCAAAAAAAATTACGATGAATGGACACGTATCACACCGCAAGGTTTGTTGTATGATCGTGCGCTATTTTGGTTATTTGTTATTTTGCTTTTAATTGGTTTAATTGCAGTAACATCTGCTTCTATTCCTTATAGCTCTCGTTTATTTAATGATCCTTTTTACTTTGCAAAACGCGATGCTTTTTATGTATTTCTTTCTTTAGCGACTTGTTATGCCATGTTGTATATTCCAACTGAAAAGTTGGAAAAATGGAATGTAAATATTTTCTGGGCTGCCGTGGCTTTATTGATAGCCGTATTATTTATCGGTACATCAGTGAATGGTGCTAAGCGTTGGATTTCATTGGGAGTTTTGAATTTTCAGCCAGCTGAATTTGCGAAGCTAGCACTGACTTGTTTCTTGGCAAGCTATTTTACTCGTCGTTATGATGAGGTTCGAGGTAGAAAATTTAGTGCGATAAAACCCTTTATTGTGATGGGCGTGATGGGGATGTTCCTCTTAGTTCAGCCTGATATGGGAAGTACAGTTGTACTGTTTGTTATTACTTTCGGTATGCTATTTATCGTTGGCGCGCACTTTTTCCAATTTATTTTGCTTGGTGCAACAGGTGTAATTCTTGGCGCTTGGCTGATCATCTCTGCTTCTTATCGTTTAAAGCGTTTCACCGGTTTTTTAGATCCATTTAAAGACCCTTATGGTACAGGCTTCCAATTAACGAACTCTCTTATGGCATTTGGTCGTGGAGAAATAACGGGTGAAGGGTTAGGTAATTCAATTCAAAAACTAGATTATTTACCTGAAGCGCATACTGACTTTATTATGGCGATTATTGGTGAAGAGTTTGGTTTTATAGGCATTTTAATTGTTGTTATTTTGCTTGGTTTACTTGTGTTTAGAGCGTTGAAGATCGGAAAGGAATCTTTAATGTTAGAACAGCGTTTTAGAGGATTTTTAGCGTTAGGTATTGGCTTTTGGATTTTCTTCCAAGGCTTTGTTAATTTAGGTATGGCGCTTGGAATGTTGCCGACTAAAGGTTTAACTTTTCCACTCGTGAGTTATGGTGGTTCGAGTATTATTATTATGTCAGCGACTATTGGCATTTTATTACGTATTGATCACGAAAACCGTTTACTTCGCGCAGGTCAAGCACGACTACGCGATGATTAGAGATAAAGAAGATGAAAAATAAAAAATTATTAGTGATGGCTGGTGGAACTGGCGGTCATGTTTTTCCAGCGATAGCTGTGGCCCAATTTTTACAAAAACAAGGATGGGATATTTGCTGGTTAGGGACCAAAGATCGAATGGAGGCTCATCTTGTACCAAATCATGGAATCCCGATTAGATTTATCCAAATTTCGGGTTTGCGTGGTAAAGGTATTAAAGCTTTATTAAGCGCGCCTTTCGCGATTTTCCGTGCTGTGTTGCAGGCAAAAAAAATTATTCAAGAAGAAAAACCTGACGCTGTGCTTGGAATGGGGGGGTATGTTTCAGGCCCTGGAGGTATTGCTGCAAAACTTTGCGGTGTACCGATAATTTTGCATGAGCAAAATGCGATAGCGGGTTTAACGAATAAATGGTTAGCTAAAATTGCAACTCGTGTATTACAAGCGTTTCCAAGTGCTTTTCCTCATGCTGAAGTTGTAGGAAATCCAGTTCGAGAAGATTTATTTAAGATGCCATATCCTGAAGTTCGTTTTGCGGAGCGTAAGGAAAAATTACGAGTCTTAGTAGTCGGTGGTAGTCAAGGCGCGCGAGTGCTCAATCATACTTTACCTAAAGTAGCCGCCCAGCTTGCAGATAAATTAGATATTCGTCATCAAGTAGGTAAAGGTGCGGTAGAAGAAGTTACCAAACTTTATGGCGAGAATTCAGAACAAGTTAAGATAACAGAATTTATTGATGATATGGCTGAGGCTTATGCCTGGGCTGATGTGATAATTTGCCGTTCTGGCGCATTAACTGTATGTGAAATTGCGGCAGTTGGTGCAGCAGCTATTTTTGTACCTTTCCAGCATAAAGATCGTCAACAATATTTGAATGCGAAATATTTGGCTGATGTGGGGGCAGCAAAGATTATAGAACAGGCAGATTTAACGCCTGAAATTCTGGTGAATTATTTAAAAAACTTTACTCGTGAAAATTTATTACAAATGGCTGAGAAAGCGAAAGCAATGTCGACTCCTCTCTCTGCACAACGAGTTGCTGAGGTTATTATAGAAAATTCAAACTAATTGATATTCCAAAGAATAAGAAAAATATTGCGATTTTCAACCGCACTTTTAGAATAGGCACCAATATTTTGCCAATGTGTCAAAAAGGAAAAATAAATGAAACATTCCCACGAAGAAATTAGAAAAATTATCCCTGAAATGCGTCGAGTGCAACAAATTCATTTTATTGGAATTGGTGGTGCGGGAATGAGTGGTATTGCTGAGATTTTATTGAATGAAGGCTATCAAATCTCTGGCTCAGATATTGCTGACGGCTTAGTAACTCAACGTTTAACTCAAGCTGGAGCAAAAATCTACATCGGCCATGCAGAAGAACATATTGAAGGGGCCAGTGTTGTTGTTGTATCCAGTGCGATAAAAGATGATAACCCTGAATTAGTTGCAGCGAAACAAAAACGCATTCCAGTGATTCAACGAGCACAAATGTTGGCTGAAATCATGCGTTTCCGTCATGGTATTGCTGTTGCAGGAACACACGGGAAGACGACGACAACCGCTATGATTTCCATGATTTACACTCAAGCAAAACTCGATCCAACGTTCGTTAATGGTGGTTTGGTGAAATCTGCAGGTAAAAATGCACATTTAGGTGCTAGTCGTTATTTAATTGCTGAAGCGGATGAAAGCGATGCCTCGTTTTTACATTTGCAGCCAATGGTATCTGTTGTGACTAACATGGAACCAGACCATATGGACACTTACGAAGGTGATTTCGAAAAAATGAAAGCTACCTATGTGAAATTCCTGCATAATTTGCCATTCTATGGTTTAGCTGTGATGTGTGCAGATGATCCAGTATTAATGGAACTTGTGTCAAAAGTTGGTCGCCAAGTGATTACATATGGTTTTAGTGAACATGCAGATTATCGCATTGAAGATTATGAACAAACAGGTTTTCAAGGTCATTACACAGTGATTTGCCCAGATAATGAGCGTATTAATGTGCTGTTAAATGTGCCAGGAAAACATAATGCGTTAAATGCAACGGCTGCACTTGCTGTAGCAAAAGAAGAAGGTATTGGCAATGAAGCTATTTTAGAAGCCCTTGCTGATTTCCAAGGTGCAGGTCGTCGTTTTGATCAGTTAGGTGAGTTTATTCGTCCAAATGGTAAGGTTCGTTTAGTTGATGATTATGGTCATCACCCAACAGAAGTGGGCGTAACGATTAAAGCTGCACGAGAAGGATGGGGTGATAAACGTATTGTGATGATTTTCCAACCTCATCGTTATTCTCGTACTCGTGATTTATTTGATGATTTTGTACAAGTGCTTTCGCAAGTGGACGCATTAATTATGCTTGATGTGTACGCAGCGGGAGAAACGCCGATTGTTGGAGCTGATAGTAAATCGCTTTGTCGCTCCATTAGAAATTTAGGAAAAATCGATCCAATCTTGGTTTCTGACACATCACAATTAGGCGACGTTCTTGATCAAATTATTCAAGATGGCGATTTGATTTTGGCACAAGGTGCGGGTAGCGTAAGTAAAATCTCTCGTGGCTTAGCTCAATCTTGGAAAAATTAAGACTTTTATAAACAGATTTTAGAAATTTGAGATGACCTTATCTATTAATTAAGGACATCAGAATAAGATATATAAGTAGGATAAAATGAATTTAAAACAAGAAAAAATTGCAGTGTTATTGGGCGGAACATCCGCTGAGCGTGAAGTTTCTCTCAATTCAGGTAAAGCGGTATTAGAGGCTTTATTAAACCAAGGTTATGATGCTCATCCTATTGATCCTAAAGAATATAATGTTGCTAATCTTAAAAAGGATGGTTTTCATCGTGTGTTTAATATTTTGCATGGTCGAGGTGGTGAAGATGGCACAATGCAAGGTTTATTAGAGCAAATTGGTTTACCTTACACTGGTTGTGGAGTGATGGCTTCAGCATTAACTATGGATAAAATGCGTACAAAAATGTTGTGGAAGGCATTTGGATTACCTGTAGCTGATATGGAGGTTGTTACCCGTGAAACCTTTGCTGATTTAGACCCTCAGGTTGTAGTAGATAAATTGGGTTTGCCGTTAATGGTGAAACCTTCTTTGGAAGGCTCTAGTGTTGGATTAACTAAAGTTAAAGCCATGGATGAGCTAAAAAGTGCGGTGGAATATGCACTTAAATTTGATAATACGATTCTGATTGAAGAATGGTTGGCTGGTGATGAATTAACCGTGCCTGTATTGGATAGCCAGGTGCTTCCAGCTATTCGTATTGTTCCTGAAGGTGAGTTCTACGATTACAATGCGAAATATATTTCTGATAATACTCAATATTTCTGCCCTGCAGGTTTAGCGCCTGAGCGTGAGCAAGAGTTAGCTATATTGGTCAAACGCGCTTATGATGCAGTGGGCTGTCGTGGTTGGAGCCGTATTGATGTTATGTGCGATGCGAAAGGTGATTTTCGTTTAGTTGAAGTGAATACGAATCCAGGAATGACGAGCCACAGTTTATTCCCAAAATCGGCTGCAAGCGTGGGTATTTCTTTTGAACAGCTTGTTGTGAAAATCTTGGAGCTAAGTGTGTAATGAACATCCTGAAAAGGAAAACTCCACAGAATATTCGTTTTGGTGAACAAAAGCCTAAATATTATTTTCATATTCGGGCTTTCTTGGCCTTGCTTGGTATACTTTTTGCTCTTGGTATCTATTTTAATTGGCAAACTCTGCTAGATAAAATGGATGATAAGCCTATTAGCGGTTTTGCATTGGCTGGACAAAAGATTTTTACTACGGATGCCGATATTAAGGAAAGCTTATTAAAAATGGGCACTCTTAAAGGCTTTTGGGGGCAAGATGTTGAGCCAATTCAAGCGCAAATAGAAGCTTTACCTTGGGTTAAAAGCTCAATTGTGCGAAAAATATGGCCAAATCGTTTAAGTATTTGGATTACTGAATATCAACCAGTGGCATTTTGGAATCAGAATCAATTTGTTACTCAGGATGGCGTTGTATTCCAACTTCCAATTGAACGCTTAAAAGAAAATACTTTGCCTTATTTAGGGGGGCCTAATTATCAAAGTTTAAAAGTATTGGAAGCATGGAATCAGATTTATGCAGATTTTAAATCAAAAAATTTAATTGCAAAAGGCATGAATATTGATGAACGTGGTGCATGGCAAGTAACACTTGATAATGACATTGTGTTAAAGTTAGGTCGTGGAGAATGGAAGTCTAAGCTTGAACGATTTGTCACGATTTATCCGCAAGTTGATGTTCCAGAAAATAAAAAAATAGATTATGTAGATTTACGATATGCGGCAGGCGCTGCAGTGGGTATGGCTGATAAATAAAAATTAGGTGCGAAAATGGTTAAAGGTGTGGAAGCTAAAACAATTGTAGGATTAGAAGTCGGTACGTCAAAAGTTGTTGCCGTAGTAGGTGAGGTATTTCCTGATGGCGTAGTGAATGTGTTAGGTGTTGGTAGTTGCCCATCTAAAGGGATTGATCGTGGCAGTATCACAGATCTTGAAGCTGTCGTAAATTCTATTCAAAGAGCCATTGAAGCGGCTGAATCTATGGCTGATTGTCAGATTATGAGTGTCACTTTGGCAATTACTGGTGAACATATTCAAAGTTTAAATGAAAGTGGTTTTGTGCCAATTTCAGATGGCGAAGTAACACAAGATGAAATTGATTCCGCACTGCATACAGCAAGCTCCATCAAGTTGCCTGAAGGTTTATCCTTATTGCATGTGATTCCACAAGAATATGCAGTGGATCGCCAGTTGAATATTAAAAATCCATTGGGTTTGCAAGGTGTCCGTTTAAAAGCACAAGTACATTTAATCGCCTGTCATCAAGATTGGCAAAATAACCTGAAAAAAGCGGTTGAGCGATGTGGTTTACAAGTGGATAAAGTCGTTTTTTCTGGTTTTGCAGCAACACATTCAGTATTAACTGAAGATGAAAAAGATCTTGGTGTTTGCTTGATTGATTTCGGTGCAGGCACAATGAATGTGATGGTTTATACAAACGGCGCATTACGTTTCAGTAAGGTTATTCCTTATGCAGGAAATATTGTGACTAACGATATTGCCCACGCTTGTACTATTTCGCGTGCGGAAGCTGAACGAATTAAAGTTAATTATGCAAGCGCATTTTACCCAGCTCGTTTGCACGGCGATAAAAAAATTGAAGTTGCAAGTATTGGTGGGCGTGCTCCTCGTTCATTAACAAAGAGTGATCTATCCTTAATTACATCAGCTCGCTACACGGAACTTCTAGGTGTTGTGAAAGACGAATTAGATAAATTAAAGGCTGAGTTGGAAACAAAACACGTGAAGTTTGAGCTTATTGCTGGCGTTGTCATTACTGGTGGTGGTGCGCAAATAGAAGATTTGAAAGAATGTGCATCTGACGTATTTAATTGCCAAGTACGTATTGGTAGCCCGCTAAATATTACCGGATTGACAGATTACGTCAATCGCCCTCAATATTCAACGGTGGTGGGTTTGTTGCAGTATAACCATAGTAACAGTGATGATGATTTGATTTCTGGAAATGATGAATCTGATGATAGAATACTAAAACTAATTTTGAATGGAATTAAAAAAATTATGAATAAAGTGCGGTCAGAATTTTGATTATTTTGATTTTTCATCTACAATAGAGAGAATTTAGGTTTTATATTGAGCCAGCTTATCTGGCCTTAACGGAGAACATCGATGTTATACCCAGAGTACCCTGAGTACGATAATTTTAATGAGTCCGGCGCACTGATCAAAGTCGTAGGTGTTGGCGGCGGTGGCGGTAATGCTGTAAACCATATGGTTATGAGTATGGTCAAGCAAGAAATGGGTGGAACTTATTTAGGTGAAAGCTCATTAACTTCAGAAGAGCATGGCCGTATTATTTTTTATGCTGTAAATACAGACGCTCAAGCATTACGTAAAAGCCAAGTTCAACAAACTGTACAAATTGGTGGAGAAACTACCAAAGGTTTAGGTGCTGGGGCAAATCCGAATATTGGTCGTAAGGCTGCTGAAGATGATCAGGAAGAAATTCGCAAAATGCTTGAAGGTGCGGATATGGTCTTTATTGCAGCTGGTATGGGCGGTGGTACTGGTACTGGTGCAGCGCCTGTTGTCGCAAAAATAGCTCAAGAATTAGGTATTTTAACTGTTGCTGTTGTGACCAAACCATTTGCTTTTGAAGGCAAGAAGCGTATGCAATTTGCAGAGCTCGGTATTAAAGATTTATCCCAATATGTTGATTCAATGATTATTATTCCGAATCAACAAATCCAAAAAGTTCTCTCTAAAAATGCTAAATTAATTGAGGCTTTTGCTGCTGCAAACGACGTGTTGCGTAATTCCGTGATGGGAATTTCAGATATGATTACCTCTCCTGGTTTAATTAATGTGGACTTCGCTGATGTAAGAACAGTGATGTCCGTTCAAGGACAAGCCATGATTGGTTTTGGTTCAGCTATGGGAGAACCTGGTGAGGGTAGAGCAGAAGAGGCTGCTTGTCTTGCAGTACGTAACGATCTTCTAGAAAAAATAGATCTTTCTAACGCTCAAGGTATTTTAGTTAATATTACTGCTGGAATGGATTTAGTTTTTGAAGAGTTTAACATTATAGGTGAGACAATAGGTAGTTTTGCTTCTGAAGAAGCGACAGTTGTTGTTGGTACGAGTCTAGTGCCTGAGATGAGTAATGAAATTCGAGTGACTATTGTGGCAACAGGATTAGGAGAAATCGCCCCAACTGAGTCTGTTCAAGTATTGCGACCTTCTCGTCCAGTTGAGCCAGAAGGTACAGGTCGCGTAAATATTGTGCCTGATATACATACTCGTGAGCCAGTAGAAACTCAAAAAACGCCAGCGGAAGAATATCATCGCCCGCTGGATAAACCTATTACAGATCGTTTAGAAGCATTTAAGAAAAACAGTTTCTTTAATCCTGCGCAACGTGAAGAAAATTAATTTAATTGGTTTTGAGAAATACCTGGAATATTAAGGTAGTAGAATGATTAAACAAAGAACATTAAAACAAAGTATTAAAGTAACAGGCGTTGGCTTGCATAGCGGTAAGAAAGTGACTTTAACGTTACGTCCAGCTATGCCAAATACCGGTGTTGTTTACTATCGTACAGATTTAAATCCAGCTGTGGCATTCCCTGCTGATCCAAATTCAGTGCGTGATACAATGCTTTGTACTGCATTAATTAATGAGCAAGGTGTACGAATTTCTACCGTTGAACATTTAAATGCCGCACTATCGGGCCTTGGTATTGATAATATCATTATTGAGGTTGATGCGCCTGAGATTCCTATTATGGATGGTAGTGCGAGTCCATTTATCTATTTGTTATTAGATGCTGGAATTGAAGAACAAAATGCACCTAAGAAATTTATTCGTATTAAAGAATATGTTCGAGTTGAAGATGGTGATAAATGGGCTGAATTTAAACCTTACAATGGTTTCCGTTTAGATTTCACTATTGATTTTGAGCATCCCGCTATTGGCAAAAATGTTCGCAATTATGTCATGGATTTCTCTGCTCAAGCATTTGTTCATCAAATTAGTCGAGCAAGAACATTTGGTTTCATGAAAGATATAGAATATCTTCAATCTCAAGGGCTAGCATTAGGTGGTAGCCTTGATAATGCTATTGTTCTTGATGATTATAGAATTTTAAATGAAGATGGCTTACGCTTTAAAGATGAACTTGTTCGTCATAAAATGTTAGACGCAATTGGCGATCTTTATATGGCTGGTTATAACATTATTGGTGATTTCAAGGCTTATAAGTCTGGTCATGGTTTAAATAACAAGTTACTACGTGCTGTTTTAGCAAATCAAGAAGCGTGGGAGTTTGTAACTTTCGAAGATAAAGAACAAGTACCTCAAGGATATGTTGCGCCTGTTCAAGTATTTATCTAATCATTTTATTTTTGAAGAAGCTATATTTCTGCTAAGAAGTATAGCTTTTTTATTTTCATCGCACTTTAAATGACTAAGGCTTAAAAGTGCGGTTTGTTTTTCTTATTTTTTATAAGGGGATGCTATGAAGCTAGAATTATCTGAAATTCGCCAACAAATTACGCAAATAGATCGTAGTTTATTAAAATTGCTTTCTGAGCGTCATCGTTTAGCTTTCGATGTAGTGAGAAGTAAAGAGATTTCGCAAAAAGCTTTACGTGATGTAGAGCGAGAACAGCAACTTTTACAAGAATTAGTTCAATTCTCAGAAAATGAGAATTATCAACTTGAACCACAATATATCACTTCAATTTTCCAAAAAATTATTGAAGATTCAGTATTGACCCAGCAAGTCTATTTGCAGAATAAACTTAATGAACAACGCAATCAAAATTTACATATTGCTTTTTTAGGTAAGAGAGGGTCTTATTCAAATTTAGCTGCACGTAATTATGCTGCTCGTTATCAAAAACAATTTGTAGAACTAGGATGTCAGTCTTTTGAGCAAGTATTTGAAAAAGTGCAAAGTGGAGAGGCTGATTTTGGTGTATTGCCTTTAGAAAATACAACATCAGGCGCTATTAATGAAGTTTATGATTTGCTCCAGCATACAGACCTATCATTGGTAGGCGAGCTAGCTTATCCAATCCAGCATTGTGTTTTGGTAAATGGCACGACTAAATTAAGTGAAATCGATACTTTATATAGTCATCCGCAAGTAATTCAACAATGTAGTCAATTTATACATAGTCTTGATCGAGTACATATTGAGTATTGTGAAAGTAGCTCACATGCAATGCAACTTATTGCAAGTTTAAATAAGCCGAATATTGCGGCATTAGGAAATGAAGATGGTGGTAAATTGTATGGACTTAGCGTATTAAAAACTAATATTGCTAATCAAGAGAACAATATTACGCGTTTTATTGTCGTTGCTAAAGAACAGCGTGAGGTTTCACCACAGATACCGGCAAAAACATTATTGCTAATGACAACTTCACAGCAAATTGGCTCATTAGTTGATGCACTTTTAGTTTTCAAAAAACATCAAATTAATATGACGAAATTAGAATCTCGTCCAATTTATGGGAAACCTTGGGAAGAAATGTTTTATCTCGAAATAGAAGCGAATATCCATCATCCTGATATTCAGCAAGCTTTGGAAGAGTTAGAGAATTGTAGTAACTATCTAAAGATTTTAGGTTGTTATCCTAGCGAGATTGTAAAACCTGTTAATTTATAAGAAAGTGTGGTCAATAAAATTATTTTTGACCGCACTTTTTTATGCCTTTTTATTTCGTTCTAAAGATTTATGCTGAATTTGGACGATTTTCCCTTTAGCTTGAAAATATTCGCCTAACTGCTGTGCTATATAAACGGAGCGGTGTTTGCCTCCAGTACATCCAATGGCAATGGTTAAATAGCTACGATTGTTTTTTTCTAACATTGGCAACCAAGTATCAATATAGTTACGAGTGAGGTAGATAAATTCATTCACTTGTGTATGGCTATTTAGAAATTCTGCTACTGGCGCATCTAATCCTGTCATTGGGCGTAATGTTGGATCCCAATGTGGGTTAGGTAAGAAACGTACATCGAAAACATAATCCGCATCTAAAGGAATTCCATATTTAAAGCCAAAAGATTCAACAACGATTTTTAGTTCTTTATCACTATTTCCTCGTAAAAATTCGCGTAGACGTTCCGCAAGAGTATGAGTAGAAAGATGGGTAGTATCAATAATAAAGTTGGCGTGTTGAATTAATGGCTCAAGGTAGCGATATTCTTCATCTATTGCTGCTTCAAGAGATAAATCTTTCAAGGAAAGTGGGTGCAGACGGCGTGAATCGCTATAACGACGAATCAATGTACCACGATCTGCTTCAAGGAAAATAATCTTTAATTGATGATATTTTTGTAAAGTATTTAGGGTTTGTTCAAGAGTATTGGCTGAATTAGGAATATTACGAATATCAAGGCTGATTGCGACCGAAGATTGGGATTGAGATAGAATATCAGTCAATTGAGGCAGTAAATCCAGAGGAATATTATCAACACAATAATATCCGGCATCTTCTAATGCTCGTAAGGCTACGGATTTTCCTGCGCCAGAACGTCCACTAATAATGATAATTTCCATAATTCCCCCTTTAAATTATTCTTGCGTTTCTTCCGGCGAACTTTCAGCTCTATCTGAAATCTCAAAAACTTGCCAAATTTCATCCGCACTTTTGGCTGAACGTAATTGTTTTAACATATTTTTATCGGTAAGTTTTTCGATTAATGATGCCAATATAGGGATGTATGTTTCGCATTGATTCTCTGGAATAAGTATAGCAAAAATTAAATCTACAGGTTTACCATCAAGAGAATCATAATTAATTGGGTTATCCAATTGCATAAACATGGCAATTACTTTGTCACATACCTCAAGAGGCATTTTCGCTTTAGGCATTGCTATGCCATTGCCTAACCCTGAGTTACCCAGCTTTTCACGCTCAAAAAGAGATTCAAAGCACGCTTGCTCACCTTTATCACAGTGAAGTTTTTCTTCTACAAAATGTGCGATAGATTCAAATAATCGTTTTTTGCTAGAAAAACTAACGCCCTGACGAATATTCTCAGGGCTTAATAGTTCAGTTATTTTCATTTTTATAATTTGAATTGTTCGCCCAGATAAACGCGTTTAACGTGTTCATCGTTCATAACTTGTTCTGGTGTGCCTGTTGCGATAATTTTACCTTCGCCAACAATATAAGCGCGTTCACATACATCAAGTGTTTCACGTACATTATGATCGGTAATCAAAACACCTAGTCCTCGGTTACGTAAGTCGGTGATAATTTTCTTAATATCGCTCACAGAAATTGGATCTACACCAGCAAATGGCTCATCTAATAGAATAAACTTAGGATTTGCAGCTAATGCTCGTGCGATTTCAACTCGACGACGTTCACCGCCAGATAATGACTGACCTAAACTATCCCGAATATGGCCAATATTAAATTCCTCAATCAATTCATCAGCTTTTTCTCGACGTTGTTGAGTAGTTAAATCTTTGCGTATTTCTAATACAGCCATTAGATTTTCGTATACAGTCAAACGGCGAAAAATAGAGGCTTCTTGTGGTAAATAACCGATTCCACGTTGCGCACGATTATGCATTGGGAGCAAACTAATGTCTTCTCCGTCAATAATAATTTTGCCTTGATCTTGGTGAACTAACCCGACAACCATGTAGAAGGTTGTTGTTTTCCCAGCACCGTTTGGTCCGAGCAAACCGACAATTTCATTAGAGTTTACAGTTAAACTTACATCTGAAACAACTTTACGGCTTTTATAGCTCTTAGCTAAATTTTCAGCAGTCAGAATTGACATAAATTACTTCCCTTTAGCTTGTTGTAATTGCGATGGAATAAGGACTGTTGTTACACGTGATTTCCCATTGCCATTAGCTTTAAGTTGCTGTTTTTTCACATCGTAGGTAATTAGTTGTCCATTAATCTTACTATCAAGTTGCTTTAATTCAGCATTATCAGTTAATGTTAAAAATTCAGTACCAAGATCATAGTGAACTTTGTTTGCTTTCCCATCCACTGGCTTACCATTATCTAGCTGTTGATGGAATGTTACTGGGGTACCAAATGCTTCTACGGTTTCTTTTTTACCTGAATTTTCAGGTGGGCGCGTAATGACAACTTTATTTGCCTTGATTAAAATTGAACCCTGAGTAATTGAAACGTTATCAGTAAAAGTAACAACACTTTTTTCCATATCTAATGATTGATTATCAGAAACAATGTTGATCGGTTGATTCGTATCATCTTTCAACGCTAAAGCAGAGAAAGAGGTCATGATTAATGTGGCGAGTAAAATAATTTTATTGTTTGTTAATTTCATAATATGTTTTTACCTGTTCTTTTAATGTTGCAATTTGTTGGCGTAGATTGCCAATCATTTTTAAGCCTGTTGAGTTAAAATTTTGTCCGTTTATTTTCACCATTGTATCTGATGAAATATCTTGAGTTTTTAAGTTAACCTCTGCAACTTGTGTTTCGATTCGCTGTAACCGAGAAGTTGGTTCTAAACTTTCAGCAACGACATCACCCTCTAAATAAAGCATTTCATCTTTCGTCAATTTGGCTTTTTTTGCGCTAAGTTTCCAACTTTGTGATTCTAATAATTTTGCTGAATTATTTGATTTTTCAGCATTATTAGGTGTAGAGACATCGAATAAGTACATCAAAGGCATTTCAAACTCAGTATGGCCATCAACTGTATAATGTTTCACTTTGTCTGCGGTTGAGAGATATTGTTTCTTACCTTCAGGGGAAAACACCGTAGTTTCCATTTTATTTCCAATATAATCAGGACTATCTGGTTTTTTTACTAAGTTTGATAAATCAGGTTTATCGCTATTTAAAGAATAAAACCATCCCAGCGAACCGAGAGCGATAAGACCTAAAATTACATTCCAACGAATATTCATATTTTTAAATTTGTTACTCGAAAAGTGCGGATAAAAATTTAATATTTTTTAATCTTCCAACATCAATGCTTTGAGCATTTGATAAATTTCTCGATAGGCTTTCGATGGTTTATTTTGCTCACGTTCTTTTTGTGCTGAACGAATAAGATTACGTAGTTGTTGACGATCTACATCGGGATAATCATTGAATAAATCGGTTAGAGCCACGTCACCTTTTTCTACTAATTCATCCCGCACTTTTTCGATTTTGTGCAGCATAGCCTGCTGTCGGTTATGTTTATTTTCGATTTTATCTAATGCTTCACGAATGGGTTCAACATCAATTCCTCGAAATAATTTGCCGATATACTGTAATTGACGGCGACGAGCTTCTTTTTGTAAACGCTGTGCAAGCTCAATGGCATCAAGTAAGGATTCATCAAGTGGGATTTTAGCAAGATTAGCTTTGGTTAAATTTACAATCTTTTCACCAAGTTGTTTTAAGTCTTCAGCATCGCGTTTGATTTCGCTTTTACTTACCCAAATAATTTCTTCTTGCTCTTCATCTTCCCAATCGAAAGCTTCTTTTTTCTTACGTTTTGCCATAATTTCTCTCAACTAAAATTTGGCGCGTATTTTAGCACAAAGTTTCAAAATAATATAAAATGTGACAAATTTTTAATGGGAAAAAATAATGAAAATAGCCGAAAATCAAACCGCGCTTTTGAAAGCTCAAGAACAAGAATTACGTCAAGCAGTCAGCTTTGCTATTGAATTAGCAACAAAATCAGGCGCGAGTGCAGAAGTCGCCGTCACTAAAGTGAGTGGATTGTCAGTATCCACACGCTTGCAAGAAATTGAAAATGTTGAATTCACTAATGATGGCGCATTGGGGATCTCCGTTTATATGGGACAACAAAAAGGCAATGCATCGACATCAGATTTAAGTGAAGGTGCTATTCGAAATGCAGTGGAAGCCGCACTTGCTATTGCAAAATACACTTCACCCGATGATTGCGCAGGCCTTGCGGATAAGGATTTAATGGCTTTTGAGGCACCTGATTTAGAGCTTTATCATGCTGCTGATGTGGATGTTGATAAAGCAACAGAACTTGCACTTCAGGCTGAAAAGGCGGCTTTAGAGGCGGATGAACGCATTATAAATAGTAATGGTGCAAGTTTTAATTCACATACAGGTGTGAAAGTTTATGGAAATAGCCATGGCATGTTGCAAAGTTATTTATCAAGCCGTTATTCCTTATCTTGTTCGGTTATTGGTGGCGTAGAAGATGCCTTAGAAAATGATTACGAATACACAATTTCTCGTGAATTTGACAAACTTCAATCGCCAATTTGGGTTGGCGAAAATTGTGCAAAGAAGGTCGTTTCTCGTTTAAATCCTCAAAAATTGAGTACACGAGAAGTGCCAGTTATTTTCTTAAATGATGTTGCAACTGGTCTTATTTCTCACTTTGCCGCAGCAATAAGTGGTGGCAGTTTATATAGAAAATCGAGTTTCTTGCTCGATCATTTAGGTAAACAGGTCTTACCAGATTGGTTCAATATCAGTGAGAGACCACATTTATTACGTCGTTTGGCTTCAACGCCTTTTGATAGTGAAGGTGTTCGTACGCAAGATCGTGAAATTGTCGAAGACGGGATATTACAAACTTATTTAGTGACAAGTTACAGTGGTAAAAAACTTGGTATGCCAAGTACAGGGCACGCTGGAGGCATTCACAACTGGCTTGTTAAGCCAAATTTGGCTGGTGGATTGACCGCGCTTTTACATCAAATGGGAACTGGATTGTTAGTAACGGATGTTATGGGACAAGGTGTCAATATTGTTACGGGCGATTATTCCCGTGGCGCATCAGGTTTTTGGGTGGAAAATGGCGAAATTCAGTATCCAGTGGCTGAAATTACTATTGCAGGGCAACTACAAGATATGTTGAAGAATATGGTTGCTGTAGCGGATGATATAGAGCATCGTTCTAACATCCAAACTGGTTCTATTTTGTTAGATAAGATGAAAATTTCAGGAAATTAAAAAATATTTCTAAAATTGAGAATTATTCTTATTGACAATAACTAAATGTCTGCTACTATACGCACATCTGTTAAGCGATTGCAGGTTGCTCCAACAGGTAGAGTAGAAAGTAAATTCGTTAGGGTTCAAAAAGGCTGAAGGTTTAAACTTCAGCCTTTTTTTTGTAAAATAGCAAACGATTTTATCCCCTGTCATTTCATAAGGAAACACAATGAAAAAACACCACGTTGACGTTTTAATTTCAGAGAACGATGTTCATGCTCGTATTGCTGAATTAGGTGCTCAAATTACAAAATTTTATCAAGAAAAACAGATCGATAGCCTTGTTGTCGTAGGGCTTTTACGTGGTTCCTTTATGTTTATGGCGGATATCGTTCGTCAGATAAATTTACCTGTGGAAATTGAATTTATGACCACTTCAAGTTATGGCACAGGTATGACCACGAATCACGACGTTCGTATTACCAAAGATTTAGACGGTGATATAAAAGGTAAACACGTTTTAATTGTGGAAGATATTATTGATACGGGTTATACCTTGGAAAAAGTGCGTGATATTTTGAGTTTGCGTGAGCCTGCTAGTCTTGCAATTTGTACGTTACTTGATAAACCCTCTCGCCGTGAAGTGGAAGTGCCTGTTGAATGGGTTGGTTTTGAAATTCCTGATGAATTTGTGGTGGGGTATGGTATCGATTACGCACAACACCATCGTAATTTAGGCTATATCGGTAAAGTTGTTTTAGAAGAATAATTTGATTTTATTGAAAAGTGCGGTTGAAATTTTAAATGAATTTTTAGCCGCACTTTTTATAACTTAAATCGATGAATAATTTGATTTGCTGAGCCTCGCCAAACCAAACTTGGGTCTGCCTGTTCTTGGATAAACTTCCCATCAATTAACACATCAATATAAGGCAAGATAGCACGTTGTTGTTCATCTAATTCATCCAGCTTATAACCTGTCCAAACCCAGATGTCTTTATCGGGACATTCTCGTTTTACTCGTTGCACAAACGGTAATAATGTTTCTACATTGCGAGGATGAAGTGGATCGCCACCTGAAAGCGTCAGCCCTTGGCGTTTAATGCGAGTGTCTTTTAAATCATTGATGATTTGTTGTTTCATTGCTTCATCAAATAATACACCCGCTGAAAATGACCAACTTTTTTGGTTGTAGCAGCCTTTGCAAGCGTGCGTACAGCCACTGACGAAAAGTGTGCATCTTGTGCCTTCGCCATTGATAACATCGGTCGGGTAGTATTGGAGGTAGTTCATTTCATAAAAATCCTGAAAATGTGGCTTAAATTCTCGCCAAATTCACTGCACTTTTGAATTAGTCTTTGCAATAGGGCAATAAATTCTGCATAATAGCGAGCAATCGCATTTGCGATATCAATGGAAACTTTCTCGGTCTCTCGCAACGGTGTCTGGTTTACTCGGTCAGGTTCGGAAGAAAGCAGCCAAAGTCGGAATTACTGTGTGCCGAGAAGAAGCTGGGAAGGTTTCCGCCCAACTTTCTTTTCTTATACTCGCTCAACCAATCTTTTAAAGAACCCATCTTCTTTTGTGATTAGGCTATTGTAATCGCCTTCTTCGATTAATTTTCCATTATCAATTACACAAATTTTATCAAATTGTTCAATTGAACTGAGACGATGAGTAACCATAATTAGGGTTTTATTTTCAGCATGTTGCAGAATTAAACGTAAAATTTGACGTTCAGTTTCGCGATCTAAGCCTTCTGTAGGTTCATCCAATAATAAAATTGGTGCATTATTGAGTAAAATGCGCGCTAAACCTAAGCGGCGTTGTTCTCCACCAGAAAGTGGACGACCACCATCTCCCAGCCAAAGATTTAAACCTTTTCCTTCTTGCTCAAGTAATTTGCTTAAACCGACTTGATGTAGCACTTCAATCATTTTTTCATCAGAAATTTCATCCGCACTTGCAAATTGTAAATTTTGACGAAGTGTATCGCTAAATACGTGAACACGTTGAGTTAAAAAACAAATTTGGCGGCGTAATGTTTCTTCTGAATAGGCGGAAATGGGTTTTTCTGCTAATAAAAGCTCGCCTTGATTTGCATCATAATTGCGTACTAAAAGTTGAAGGAGTGAAGATTTTCCACTTCCTGTTTTGCCTAAAATAGCAATTTTTTTGCCCTGTTCTAAGTCTAATGTAAGATTTTTTAATACAAGCGTTTCTTGTTCGGGATAGGAAAAATTTAAATTCTTCGCAGAAATCAACCGCACTTTTGTTTCAAATTCCTCGCTGCCATTAAACTCGACAAGCGGTTTTTGCTCAATGATTTCGGTCACTCGCTCTGCTGCCGCAATAACTTGACCTATGTGTAAAAATGCTGCACCCAATGGCATGATTATCTCAAAGGCGGCAAGTGCAGCAAAAGTGAAAAGTGCAATATAAGCCGTGCGATATTCATCTGTACCAAAATCGGCGTTACTTGCAAACCATAGCATTCCAGAAATCAATAAACCATTAAGAAAGAGAACAAGTGCGGTCGAAAATCCACTTAATTTTGCTTCTTTGGCTTGATCTTCCTGCCATGTTTTTTCTGTGACTGACATTTTCTCTTTTAATTTATCTTCTGCATTAAATAATAAAAGCTCGGCTTGTGCTTGGATAAATTCTAAGAACTGGGTTCGATAGGTCGCGCGTGCTTGGATTAAGCGTTCGCCAAATTGCTGTCCTAAGCGATAAAAAATGGTTGGGATAATAATTAATAAGATTAACAAAAATAAACCTAAACTAAGTGCGAGTGGAATATTGACAAAGCTAAGTCCAATCGTCATGGCAATGATTACAAATGCAGCAGTGAAAAATGGCGCAAGTAAACGCAAATAGAGGCTATCAAGTGTATCCACATCGGAGACTAAACGATTTAACAAATCGCTGTTACGATAACGATTTAATACCGCTGGACTTAAAGGAATGATTTTTTCAAATACTTGTACGCGTAATTTGGACAAAATGCGGAATGTTGCATCATGAGTCACTATTTTTTCAAAATAGCGCATGACGGTTCGCCCGATAGCTAAACCTCGCACACTGGCTGAAGGATAGAAAAAGTTAAATAGCGTTCCTAGTCCTGCAATGGCTGTAGCAGCTAAAAACCAGCCTGAAACGGTAAGCAAGCCCATGCTGGATCCCAAACCTAAAATCATCAGCACCAAGCCTAAAATAAGAGGAAATTTGGCGAATTTAAATAAACGTATAAACGGAAGTAATGTGCGCATTATTGGATATCCTGTTGTCGTTGAGCGAGTAGTTCAGCAAAGAAACCTTCATGTTGTAATTCGGCAAATTTACCTTGCTGTACTATTTCTCCTCGTTGCATCACAAAAATTTGATCACATTGTTTCAAATCTTCAATTCGGTGGGTAATCATCAGCGTAGTTTGATGCTGGCTTGCTTCATTCAGTGCGTGCAAAACAAGATTTTCTGATTGCGCATCTAAGCTTGCGGTTGGCTCATCGAGCAGAAGCAAATCGCCTTTGCGTAACAGTGCACGAGCAATGGCAAGACGTTGCGCTTGTCCCACAGAAACGCCTAATCCACCATCTTTGATTTCGTGATGAAGTCCAAGTTTATCGGTAAATTCTTTCGCTTGAGAATGCATTAATGCTTGATTAATTTCTTCATCGTTGGCTTGAATATCGCCAAGTAGTAAGTTTTCTTTAATTGTACCTTGTAATAACAATGGATTTTGTCCTACCCACGCAATATGTTTTCGCCAGTCAGCTAGATTGCTTTCGCGAAGTTCTTGACCATTAATTTTGAGTGAGCCTTTATAAGGTAAAAAGCCCAAAATTACATTCATTAATGAAGTTTTCCCTGCACCACTTTGTCCTACAAGCGCAACATTGTGATTTGCTGTAATTTGGAAGTTTAACGGCTTGGTTAAGGCTGAACCTTGTGTCGAAAGCACCACTAAATTTTCGGCAGAAATTTCAACCGCACTTTCTAAAGAAATTGTTTTTTCATTTTGATGTACAGTTAAATAATCGGCTTCTAAGAAATCAACAATGGCATCTGCTGCACCAATACCCGCTGCTCGGTCATGGTAATAAGCGCCAAGATCGCGTAAGGGTTGATAAAATTCAGGTGCAAGAATTAAACAAAAGAAACCTGTGAAAAGTGTAAGCGGTGCATTATAGGTGCCAAATTCAATTTGACCTAAGTAGCTAAAACCAAAATAGACCGCCATCAGTGCAATGGAAATAGAGGTAAAAAATTCCAATACGGCAGAAGATAGAAAAGCGAGTTTTAGCACATCCATTGTGGTCTCACGAAAATCTTCAGTGGCGTTTTCAATATGCTCAGTTTGTTCAGAAGTGCGGTTAAAAAGACGCAAGGTTTCTAAGCCGCGTAAGCGATCTAAAAATTGGGCGCTGAGGCGAGAAAGGGTATCCATATTTTTTTGGCTGTTGTCTGCCGCAGCAATACCGACAATGATCATAAACAGAGGAACAAGCGGTGCGGTAATCATTAAGATTAAGCCTGCAGCCCAATTCAACGGAAATACAGCAATGAAAATAACCACTGGAACAATAGCTGAAAGACTTTGTTGCGGGAGAAAACGGGCATAGAAATTATGTAAGTTTTCAACTTGTTCTAACATAATGCTTGCCCAACTTCCAGCAGGTTTTTGATTGATTGTCGCGGGGCCGACAAGATGAATTTTATCCAGAATTTTTTGACGAATATGGTTGCGTAATAATTGTCCGCTTCGGAAGCCAATTTTTTCTCTTACCCATAAAATAATAGCTCTCAAGCCGAAGCCGATAATCAGCCCGAGAAAATAAGGAATAAGTTCATCACGAGGCACATTTTGCATAATCAGTTTATCGAGCAAAGTCGCAAGAAAATAAGTTTGCACAACTAAAATGAATGCAGAAAGCGTAGCGAGAGCAATGTTTGCGCGCATTAATTTTTTGATAGGTTCTTGTTGTGCGCGAAGCCATTGTTGTAAATATTTTTGACGAACTTTATTCATAGGTTTATCGAGATATAGAAAAAGTTCCCCTCTTTTAAAAGAGGGGAATTAGCTAGAAAATTTATGCTTCTTGCGCATCTAAGTAGCGTTCTGCATCCAAGGCTGCCATACAGCCAGTTCCCGCGGAGGTAATGGCTTGGCGATAATTGTGATCCATGACATCGCCTGCTGCGAACACGCCTTCCACTGAGGTGGCTGTTGCATTGCCTTCAAGACCAGATTTTACAACGATATAGCCATTATTTAATTCTAGTTGCCCTTGGAAAATTTCCGTATTTGGCGAGTGACCAATCGCTACGAATAAGCCATCTAATTTGAGTTCTTCTTTCTCCCCAGTTTTTGTGTCGGCTAAACGTAATCCGGTTACGCCCATGTTGTCACCCAACACTTCATCTAAAGTGCGGTCAGTATGAAGAACGATTTTTCCTTCTTCCACTTTTTTGTACAAACGGTCGATAAGGATTTTTTCCGCACGGAAGCTATCGCGACGGTGAATTAAATGCACTGTACTTGCAATATTGGCTAAGTAAAGCGCTTCTTCTACCGCAGTATTTCCTCCACCAATCACACCGACTGGTTTATTACGATAAAAGAAACCATCACAGGTTGCACAAGCGGAAACACCACGACCTTTGTAGTTTTCTTCTGAAGGTAAGCCAATATAGCGTGCAGAGGCACCTGTTGCGATAATTAACGCATCACAAGTGAAATTTTGCACATCGCCAAAAAGTTTGAATGGACGAGAGGATAAATCTACGCGATTGATATGATCGAAGACGATTTCTGTTTCAAATTTTTCTGCATGTTGCAACATACGTTGCATTAAACCTGAACCTGTAGTCATCTCAAAATCGCCTGGCCAGTTCTCAATTTCATCTGTAGTGGTAAGCTGGCCACCTTGTTGTAAACCCGTTACCAATACTGGTTTTAAGTTTGCACGTGCTGCATAAATGGCTGCCGTATAACCAGCAGGGCCTGAGCCTAAAATTAAAAGTTTTGCGTGTTTGGTATCTGACATAAAGAATCCTTGTTTGTAGTTAAGTAATAATATAATGCAATAAGTTGCATTTTACTGATTATAAACTTTTTGCTTAATAAAGCAGCGAATAAAGTAATCGACGAAATTTATTTGTCAGCGGATCAGCATTGCCCATTGCGCTTAAAATAGATAAAAATTGTTGTTTCACTTCGCCATTTTGTGCACCTAAGTCGGTTTTTAAAATACCGAAAAGTAGTGTTAATGCTTCTTCATTTCGTCCAGCTTGATGAAGTTGTACGGCAAGTTTTATTGCAATTTCAGGCGTTGGATTTTTGGCATAATCAGCTTGTAATTGTTGGATTTCAGGCGTATCTGAAGCTTGAATTTGCAGCCCAATTTGTGCTTGTAATCCGTGCCAACGACTATCACGATCTTGCAATGGAATTTGATTTAAAATTTCTTGTGCTGGCTCTGTTTTCTTCATTGCAATATAGGTTTCTGCGTAGAGTAGGGCGACATCGCTGTTTTTCTTATCAGAAAGCTCCCACGCATCTTTCAATAATGGCAATGCAGCTTCGTAATTTTCTACTTGCAAGAAATCTAATGCTTGTTGGAATTTTAAATCTTCTTCTTTCGGTAAAATAATGCTTAATCGTTGGATTAATGACTCTTTATCAAGCGTATCTGGAAATGCATCTAATGCCTGTGCTTCTTTAAACAAATAGGTGGTTGGTAATGCTTGGATGCGGAATTGTGCGGCAATCATTTGCTCTTTTTCACAATTTACTTTTCCAAGAATAAATTGTCCTTGATATTGTTCTGCAACTTGCTCAAGTAGCACCAAAAAATCTGCCGATTCTTTATGGGTTGGCGCGTAAAAATTGATGACAAGTGGTTTTTCTAAGGATTGTTGCAGTATTTCAGTAAGATTTTGTTCGTTGATCTCAACGATAAAAGGAAAATCAGCCATGTTTTATCCTTGTGAAAAAAATAATGGCTGATTTTAGCAAAGTGCGGAAGATTTTAGAAACGTTTTACCATTTCTATTATTAATCAAGTTTCTTTAAGATCAATTTTCCCATCATTTCAATATGTGCATGCTCTACATTAAGTGCAGGAATATATTGATAAGATTGTCCGCCATGGTTTAGGAAATTTTCTCGATTTTCTTTGTCAATTTCTTCAATGGTTTCTAAACAATCAACGGAGAAACCTGGGCAAATAACAGCAATTTTTTGAATGTTCTGTGTTGCGGCAGATTCTAAAAATTTATCGGTATAAGGCTGTAGCCATTCTTCACGTCCAAAGCGAGATTGAAACGTCATTCCCCATTGGTTTTCTGTTAAGCCTAGCTTATTAACCACTGCAATAGTCGTTTGTTTACAATGTTCACGATAATAATCGCCCATTTTTTCATAACGCAAAGGAATACCGTGATAAGAAAATAGCAAAAACTCATCGGGTTTTAACCGCACTTTTATGGAATCTGCTAAGGCGTTAATGTAATTTTCATCGACGTGATAAGAATGGATGAAATCAAAAGGCACTAATCCTCGTTCTTCTTTAAGAGTGTTAGCGAAAGCATCAAATACTGCGCCCGTGGTTGAGCTAGAGTATTGCGGATAAAGTGGCAAAACAACAATTCGCTCAACTTGATTTTCAAGCAAGTTTTTTACCGCACTTTGCATTGATGGATTGCCGTACGTCATGGCAATTTCTACTTGAGTATCGATATTTTGATTATCTAAATAGGCTTGTAATGCGTCTTTTTGTTGTCGCGAAATGGCAAGTAAAGGCGATCCTTGTTCTGTCCAAATTGCTTGATAATTTTTAGCGATACGTTTTGAACGCAATGGCAAAATAATGGCTTTGAGCAGTGGATACCATTTGCAACGCGGTAAATCTACCACACGAGGATCCGTTAAAAATTGCCATAAATAACGACTAATTGACTTCGGTGTCGGGCTATCTGGCGTGCCTAGATTAGCAAGTAATACGCCGATTTTTGCGGATTTTGTCATAAATTGATTACGGAAAGGGTTAATCTAGAAACACAACAAAGTTTATTCTCTTCTGTGCGGATGTCAATTTGCCAAACTTGGATATTTCTACCCAAATTAATTGGCGTTGCTCTTGCAGTTACTTTACCTGAACGAACAGGGCGAAGATGATTGGCGTTAATATCCAATCCAACTGCAGTTTTGCCTTCTTCTAAACAAAGCGAACCCGCAAGCGATCCAATTGTTTCAGCTAAAGCAATTGAAACCCCGCCATGCAACACACCAAACGGCTGCATAGTACGATGATCCACAGGCATTGTCGCTTCAATCCAATCTTCGCCAAAAGCTGAAATTTCAATGCCAAGATGGCTAACTGCACTGTTAGCACAAAGTTGATTTAAGTTTTCGAGCGTGAAGTTTTTTTGCCAAATCATGATGTTCCTTTCATTATGCTAAAATTTCTAATAACGCCTGCACAGGGTGTTTTAGCACCACATGTTCATAACGTTTTACCTGACTGCGGCAAGAATAACCTGTGGCTAAACAAAAGTGCGGATCTTTTCCGTGGAGTTTTTTATGCCACGATACATCGTAGATTTCTCGGCTCATTTTTTGATTTTGCACTTCATGTCCAAATACACCAGCCATACCGCAACATCCTACTTTTTCTACATTAAGTTGTTGTCCAAATCTTCCAAAAATTTCTTGCCATTCTTTTGGACTGTTCGGCATAAAAGTAGATTCCGTACAATGCGGGAATAAATACCAAGCGGAAGTGCGGTCAGTTTTGGCGATGTTTTTTAGTTTATCTTGTAACGCCGCATTTTGTAATCTTTGTTTTAACCATTCGTGTGCGGTGAGAACGTGAAAATCGCCACGTTTTTCTTGTAGTGCTTCCTTGTATTCATCTCGATAAGACAGCACGATGGCTGGATCAACGCCTACAAGTGGAATGCCTAATTTTGCCATTCGATTTAAAAACTCTGCTTGGTTTTGTGCTGTTTTGCTAAAGCGTTTTAAGAAGCCTTTAATGTGCATTGCTTTGCCGTTTGGTTTAAATGGCAACAGAATTGGTTTGAAGCCTAATTTTTGCGTAAGCATAACAAAATCGCGAACCACTTTCGCATCATAGTAAGAGGTATAAGGATCTTGCACAATAAATAAAATATCGTTTTTTTCTACCGCACTTAGGTCTTCCAATTCTTCTAAGGATTTGCCTTGATAATGAATTTCCACCAGCTGTTGTTGCAAATTGGGTTCAGAAAGTAAGGGCAAATCGGTCATGCCTAGTGTTTTTTCCACTAATGTTTGCGTGACTTTTAGCTTGGTAAAATAGTTAAAGAACTTTGCCTGTTTTGCCATATAAGGCGCAGCGAACTCTAAATTTGCCACAACGTGATCTTTTGCGGGGCGTAAGTAGCGGCTGTGATAAAAATGAAAGAATTTCGCACGGAAACTTGGTACATCGATTTTAATCGGGCATTGGCTTGCACAGGCTTTACAAGCAAGGCAAGTATCCATTGTGGCTTTTACTTCGTGAGAAAAATCATAATTGCCTCGCCATTTTTGAACTGTATTTCGTAGTCTTTTTACAAGTGCGGTTAGTTTTATTTCTGTTTTACGAAAGTCTAATTGTGCGGGAGAGACATTTTCATTCGCCATCAATCGCAGCCATTCTCGAACCATGGCTGCGCGACCTTTCGGCGAAAATACACGGTTTTTACTTACTTTCATCGATGGACACATAATGCTGTGTTCATCAAAATTGAAACATAAGCCGTTTCCATTGCAGTTCATCGCACCCTTAAATTCATCGCGTATTTGGATAGGAATTTGGCGATCCTTATCAGCCCGCATTGGCGAAAGAATAGAATAAAGTTCCTCTTTGGAATCTAAAGGCGTACAGATTTTGCCGGGATTTAAGCGATTGTTAGGATCGAATAAGGTTTTGATATAACGAAGTTCGTGCCAGAGTTCTGGGGTAAAGAATTTTTCGCCGTAATGGGATCGCACGCCTTTTCCATGTTCTCCCCAGAGTAATCCACCATATTTAATCGTAAGTTCTGCCACTTCATCTGAAATTTGTTTGAATAATTTCACTTGTTCTTTATCGCATAAATCAAGCGCAGGGCGAACGTGCAACACGCCCGCATCTACGTGCCCAAACATGCCATATTGTAAATTGTGCTGGTCTAATAAAGCACGAAATTCACTGATGTAGTCCGCAAGATTTTCTGGTGGTACGCAAGTATCTTCTACAAAAGGAATCGGTTTGGCTGCACCTTTTGCATTACCCAGTAAGCCCACGGCTTTTTTTCGCATTGCATAAATTCGCTCGATAGACGGTAAATCAGAACAGACTTGATAGCCAATAATATGATCTTGATTGTGTTCAATTTTTTCATCAAGTGAGTGACAAAGTGCGGTGACTTGGCGGTCGATTTTTTCTTTATTATTACCAGCAAATTCCACAATATTTAAACCGAGAATTGGATCTTTTTCATCTTCTGTAAGAAGTTCATTCACAGAGTGCCAAATAATATCTTGTTTGGCGAGGTTTAAGACTTTGGAATCAACGGTTTCCACAGAAAGCGCATTGGCTTTGACCATAAAAGGTGCATTGCGTAATGCCGCATCAAAAGAACGATATTTAATATTGATGAGAGTGCGATACTGCGGTATAGGCAGAAGATTGAGTTTGGCTTCACAAATAAATGCGAGAGAACCTTCAGAACCAGTGAGAATTCTGGTGAGATTAAATTCACTTTCATCTTCATTAAATACATTTTTCAGATCGTATCCCGTTAAAAAACGGTTAAGTTGTGGCAAATCTTTAATGATTGCCGCTCTTTTTTCTTTACAGTGTTGCGCAATGGTTTGATGGAGTCTTTTGCTACTATCACTTAATTCAAGCGCATCGATGTTTTCTAAAACATCGACAGAATTGACCGCACTTGTATCTAAAATTTCGCCATTTATTAATACTGCGCGTAATGCCAAAACGTGATTAGAGGTTTTACCATATTGCAATGAGCCTTGCCCTGAGGCATCCGTATTAATCATTCCACCTAAAGTCGCTCGATTGCTGGTGGATAACTCTGGGGCAAAGAATAAGCCATATGGTTTTAAAAATTGATTAAGTTGATCTTTTACTACGCCTGCTTGTACTCGAACCCAACGTTCTTTTACATTGAGTTCTAAAATGGCAGTCATATAGCGAGAAAGATCCACTATTATATTGTTATTGATGGATTGTCCATTTGTGCCAGTGCCTCCACCGCGAGGCGTAAAGGTGAGCAATTGATATTCAGGTAAATTTGCTAATTTGGTTATACGCACTATATCAGCAACAGTTTTCGGGAAAAGAATTGCTTGAGGAAGCTGTTGGTAAACGCTGTTATCCGTAGCCAGACTTAATCTATCCGAATAATTTGTCGCAATATCCCCCTCAAAATGTTGGCGTTGAAGATCATCAAGATAATCAAGTACATATTGTTCAATTTGAGGAATGCGATTTAGACTTGGCAACATAGTATTTAACTCATTTAAAGGTAAAAATGGCAGGTTATTGATAATATCTTAAGGCGCTAATGATGTCGAATTAGATTTTAAGCGTTTTTGGGAGGCATTTTATGGAGTGAATTAGTCAAGAAAACGATATTTTTTGATTAAATAATAGGCAAAACACTCAAAAGAATTTGATCTTTACAATTTTTATAGGATAATAAGCGCACTTTTGAACGTTCCTTTGGGGTAAACATAAACAAAGGAATTGAATTTGTCAAAAGGTAGCAATGAGGCAAATTCAAACCCTCGTTAAGTGACTGTTTAGGATATAACTTTGATTAAAAGTTCAGTCTAAACGGGAATAATTTTTTTATTACTATTCGATGACTAAATAGAGGACATCAAAATGAAAAAAACTGCAATCGCATTAGTAGTTGCTGGTTTAGCAGCAGCTTCAGTAGCTCAAGCAGCTCCACAAGAAAACACTTTCTATGCAGGTGTTAAAGCTGGTCAAGCATCTTTCCATGATGGCGTTCGTGCCCTAGCTCGTGAAAATAGTGCTGGTTATCACCGTAATTCTTTTACTTATGGCGTATTCGGTGGTTATCAAATTTTAAATCAAGATAACTTAGGTTTAGCGGTTGAATTAGGTTACGACGATTTCGGTCGTGCGAAAGGTCGTAATGCTGGTAAAACTATTGCTAAACACACTAACCACGGTGCTCACTTAAGCTTTAAAGGTAGTTACGAAGTGTTAAATGGTTTAGATGTTTACGGTAAAGCAGGTGTTGCTTTAGTTCGTTCTGACTATAAAAAAGTTAGTGATCAGTTCCGTGAACATAGCTTGCGTACTTCTGGTTTATTCGCAGTTGGTGCAGAATATGCAGTGTTACCAGAGTTAGCAGTTCGTTTAGAATACCAATGGCTAACTCGTGTAGGTAAATTACGTACAGGAGATGATGCAAATAGTGCAATTAATTACAATCCATGGATTGGTTCTATCAACGCGGGTGTTTCTTACCGTTTCGGTCAAGGCGCAGCGCCAGTTGTAGCTGCACCTGAAGTTGTAAGCAAAACTTTCAACTTAAACTCTGATGTGACTTTCGCATTTGGTAAAGCGAATTTAAAACCACAAGCTCAAGCAACCTTAGATGGTATTTACGGTGAAATCGCACAAATCAACGGTGCTAAAGTAGCTGTTGCTGGTTACACTGACCGTATTGGTTCTGACGCATTCAACGTTAAACTTTCTCAACAACGTGCTGACTCTGTAGCTAACTATTTCGTGTCTAAAGGTGTTGCTGCAGATGCGATTTCTGCAACTGGTTATGGTAAAGCAAACCCAGTGACTGGCGCAACTTGTGACCAAGTTAAAGGTCGTAAAGCGCTTATCGCTTGTCTTGCTCCAGACCGTCGTGTAGAAATCGCGGTAAACGGTACTAAATAATTTTAGTATTCGTTTAACGAAAGATTAAATACAGCAAAAGGCTTAAACTTCGGTTTAGGCCTTTTGTCTTATATGAATATAAAACCAAGCATTTCAATCAAGTTTTAACTTATGATAGAATGCTGTTCTCATTTATTTATAGGGAACATTATGGAAACCTTAGACAAAATCAAAAAGCAAATTAGTGAAAATCCAATTCTTATTTATATGAAAGGTTCACCAAAATTACCATCTTGTGGCTTTTCTGCCCGTGCATCTGAAGCATTGATGAATTGTAAAGTACCTTTTGGTTATGTAGATATTTTGCAACATCCAGATATTCGTGCTGAATTACCAGCATACGCAAACTGGCCAACTTTTCCGCAATTATGGGTAGAGGGGGAATTAATTGGTGGTTGTGATATCATTTTAGAGATGTATCAATCTGGTGAATTACAAACTTTATTAGCTGAAGTTGCAGCAAAACACGCTTAAGATATGAGAAAAATGAAACCCGCTTATAGCGGGTTTTTTATACAAATAAATTTGTTTTTATTGAACACATAGTCTAGGCAAGTTTTAATACCTTAGAAAGTGCGGTAAAAAATCGATCATTTTCTTCAGGTAAACCAATACTTATACGCAAATGATTCGGCATGCCATACCCAGCAATTGGGCGAACAATTACGCCTTCATGTAATAATGCAGCATAAATTGGGGCTGCAGGTTGTTTGAAATCAATCGTTATAAAATTTCCCTTGGAGGGAATATATTCCAATTGATTTTTTTGACAAAAGTCTTCATAACGTCGCATTTCTACTCGATTATTTTCAGCTACTTTCTCAACAAATTCATCGTCATTCATTACGGCAACAGCAGCGGTTAATGCCAAAGAATTACAGTTAAATGGTTGTCGAACTCGATTTAATAAATCTGCGATTTCAGGATTAGATACAGCATAACCAATGCGTAAACCTGCTAAGCCATAGGCTTTAGAAAGAGAGCGTGAAATAATTAAATTTGAATATTTTTTTAATAAACGGAAGGAGTCCACTCGTTCTTCAGAACTGGTAAATTCAGTGTAGGCTTCATCTAATACCACGATTACATTTTGGGGAACTTCTGCTAAAAAATCTTCAATTTCTTGCGACGTTAAAAAATTACCCGTTGGATTATTAGGATTAGCAATGTAAATGAGCTTTGTTTTATCAGAAAGAGCGGTCAAAAATCCTTGTAAATCGTGCCCCCAATTTTTAGCTGGAATTTCTTTTGCAACTGCATTAATCGCTTTAGTTACTAAAGGATAAACAATAAAGGCATATTGTGAATAAATGATTTCATCGCCTTCTGTTGCGAAGGTGTGAGCAAAAAGTTCTAATAAATCATTTGAGCCATTTCCGAGCGTAATTTGATTTGCTTGAATGCCAAATTTTTTTGCGATAGTTTGTTTTAGTTCAAAGCCATTCGCATCTGGATAACGAGTCAGTTTATCTAATTGTTCGAAGATTGCTTTTTTTGCACTTTCTGGAAAACCAAATGGGTTTTCATTTGAGGCAAGTTTAACGATATTGGAAATACCAAGTTCTCGTTCTAATTCTTCAATTGGTTTACCAGCTTGGTAAGGTGATAAGGATTTTACGCCACGATTGGCAATGTTGATGTACTGCATAGTGTTATTTGAAAATATTGATGTGGATTAGGATTAATTTTCAAGTAAATTTGGGCGTAGTCAATACGCCCATATGAAAATGTTCTTTAACTATTGAGGAAGATTTTCAGCTTCAAATTTTTTCATAAATGAAATGAGTGTCTCAACGCCTTCTTGTGGCATAGCATTATAAATAGATGCTCGCATTCCACCTAAAACCTTGTGACCTTTCAAGGCTTGTAAGCCTGCAGCAGTAGATTCTGCGACAAATTTTGCATCTAATTCAGTATTGCCTGTGATGAAAGTGACATTCATTGTTGAGCGGTTTTCTTTTGCTACCACATTGCGGTAAAGTTTGCTCGAATCAATATAATCATAAAGTGTTTGCGCTTTTAGCGCATTACGTTTTGCGATCACCTCTAAGCCACCCATCTCTTTAAGATGTTTAAATACGAGGGAACATAAATACCAAGCAAATGTTGGGGGTGTATTGATCATTGAGTCTGCATCACGTTGAGTCGCATAATTCCAAATAGATGGGGTTTCTTTACGTGCATTACCGATTAAATCATCACGAATAATGACTAATGTAATGCCCGCAGGACCAAGATTTTTTTGCGCACCTGCATAAATTACACCAAATTTACTGATATCGATTTGGTGTGAAAGAATATTTGAAGACATATCAGCGACCAATACGGCATCGCCCACATTTGGTACATCAAAAATTTCTACACCACTGATGGTTTCATTTGGGCAATAATGAACGTAGTCATATTGATCAGCGATATGGCTAAAATCAAGATCGGTAATTCGAGTCTGTTCGCCATTTTCTACGATACTGATTTCATCAACTTCTGCAAAATTTCTTGCTTCTTTTGCCGCTGTAGCTGACCAATGCCCACTATTTAAATAAAGGGCTTTGCCTTTTTTACCGATTAAGTTCATCGGAATCGCAGCAAATTGACCGCGAGCACCACCTTGTAGGAAAAGTACGCGATAGTTATCAGGAATATTGAAAACATCACGTAGATCTTTTTCTGCTTGTTCAATAAGTTCCATGAAATATTTACCGCGATGGCTCACCTCCATCACGGATACGCCTTGATTGAGCCAGTTTGTCAGTTCACCTTGTGCTTTTTGTAGCACTTCTGGAAAAATCATCGCTGGGCCAGCGCTAAAATTAAAGACTTGTGACATTGTGTTTCCTTATTTTTGTAGATAGTTGGATCTGTTTTATCACTACAAAAGCAGAGAATCAAACTCTTTTTCGGTAAATAAAAAATTTTTTTGAGCTGACTCACAAAATTTACTTTCAGCTTTTGACGAATTACCAAAAAGAGGCTACATTACCGCCATCAATTTTCTTACTAAAAGAGAGTCATTATGGAAACTGTAAACAAGCAATCTTTCCAAGAAGTGTTGGAATACGTGCGTATGTATCGTTCGAAAAACAAAATTAAACGCGACATGGAAGACAATAATCGTAAAATCCGTGACAATCAAAAACGCGTATTATTGTTAGATAACTTAAATCAATACATTCGTGATGATATGACCATCGAAGAGGTGCGTGGAATTATTGAAAGTATGCGTGATGACTATGAAAGTCGTGTTGATGATTATACGATTCGCAATGCGGAGCTTTCTACGCAACGTCGTGAGATCAGTGCGAAAATGAAAAGCCAGAAAAAGGCACATGCGGAATTATTGAAAAATTCTGAAAAATAATTGTAATAAAATAGCCGGCTGAATCAGTCGGCTTATTTTTTATAAGCTATTCATTGCGTTAATGATTTTAATTTCATCAAAATTGACAATATCTTCTTGGAATATTGTGCGTTCTTGAATTTTCCCCTCTTGTAATAATTTTTCTCGTTGTGTGCCTAAAAGCAATGGCGTGTCTGGTGTGTACCATTTTTCCCCTTGGCGGAAAATTAAATTACCAATGGAACAATCTGTCACTTTTCCATTTTTGATAATAATAATTTCATCACAAGAACCACGTTGAGCAAACAATGTGTTAATTAAACACCGATCAGCATATTTCAAGCTATATTCGATATCGTCACAAATTACAGGTTGAAAAGTGCGGTAAATTTTACGATGGTATTCAAAATATTGAATTTGTGTGGTTTCGGCATTGTAATCAATGCGGCAGCGAACTAATCGATTTTGTAAGTAAGCAGGCAGTTGAATGAGTGAAAAAAGATTAAAAATTTTCACCGCACTTTTGCCATAATATTCACGCAAACTACGTTCATATCGCGTTTGGTGTAAATCGATATTTTGAATTTTCCCGTTTTCAATACAAAGGGTTTCAAATAGGGGATACATTAATCAGCACCTTTAATCGGTAAATAGACTTTTTCTAACAATTCTTTATATTCATCTTGCACATTGCTATGAATGGTAATACCGCCTCCGCTATGAAAATAAAATTTTTCATCTACTTCAGAAATAAAGCGAATTGCCACCGCACTTTGTAGTGTTTCACCATCAAATATGCCAAAAATTCCTGTGTAATAACCGCGTTTTTGTTTTTCTGCTTGTTGAATAATTTGTGTGGTTTTTTCTTTTGGGGCGCCACTTATGGAACCAGCAGGCAAGAGTTTCGCTAAAATATCACCAATTTGATTTTGCCAGTTTTCATTCAATTTTCCGTAAATTTCAGAACTGGTTTGCAGTATTTCGCCTTTTTGTGTTTTGATGCGATCGATATAACGAAATTTTTTCACCTGAATGTTTTCTGCCACCATGGATAAATCATTACGCATTAAATCAACAATTGTGTAATGCTCGCGTTGTTCTTTTTCATTTGTGAGTAACTGATTTTCTGCATCGGGCAGAGACGCATTAATTGTCCCTTTCATGGGATAAGTAAAAATGCTGTTGTCATGAATATTGATAAAACATTCTGGTGAGAAGCAAACAAATTGATCTTGTAACCACAATTTATAAGGTGCATTTGTTTGATGAAAAATCTGTTCAAGTGACAGATTACCTGAAATTTCAGTGGGGTAGGTGAGATTCAATAAATAAGAATTGCCTTTCTGTAATTCACTTTGAACAAGTTTAAAACCTTGTTGATAACGCGAGAAGGGCATTGGATGTTTGGTAAAATTAAGATGGATTGGTTGTGGAAAAATTGTGCAATTTCTTTTCCCTAAAATATCAAAATAAATGCCTTGTTGTGCAGAATTTTCGAGAGGACAAATCAATGGTTTTTCTTTTTCAAAATCAATGAGAAAGAAAAATGGCGTGCGTTGTTTGCCATAATGATTAGCCTGTTCAATAAAATGTTGCATTGTGCTTTATGTCATTTTGCGTAAAATTGCCCGATTATAACGAATGCCGAGCGGTTATGAAATTACTCATCATTAATAATCACGATTCTTTTACTTTTAACTTGGTAGATTTAATTCGGAAATTAAATGTGCCTTATGACGTTTTAAACGTGGAAGATTTGAAAGAAAATACAGCGGAGAACTATAGTCATATATTGATTTCGCCGGGGCCCGATGTGCCACGCTCTTACCCACAACTTTTTTCTATGTTGGAAAAATATTATCAGCAAAAATCTATTTTAGGTGTGTGTTTAGGGCATCAAACCTTATGTGAATTTTTTGGCGGTACATTGTATAACTTAGAGAAAGTTCGTCATGGGCAGAAAAGAACATTAAAAGTGCGGTCAAATTCCCCATTGTTTTTTGATCTTCCAACTGAATTTAATATCGGGCTATACCATTCTTGGGGTGTACATAAAGACGATTTACCTCATTGCCTAGAAGTTACCGCACTTTGTGATGAAGGTGTGGTAATGGCTATGCAGCATAAATCGTTACCAATTTATGGTGTTCAGTTTCATCCTGAGTCATATATGTCAGACTTTGGAGAGCAAATTTTGCGTAATTGGTTGGCGATTACTCCCACAACTACCCCCACAACTACCCCATAATACCGCTTGCTTATTAAGCAAAAATGCGTATTATAGCCGTCTATACGTCAATACATCCAAATTTAAAAGATAAGAGAGAAAATATGTCTAGTTATTTATTTACATCCGAATCTGTCTCTGAAGGGCATCCAGATAAAATTGCCGATCAAATTTCTGATGCGGTACTTGATGAAATCCTAAAACAAGATCCAAAAGCACGAGTAGCTTGTGAGACTTACGTAAAAACTGGTATGGCATTGGTGGGTGGTGAAATTACCACATCAGCATGGGTCGATATTGAGAATTTAACCCGTAAAGTGATTTGTGATATTGGTTATGAGCATTCTGAAATGGGTTTTGATGGCCATTCTTGTTCAGTGCTTAATGCGATTGGTAAACAATCTGCAGATATTAATCAAGGCGTTGATCGTGAAAATCCATTAGATCAAGGCGCAGGCGACCAAGGTATTATGTTTGGTTATGCCACTAATGAAACGGATGTATTAATGCCTGCAGCTATTACTTATGCTCATCGTTTAATGGAAAAACAAGCTGAGGTGCGTAAAAGCGGTAAATTAGCATGGTTACGCCCAGATGCGAAAAGCCAAGTAACTTTAAAATATGAAGATAATAAAATTGTTGGTGTGGATGCGGTTGTGCTTTCTACTCAACATTCTGAAGAAGTTAGCCAAAAAGATTTACATGAAGGTGTGATGGAAGAAATTATCAAACCTGTATTACCAAGTGAATGGCTTTCTAAAGAAACAAAGTTTTTCATTAACCCAACTGGTCGTTTTGTAATCGGTGGACCAATGGGCGATTGTGGTTTAACTGGTCGTAAAATTATCGTAGATACTTACGGTGGTGCTGCTCGTCATGGTGGTGGCGCATTCTCAGGAAAAGATCCATCTAAAGTAGATCGTTCCGCTGCTTATGCTGCACGTTATGTCGCAAAAAATATTGTGGCAGCAGGTTTAGCAGATCGTTGTGAAATCCAACTTTCTTATGCGATTGGTGTGGCTGATCCAACATCTATCATGGTCGAAACCTTTGGAACTGGAAAAGTTGCAAATGAATTATTAGTGTCATTAGTTCGTGAATTTTTTGATTTACGTCCTTATGGCTTAATTAAAATGTTAGATTTAATTCAACCAATCTATCGTGAAACGGCAGCTTATGGTCATTTCGGTCGTGAGCAATTCCCTTGGGAAAAAGTGGATCGTGCAGCAGAATTACGTGTTGCAGCAGGTTTAAAATAATAGTCTTGAATTTTTAGTTTGAAAGGCTTATATTGGAAAGGCAACAAGGTTACTTGCTGCCTTAGTTGGTTTAGGTTGCTACCAAGCTGGGGAGCTAAAGGACAGCAACAAGAACCCGATAATAATCATTAAGATGATTTTTATCATAAGGCTATCTCCTTTCAGAGTTGTTAAACAAAGCTGATCGAGATTGAGTTACTGCCTGACCCGCCAGTCAGGCAATAACGTACCTGACCAACCACTGTTTATTCTATCATATAAAAGCTGCTTATCTAGCGGTTTTTGCTTTTACCGATGACATCAATATCACTCATTCAATTTCGTCATTTAAAAATGTAAGTGCAACGTAAATTGAATAAATTCTTGTAAATTTAACCGCACTCTTACGTATTGCGGTAGGATTAAAATAATAGGCTTGAATTTTTAGTTTGAAAGGCTTATATTGGAAAGGCAACAAGGTTACTTGTTGCCTTGACTGATAAGTGTTACCAAGCTGGCGAGCTATACAGTAACACAATAAGTGCGATGACAATTATAAAGATAATTTTCATCAATTTTGTCTCCCAATCAGTGTTAAAACAAACTGATCGAGATGATTGCATTACCTGACCCCCCAGTCAGGTAATGACAACACCTGACCAGCCACTGATCATTCTATCATATAAAAGCCGCTTATCTAGCGGTTTTTGCTTTTACCTATGACATCAATATCATTAATTCCATTCCGTCATTTAAAAATGCAAGTGCAACGTAAATTGAATCAATCTTTGCAGCTTGTAGAGGCTTATTTTAATCGAAAGTTTACAATGCCTGAGGTAAATTATGATTTGCGTGGCATAAAGGCAGGCGTGGCTTATCTGCAAAAAAATCAAATAAAATTTAACCGCACTTTGTTATTAGAAAATGCAGATGAATTTATTCGACAAGTCGTGCCACACGAGCTTGCGCATTTGATTGTGTATCAAATGTTTGGTCGCGTAAAACCACACGGGAAAGAGTGGCAGCTTGTAATGAATGAAATTTTTAAGCTTCCCGCAGACACTTGCCATCAATTTGATATAAAAAATGTGCAAGGTGAAACCTTTGAATATCGTTGTGCGTGCCAAACACATTTTCTAAGTATTCGCCGTCATAATAGAATAGTAAGAGAAAAGATTGAATATTTATGTAGAAAATGTAAGGGAAAATTAGTTTTTGTCGATGAAACAGAATAATTTTTGTGATATATTTTTCCAGTTTATTCAATAAATAAAGGAGTTATCCAATGAAAAAATCTTTATTAGCAGTTATTGTTGGTGCATTTGCCTTTGCTTCTGTTGCAAATGCGAATATCTATGCTGAAGGCGATGTCGGTTTATCTCGAACCAAAGCAAATGGTAGTAACAATACAAGAATTGAACCTCGTGTATCCGTTGGATATAAAGTAGGAAATACACGTGTTGCGGGTGATTATACTCATCACGGAAAAATTGATGGTGCGAAAATTCACGGTTTAGGTGCATCAGTATTATATGATTTTGACACGAATTCTAAAGTGCAACCTTATGTAGGTGCTCGTGTTGCAGCTAACCAGTTTAAATATGATAACAGAGCTAACCAACCATATAGAAGTTCTTCAGAAATTAAGCTCGGATATGGTGTTGTAGCAGGTGCGAAATATAAGTTAGATGGCAATTGGTACGCAAATGGTGGGGTTGAGTACAATCGTTTAGGTAATTTTGATAGTACCAAAGTTAATAACTATGGTGCAAAAGTTGGTGTGGGTTACGGATTCTAATTTTTAGAATACAAAAATCTTTTTTATAAAACACTTTAATTTAACGGTGATCGTCTAAGGCGATCACCGTTATTCGTTTTAGGGCGGAGTAGAAAATAGTTGAGTAAAAGTGCGGTTAAAATTCTCGGAAATCTTATTTTTCAATAGCTTTTGAGAAAACTATTACATTAAAATATAAAAAATCCCAACTTAGGTTGGGATTTAAAAATCACTAAAAATCTTACCGCACTTTATGCTTTGCTTACTTCAAAACGTTCAAATGCCAACACTTTTTTCTCTAATTTACGTAGTAATAAAGTCGCAATGCCCGTAATAATTAAATAGATACCGCCCGCAATGCCGTAAATTGTGAGTGCATCATATTCTGTACCATAAAGTTGGCGAGCGTAGCCCATAATATCCATAATGGTAATGGTGGAAGCTAACGCCGTGCCTTTAAATACCAAAATAATTTCGTTACTGTAAGACGGCAATGCGCGTTTTAAAGCGTAGGGAATTAAGATTTTAAGTGTCTGTAATCGGCTTAACCCTAACGCTGCGCAACTTTCCCATTGTCCTTTATGAATGGCTTTTACTGCACCGTGAAATAATTGGGTGGAATAGGCTGCGCTGTTTAGTGCTAAAGCTAATGCGGCACAGAACCACGCATTGGATAAGAAAAACCATAATGGGCTGTCAATAATCCATTGAAATTGACCGGGCCCCGCATAAATTAAAAAGAACTGTACTAACAGTGGAGTGCCAGTGAATAAAGTAAGGTATAAATTGACCGCACTTTTTACCCATTTATTTCCCATTGAAAGTAAAAAAGTAAGAAATAAGGCTAAAAAGAAAGCAATCAGTAAGGATACGACTGTAAGTAGTAAACTTGTTGGGATCCCTTGTGCGATCACGCTTAAATATTCTTGAAACATTATTTCACGCCCCTTTCAAAACGAGTAAAACGCAGCTCTAATTTTCGAATACCAACTTGGCTAATTAATGTCACCGCCAAATAAATTAACGCAGCAATACCGTACCAAGTAAAGGGTTGATGTGTATTGGTATTAATCAGATCCGCTTGGCGCATCAAATCGTCCACGCCAATTAATGAAACCAATGCCGTATCTTTTAGTAATACAAGCCATTGGTTGCTTAAACCTGGTAAGGCGTGACGCCATACTTGTGGCATGACAATGTGAATGAACGTATAGCTTTTGCTTAAGCCTAACGCTGCGCCAGACTCCCATTGACCTTTCGGGATAGCTTGAATGGCTCCGCGTAATGTTTGTGAAGCATAAGCTGCAAAAATGAGAGAAAGTGCAAATACACCGCAACCAAATGCCCCAAATTCAATGTATTCGCCTGTTAGCATTTCGACTAATTCGGTGGAACCAAAATAGATAAGTAATACAACAATAATTTCGGGTAAGCCACGTAATAATGCCACAAATACTGTCATTGGTTTGCCAACAAAACGATTTGCTTCAAGTGCGGCAAAAATTAGGCTTAAAAATAAGCCTAAGATCAATGAACAGACCGCAAGCCCTAAAGTCATTAGGGCAGCGGTAAGCATTAAAGAAAGAAAGTCATAACTCATAGATTATTTTGTCATCCATTTATCATAGATTTTTTGGTATTCGCCATTCGCTTTAATTGCAGCTAAACCTTTATTTAGTTGTGCAGCCAAATCTTTGTTTGATTTGTGCATTGCAATGCCTAAACCATTACCAAAATATTTTTTATTGGTCACTTTTTCGCCTACAAATTGAATTTCTGGCTCTTTGGAAATCATATCGGCAAGCATTGCGGTATCGCCAAAAATAATGTCAATCCGACCGCTTTTTAAGTCTAAAATAGCACTTTGTAAACTTGCATAGGATTTTGGACTATATTGCTTGGTTTCCGCTACGGTATATTGTTGGAATGTAGTTCCATTTTGAACGCCTACATTTTTTGCACTTTCTAAGGTCGCTTTGCCTTTAAGAGCAACATAGCTTGCTGTACTGTCGTAATATGCATCAGAGAATAAAACCTGTTTTGCACGAGCATCAGTAATATCAATAGCAGAAATTGAAGCATCAAAACGTTTTGCTTTTAAATTTGGAATTAACGCATCAAAGGCTTCGCCTTTGAATTTACAGGTTGCTTGAATTTCTTGACAAATTGCATTCGCCACATCCACATCAAACCCGATAATTTCGCCTTTTTCATTTGTGGTTTCAAATGGTGGATAGCTAGGTTCCATTGCAAAAGTGAGTTCTTGTGCGCTTGCAGCAACAGATGTTCCCAATAAAATGGCAGTTAATAATGTTTTTTTCATCGTAAGCTCCTTATTTCTAGTGAGAAAGATAGTGTTTAAATTGTTCCGTTTTTGGATTTTCAAAGCAATCTGCCGATCCCATTTCGACGATTTTACCTTGTTCCATATAGACGACTTTTGTCGCCACTTTTTGCGCCACATTGACTTCGTGGGTTACAATCACTTGCGTAATGCCGGTTTCTTGTAATTCTTTAATAATATCTACAACTTGTGCCGTAATTTCTGGATCTAATGCAGCCGTTGGTTCATCAAATAGCAGAACTTGTGGCTTCATCATCAGCGCGCGGGCTATAGCAACACGTTGTTGTTGCCCGCCTGACAAATGTAATGGAAAGCGATCGGCAAGTTGTTCTAAACGTAAACGTTTTAACAATTCCATTGCATCGGTTTTCGCTTCATTTTCACTCACACCACGTACTTTCATTGGTGCTTCAATTAGGTTTTCAATCACAGTTAAGTGCGGCCAAAGATGATATTGTTGAAACACCATTCCTACATCTTGACGTAATTGTCTGATTGCTTTGGGATTTGCTATTGCATTGGATAAATTAAAATCATTGTTTGCAATGCTTAATTCGCCAGATTTTGGCACTTCTAACAAATTTAATGTGCGAATTAATGTGCTTTTTCCTGCGCCACTTGGGCCCAGCAACACAACGATATCGCCCTCTTCAGCTTCAAGGTTAATATCGAATAACGCTTGTGATGAACCGTAAAAGAAATTGAGATTTTTAACACGAATAGCCATTTTTCTTCTCTATGCTTTATAAGATGAAAAAATATTACATTTTTATGAATAATTATGCAAGTGCTATTAATAAAAAATCCCAAAAAAATTTGGGATTTTAAAAACTTGATTGAAATCAACCGCACTTTAGGCTTGCTTTGCCATTTCAAACTCAATTAACATCATTAAAATATGAATGACTTTGATATGGATTTCTTGAATACGATCTGCATAACGGAAATGGGGTACGCGAATTTCAACATCTGCTAATCCTGCCATTTTCCCGCCGTCTTTTCCTGTCATCGCAATCACTTTCATTCCTTTTGCTTTTGCCGCTTCAATAGCATTTAAGATATTTTTTGAATTGCCTGAAGTCGATAAGCCGAATAACACATCGCCTTTTTGCCCCACCGCTTCAACATAGCGTGAAAATACATATTCATAGCCAAAATCATTACTTACACAGCTTAAATGGCTTGCATCTGAAATCGCAATAGCGGGATAACCTGGGCGATTTTCACGATAACGACCCGTTAATTCTTCTGCAAAATGCATCGCATCACAGTGCGAACCGCCATTACCACAAGAAAGCACTTTTCCGCCTTGCTTGAAACTGTTGGAAATTAATAATGCGGCTTCTTGAATTAATTTAATGTTATTTTCATCAGCAATAAATTTGTTTAACACATCTTGTGCTTCTACAAGTTCCGCTTTGATTTGATCTAAATACATTGATTGCTCCTTGTTGGGAATAAAATCGCGATGGCATTGTATAGCAGATAAAGATTCTTCGCTAGCGTAAATAAAAATTCATCTTTTTTCGATGAAATGATGATTTTTTGCGATTTAGATCGAAAAAAGAAGTTTGAGTGGTTGGGGATTTTTCAAGATATGTTTATCTTGCGTAAACTTATTTGCCCTTTAATTTTCAAAAACACAATGAAATTTTACCGCACTTTGTTACTTTTCTTTACTAGTTCTTTTGCTTTTGCTAACTCAGATTTAATGCTTCTTCATACCTATAATAATCAATCTATAGAGGGTTGGGTGATGTCTGAAAAGTTAGATGGCGTACGCGGTTATTGGAATGGAAAGCAATTATTAACCCGACAAGGGCAACCTTTATCGCCGCCCGCTTATTTCATTAAGGATTTTCCGCCTTTTGCCATTGATGGCGAATTATTTAGTGAGCGGAATCATTTTGAGGAAATTTCATCCATCACAAAATCTTTCAAAGGCGACGGTTGGGAAAAGCTGAAATTGTATGTTTTTGATGTGCCTGATGCAGAGGGGAATTTATTTGAGCGTTTAGCTAAATTGAAAGCCTATTTACTTGAACATCCTACAACTTATATTGAAATTATTGAGCAAATTCCTGTTAAAGATAAAACCCATTTATATCAATTTCTTGCACAAGTCGAAAATTTGCAAGGCGAGGGCGTTGTTGTACGCAACCCCAATGCACCTTATGAACGTAAGCGAAGCTCACAAATTTTAAAATTAAAAACAGCACGAGATGAAGAATGTACAGTCATTGCACACAATAAAGGCAAAGGACAATTTGAAAATGTGATGGGTGCTTTAACTTGTAAAAATCATCGGGGAGAATTTAAAATCGGTTCGGGTTTTAATTTAAACGAACGAGAAAATCCCCCTCCGATAGGATCTGTAATTACTTATAAATATCGAGGTCTCACGAGTCGTGGAAAACCTCGATTTGCAACCTATTGGCGAGAGAAAAAATAAGCCTATTTATCAGTTTGACAAAATGAATTTAATCAATATGGAAACAAGCGATTAATTTGCCATCAGTATGTTGCGCTAAGTGCGGTTGATTTTCACGACATTTTTCTGTCGCTTTCCAACAACGAGGATTAAATGCACAGCCTTTTGGTGGATTAATCGGACTTGGCAATTCGCCCGTCAGTTTTATACGTTCACGACGCAAGTTTGGCGACAAACGTGGTGTCGCGGAAAGTAACGCTTTGGTATATGGATGTTGAGGATTAGAGAAGATTTGCTCTGTCGTCCCTTTTTCAACACAACGACCTAAATACATTACCATCACTTCATCGGCGGTATGTTCTACCACAGAAAGATCGTGCGAAATGAACACGTAAGACAAACCTAATTCATCTTGTAAATCCATCATTAAATTCAGTACTTGCGCACGCACGGAAACATCTAATGCAGAAACAGGTTCATCGGCAACAACAACATCGGGATCTAACATTAATCCACGAGCTATGGCGATGCGTTGGCGTTGTCCACCTGAAAACATATGGGGATAACGATCATAAAATTCAGCGCGCAATCCGACTTTTTCCATCATCGATAAAACTTTTTCTCGCCGTTCTTTGGCGGAAAGTTTTGTATTGATGATCAAAGGTTCTTCCAAAATTGAACCAATTTTTTTGCGTGGATTTAATGACGCATAAGGATTTTGGAAAACAATTTGAATTTTTTTACGACGTAGCGCCTTTGTTTCAGGATCATTTTCTAAAAAATTATGCCCTTTGTAATACAGCTCGCCTTCAGTTGGTTGTTCAATCATGGTTAGCAAACGCCCTAACGTGGATTTTCCACAACCTGACTCCCCCACGACAGCTAAAGTTTTACCTCGTTCAAGCTGAAAAGAGACACCATCTAACGCTTTTACTTGCTGTGGTTTTGCAAACAAGCCTTTTTTTACAGGGTAATATTTTTTTAAGCCAATGGCATTTAATAATGGCGTATTTTCTTTTACTTCATTCGTCATTATTAAGCTCCTTGATATTCAATGGGATTGCCTTGCTCGTTCAGCGGAGTATGGCATTTTACTTTACGCGAACCGATCTGATGCAATAGAGGTTCAGCTTGGCGACAGTATTCGGTTGCATAAGGGCAACGAGGATTTAATAAACAGCCTGTTGGGCGATCGTATTTTCCAGGTACTACACCTTGTAATGACGCTAAGCGAGATTTTCCTTCTGCAAATTCAGGTAATGAACGTAACAAGGCTTGCGTATAAGGATGTTTTGGCTCGCGGAAAATATCTTTTGCGATGCCTTCTTCAACGATTTGTCCAGCATACATCACGATAATTCGATCTGCCGCTTCAGCCACAAGTGCTAGATCGTGAGTAATCAAAATTAGGGACATACACTCTTTCTTTTGCAATTCAAGTAAGAGTTCCATAATTTGTGCTTGAATAGTCACGTCCAATGCGGTGGTTGGCTCGTCAGCAATCAATAATTTAGGTCTGCAGGCAATTGCCATCGCAATCATCACACGTTGGCTCATACCGCCAGAAAGCTGATGGGGATAAACATTCATTCGAGATTCAGGATCTGGAATACCGACCAATCTTAAAAGCTCTAAAGTGCGGTCTTTTCTCGCCTTTTTTGTGCCACCCTCGTGAGTTTTTAACGCTTCCATAATTTGGAAACCCACAGTATAAGCTGGATTCAAACTTGTCATCGGATCTTGGAAAATCATTGCGACATCAGCACCAATAAGCTGGCGTTTAGCTTTACTATTTAAAGTGAGTAAATTGGTGTTTTCAAATTGCAAGGATTCTGCCGATACACGCCCAGGATGATCAATTAATCCCATAATTGCGAGAGAACTCACAGATTTACCCGAACCTGATTCTCCCACAATGCCAAGTACTTCTCCTTGTGCAACTTGATAGCTGATTCGATCCACTGCTTTAAATGGCGTTTTTTTATCGCCAAAGTGAACAGAAAGTTCTTTTACGTCTAATAATGCCATTCTGTTTTCCTATTGTTTGAGTTTTGGATCAAGTGCATCGCGCAAGCCATCACCCATTAAGTTGAAAGCCAGTACCAAAGATAAAATAACTAAGCCAGGAATTGTAACCAACCAGTTTGCTGCTTGCATAAAACCACGTGCTTCTGAAAGCATTGTGCCAAGCTCAGGTGTTGGTGGCTTTGCACCAATGCCTAAGAAACCAAGTGTCGCGAGTTCTAAGATCGCATTAGAAATCCCCATAGTCATTTGCACAATCAAGGGTGCTAAACAGTTTGGTAAAATCACAATAAACATGAGGCGAAGAACACCTGCGCCAGCGACTTTAGATGAGGTGACATAATCACGATTTTTTTCATTCATCACCGCTGCTCGAGTTAAACGCACATAGCTAGGAATCGATACAACGGCGATAGCTAAAGTGGCATTGGCGAGTGATGGCTCTAAAATAGAGACGACCACAATCGTTAAGAGCAAGTTTGGAATCGCGAGCATAATATCAATTAGGCGAATGATAATTGTATCTAACACGCCGCCATAATAACCAGAAATCAAGCCAAGACTGGTACCAAAGGCGCAAGATAGCAATACAATGACAAATCCAGCAAAGACGGAAATTCGCGTTCCGTAAATGATGCGAGAAAGAATATCTCGCCCAATATCATCTGTTCCGAGTAAATAGGCAGGATTGCCGCCTTCATACCAAGCAGGAGGAAGTAAAAGTGCGGTACGATTTTGTTCTGTTGGATCAAAAGGCGCAATATAAGGCGCGAGAATGCTAATTAAGGCAACAATCAAAATAAAAATTAAACCAATTAGCGCGCCTCGGTTTTGTTTGAAGTAAAACCAAAATTCTTGCAAGGGCGTTTTTGGCGCGAAAGTTGAAGGCGTGTCAGACATAATTTCTCCTACAATTAATGACGGATACGCGGATTGACCACGCCGTAAAGTAAATCGACAGTTAAATTTACCACAATAATAATTGTTGCAATAATCAGTACAGAACCTTGCAACACCGGATAATCACGCGCTTGAATAGCATCAATAATCCATTTTCCAATTCCCGGCCATGAGAAAATGTTTTCTGTCAGTACGGCACCGGAAAGCAATTGACCTACAATTAATCCCACCACAGTGACAACAGGGATTAACGCATTACGTAATGCATGAACAATGACGATTCGAGTATAACTTAAGCCTTTTGCTTTTGCCGTGCGAATGTAATCTTCACCTAACACTTCCAACATTGCAGAGCGTGTCATACGCGTAATAATGGCGAGAGGAACTGTGCCTAGGACTATTGCAGGAAGAATCAACGATTTAACCGCATTTTCGAAGGCACCTGGCATACCAGAAAGCCAGCTGTCAATGAGCATAAATCCTGTTGGTGTATCGATCCAAAATTCATTATCTAAACGTCCGCCTTGTGGTAAACCGAGTTGTGGCGAAACATATAAAATTAAAATTAAACCCCACCAGAAAATCGGCATAGAATAACCGGTGAGCGATGCAGCCGTAACTGTGTGAGAAATCCAACTATCTTTTTTTACTGCGGCAATTGTGCCTAAAATCACCCCGCCTAATAACGACCAAAATAACGCAAAAAATGCTAATTCAGCGGTGGCAGGGAAAAGTGTAAAAAATTCACTAAGAACAGGTTGTTGAGTGCGAAATGATGCCCCAAAATCCCCTTGAATTACATTGCCAATATAGTGGAAATATTGCTGATAAAGAGGTAAATCTAAGCCCAATTGGTGCATCATTTGTTGATGTACTTCTGGCGTTAAACCGCGTTCCCCCATCATAATTTCCACAGGATCACCGGGAATAAAATGCACAAGGGCAAAGGTAATAAAAGTAATGGCAATAAAAGTAGGAATCACCATTAAGATACGTTTGAAAACAAATTTAAACATTCCAGCACTCAATAGACAATAAAAGTGCGGTAAAAATCCACCGCACTTTTCAAAAAAATTCATCGGTAAAAAATAAAAACGCTTCTGGATTCTACCGCACTTTTTCCAGTTTTGCCAAATGCGCAATCAACCATTTAATGCCTTGCGCTTGGAATGCTATTTGTAAACGTGTGTTATTCTCAGATCCTTCCACATTAATCACAGTGCCAAAACCAAATTTTTCGTGTTTGACTTTTTGCCCCATTTTCCATTCATTTTCATTTGTACCGACAGGAGATACTGAACCAACTTTTGCTAGATTCATCGCACGCGTGACAGTTCCTCGTAAACGAATTTCTTGGATACATTCTTGTGGTAATTCTGCGATAAAACGTGATGGCAAATGACGTTCTTCTTTAGCATATAATCGACGGCTTTCCGCATAAGAAATTGTTAGTTTTTTCTTCGCTCGAGTAATGCCGACATAAGCTAAACGACGCTCTTCTTCTAAACGCCCAGGTTCCTCAAAAGAGCGGAAACTTGGGAATAAACCTTCTTCTACGCCCACCATGAACACACGAGGAAATTCTAAGCCTTTTGCAGAGTGCAACGTCATCATTTCTACACAGGATTGATGCGGTGAGGCTTGTTCTTCGCCAGCTTCTAAGGAAGCGTGCGTTAAAAAGGCAGTGAGTTCGGTCATTTCTTCCGCATCATCAGGTTTGATAAATTCACGGGTTGCGGTAACTAATTCTTCCAAGTTTTCAATACGCACTTCGCCTTTTTCACCTTTTTCTTGTTGATACATTTCATATAAGCCCGAATGTTTAATCACAAAATCAGTTTGTGCGAAAAGCGGCATTTCTGCAGTATCAAGTTGTAATGAATTAATTAATTCCTGGAAACGCAATAATGCTGTTGAGGCTCGCCCAGCCAACATATTTTCTTGTGTTGCGACTTGTACTGCTTGCCATAAGGTAATTTGGCGTTCCCGTGTTAAGTTACGCAATATATCTAAAGTGCGGTCGCCAATGCCTCGGGTTGGCGTATTTATTACACGCTCAAAAGCTGCATCATCTTGACGATTATTAATCAAACGAAGATAGGCTAACGCATCTTTAATTTCTTGGCGTTCAAAGAAACGCATACCGCCATAAATACGGTATGGGATTTGACAACGAATCAAGGCTTCTTCAATAACCCGTGATTGGCTATTACTACGGTAAAGCACGGCACAATCATCAAGTTTTCCGCCATGTTCTACCCAATCCTGAATTTGTGAGGCAACAAATTTTGCTTCGTCCAATTCATTAAAGGCAGCATAGATGCCCACAGGATCGCCTTTTTCACCCTCTGTCCATAAATTTTTACCAAGACGATCACTATTGTTTGCAATTAATTCATTTGCGCTGTTTAGGATATTGGCGGTAGAACGATAGTTTTGTTCAAGGCGAATTGTTTCGGCATTGAAATCTTTTAAGAATTTTTGAATATTTTCGATTTGTGCGCCACGCCAACCATAAATAGATTGATCGTCATCGCCTACGATCATGACCTTGCCTGTTTCTCCCGCGAGAATTTTGATCCATTTATATTGAATTTTATTGGTATCTTGAAATTCATCCACCAAAATATGCTGAAAACGTTGTTGATAACGTTGCAAAATTAATGGTTTTTTCTCAAATAATTCATAGGCCCGAATTAATAATTCAGCAAAATCGACCAATCCTGCGCGATCGCAAGTGTCTTGATAAATCTGATAAATTTTAATCCATTCACGCTCTTGACGATCATTAAAATCTTCAATGTCCTTTGGTCGCAAGCCTTCATCTTTTTTGTTATTGATGTACCAACAAGCCTGTTTAGGCGGAAAAGCTTTTTCATCAAAATTATGTAATTTTAATAACCGTTTAATTAAACGCAGTTGATCTTCTGAATCTAAAATTTGGAAATCTTGTGGCAATCCCACATCTAAATGATGAGCTCGCAACAAACGATGGGCAATGCTGTGGAAAGTACCAATCCACATACCAAATAATTGATGTTGTGCGTGTTTGGCAAGTGTCGCTTGAATACGATGACGCATTTCTGCTGCTGCTTTATTGGTAAACGTCACCGCCATAATGCTGCCTTCAGAAATATTTTCTACCGCAATTAACCAAGCGATACGGTGTGTCAATACACGCGTTTTGCCAGAGCCTGCACCAGCTAGCACTAAGTGATTACCAAGAGGGGCTGCTACGGCTTCGCGTTGTTTATCGTTAAGTCCGTCAAGTAATTCAGAAATATCCATGATGAAATTTTTATCTGTTCAAATTTACAGGAATTATAAGTCTAATTTTTTTATATCACAATCAAGAAAATCATAAACTTATCCGACTTTACAAAAATAGTATTACAACTTATATTGATTCGCGGTTAGTCGGGGTGCGGACATCGCTGAGAAAATACCCGTGAACCTGAAACAGTTAGCACTGGCGTAGGAAACTAATCTCTCCTCCTTAAAGGGCTGACTTACTTTTTTCTGTATTCATATAAGTAAGGATGCATCATGAAACTCTCTTTTTCTTTAAAAAATTCTTTTAAATTGACCGCACTTTCCAGCGTGCTTGGTTACGGCTTATTAGGATTAAGTTTATCAACACCTGCTCAAGCGGAAGGCAAATTAGTGCTCTATTGCAGCGTCCAAAACACGACTTGTGAAAAAGTCGCTCACGCTTTTAGCAAAAAATATAATGTGGACACTCAGTTTGTGCGTAATAGCACTGGGACTGTATTAGGCAAAATCAAAGCCGAAAAAGAAAATCCACAAGCAGATGTATGGTATGGCGGTACATTGGAACCGCACTTTCAAGCGCGAGATGCTGGTTTGTTAGAAACTTATCGTTCTCCTCTGCAAAAAGAAATTATGCCTCAATTCAAAAAGCTCACGGAACAACGTGGCGATACCACGTCGATTATTTATCTTATGGAACTTGGCATTGGGATGAACGAAAAACTGCTAGCCGAAAAAAATATCGCGAAACCTCAATGCTATGCTGATTTATTAAAACCAGAATTTAAAGGGTTAATTCAATATCCAGATCCTCGAGTATCTGGCACTGGCTACACTATTCTTACAACTTTAATTGAAATTATGGGCGAAGATAAAGCCTTTGCTTATTTGAAAGAACTTGATAAAAACATTGCTCAATACACGAAAACTGGATTAGCAACGGCTAATATTTCTACGGGCGCAGCCGCAGTTGATATTGGTTTTATGCATACTTATGTGCGTGAAAAGGATAAAGGCGCACTGGTTATTGGTGCTTTACCTTGCGAAGGCACAGGCTATACGTTAGGAGCGGTCAGTATCATTAAAAATGGACGCAATTTAGAGAATGCTAAACGCTTTGTCGATTTTGTTCTTTCTGCTGAAGCTCAAGAAATTCCTTGGCGTGAGGCGGATTCTTACCAACTGCCAACAAATATTCATGCCAAAGCGCATCCACATCTTTCAGAGCCAGCAAAACTTAAATTACTTGATATTGATTTCATCAAGTTTGGTTCAGATCAAGAAGCGAAGCGATTAATAGAACGCTGGGTTGAAAATGTGAAGGAAAGAAAAGAGTAATTGATATTAGCCTGATAAAAGTGCGGTGAATTTTCACTGCACTTTGCTTTTCCCCTTGAAATCTTTCTTTTTATTCTTATATCTGTGACGTTCAATTTTTATCTTTATGAAGGAAAAAATTATGTCACAAAATCAAGAAACTCGCGGCTTCCAATCTGAAGTCAAACAACTCCTCCAATTAATGATCCATTCTTTGTATTCCAATAAAGAAATTTTCTTACGTGAATTAATTTCTAATGCCTCTGATGCAGCAGATAAATTACGCTTTAAAACACTTTCCAACCCTGCTTTATATGAAGGCGATGGCGACTTACGTGTGCGTGTTAGCTTTGATGCGGATAAAGGAACGATCACAATTAGCGATAACGGCATTGGTATGACCCGTGAGCAAGTCATAGATCATTTGGGTACGATTGCGAAATCAGGAACAAAAGAATTTTTAACCGCACTTGGCCAAGACCAAGCAAAAAATAGCCAACTTATTGGGCAGTTTGGTGTGGGTTTTTATTCAGCTTTTATTGTGGCAGATAAAGTGACTGTAAAAACTAGAGCAGCTGGCGAAGAGGCGGATAAAGCGGTGCTTTGGGAATCTGCTGGCGAAGGCGAATATTCTGTGGCGGATATTGAGAAAAAATCCCGTGGCACAGATGTGATTTTACACTTACGTGAAGATGAAAAAGAATTTTTAAACGAATGGCGTTTGCGTGAAATTATCGGTAAATATTCTGACCATATTGGCTTGCCAGTGGAAATGCTGACGAAAGAATATGATGATGAAGGCAAAGAGTGCGGCGAAAAATGGGAGAAAATTAATAAATCCGATGCACTTTGGACGCGTTCTAAAAATGATGTCTCCGATGAGGAATATAAGGAGTTTTACAAACATTTAAGCCATGATTTTGCTGATCCTGTGACTTGGGCGCATAACAAAGTTGAAGGAAATCAAGCATATACTAGTTTGCTTTATGTGCCAGCTAAAGCACCTTGGGATTTATTTAATCGCGAACATAAACACGGCTTAAAACTTTATGTTCAACGTGTATTTATTATGGATGATGCTGAGCAATTTATGCCGAATTATCTCCGTTTTATGCGCGGTTTAATCGATAGCAATGACTTGCCATTAAATGTATCTCGTGAAATTTTACAAGATAACAAAATTACTGCTGCATTACGCAAAGCATTAACTAAGCGTTCATTACAAATGCTAGAAAAATTAGCAAAAGATGATGCAGAAAAATATCTTCAATTCTGGAAAGAGTTTGGTTTAGTCTTGAAAGAAGGCCCTGCAGAAGATTTTTCTAATAAAGAAACTGTTGCGAAGTTATTACGTTTTGCTTCAACGCATAATGATAGCAGCGAGCAAACTGTTTCTTTAGAAGATTACATCACGCGTATGAAAGAGGGGCAAAAAGCTATCTATTACATTACAGCGGATAGTTATGTTGCAGCAAAAAATAGTCCGCACTTGGAATTATTCAATAAAAAAGGCATTGAGGTTTTATTGCTTTCTGATCGCATTGATGAATGGATGTTAAGCTATTTAACTGAATTTGACGGTAAACCATTACAAAGTATCACGAAAGCAGATTTGGATTTAGGCGATTTAGCGGATAAAGAATCTGAAACGCAAAAACAACAAGATGAAGCCTTTGGTAGTTTTATTGAGCGTGTGAAAAACTTGCTTGGAGAACGTGTGAAAACGGTGCGTTTAACTCACAATTTAACGGATACACCAGCGGTAGTTTCTACAGATAATGATCAAATGACGACCCAAATGGCGAAATTGTTTGCAGCCGCAGGGCAACCTGTACCAGAAGTCAAATACACTTTTGAACTTAATCCAGAACACCACTTAGTGAAAAAAGTGGCTGATATTGCAGATGAAACTGAATTTGCTGATTGGGTGGAATTATTACTTGAACAAGCTATGTTAGCAGAGCGCGGATCTTTGGAAAATCCAGCTGTGTTTATTAAACGTATCAATAAGTTGTTGGGTTAATTCATTTGAGATGAAGTAGTATAAGGGTTAAAATCCTCAGTCTGATTAGATTGAGGGTTTTTCTTTTTTTAGGTGAAATATGATTACAGTTTACGGCATTAAAAATTGCGACACAGTGAAGAAAGCGTTGAAATGGCTTGCGGATCACAATATTGAACATAAACTTCACGACTACCGTGTTGATGGTTTGGATTTGAATTTTTTAACTCAGGCAGAAGCTCAATTTGGCTGGGATGTGTTGGTAAATAAACGCAGTACAACTTGGCGTAATTTGGATGAACAAGTTAAAAATTCCCTTGATAAAACGACCGCACTTTCCGTGTTGGCAGAGAATCCAACCTTGATTAAACGCCCCATTATTTTACAAGATGGAAAGGCATTAATTGGTTTTAATGAAAAGGAATATCAGGCTACATTTGCTTAAAGTGCGGTTATTTTCTTAGGAGTTTTTATGAAAGAAAAAGTAATTTCGTTGGCGCAAGATTTAATTCGTCGCCCGTCTATTAGCCCGAATGATGAGGGCTGTCAGCAAATTATTGGAGAACGTTTAGAAAAGTTAGGTTTTCAAATTGAATGGATGCCTTTTAATGATACGTTGAATTTGTGGGCAAAACATGGATCGGGTGAGCCAGTTATTGCTTTTGCGGGACATACGGATGTTGTGCCTACTGGTGATGAAAATCAATGGTCGTATTCTCCGTTTTCTGCTGAGGTTATCGATGGTATGCTTTATGGTCGTGGTGCGGCGGATATGAAAGGATCCCTTGCAGCAATGATTGTGGCGGCAGAAGAATATGTAAAAGCAAATCCCAATCATAAGGGTACAATTGCATTATTGATTACGTCTGATGAAGAGGCCGCCGCAAAAGATGGTACAGTGCGTGTGGTTGAGACTTTAATGGCGCGTGATGAACAAATTACTTATTGTATGGTTGGCGAGCCATCGAGTGCTAAAAACTTAGGCGATGTTGTCAAAAATGGCCGCCGCGGCTCGATTACAGGAAATCTTTATGTTCAGGGGATTCAAGGGCATGTGGCATATCCGCATTTAGCCGAAAATCCAATCCATAAAGCAGTGCCATTTTTGCAAGACTTAACGACTTACCAATGGGATGAAGGTAATGAGTTTTTCCCTCCAACAAACCTACAAATTGCTAATATTCATGCGGGCACAGGAAGTAATAATGTGATTCCAGGTGAGTTATATGTTCAGTTTAATTTGCGTTATTGCACAGAAGTAACAGATGAAATCATTAAGCAAAAAGTAGCTGAAATGCTAGAAAAACATAATTTGAAATATCGTATTGAATGGAATTTATCAGGTAAACCGTTTTTAACAAAACCAGGTAAATTATTAGATTCGATAACCACCGCTATTGAGGAAACCACAGGCATAATGCCAAAGGCTGAAACAGGTGGTGGCACCTCAGACGGTCGTTTTATTGCATTGATGGGTTCTGAGGTAGTGGAATTTGGCCCGTTAAATTCAACTATTCATAAAGTCAATGAATGTGTCAGCGTGGAAGATCTTGGCAAGTGCGGTGAAATTTATCACAAAATGTTAGTGAATTTATTGGATAGCTAAAATGAAATTAACGCCAGAAATGCTTACAGGAAAGTCTCGTGAGCATTTAGTCAATTTACCCGCAATTCATTCCTCAAATCATTTTTTGCAAACGCAAGCTGTGCAAGCATTTCAAGGGTTGCAACAAAGTGCGACAAAAAATGGCTTTAATTTACAGCCTGCGAGCAGTTTTCGTGATTTTGAACGCCAACAGCTTATTTGGAACAGCAAATTTAAGGGCGAGAGAAAAGTACACGATGACGCAGGAAAGGCATTAGATTTAAGCCAATTAGATGACTGGCAAAAATGTCAGGCGATTTTACGTTGGTCTGCATTACCAGCAGCTAGCCGTCATCATTGGGGAACGGAAGTGGATATTTTCGATCCTGATCTTTTGCCACAAGGGCAATCTTTACAACTGGAGCCTTGGGAATATGAAAAAGGCGGCTACTTTTTTGAATTGAGTGAATTTCTTACGGAAAATTTACCGCACTTTGATTTTGCTTTGCCTTTTATAAATATGCAGTCTAATAAGAAAGTGGGGCGGGAGCCTTGGCATATCAGTTATTTGCCGTTAGCTGAATTGGCAAGCCAGCAATTTTCTCCAGAGATTTTGCAACAGGCGTGGAAAGGGGAAAATATTTTAGGTGTAGACTGTTTAATATCAAATATTGAACGAATTTTTTCTGAATATATTGTTTAAAAATAAGCCTTATTGTGAAGATAAGGCTTTATTTTTAGGCATAAAAAAGCCCTTTTCTATGTAAATAAACAGGCAAATTATCGCCAATAGATAAATCGGGAGAAATAACGTTCTCAATCCATATTGCGTAGCCATTAATTTCAATTTGAACAGCGGTAATTTTTCCTTTAAATTCAATTTGTTTCACTTGCCCTTTGAAAAGTGCGGTTGGATTTTCTGATGTTTTAAACAGGCTAAATTGTTCTGGACGAAGCAAAATCTTACCTTGTTTCGGTGAGATTGATTTGTTTTTTACAGGAATATTACCTAATTGGCATTGGGCGATATTTTCATCAATTAGATTTGCCGATAGTACGATGTTGTCACCAATAAAACTTGCGGTTTCTAGATGATTTGGCGACCAATAAAGTGTACGAGGCGTGTCGATTTGTAAAATTTTGCCTTGTTGAATGATCGCAATCTTATCTGCATAACGTAGTGCTTCATCACGATCATGGGTGACGAAAATCGCTGATGCACCACTTTGACGCAGTGCTTTTAGCATATCATGACGAATTTGCTGGCGTAGATGTTCATCTAAGGCACTAAAAGGTTCATCTAATAAAATTAGTTCTGGATTCGGTGCTAGTGCTCGCGCAAGAGCTACTCGTTGTTGTTGTCCGCCCGAAAGTTGGTGTGGAAAACGTTCTGCCAGTTCACTAATTCCAGTGAGTTGCATTACCTGCTCAATCCGCATTTTCTCTTCATCCGTTTTCCCTTTTCCATTCCCTAATCCATAAGCAATGTTGCGATAGACATTTAAGTGAGGGAACAGAACGCCTTCTTGTACCACATAACCTAGATGGCGCTGTTGCGTTGGCACATTAGAATTCTCGCCAAAAATTAACCGCTCTTTGAGCCAAATTTCGCCAGTATTGGGTTGTTCAAATCCTGCGATCGCTCGCAATAATGTTGTTTTTCCACAACCAGAAGCACCAAGCAAAAAGAGGATTTCACCTCGTTGCAAGGTAAAGGAAATATCGTGAAGAACTTGTTGTTCATTAAAAAATTTATTGAGATTTTTAACAGTTAATAACGGATTATTTATCATTTTATTTAAATGCATATTTTTTCAATAAAAACACAGGAATCCCTGAAAAGAGAACGAGCATGAGTGCATAAGGCGTTGCTGCAGCGTATTGCGCATCACTGGTATATTCCCAAACGGCAATCGAAAGGGTTTTGATGTCGTTTGGCGTGAGCAAAAGTGTTGCAGTAAGCTCTTTCATTAAATTCAAAAATACTAGAGAGAATGCCGCCGCAATGCCTGGTAGCATTGCGGGTAATGTTAAAGTCCGGAAAATATAGAATGGGCTTCGTCCTAGGCTTTGTCCGACTTTCTCAATATTATCAGAAAGTTGCTCAAGTGAGGCTCTAAGTGTAGTTTGTGCCATTGGTAAATAGAGCATAAAGTAAGCTACGATAATAACTAAAAAGGTTTGATATAAGCTGTTAGCATAGTTGATCGTAAAGTAGATCAGCGATAATGCGATAACTAAGCCGGGTACGGCGTGTAATAGATAAGGTAATCGATCAATCCAAATGGTTAATTTGCTACGATAGCGTACAGCTGCCCAAACCAATGGTAAAGCACAAACTACGGTAAGCAGTGCGCCTAAGCCTGAAATGATAAATGAATTGCTGAATGCCGATAAAAATTCTGAAAAATTCCCCGCACTTTCGAGTGAAGTTCCCACTATAAGCCAGTAAATTAACATAATCACAGGCACGCCAATGCTTAAGATGAATATGCTAGAGAAAAACCCGAAGGTTAAACATTGTTTGCCAAAAGAAAGTGTTTTTACTGGATAAGGACGAGTGACACCTTTGCCACTGTTGTAAAGTGTTTGTTTACCACGGAAGAATGTTTCTCCCAGCACAATAAGGCTACAAATTGCCATTAATACAGCGGAAAGTAGTGCTGCGGTACTGTTATTAAAAGACATTTCATATTCTTGGAAAATCGCAGTGGTGAATGTTTGGTAATTTAAAATTGAAACTGCACCGAAATCCACGAGCATATGTAATGCTATTAGCAATAAACTACTACCGATTGCTGGTTTTAATTGCGGGAAAATAGCGTGCCAAAAGGTGTAAGTTTGGCTTTTTCCTAATGAAAGGCTTACTTCTTCAAGAGAGCGATCTAGTCGTTTAAGTGTGGCTGAAATAGGCAAGTAAGCGAGTGGAAAAGAGCTTAATGTCATGATGCCAATCGTTCCCCAAAAACCTTCTACTCGAAAGGTTAGACTGATCCAAGTAAAACAGCTCACAAAGGCCGGAATACAAAGCGGCAAACTCATCGCGACTTCAAAAAATGACTTGCCGAAAAAACGATAGCGTTCAAGCCAAAAAGCACAAAGACTACCGAGCGAAATAGAACCAACAGTTACACAGAGCATTAAGACCATTGTATTAGTCAGTAACTCCAGCATTCTAGGACGAAAAAGAAGATCAACGCTTCGAGTTAGCCCAACTTCCTCTGCACGTAAAATCACATACAGAAATGGCAAGAGTAACGGAAGTCCAATCAAGATGATAAGCAAAGTGAGCCAGAATGGCGGAGTGCGAGGCAAAGTTAAATCCTTTATTTTAGTCTAGGGTAATGAGTTACCCTAGACTAGCATAGATTTCCCCTTATTTGGGAAAAGTTGAAAGTTTCCTAATTAAAAGGGAATGCTCATACTTAATCGTGGGTATATTTACCCACGATGTTAAGAGACTATTTCAACCCAGCTTCTTCAATCAATTTAGTTGCGTGTTCTTTATCTTTTGCTGTTGTTGCTGATACCACTGGGGCTTCCAGTTTAGCGTAAGGTTCAAGATTAAATGGTGAAACTACATCTGTACGTAACGGGTATTCTGCACGTACTGCAACTAAAGCCTCTTGACCTTTTTTGCTAGCTAAGAAGTCCACAAATTTCTTCGCCTCTTCTTGATTTTTAGACGCTTTCAACACTGCAGCACCAGAGTAGCTAACTAATGCGCCTGGATCTTGGTGACCAATGAAGTAAAGACGGCTTTTTAAGTTTTCCACGCCTTTTTCTTTAGCTAAGTTGTACCAATAATAGTTATTGATTAAAGCCACAGGCACTTCGCCGTTTTCAACAGCTTGTAATGCAACACTATTTTTTGCATAAAGCTTACCATTTGCTTTTAAACCTTTTAACCAATCAAGGGCAACTTTATCACCTTTCATTTTGCTTAATGCAACCACTTGCTCTAAGAACGCGCCAGAAGTTGGCACATAACCAATTTTGTCTTTCCATTTTGGTGTAGCGTAATCTAACACCGATTTTTCCATATCTTTTTCTGATAGTTTAGTGTGATCGTAAACCACAACACGAGAACGACCGCTTAAAGCAACCCAGTCTTTTTTCGGTGCACGTGGTACACCTTTTTGTGCAGTTTGTTTAATGGTTTGTTCTGAAATTGGTGCTAAAAGACCTGCTTCAGAAAGATCTGCAAAGGTTGCAGTTTGTTCAGTGTAGAAAACATCAGCTGGTGTTTTATCACCTTCTTCTTTTAATTGACCCGCAAGCTGAGCACTTTTTCCACTGTTTAGTGTTACTTTAATGCCAGTTTCTTGCTCAAATGCTTTTGCGACCGCAGCCGCTGCCTCTTTATGTTGGCCGTTGTAAACGGTAATATCGGCAAAGCTACTTGCTGAGAATATAAGTGCGGCAGCGAGTGTCGCAATTTTGAAAGATTTGAATGTCATTGAAAACTCCTTGTTTTATGAGAATGAATGTTTTAATTAAGCCTGAATGACCCTTATTCTATTTCCAAACTCATTTAAATGCAAATAATTCTCAATTTTTATTTGTGACAAAACAAAAGAAGAGCGGTTAGCTCTCCTTCAATATATTGATTTCTTTGAATTTTTCTTATAGCGTAGCAGGTTGAATATAACCTAAGTTAGCTAAAGTTTCACAAAGAGAATTACACAATCCTGAACAATCATATTCTTCATCAATAAGTTTATTATTGTTCATATCTCTGTATTCATTCTGAATTAAATATTCCTTGAGTGAAGCGTTAAGTGCTTTTTGGGTTGTTGGTTTTTCCATTTGGGACATTATGTGAAGATGAAGTTTATTCAAATCTTCAATACTTCCATTATACATATTGCCCGCACCAATATATTCATTTGCCCCCTCTAACAAAGCCTGTATATATTGAGTAAACCGTTTTGGTATATAAGTTTTATTATCTTCAAATGCATATATTTGATATGGTGTGCGGAAAACATTGATATAGCCTAGAACTATAGATAGTAATACAGAAGAGTAAATTTCATTTTTAGTGATATTTTTAAACTCTTTATTATTCGATACATAATCAGTTAATGATTTAATAGTAAAACTACCCACTTGATAAATAAAGTGTTCAAGTAATCTTATAATATCTTGATTATTGAATATATTACTCAGATTATTTTCTTTACTTTGATTAATAAAGGTTAATTTATCTAATAAACTTATATTTATATTCTCAGTGCGGTTAATTTTATCTTGTAAATTAGCATGACATAACAAACTTCTTCTAAATGCAACATCGTAAAGATAATCAAGACATTGCTCACGGGCGACATAATCTGTCTCGGATAATTGATTAATCATATTTCTTAAGTGTTGTGGCATCCAAGAAATATATGAAAGTTGGAAACTTGTATCACCAATATAAGCTAATTGATGTTGATTGACGCTATCCACAAATTGATTTAAATAGAGAGGGTCGTTGTGATATTCAAGATATTCATGCGCAATATAATGGTCATCTTGATTTTGAATAGTATCAAAATTTGAAATTCTAAATTTATTTCGTTCTTTTTCTGATTCAATCGATTTAATTGCATCGGAGAATAACTGAACAACGGCTTTACCACGACGAGTTTGCTCAGAAAGCGGTAAATTTTGTGTGTATTTATTAGCATAGAGCATAATATCTCGTGCAACTTCTCGGTTTTTCCAACCTGGATAGGTGTTGTAAGAAATATAAGCAATACCGTTTGGCGTTAAATTTTCTCGGCAAACTTCAAGAATTTTATCTTTAACATTATTTGGTACCCAAGAATAAATGCCATGTACAATAATGTAGTCAAACACGCCAAATTCAGGCGTAATATCGAGAATATTTTTTGCTTCTAAACGAACATTTGTTAATCCCATTGATTTAATGATTTCATTACCTTGAGTAATTTGACTATCTGATAAATCAATGCCGACAAATTCAGTATCTGGATAATAAACCGCTTGAGAAATTAAGTTTCCACCAAAAGAAGAACCTAATTCTAATACTTTAGCACCTTTGAGTGCTGGTGGTGTTAATCCCCATAATGTTGCATTTCCTTCCAAAAGTGCAATGCTCGTATAAGAAAAGGGTTTTGAGTAGTATCTAAGTTCGTCGTAAGGGTTATTTTGCTCAGCCATAATATATCCAGTTTGTAACATAATTAAGGGCGCATATTATAGAGGGAATATGGATAAAAACAAAGCAATGATTATTTCCCATAAAACTGTAATTACGCTAGAATAACCGCAATTTTCACCAGCTTAGTGTCCTCATGCTTTCATTTACTCTCGAACCTCAAGATAACGCACGTTTGCAATCTTTATGTGGTGCATTTGATGATCATCTAAAACTTATCGAAAAAGAATTTAATCTTGTCATTGCTCGTCATAATTTCACTTTTAATATTGATACAGTGGAAGAGGATCCAAAACCTTGTCATGCAAAATTGATAAAAAGTGCGGTGAAATTAATTCAAGATTTATATGTTGAAACTGCGCCCGTAAAAGGTAAAGTGAAAGAGTTAGATTTGGAAGATGTGCATATGGCTTTACAAGAAAGCCGAATGTTATCTCAAGCTGAACCGAACCGCGCTGAAAATAATGTTTTCAGTACAACGATTAAAACTAAACGAGGTGTGATTAAACCTCGAGGCGAAAATCAAGTTCAATATTTACATAATATTTTAACTCACGATATTAGTTTTGGTATTGGCCCAGCAGGAACGGGGAAAACTTTTTTAGCGGTTGCTGCTGCAGTTGAGGCTTTAGAGCGTCAAGAAATTCGTCGAATTTTACTTACTCGCCCTGCGGTGGAAGCAGGCGAAAAGCTAGGTTTTTTACCAGGAGATTTAGGTCAGAAAATCGAACCTTATTTACGTCCGCTTTATGATGCGTTGTTTGAAATGCTAGGTTTTGAGCGTGTGCAAAAATTAATGGAACGTAATGTTATTGAAATTGCCCCTTTGGCTTATATGCGTGGGCGTACACTTAATGATAGTTTTATTATTTTAGATGAAAGCCAAAATACGACAGTTGAGCAAATGAAAATGTTTTTAACTCGTATTGGTTTTAATTCTAAAGCCGTGATTACGGGCGATATTACGCAAATTGACTTACCTCGTAGCACAAAATCTGGTTTACGCCATGCTATTGAAGTGTTGGAAAAAGTACCTGAATTAAGTTTTAACTATTTTGATAGCAAAGATATTGTGCGTCATCCGGTGGTGGCTAAAGTCGTGCAAGCATACGAAGAATGGGAAGTTCAAGATGAAATTCGTCGAAAAGAATTAGCGGAGCTTCGTAAAGCCGAACGTGAAAAAGAGCGGTCAGAAATTGAAAAGAATTTAGGAGAGTGAAATGGGAAGTATATTCGTTGATCTGCAAATTGCCACAGAAAATATAGAGGGGTTGCCAACAGAAGAACAGATTGTGCAGTGGGCAACAGCTGCTGTTAAACCGGAAGGGGATGAAGTCGAAATGACGGTTCGTATCGTGGATGAAACCGAAAGCCATGAATTAAATTTAACTTATCGTGGCAAGGATCGCCCGACTAACGTACTTTCATTTCCATTTGAATGCCCCGATGAGGTGGAGTTGCCATTACTAGGGGATCTCGTTATTTGTCGTCAAGTCGTGGAGCGAGAAGCCGCAGAACAAGAGAAACCATTAATGGCACATTGGGCACATATGGTCGTGCACGGTAGCTTACATTTACTCGGTTACGATCATATTGAAGACGATGAAGCTGAAGAAATGGAAAGTTTAGAAACCCAAATTATGCAAGGATTAGGCTTTGATGATCCTTATCTAGCAGAGAAATAATCTTTATTCGGAGTAATGATGTATAAAGCGGTATTTAGTGATTTTGATGGCACCTTATTAACCTCTCAACATACCATTTCCCCTCGAACTGTTGCAGCAATTAAGCGTTTAACGGCGAATGGTATTCCTTTTGTGCCAATTTCGGCGCGTTCTCCTTTGGGGATTTTGCCTTATTGGAAACAGCTTGAAACGAATAATGTGCTTGTTGCATTTAGTGGCGCGCTTATTTTGAATCAACACCTTGAACCAATTTATAGCGTACAAATTGAACCAAAAGATATTTTAGACATTAATACCGTTTTGGCGGATCACCCTTTGCTTGGTGTAAATTATTATACAAATAATGATTGCCATGCTCGTGACGTAGAAAATAAATGGGTGATTTTTGAACGCAGCGTCACTAAAATTGAGATTCATCCTTTTGATGAAGTAGCGACACGTTCGCCGCATAAAATTCAAATTATTGGGGAAGCTCAAGAAATCATTGAGATTGAAATTATTTTAAAGGAAAAATTTCCACATCTGAGTATTTGTCGTTCTCATGCTAACTTTTTAGAGGTGATGCATAAGAGTGCTACCAAAGGAAGTGCGGTGTGTTTTTTGGAAGATTATTTTGGCGTACAAACCAGTGAGGTGATTGCGTTTGGTGATAACTTTAATGATCTGGATATGCTAGAACATGTCGGGCTTGGTGTTGCAATGGGAAATGCACCTGATGAAATTAAACAAGCTGCAAATGTAGTCACCGCGACCAATAATGAAGATGGGCTAGCATTAATTTTGGAAGAAAAATTTCCTGAATAATCGGTAAGAAAAAGGCTCTCAACGAGAGCCTTTTAGTTATAAATTTTTTGATTCTTTTGAATTATACATATCTTCAATTTGCTTACGATAACGTTCTAAAATCACTTTTCTACGCAATTTTAATGTTGGTGTAATTTCACCCAATTTAATGCTAAATGCTTGAGAAAGTAGCGTGAATTTTTTTACTTGCTCGAAATGAGCTAATTCTTTTTGCACCGAATTAATACGTTGCTCAAACATTTTTAGAATTTCAGAATTTTTTAATAATTCTAAACGGTCATGATATTTAATATTGATCTGTTTAGCGTATTCTTCCAAACTATCAAAGCAAGGCACAATAAGTGCAGATACATATTTTTTCGCATCGGCGATGATCGCAATTTGTTCGATAAATTTATCTTTACCGATTTTGCTTTCGATATATTGCGGCGCGATATATTTTCCATTTGAGGTTTTCATTAATTCTTTAATACGATCGATAATAAATAAATTCCCTTGTTCGTCAAATTCTCCCGCATCGCCAGTTTTTAAGAAACCATCTTCTGTGAAGGCTTGAGCTGTTTCTTCTGGCTTCTTGTAATAGCCTTTCATCACCATTCCGCCACGCACGAGGATTTCATTATTTTCCCCAATTTTAACTTCCGCTTTTGGCATGAGTGTGCCGATTGAATTTGGGTTAAATTGGAAATCATGCCAGCAAGAAACGGTTGCAGTTGTTTCTGTCATGCCATAGCCTAATTTGATATTGATGCCAATAGCATGGAAAAATAGCCCAATAGCTGGTTCTAATTTTGCTCCTCCGCAAGGCATCATTTTTATACGCCCACCCAATAATTGGCGAAGTTTTGAGAGCACTAATTTATCCGCTAAAGCAAATTGTTTTTTCAATAAGAATGGAATAGCTTTGTTATTCGCACGTAGATCAAAATGTTTTTGTCCCACAGAAATTGCCCAATGGAACATTATTTGGCGAAGTTTTGGTGCTTTTTGAACTTTATCCAATACGGCTGCATAAATTTTTTCATAGAAACGTGGCACGGCGCACATTAAAGTTGGGCGAATTTCCGTTAAAGCTAACCGCACTTGATTGGTATCTTCTAAATAGCAAAGTATTGCACCTCTATGAAGAATATAAGACGCCCAAGCTCGTTCAAAAATATGAGAGAACGGTAAGAAAGAAAGTGAAACGTCCCGATCTGTCACATTAAGTGAAAGATCATGTGTTTCTAATTGGTGAGCGAGATTAGCGTAATCTAACATGACACCCTTAGGTTCTCCAGTAGTGCCCGAGGTATAAATAATCGTAAATAAATCCGATAATTGTTTTTGGTTTAAGCGTTGGGTTAGTTCATTTTGTTGGGCGTTTGAACCTGTTTCAATAAAATTTTCCCAAGTGCAAGAAAGAGGATCTTGTTGTAATTGAATGGTGGATTTCATTACCACAATTTTTTGTAATTTTGGACAATGATGAGCAATTTCCAATGCTTGATCGTATTGCTCTTGATCGCCGACGAAGAGAATTTTTACATCGGCGTGATTTAAGATAAATTCTGCTTGCTGGGCTGTATTGGTTGCGTAAATAGGCACTGTAATTGCGCGAATTTGTAAGGTCGCAATGTCAGCGATTGTCCAACGTTCCATATTATGGGCAAAAATGGCGATTTTATCTTGCACGTCAATATTGTGAGCAAGCAATGCATGAGAAAGTTGATTGAGTTGCTCTTGAAAATTTTTCCAAGAGATGTCTCTCCACAAGCCGTGTTCTTTATAGCGAAGTGCGGTCATATTTGCACGAGTTTTGGCTTGTTGTTGAATACGATTAACAAAATGGAGATCGAGATTCATATTAACCCTATTTTTGATTTTTATTGAGCGAACAGTTGTGCGCTAATATAATCTTAAATAGGAATAAAAGCTAGAAGAATATTGATTGTTTTAAATTATTTTTAGTGATCCCTTGTTCATTTTTAGATCGTAAACTAAATTATAGATAATAAAAAACCGCTCCGAAGAGCGGTTAATTTTTCTAAAGTTTTAATTAGCCTTTGTAGTTGTAAATGTGAGCTACTAAGTCTAATACTTTGTTTGAGTAACCCGTTTCGTTATCGTACCAAGATACTAATTTAACGAAAGAATCAGTTAATGCGATACCAGCGTCTGCATCAAATACAGAAGTTAAAGCACAGCCGTTGAAGTCAGTAGAAACAACAGCATCTTCAGTGTAACCTAATACGCCTTTTAATTCGCCATTGAAAGTTTTACCTTCAGCTGCATCTTTAATTGCTTGTTTGATTGCATCGTAAGAAGCTGGTTTTTCAAGGTTAACAGTTAAGTCAACAACAGATACGTTTGGAGTTGGAACACGGAAAGCCATACCAGTTAATTTACCGTTTAATGCAGGTAATACTTTACCTACTGCTTTCGCTGCACCTGTTGAAGATGGAATGATGTTTTGTGATGCACCGCGGCCGCCGCGCCAGTCTTTAGCTGATGGACCATCCACAGTTTTTTGAGTTGCAGTTGTTGCGTGAACAGTGGTCATTAAACCATCTTTGATACCGAAAGTTTCATGAACAACACGTGCTAAAGGAGCTAAACAGTTTGTTGTACAAGATGCGTTAGAAACGATATCTTGACCTGCGTATGCGTTGAAGTTTACACCACGAACGAACATTGGGGTTGCATCTTTAGATGGGCCAGTTAATACAACTTTTTTCGCGCCTGCAGTGATGTGTTTACGAGCAGTTTCATCAGTTAAGAATAAACCAGTTGCTTCAACAGCGATATCAACACCGATTGCACCCCAGTTTAAGTTTGCTGGATCACGTTCTGCAGTTACACGGATAGTTTTCCCATTAACCACTAAGTTACCATCTTTCACTTCAACAGTGCCGTCGAAACGACCGTGAGTTGAATCATATTTCAACATATAAGCCATGTATTCAACGTCGATTAAGTCGTTAATACCTACAACTTCTATGTCATCACGGTGTTGTGCTGCACGGAATACGATACGACCGATACGGCCGAAACCATTGATACCAATTTTAATTGCCATAAGATTTTCACCTTTTATTTAAGTTAAACAAATCTGTTTGCTTTGAGTAATACTGCTCACTCAGTAAGACAGCGCACAGAGTATAGCACGAGCATTTTTATAAAACTATAAACCCTACTACTTTTTTGTGATCTATATCAAATCATTATTAGAATGAAAAAGTACCGTAAAAAATCACCGCACTTTTGATGATTTTTTATAGAGAAATCTGCATAATAGACTGAAATTGTTAGAGAAGGTTAGATATTCTATGTCTCAAGGTAATCTTTATATTTTATCTGCACCAAGTGGCGCAGGAAAATCTTCATTAATTTCAGCGTTATTGGCATCAGATAGTTCAGCTCAAAAAATGGTGTCTGTATCACATACGACACGAGCCCCACGTCCAGGTGAAGTTGAAGGTGTACATTATTATTTTGTATCAAAAGAAGAGTTTGAATCACTCATTGAGCAAGATTTATTTCTAGAATATGCCAAAGTTTTTGGTGGCAATTATTATGGAACCTCTTTACCTGCGATTGAAGAAAATTTAGCAAAAGGCATTGATGTATTTTTAGATATTGATTGGCAGGGCGCCCAACAAATCCGTAAAAAAGTGCCTTCAGTAAAAAGCATTTTTATTTTACCGCCTTCATTGCCTGAATTAGAGCGTCGTTTAATTGGTCGTGGGCAAGATAGTGAAGAGGTTATCGCTGAACGAATGTCAAAAGCGATAAGTGAAATTTCGCATTATGACGAATATGATTATGTCATTGTGAATGATGATTTTGAGAAAGCATTAAAAGATTTACAAAGTATTTTGCAATCGGAACGCTTAACAAAAGATTATCAACAAAAACAAAATGCAATGTTAATTCAACAGCTACTAGCAAAATAGGGCGAAATTGAGTATTATAACGCCCTTTCAATAGAGTAATTTTTGACAAATCGGAGTAAATTATGGCTCGTGTTACTGTGCAAGATGCGGTAGAAAAAATTGGTAACCGTTTTGATTTAATTTTAACGGCTGCGCGTCGTGCAAGACAATTACAACTTAACCAAAGTGCGCCGTTAGTGCCAGAAGATAATGACAAACCAACAGTAATCGCATTGCGTGAAATCGAAAAAGGTTTGATTAATCAAGATATTATGGATGCACAAGAATTCCAAGAAATGGCGAAAGTGCAAGAAACGGAAGAAGCAGCTGTTGCATTAATTACAGAATAATCTTTTAAAAGTGCGGTAAAAAATCACGATATTTTAACCGCACTTTCTCTTTCAACGATAAGTAGGTCTCCTTTGGAACTGTTTGCGGATTTAGATCGAATTATTCAAGGGTATTTGCCCGCAGATAAAATTGAACTCATCAAGCGTGCGTTTGTGATTGCAAGAGATGCGCACGAAGGACAATTTCGCTCCAGCGGCGAACCTTACATTACCCATCCTGTGGCGGTAGCCTCTATTATTGCTCAACTTCACTTAGATCACGAAGCAGTAATGGCTGCGCTTTTGCACGATGTTATCGAAGATACACCTTATACGGAAGAACAACTGAAAGAAGAGTTTGGTGCTAGTGTGGCTGAAATTGTGGACGGTGTATCAAAACTCGATAAGTTGAAATTTCGTACTCGCCAAGAAGCACAAGTCGAGAATTTTCGCAAAATGATTTTGGCGATGACGCGTGATATTCGCGTTGTGTTAATCAAGCTTGCTGACCGCACGCATAATATGCGCACGCTAGGTTCGTTACGACCAGATAAACGTCGCCGTATTGCGAAAGAAACCCTTGAAATCTATTGTCCGCTTGCTCATCGTTTAGGTATTGAGCATATTAAAAATGAATTAGAAGACTTATCTTTTCAAGCAATGCATCCACACCGTTATGAGGTATTGAAAAAACTCATTGATGTGGCGCGGAGTAATCGACAAGATTTAATCGAACGTATTTCACAAGAGATTAAAGTGCGGTTAGAAAACGCAGGCATTTTTGCCCGAGTGTGGGGACGTGAAAAACACCTTTACAAGATCTATCAAAAAATGCGCATAAAGGATCAAGAATTCCACTCTATCATGGATATTTATGCGTTTCGTGTGATTGTAAAAAATGTTGATGATTGTTATCGCGTTTTGGGGCAAATGCATAATCTTTATAAGCCACGTCCTGGCCGAGTTAAGGATTATATTGCGGTACCTAAAGCAAATGGCTATCAGTCTTTGCAAACTTCAATGATTGGTCCGAAAGGAGTTCCCGTAGAAGTTCATATCCATACAGAGGATATGGAACAAGTCGCAGAAATGGGTATCACGGCCCATTGGGTTTATAAAGAAAATGGTAAAAACGATAGTACAACCGCACAAATTCGCGCACAACGCTGGCTGCAAAGTTTGGTCGAAATTCAACAAAGTGTAGGTAATTCGTTTGAGTTTATTGAGAATGTAAAATCAGAGTTTTTCCCGAAAGAAATTTATGTTTTTACGCCAAAAGGTCGAATTGTTGAATTGCCAATGGGCGCAACGGCAGTAGATTTCGCTTATGCTGTGCATTCAGATGTGGGAAATACTTGTGTTGGTGTGACTGTTGAGCATAAACCTTATCCGCTTTCGCAAGCCCTTGAATCTGGTCAAACGGTCAATATCATCACCGATCCAAATGCGCATCCTGAAGCCGCCTGGTTAAATTTCGTGGTAACTGCGCGTGCGAAAACACGGATTCGCCATTATCTCAAACAGCGTTGTGAAGAGGATGCGGTGAAATTAGGCGAAGTTGAGCTTAATGCAGCATTACAACCACATAATTTAGGTGATTTTTCTATTCAACAAATTAGAACTGTATTAGATGCTTTAGCACTTTCTTCTTTAGATGAATTATTACGAGAAATTGGTTTAGGCAATCAGTCTGCCTCTATCATTGCACATCAATTTGTGGGCGTGCCATTAGAATCTGCTAATACTCAGAATTTTGAATTTGAATCAAAAATACTCACTATTGCACCAATGCAAGTTGGTAAAACACAATTTGCTCAATGTTGCCATCCAATCCCTGGTGATCCTATTGTAGGATGTTGTACAGGAAAAAATACAGTTGTGGTTCACCATCAACATTGTGCAAGTTTGAAAAATGCTTGTCGCCAATCGTTGGCTAAATGGGATAACGTTCAAAGTGCGGTGAATTTTGAGGCAGAATTACAAATAGAAATATTGAATGAGCAGAATGCCTTGCTTAGTTTAATGACCGCAATTTCTGCGAGCGAAAGCAGTCTTCAAAATATTTGGACGGAAGAATTAGAGAACAATTTATTGCTTGTGATTTTGCAGGTTTGTGTAAAAGATATCAAACACCTTGCCAATATCGTTCATCGCATTAAAGGCATCACTGGTGTAGTGAATATCAAACGCAATATTAATGAGCTATGAGCCTTGAACTTCTCGATGCCGTACCTTTGACCAGCCTCTCTGGTGTTGGCGCGGCCATTTCTAATAAACTGGCTAAAATCGGCATTCATAATCTGCAAGATTTACTCTTTCATTTACCTATTCGCTATGAAGATCGTACGCGAATTACGCCAATCGCTAATCTTCGTTCCGAACAATATTTTACCATTGAAGGAATTGTCCAAACCAGTGAGGTTGCTTTTGGCCGTCGCCCGATTTTATCGGTTAGTTTGTCAGACGGCACATCGAAAATTATGTTACGTTTTTTCAATTTTAATGCGGGGATGCGTAATAGTTTTCAAGTAGGAGTGCGAGTAAAGGCTTTTGGCGAAGTGAAACGTGGGCGTCACATGCCAGAAATTCATCATCCAGAATATCAAATTGTGCGAGATAATGCGCCCATAGTATTGGAAGAAACGCTAACGCCGATTTATTCCACGACGGAAGGGCTAAAACAAAATTCATTACGAAAATTAACGGATCAGGCTTTGGCATTACTCGACAAAGTTAAGATTGCAGAAATTTTGCCTAATGAATTTAATCCACATCAATATAGCTTAAAAGAAGCATTGCGATTATTGCATCGCCCTCCACCAGATATTTCATTAGAAATGTTAGAGCAAGGTAAGCATCCTGCACAACAGCGCTTAATCTTTGAAGAGCTGCTGGCACATAATTTAGCTATGCAAAAAGTGCGGTTAGGAACGCAGCAATTCTCTGCCTTACCGCTACATTATCAAACAGATTTGAAACAGCGATTTTTAGCCACCTTGCCATTTCAACCAACTAATGCGCAAAAGCGAGTAGTGTCGGATATAGAACAAGATCTTATCAAAGATTATCCGATGATGCGCTTAGTGCAAGGGGATGTCGGCTCGGGAAAAACATTGGTTGCTGCACTGGCTGCTTTAACTGCAATTGATAACGGCAAACAAGTCGCCTTAATGGCACCAACAGAAATACTAGCAGAACAGCATGCGAATAATTTCCGACGTTGGTTTGAGCCTTTCGGTATTGAAGTTGGTTGGTTAGCTGGTAAAGTAAAAGGAAAATCAAGACAAGCAGAGCTTGAAAAAATTAAAACTGGTGCGGTGCAAATGGTGGTGGGGACGCATGCTTTATTCCAAGAAGAAGTAGAGTTTTCCGACTTAGCATTAGTGATTATTGATGAACAACACCGTTTTGGTGTGCATCAACGATTAATGTTGCGTGAAAAGGGCGAAAAAGCAGGATTTTATCCTCATCAGTTAATTATGACGGCAACGCCGATTCCAAGAACGTTGGCAATGACCGTCTATGCAGATTTGGATACATCAATTATTGATGAATTGCCTCCAGGCCGTACGCCGATAACAACCGTAGTGGTTTCTGAAGAACGTCGCGCTGAAATTGTGATGCGTGTAAAAAACGCTTGTGTTAATGAAAAACGCCAAGCCTATTGGGTGTGTACGTTAATTGATGAATCAGAGGTTTTAGAAGCTCAAGCAGCTGAAGCGATTTGGGAAGATCTAACTAAGGCATTACCTATGTTAAATATTGGGTTAGTGCACGGGCGGATGAAACCACAAGAAAAACAAGATGTCATGATGCGTTTTAAAAATGCAGAATTGGATTTATTGGTGGCGACGACAGTAATCGAAGTGGGTGTTGATGTGCCGAATGCTAGTTTGATGATTATCGAAAATGCAGAGCGTTTAGGTTTATCGCAACTTCATCAGTTACGAGGGCGTGTCGGTCGAGGCAGTACAGCTTCTTTTTGTGTACTAATGTATAAACCTCCGCTAAGTAAAGTTTCGCAAAAACGCTTGCAAGTGCTACGAGATAGCCAAGATGGTTTTGTTATTTCTGAAAAAGACTTAGAAATTCGCGGGCCTGGCGAAGTGCTTGGAACTAAACAAACAGGCATCGATGAATTGCGAGTAGCAAATTTAATGCGAGATAGAAAAATGATACCAACGGTGCAATTTTATGCGAAATCACTTATCCAAAAATACCCAGATATAGCAGAAAGTCTGATTCGTCGTTGGTTAAATAATAAAGAGATTTACTCGAACGCTTAAAAGTGCGGTTAATTTTCAAAGAGTTTTAAATGGATAAAAAAGAAAAACGCCCAACTGTACTCTTTTTTGATTCTGGAGTGGGTGGGTTTAGCGTATATCGTGAAGCTAAAAAATTATTACCAAATTGGCATTATCTCTATTGTTTTGATAATGCTGGCTTCCCTTATTCAGAACGTGAAGAAGAAAGTATCATTCATCGAACTTTAAGAATTTGCCAACTTATTAATCAACGTTATCCATTAGATGCAATCGTGATAGCTTGCAATACAGCGAGTACTGTTGTGCTTCCGCCTTTGCGAGCTGCTTTTGATATTCCTATCATTGGGACTGTACCTGCTATTAAACCTGCATCAGAAATGACAAAGACAAAACATATTGGTTTATTGGCAACAAAAGGGACTATAAAGCGTCATTATATTGATGATTTAATTAATAAATTTGCGCAAGATTGTGTGGTTGAGAGATTGGGAAGCACAAAATTAGTCGAAATTGCGGAGCAAAAAATTCGTGGTCATTCCATTGATCTAATTAGCTTAAAAAATGAATTATCTCCGTGGGCAAATATGGCAGATTTGGATACATTAGTGTTAGGCTGCACCCATTTCCCATTAATCAAAGATGAAATTCAGTTGTGCTTGCCACAAGTTAAATATTTTATGGATCCGAGTGTAGCAATAGCTAAACGGATCAAATATTTACTTGATGATAAAAATCTACAAGCACAAAATGAAAAATATAATCAAATGTTTTGCACCGCACATTTTCCCGAAGAAGCCCAATTCAAAAAATCTTTACATCTATGGGGATTTGAATCTTTAGATGTAATAAAAATAGACTAAAATCGATGTCAAATAGACCTTTTTGTATTAACTTTATCCAAAAGATCATTTTTTTAAATATTTTTACAAAAAAGTACTTGCAAGGGTTTTCAAAATCCCTATAATGCACCGCACACAACGACGCACTGTTGTGAAGTATTTAAGTTTACAAGTGCGTCGTTGTTTTTTGCTCTTTAACAATATATCAGACAATCTGTGTGGGCACTTGTT
>NZ_LDVZ01000003.1 GCF_001276515.1 Haemophilus sp. C1
AAAAAAAAAAAAAAAATACAAGATGCCGAAGAAAAAAATTTGGCAGCCAAATGGCGTGTTTTAAACCACAATAACGACTTAACGCCCTATATTTTCCATAAAAAAAAGCGTGGAAATTTTAAAATCCACGCTTTTTTATTTTATAGAAGGATTATTTGCCGATAACTTCTAATCCGCCCATATATGGACGTAGCACTTCTGGCACGGTGATTGAACCATCAGCATTTTGATAGTTTTCAAGCACAGCCACTAAAGTACGACCAACAGCCAAGCCAGAACCATTTAATGTGTGCACTAAGCGAGTTTTCTTATCGCCTTTTGCTTTACAACGTGCTTGCATACGGCGAGCTTGGAAATCCCACATATTTGAGCAAGAAGAAATTTCGCGATAAGTATTTTGTGCAGGTACCCAAACTTCTAAGTCGTAAGTTTTGCAAGAACCAAAGCCCATATCGCCTGTGCAAAGTAAAACTTTGCGGTATGGTAAATTTAATAATTGCAATACTTTTTCTGCGTGACCAGTTAATTCTTCAAGTGCTTCCATTGATTTATCTGGATCAACGATTTGTACCATTTCCACTTTATCAAACTGGTGCATACGAATTAAACCGCGAGTATCACGACCGTAAGAACCCGCTTCTGAACGGAAACATGGCGTATGTGCGGTCATTTTTATTGGTAATTCTGTTTCATCAATAATTACATCACGCACTAAATTAGTGACTGGCACTTCTGCGGTTGGAATTAATGCGTAAGGTTGTTCGCCTTCTAAGGCTAAAGTATGGAATAAATCTTCACCGAATTTTGGTAATTGACCTGTGCCATAAAGTGTGGCGTGATTTACTAAATAAGGCACATAGGTTTCTAAATAGCCGTGTTGTTCAGTATGAAGATCTAACATGAATTGCGCTAATGCACGGTGCATTTTTGCGATTTGACCTTTCATTACGGCAAAACGCGCGCCCGCTAATTTAGCCCCTGCGGCAAAATCTAAGCCATTTGCTTCCTCACCTAAAGTGACATGATCTTTCACTTCAAAATCAAATGTACGCGGTGTACCCCAACGTAAGATTTCTTTATTTTCGGTATCATCTTTACCTAATGGCACTTCGTCTGCTGGTAGATTTGGAATACTTAATGCAATTTGATTGATTTCTGCAAGTACCGCATCTAATTGTGCTTTTGCTTCAGTCAATTGATTGCCCATATTATCCACTTCAGCCAATAATGGTTCGATATTTTCACCACGTGCTTTCGCAGCACCAATAGCTTTTGAACGAGTATTACGTTCCGCTTGTAAATTTTCGGTGGTGACTTGTAAGTTCTTGCGTTGTTCTTCTAATGAGGTGAGTTTTTCTGTATCAAGAATAAAGTTACGTTTTACTTTTAATTTTTCTGCGACTTCCGCTAAATTATTACGGAGCAAATTTGGATCGATCATAGAATTTCCTTACTTTTTTCGTTGAAATGAAAATGACTTTATTCTAGCGTGCTTTATTCAAATAAACCAGTTAAAAGCCAAGGGAAAAGCGAGATTCTGAAAATAAAGCAAAAATAAACCGCACTTTGTGTTAGAATCCACACCTCATTTAGTCTGAATTTTAGGTAAATTATGAGAAAATTTATTCTTTCTTTTCTGTTTATGCTTATCGGTGGTGGACTTGGTTTTGCGGGGGCGCATTTTCACCCGACAAAATGGCAGGTTAGCGCGCAATTTGAAGCGCCAAAAATGAATGAATTGGGTAATTATTTTTCTCTTTTTTCTACATATAGTTTAGTTAGCGGTGATGCTGATGCCGTTGATATGGTAAAAATTGAGCGTAAGGCGACAGATTCTGCGTATCATGAATTTACAAAAATTCTTAATTCACCTGCTCAATTAATGGCTTTTTTAAATCAATCTGATTTTGTGAAAGCGAGAGCTAAAGTTGAAAATCAAACCGTTCAGCAAATTGCCTCACATTTTAAATTTTCCCAAGAAAATAATCTTGATCAATTCATCCTGTCTTCTTTTGATCGTGAAGAAGTGGATCAACTTTTTGTGGAATACATTCGTTATGTGAATAATCAAGCGCGCCAAACATTAAATAATGAATTGATTACAAAATGGAAATCGTTATTTGAACAAGTGAAAAATGCAGCGGACGCTAAAATTGACGTTTCTTGGGAAAACAAATTGAAAATGATGCAATCTGTTCAACCGTTAGATAATAATTTGGTGGCATTTCATTTTGTTCAACAGCCTAATCTTGTAATGGCAGAGAAACCTTATGTTATCTCAACGGGTATTGGTGCTGGCTTTGGAATTATGCTTAGTTTGTTAGCTATGTTGGTTTTAGGTGCAGGAAGAAATAAAAAGGTAAATGAGCAAAAATAATTCGTTCAGAATAAATTTTTGTGATCGCGGTCAAATTTTTAAGATTGAATTTTGTTTCTTTGTAAAGAAAAGCGTAAACTCAAGATCGATTTTAACTAACACAGGAGCGATTTTATGTTTCCAGAATACAGGGAATTAATCACCAAACTTAAAAGTAATGATGCTTATTTTGATCGTCTTTTTGAAAAGCATAACGAATTAGATCATGAAATTAAGAATATGCAGGAAAACATTCAGCTCGCTACTCATATGGAAATTGAGGCTTTGAAAAAAGAAAAATTACGGATTAAAGATGAGCTTTATGAATACCTCAAGAAAAAATCACAAGAATAGTAGAAAGCCGACAAAATGTCGGCTTTTTTGTTGCACTGTTTTAAGGTTACACCACGGGTTTTTGTCGATAAAACAATAATCCTGGTAAAGCTAATCCAAATACAATCGCACCTAAGATAAAACTGGTATTAATAAAGGAGCTAATCATTTGTTCAAATAAAGCATCAGAAAAACCAAAATGATGGATTTGTACCATTGAAATCATTGCTTTATAAGCATGAACACCGGGGATCATAGGGATAATTGCGGCAACGGTGAAGGCTTTGGGATGGGCTAAATAACGATGGGAAAGATGCACGCCTAAAAATCCAATTACGCAAGTGGCAAAGAAGGTGGCAAATACAATAGGCATATTAATATGCAGTAATAATGTGCGTGTCACATGCCCAAGTGCGGCTAAAATTGCGCAATATTTTAAGGCTTTTGGCGGCACATTAAATACTAAAGCAAAGCCCACTGCTGGAATCGCGGCAAATAACATATCATCGAGTAATTTCAAGATAAATATTGTGATATCTAATAACATTTTAATGCCCCCAAGTTGTAATATGTAATAGGCTTAATGCGAATACAATGCCAAGACATGCGCCAAAAGTGAGAATAGTCGCAATCGTCCAACGGCCTAATCCCATATTCACATAACCTTTTAATATATCCGCCAAAGAATTAATTAGAGGAAACCCTGGCACAAGTAATAAAACACTAGATGCTAAGGCAATTTGAGGATCGTTACCTAAGTTATATTTTAAGCTCACGCCAGAAATCAGCGAGGCGACAAAAGAGGTGATGGAAAAGACGATAAGGGGATTATAGTGCCGTTTAGAAAATTCTTGTCGCACAAACATGGCGATGGCTGCCGCCACAAAGGTGATGCCACAAATCACCCCGTCTCCGCCAGATAAATGGGCGAATGCTGCACAAGATAAGCCAATCATAAACACCACTAACCATCGGTTGTATTTAAGCGGTTTTAATTGATCCAGTTTTTTTTGTGCGATTTCTAAGTCATACAAATGGTGTTCAACGGCAATCACAATGCGCTGAACATCAGTGACCATTTGCATATTAATGCCTTTATCTGTATTTTTTCGTGCGGTGGTGATGCAATGATTATCTGATAAGGTCGTCAGCACCACTGCATTTGCCGTGAGCGCACATTCCACGCTTTCTACACCAAGTGCTACGCCTAAACGCTGCGCCATTTGCACTACCACAGTGCTTTCTGCCCCATGTTGTAACAAGAGCAGTGCCGTTTGTACGCACACGCGAGTCACCTCACGTTGATATTCGTGTTCCATATCTTTCTTCTTCTATCAAAATATACCTAGAAAGAATTATAAAAATGTTTTCTGAAAAATGCGCAAAAAAGAACCGCACTTGTGATTTAAGTCAAAACTTTTTAGTGAAAAATTTTGTTACATCGATCACAAAATAAACAATTTTTCTTTGCTGATATAAAAAAATAGGACTAGTATTTAAATGATAATTGTTATCGTTAAATATGGAGATTAAAAAAATGAAAAATAAATTTTCCTTTATACTATGCCCTCTCGCCTTGCTTATTCATCAAACTATCTATGCTTCCCCACAAATAAATCAGCTTGATACGATCTCTGTTTTGGGTACTTCTGAAAGTAAAGCCGAAGCAGGTAAAGATAAAATGTTTTCAGAAAACCAAGTAACTGAATATAAAAGCAAAAAAGAAATTGAAACTTACAAAGGTCATTCTGTAGCGGATTTATTAACAGGCACAACGGGCGTATATAGTGGTGATGCACGCAATAGCGGTGCATTGGATCCTAATATTCGTGGAGTACAGGGACAAGGTCGAATTCCCGTTTTAGTTGATGGCACAGAACAAGCGATCACTGTTTGGCGTGGTTTTGCGGGGGTGAGCAACCGTAACTATCTTGATCCATTTTTAATTAGCAGTGTCACTGTTGAAAAAGGCCCAAATTTAAACCGCACTTTAGATAGTGGCGCAGCGGGCACTATTCGTTTAAGCACATTAGAACCTGATGACATTATTAAAAAAGGTGAAAAATTTGGTATCGAATTTAAAGCTGAAACAGCTAACAATTCTATTAAGCAACGTGGTTATCCTATTCCTGTTGGTCAAGATTTCCGAAAACTCGATCATCCTGAAGATATGGGGTTAGGTGCTATTTCAGCTTATTTTAGAACATCCGATCGTTATCCTGCGCGTGCCAAAGGACGCAATAAATTTTTTAATGATAATGCCTATCGACTAGCTATAGCAACAAAAGATGAGCATTTTGAAGGATTATTTGCTTATGCTTATCGTAACAAAGGCAATTATTTTTCTGGTGGAAAGGGTGGTCATAATTATGGTGAGGGAAAAACTTTAGATGAATACGCAAAGGCCCATGATATTAATCCTGATTATTATCGAAGTGATGATCCTTATATTCCCTGGATAGCGATTGTTTATCATCCGAAAAAAGAAGTCCCAAATACGTCTTTTGAATCCGAGTCCTATTTAGGCAAAGCCACAATTAAATTTAATGATCATACAAAATGGAAATTTGGTTTGCGCCATAGCGATATGCATTATGGTGAGATAATGCCTTCTCGTTTATGGCAAACCAGCTATCAACAAGGCACAGTTCTACAATGGCCGCTTGCCAATGTAAAACAAACCGCAGTGAATACAGATTTTGAATATAACCCTGAAAATAATAAATGGGTGAATTTGCGCCTTGGAGCCTATGCTGTATTTAATCATGCCAAAACCAATACTTCAGGCGGAAGCCCTTCCGATATTATTTTTGATGATATGGGATTTAATTCTGTAGGAACTGATCTTGTTGCACCTGAAATTAAACAACCAGGGGAAGAAGGTTATGAAAAATATTTAATAGATAAAGCCGAATATATAAAACAAATGCGTAAAAAATGGAAAGAATACGCTAATTCCAATGATAAAACACCAAATATTAAGGGGGGTTTTTGATACCAAAGAAGCGCAAGCACAATGGTCAAAAGATAATCACTATGGTGTTTATGCCAGCAACCGTTTTGAAGTTACTCCAAAATTAAATTTTGATGTAATGAGTAATTACAAATGGGAGAATCTAAATTCTGAAAATGAATTTACTAAAAACACGCCACTTGCAAACGAGGTATGTGGTGGCTGGGTTGGTGGCGGTAAGAAGAACAGTAAAATATATTGCCCTAGTTGGGATTATTATATGAGTGGCGAACGTCACGGAAAACGTAAAGAATTAAATGTAGGCTTTAATTTCCAATATAGCCCTGTGGATTGGTTAGTGTTAGATGCAGGCGCGAAATATACTCATTATAAATCTCGTGATGATGGATTAAGAAAACAAATTCAAGATAAACAAAGGGAAGAAGTATTTTATCCTGCCGCTTTAGAATTAAGTTATTATGGTTTTGTGAAATTAGACGATGAGATAAGAAAGAGACTAAATACTTATAAAATAGCAAGCAATAAGAAACTAGAATATGAAGATGAATTTGAAGCAAAGAATCCACCACCTGATGATGACAGTGCTTATGACAATTGGCTTAATGAAATGGAAAAATATGTTGATAAAAAATTAGAAAAAGAGAATTTACATAGACCTACAGAAGAAGATCATGCGATCGATAAAGCAGTAAGAAATTCTGAGCCTATATACAGAAGTATATTCTTTGAGAGAGATGAATATGGAAACTTTAACTTTAATGAATCTACTATAAACAAGTATTTCCCAAAAGATAAACTTGATGAAGAAATATATAATAAAGATACAGGAAAAATGGAAAAAGTTATAAAAAATATTACTCTTTCATCAACTTTGGTTAAGAAAAATCCAACACCTGAACAATGGGAAAGAATGAAAAAGGCAAAACGAAGTGCTCATGCTTGGTCTCCATCTTTGGGGATAACTATTTTAGTGAAAGATAATATTCGTTTATATGCTCGTTATACTGAGACTAAAAGAATGCCAAGTATTTTTGAAGATACAATTGGCTATTCAATTATAGAACTCCATCCATTCTATAAGCGAAAACCAGAACATAGTAAAAATATTGAAGTAGGTTATGTACAAGATTTACGCAACTTATTATCTAACGCTCGTCGTGCAGATATTCGTTTAAATTATTTTCATAATTTAACTAAAAATGTATTTGATCGAGATATAAATTATGAACTAAAACAATTTGACAAACGAATTTTATCTGGGTTGGAATTACAAGCTCGTTATGATCAAGGAAATTTCTTTGCTAATTTAGGTGTAGTTTATAATCTAAAAAATAAATTTTGTGATAAAAACTCTACTATTTTAGATAGAGGAGGTTGGGATTATAACGGACTTACAGGAAAAAGAACTAGAGCATTTCCTGAATGTGTAAATGGTGGTAATAATAATGGATATTTAAAACATACAATTGCACCAAAATATTCTATTACTGCAAATTTAGGTATTCGAGCATTTGATGAGCGCTTAGAATTAGGTACTCGCTGGCTTTATCATTCTCAAGTAAAAGACAGCCGTGCAAAATCATTAAGAGATGCGGGCTTCTTAGGAAGCTCTGAAACCAATCGCTGGAATCCAGTATTAGTGGTTGATGCTTATGCTTCCTATAAAGTAAATGAAAACCTTCAATTAGAATTGGTGGGAACAAATATTACTGATCGTTATTATCTTGATCCACTCACACGTTCTAGTATGCCTGCACCAGGAAGAACGATCAAATTAGGTTTCACCGCAAAATTTTAAATGAAAATAATTATCATATTCGTTTTTGTGATATGATGACTTTGGCTCAAGACGATTAATGTCTTGATTTTATAAACCTTCTATAATAAGGAAATTATTATGAAAAAACTAAGTAAAATTGCAGTAGCAGTAATGGCTTGTGGGGTTGTTGGTTTTACACAAGCGCAGGTAGTGGGAAATGTATCAACTGATACAAATCAAACTCGATATATAAAAATCAAGGCAGGAGAAAAAGATGGAAAGGCTGGCGTTGAAATATATGACAGTAGTATTCCTAATGATCCCGCTGTCTTAAGTAAAACAGCAAATAATAAAGGTCAATCAATGGCTTTAATGGCTGAGCGTGCAGACAAATGGATTTCGCATATTACTGGCGTTGCTAAAAAAGATTCCAATGGCGTAGTTGTGGCAAAATTATACAAAATGCCTAAATTGACTTTAATTATGCCAGATCATACTGGGTTAGGAAGATTGTCCTTTAAACAAGTTGGTAATCTAGATACCTACTATGGTGAATGGGAAAATGTGAGTGGTCAAACTACCCAAGAAAAAAATGTCAGTGTTTATTATGCTGGTTCTAATCCGACAAAACGTTTACCAAAAGGTAAAGCTGTTTATCAAGTTAAAGGTATTAATCAATATAATGACTTCAATAGGGCACTAATGACAGGTAAATTCAATGTTGATTTTGATGCTGGAACTATTGAGGGTTCTCTATCTAAACCTGATTTAAAACTCTCTATTCAAAGCCAAATCAATAAATCTAAAGCCACTTTTGAGGGTGAAGCTACAGCAGAAGGTATCACTGGTAAATCAGAAGGTCGTTTCTATGGTGCTAAAGCTGAAGGCTTGGCAGGTATGGCAACCTTTGCTTCAAAACCTGAATACAACACAGCCTTTGGCGGTACTAAAAATTAAGTTTAATAAACAAAAGGCTTGCGAAAGCAAGCCTTATTGTAAACAGGATGTTTTATGTCGAAATTCCCTTTTATTTTTCTTTTTATTCCTTTTTTGGTTCTTGCCGAAAATCAAGAAAAAGATTTCCGCTTACAGCAACAATCTCAATTAAATCAACAACGACAAGAACAACAATTTATTCAACAAGATAAATTCTTTACTACATTAACAATAAACAACCAAGAATTTAAGGTGAGTGATAATATAGAAGAAATAATGACCGCTCTTTTTCTCGCGATTAATCACAAACAAACGAATGATATTGAACATTTATTAATCCGTTATAAACAATTTCCACAAGCAGAACGAGGAATGATTTTATTTGCAGAAGCGAATATTGCATTTAATCAAGGAAATACCAAAAAAGCCATTCAACTTTACGAGCAACTTGTTCAACAAGAACCTGATTTCACACGCGGAAAATTAGATTTAGCTAAACTCTATTTTCTAAACTGGCAAAACAATCAATCTAAAATTCTTTTTAATCAGATAGCATTGCCGCAACAACCAAATGTAATGGCACGTGTAAACCAATATTTATCACAACTTGATTATCGCCAATCGTGGCAAGGATCTTTTTCTTTTGGCACAATTTATAATTCTAATTTAAATCAATCTGGTAATGAAACTAGTAAAGAAATTGTCGAAAATCCTTATCTTGGTACATTAGAATTTACACGAACTAGACCAACTATTCAAAAAAGCACAGGATTTAGTTATGAAGCGGTATTAAATAAATATACTGAAATATTAAATAATCAAGGTATTATTTTTAAAGGATTAGCTTATGGTGAGTTTTATCCGAAAAAATCAGAATTTACTGAACATAATATTTCACTTGGATTAGGATACCGTTTTAAAGATCAAAAAAATCAATTAGATCTCTATCCTTTAGTTGAAAAAACAAGAGCCTATCACCATTGGTATAGCGAAAGAAAAGGGTTTAATATCTCTTATTCAACGATTTTAAATCCGAATTTATACTTTTCTTTGCAAACAGAATATAAATGGGAAAAATATCAAGATCGTAATTTATCTTATCAAGATGGAAAAATTCTCTCTTTCTTTTCTACTTTAGTTTATAGCTTACCAAATGATTGGATTTTATTTGGTGGATTGGATTATGCGAAAAAGTTTTCAACAGAATCAAAAATTGATCAATATGCTAGAAAGGGGATTAGAATAGGTATTAATAAAAGTTTTGAAAGCGGAATTGATATTACTGCGCAAGGTATTTTTAGAAAAATAGATTATCAAGATTATAATGCTCTTTTAGGAAAAACAAGAAAAGACAATGAACAAAAATATTTGTTTACCTTTGCTATTCCTAAATTCAAATTTTACGATATTGTGCCTAGTATCAATTTTATTCATACAAATCATCAGAGTAACGTAGAAATGTTATATCGCTATAAACAGAATGAAGTGGTATTGAAATTTGAAAAAAACTTTTAAAAACAAACCGCACTTTGAGAGATATTTAACTCTAAGTGCGGTTCAATTTGGCGGAGTTTTTATGATTAAAGTTTGACGACTTTCGCTTGTTTAATCATATTATCACCCACTTCAAGAATGGTAATTTGCAAGCCATCAATTTCGCAAACTGTGCCTTCATCGGGAATTTCTTCTAAGTGTTCGAGGATTAAACCATTAAACGTGCGGGCATCTTCTGTATCCAATTCCCAGTTAAACATTTTGTTGAGATCGCGTAGGTTGGCAGAGCCATCGATAATCATGGAACCATCAGATTGTTGCGTTACTTCCTCATCAATGCTTGGGGCAGTGGAAGTGGTAAAATCACCAACGATTTCTTCCAAAATATCTTCCAATGTCACAAGCCCTTTAATATCGCCGTATTCGTCTACCACTAAGCCAATGCGTTCTTTATTTGCACGGAAATTTGCAAGTTGCGTTTTTAATGGCGTGCTTTCAGGAATGAAATACACTTCATCCGCGGCACGAATTAAGGTTTCTTTGGTAAATTCATTTTTTTCAAGGAGCAAGCGGAATGCTTCACGCATGCGCAAAATACCAAGTACTTGTTCATCAAGGCTGCCTTTGTAAAGCACCACTCGGTTATGTGCCGCATGATTGAGCTGGCGCATAATGGCTTTCCAATCATCATCAATATCAATGCCGCCGATTTCGTTGCGCGGAACCATAATGTCATCAACGGTGACGGTTTCCATATCTAAAATAGAAAGCAACATTTGTGGATGTTGTTCATCAGGCGTCGCTTCGCCCGCTTCTGATACGATACTACGAAGTTCCTCACGGCTAATTACTTGTTTTTGCATATCGGGTTTTAATCCCACCAAATGCATTAATGATTTTGTAAAAATATTCATCAGCCAAACGAGCGGATAGAAGATTTTAAGTAATACCGTCAAAATATGGCTGGAAACAAAACCGACTTTTTCCGCGTGCATTGCAGCCACAGTTTTGGGGAAAATTTCAGAAAAGACAAGCATCACGAAAGTGAGCAAACCCGTTGCAATCGCCACGCCGGCATCACCGTATAAACGCATACCAATCATGGTCGCAATTGCCGATGCGCTGATATTCACAAGGTTATTAAAAATAAGAATAAAGCTTAACAAGGTATCAGGCTTTTCTAGCAGTTTTTCTGCTTTTTGTGCGCCTTTATTGCCTTGTTCAGATAGAAAACGAAGACGATATTTATTGAGAGAGAGTAGTCCGGTTTCTGAGCCGGAAAAATAGGCAGATAACACTAAACAGATAATGAGAATAATAAATAAAGTACTAAGGGGAATACTGTCCAAGGGAAAATCCTTTTGTTCGTTAATCAACAAAAAGTGCGGTCATTTTCACCGCACTTTTTACCTGTTATTTAATTTTGCTAAATCAAATGGCTACTAAAATAGCCAAGAGTGAGCAGAATGATACCCGAAATTGGCTAAATAATCATTCTTTTTCCTTATCTCCTATGCTTTCTTTATGAAATCGCCTATTCAAAAAGCCATTTTCATTTGAAATGATGAAAAACGCCTAAATTTCGGTATAATCAGCGCAATTTTTTAAGAAAAACAGGATTGTTAGCCATGTTTGAGAATTTATCGGATCGCCTTTCCAAAACTTTACGTAATATCACAGGAAAAGGCCGTTTAACGGAAGATAATATTAAAGAAACCTTACGCGAAGTGCGTATGGCATTACTTGAAGCAGATGTTGCTTTACCTGTGGTGCGTGAATTTATCGCAAAAGTAAAAGAAAGTGCGCTTGGGGAAGAAGTCAATAAAAGTTTAACGCCGGGGCAAGAGTTCTTAAAAATCGTTCAGCGTGAGCTTGAAAAAGCCATGGGCGAAGCGAATGAGAGTTTAAACCTTGCAACCCAACCACCTGCAGTTATCTTAATGGCAGGTTTACAAGGGGCGGGTAAAACCACCAGCGTAGGTAAATTGGCAAAATTCTTGCGTGAACGCCATAAAAAGAAAGTGTTAGTGGTGTCTGCCGACGTATATCGCCCAGCTGCGATTAAGCAACTTGAAACCTTGGCTCAATCCGTTGGCGTGGATTTTTTCCCATCGGATGTCAAACAAAATCCAGTTGATATTGCTAAAGCGGCGCTTGCTGATGCAAAACTGAAATTCTATGATGTGTTGATTGTGGATACGGCGGGTCGCCTACACGTTGATACGGAAATGATGGATGAAATCAAGCAAGTCCATGCAGCATTAAATCCAATCGAAACTCTTTTCACTGTTGATGCGATGACTGGTCAAGATGCGGCAAATACAGCAAAAGCCTTTAATGAAGCATTGCCGCTTACAGGGGTTATTTTGACGAAAGTGGACGGTGATGCGCGCGGTGGTGCAGCGTTATCGATTCGCCAAATCACAGGTAAACCAATCAAATTCTTGGGTGTGGGTGAGAACACAGAAGCACTTGAGCCTTTCCATCCCGATCGTGTCGCTTCCCGTATTTTGGGCATGGGCGATGTACTTTCCCTTATCGAAGATCTTGAACGTTCTGTTGACCGTGAAAAAGCAGAAAAAATGGCACAGAAATTCAAGAAAGGCGATGATTTCACTTTAGATGATTTCCGCGAGCAGCTTATTGAAATGAAAAAAATGGGCGGAATGATGTCTATGCTTGAGAAATTACCGGGTGCCAAAAATTTGCCTGATCATGTTAAAAATCAAGTAGATGACAAAATGTTTATCAAAATGGAAGCGATCATTAATTCCATGACCTTAAAAGAACGCGCCAATCCAGATATTATCAAAGGATCTCGCCGTCGTCGTATTGCATTAGGTTCTGGCACTCAAGTGCAAGATGTTAATAAATTACTTAAACAATTCGATGAAATGCAACGTATGATGAAGAAAATGCGTAAAGGCGGCATGGCTAAAATGATGCGTGGAATGCAAGGCTTAATGGGCGGAGGCTTAGGCGGTCTTGGTGGTTTAGGCGGAATGTTTAAACGATAATTTCAGAAGATAAAAGTGCGGAAAAAAATAAATATTTTTACCGCACTTTTGTATTTTATGCTGGATTATCTATATCTTTAAATTCTACATCAAAGCCATATTCTTTTGCCAACCATTCGCCTAATGCCTTGATGCCATATCGTTCTGTTGCGTGATGGCCGGCAGAGAAGAAATGTAATCCTTGCTCACGGGCAGAATGAATCGTTTGTTCTGACACTTCACCAGTAATAAATGCGTCGCAGCCTTGTTCTGCCGCAAGATCAATATAACCTTGTCCGCCACCGGTACAGATGCCAATTTTTCGGATTAAGTGCGGTCCGTTTTCAATGCAAATTAATGGTTTTCGATTTAACACTTTTTCTATTTTTTCTGCAAAGTCTTTACCTGTAATAGGTTCTTTTAATTCGCCCCAAACAGGGATACTCACAGAGCCTTTTTCTAATGGTTGTAAATTTTCAATGTCGAGCAGTTTGGATAATTGCGCATTGTTGCCTAATTCTGGGTGCACATCTAATGGCAAATGATAGCCATATAAATTAATGTCGTTCACTAAAAGGGCTTTAATTCGCTTGCCTTTCATTCCTCGAATACAAGGGTTTTCACTTTTCCAAAAATAGCCGTGATGAACCAAAATCGCATCGGCGTTTTGACTGATTGCGTAATCAATTAGAGCCTGACTCGCCGTTACGCCAGTAATGATTTTTTTGATTTCTGTTTTACCTTCGACTTGTAAGCCGTTGGGCGCATAGTCATTGATTTTATCGGAAGAAAGTTTTTGATTAATGAGTTGTTCAAGTTCGAGATTATTCATAATTGATCGTTAATTGGAAAAAGTTGAGATATGGTACAAAATTCCAAAAAAAATGGCTAGTGCGAAGGAGTGGGGGAATGCACTAGCCAAGTTTCATTACTATTAAATTACTATCTAGTATCTAAAACAGGATTCATTATATACATAAATTTATAGCGATCAAGGGGAAATAAGAAATTTTTTATTTTATTTAAAGTGCGGTTTAAATTTCTTACGTTTTTTAATAGTTCAATAAGTCAAATTTATCAGCAAAGAAGAGAAGCTTGGCTTTGGCGAGAGGTGTTAATGATGGTAAGGAAAGCAAAATATTTCGTTGGGATGTGGCGTCGTTGTGCTACAATTCACAGGTTTTTTAATTTAGCAAAAAGGTTTACTTATGAAAAAATGGTTATTCATTATCGCAGGCGCATTGATTATTTCAGCTTGCGCAAATAAGGATGTGTATTTTAACGGCGCAGAAGGTTCTCATTCAGGTGTTAAATTTGATAAAGATTCTCGTCAATGGGGACTAAATCAATAAAAAGTGCGGTTATAAAGAAGCCTATTTTACATTGTAGATAGGCTTTTATTATTTAGATTTTTTAGTTTTCGCACTTATTGCGGCTATCAATAAAATTTCATAATTTTATTTTGATTTTAATAGCTCAATAATCTCTTTTAATGCCTTAATTTCATCGTCTTTTTGAGCTAATAAGGTATCTTTCATTGCCAGTAAACTATTTAATTTTTTATTTTCTGCTGCAAGAATATTACTTACACCAAAATAACTATTATTATTTGTGTGATCACCAATACTAAAGAAAAATGATTTATCTTGGGCAGTAATCAACTCGCCCATATCAATATTAAACACATTCGCAATTTGCTGTAATTTATCTAAATTAATGCTGCTTTGTCCACGCTCAATTTTGGCATATCCATTCGGTGACATTGAAAGCTTCTCCGCCATTTCTTCTTGCGACCATTGATTGATTTCTCTCATTACGCGAATTTTATCGTAGACTTCCATTTTATTTCCTTAAAGTGCGGTTTTACACATTGTTAGGTTAGTTTTTAATATTACTTGTTTATGGTAAAAATTTCCTTGAAGTATATCATTTAGACAATTTTTATCCAAAATTTTATGGAGTCTTTGATGATTAATAATCAGGGTAAGGTAATTCTATTCCACCTGAAAAAATTTCATCTTTAAGTAAAAAATAATGAAACATTGTAAAAATTCCCTTCTTATGAGAAATCGAAAAATCTTATTTATTCTTTTAATTCCTTTAGTTGCACAAGGAAAAGTCATTGAAGAGTCGGGCTATACCTTAGTACATTCACAAACAGGGGATACAATAGAATATACCTACGATGCCGCTACCAAAGACAAACCCTTAAATTCCCTCATCATTGCCGCCAACGGCGGTACGAACAACATTACGATAAAAGGCAAATTGGCAGACGGCTCTGCCGATGCCCCGCCGACGATTGACAATAACTCGATTGGAGGAAATATAAATAAAAACAGTTACAGGTACACATTGGGGTCGCGTCATATCGGCGCGGTGATCTTGGTGGATCAAAGCTATGAGGGCGAAAACAAGGTTACTTTTGAAAACGTAACCATAGCCGCCCATAACGCGAATGTCGGCATTTTGTCTGATGATAAGAGTGAATCCGCAAGCTTGGCGCCGGCGACGCTTACCTTTAAAGGGCGCAACACCATCAATGTAGATGCGGACTTAAATGCCAACTCTAGTAACGACGGTATCCTATTGTTTAATAATGGTGAAAAAATGGGGAACTATCATTTTGTCTCCGAAGAAGGCTCGACGCTGAATATCAACATCAAATCAGGAAAAGATAGAGGACAGGGCATTACCGCCAACCACTATAGTAGCACCAAACCCAACCCTGATTTTCCAAGCATCACCACGATGGAGTTCAAGGGCGATGTGAATATTAAAATCGATAGGAACGGACAGGACGAGGCGGAAAACAACGGTTTTGGCTTCTATTCAAGCAACAGCAGAGGCAATAAGAAGCAGATTCCGCAAGGCTCCAAAATGGAAGCGATTTTCCGTGGGAATGTCGATATCGTTGCAACGCCGGTTTATGACGGGCAAGGCAGACCGAAAAGCATAGGCAGCGCGTTTGCGATTGACGGGAAATACAGCAAAGTCGAGGTTGTCGGTGGGGAAGACAAGGTTGTCAAAATCAAAGGCGATATTTTCGCCTACAACGGCGGCAGCGTGAGCGTAAACCTCGCCAACAAAGATTCTTATTTTGAAGGGGAAGCCCATATCGGGAAAAGGAGCTTTGCCAAAGGGAAAGATATGTTTGCCTTAACCGTGGATGCGGACGGATATGAATTAGCCCCCGATACAGAGTCGATTGAAAAGAAAAAGAAACTGCTGAATTCTAGGCAGAAAGCATTGCCACAAAGAAAAAAATCTTTGGATAACGTAAATAAAAAATTGGATGAAGAAAATAAAGAATTGGATAAACTAAAGAAAGAATTGGCTGAATCAGGTGAAAATGAAAAGAGAAAAGAACTAGAAAAAAAAGTAGCATTGCTAGAGCACAGAATTCAGAACAGAAAAAGGCAAATAGAACGTCTAAAAGAAGACATAGAAGCGGTTGCGGTACTCGAAGAAGAAATCAAAAGATCTGAAGAGTTCTTCGATGAAAACGGTTGGATTAAAGACAGCGCAATCGACGACAAAACAAAAAACACCGTCAACCTCAAAATGAGCAACGGCGCGCGCTGGACGGTTACCAATGATTCGATGCTGAAAGAGTTGGATTTGTCGGAAGACGCGCAGGTCGAATTTAGCGACAACAATAAATTCGTCAAAGTGTCCGTGAGCAATCTCAAGGGCGACGGCGGCGTGTTCAAAATGTACGGCGACATCGTCAAAGGCGAATCGGACAAGCTGATTACCCGAAAAGGCAGCGAAGGGACGCATATTATTGAATATGAAGATAAAGATAAAGCGACTGCGAAAACAACAGGAAAGGAATACCTTAAACTTGTTGAAAATAGAGGCGATAAAAAAGATAACAAAGCGATTTATAAACTGAATGTCCGCTGTACCGAACAAGGGGCTTACTGTTTTTCCATAGGCGAATCTACAGATTCTAAAATAGTCGATATTAAGGCTGACAATAAATACGATTTCTATCTTTATCCAGCCACTTTGAGTTCATGGGCTCAGGCTGCAGTGGTGTTGAATGATTTAATCTATCAATCTAATTTAACTTTAACTGAAAGTTTACATCAACGTTTGGGAGAGGTTCATTTCAATAAAGAGATTGTTAAACAACAAAATGTTTGGGTTAAATCTCTTGGTGGCGAATATGTCGGAACAGAAACTGTGAAAGTGAGAGGATACACAAATCGTTATCGTGGATTAAAAGCAGGTTATGATTGGATTAAAGCAAGAGGAAATTGGATTAATTACAACGGGCTCTCATTTGGATACATCAATTCAACTGCACGATTGAACACATTTGGTGGAAAAATTCATATTTATGGTAAAGAGTTAGGTTTATATTCTGCTTGGCTAAACAAAGAAAACGATCTGTATTTGGATTTTTGGGCAAAAGCTATTAGATATCGTGGTGGCTATAATGTAATTAATTATTCAAATAAAGACATTACATCTCCAAACATCATGGCGTCTACATACATTTTTTCTTCTGAAATGGGGAAACGTTTTAACCTAAGCCAAAATGCTGAACGTGTTATTTATTTCCAACCAGAAGCACAATTAAGTTATCACGCTACGAATGGCTATTCATTTAAAACCTCACATGATGCAAGCGTTAAAACAGAAAGAATGCGTAGTTTAGTGGGGAGAATTGGTTTTCGTGCGGGGATAGATTATTTCAAAGAAAAAAATCTACATCCTTATGTCAAGCTAATGTATGAAAGAGAATTTTTAGGTGAAATGCAACACACATTTAATGAAGTTGCAGTTGAGAGATTCAGTAATAAAGGGAGTTGGTGGGTTTATGGTTTTGGGCTCTCTTATATGAATAAAGCGAAAAATACGCAACTCTATTTCGAGGCACAACGTTCTTCAACGCATAACTTTAAACAAAATTGGCAAGCTCATCTTGGTGTAAGATACTTGTTCTAATTAATGTTTCATATTTACGTTCCATAAAAATAGAGCGATAACTTTTAGGAGAGTTATCGCTTTTTTATTTCAGGAAAAATTATTCTACTTTCACAATCCAGCCTTCAGGGGCTTCGACATCACCGAATTGGATGCCTGTGAGTTCTTCATAAAGGCGACGTGTTACTGGACCCACTTCAGTTTCAGAATAGAATACATGGAATTTGCCTTTATGTTGGATTCCGCCAACAGGTGAAATGACTGCAGCAGTACCACAAGCACCAGCTTCAGCAAATTGATCTAGCTGATCGATATAAACATCACCTTCAATTGCTTCCATACCTAAACGCTCTTTTGCGATATGTAAAAGAGAGTATTTGGTAATACTTGGTAAAATAGATTCTGATTTTGGTGTGATGAATTTATTATCTTTTGTGATCCCAAAGAAGTTTGCCGCACCGACTTCTTCAATTTTAGTGTGAGTTTTTGGATCTAAATAAATCGCATCAGCGAATTTACGTTCTGGCGTACCTTGTTCTGCCGCTAATACATGTGGCAGAAGGCTTGCAGCGTAGTTACCACCGACTTTTACGCCACCGGTTCCCATTGGTGCAGCACGATCGTATTCAGTGGTAATAAAGTTAGATGGAGTTAAACCACCTTTGAAATAGGCACCCACTGGGCAGCAGAATACAGAGAAAATAAATTCTGGCGCAGCTTTCACACCGATGTTTTCACCTACGCCAATTAAGAATGGACGTAAGTATAGGGTTGCGCCAGAGCCGTAAGGTCCGACCCATTCTTCGTTCGCTTTCACCACTTCTTTACATGCACGGATAAATAATTCAGTGGGCACTTGTGGCATGAGTAAACGATCTGAAGTATGTTGCATACGTTTTGCATTTTCTTGTGGGCGGAATAAGTTGATTGAGCCGTCTTTGCAACGATAAGCTTTTAAGCCTTCAAAGCATTGTTGACCGTAGTGAAGTGCGGTAGAACCTTCGTGAATATGTAAGGTATTGTCTGTTGTGAGTTTGCCTTCATCCCATTTGCCATCTTTCCAGTGAGCAATGAAACGGTAATCTGTTTTAATATAACTAAAACCAAGGTTATTCCAGTCTAAATCTTTCATTTTACTTCCTTAATATTATTTTTTTGAATGAAATGCTGTTTAATCTACACCATTCCAGAAGTGATTTAAATAATAAATTCTCGAAATTATGCAATTTTTAGCCAATTAAAAAGGAATAATGAAATTTTGGAAACAGGGCAGGAAATAAAGATATAGTTATGCTAAAATCGGGATGAAAAAAACGCCACTCAATGAGAGCAGCGTTTAACCAAATCGGTTTAATAATATACAGGAAGTAAATGAGTAACATATTTGTTACTCAAGTTCGGTTACCCGAACTATATGCAAACACAACATCATACTTAAGTCCGAAACTCATTAACTAGTAAGGAATTACCAATCATTAAGTATGGTTGTATTGTAAGGAAAAAGGGTAGGAAAGGACAAATGACGTTTTTTTATTTGAAGTATTAGAAAAACTAATCCGAATTAAATCTTGTCTATTATAGACAAAAATTTTATGAATGGAAATACTTATGTATAAACGTTTGCCACCATTGAATTCGCTAAAATCTTTTGAGTCGGCTGCTCGTCATTTAAGTTTTACTAAAGCGGCAGATGAGCTTTGTGTGACACAAGCGGCAGTTAGTCATCAAATTAAATTATTAGAAGAGTTCTTAGGAATTGAATTATTTAAGCGAAAGAATCGTTCCTTAGAATTAACAGAGCTTGGAAAAGCTTATTTTGTTGATATTAACAAAATTCTGCGCCGCTTAAATGAAGCAACAGAGCGATTGTTAACGTTAAAAACGGATCCGCATTTAAATATTAGCGTGCCACAAACTTTTGGTATCCAATGGCTCGTGCCACATTTAAGTGAATTTAATCAGCTTTACCCGCAAATTGAGGTGCGTTTAACTGGCGTGGATCAAGATGAAGGCTTGTTAAATAAAGAAATTGATCTTGCTATTTATTATGGTTTAGGAAATTGGCAGAATCTTCAAGTGGATCGCCTTGGCGAAGAAAATTTATTGATTTTAGCGTCGCCTGAATTACTAGATAAAAATCCAATTATTCAGCCTGAAGATTTAAAAAAACACACATTAATTCATATTCATACACGTGATAATTGGCAAGTGATGGCAAATCATTTACAGTTAGATGATTTAAATATTCAGCAAGGGCCGTTATTTAGCCATACATTTATGGCATTACAGGCAGCGATTCATGGGCAAGGCATTGTATTAGCTAATCGTTTATTAGCCTTGCAAGAAATTGAAAATGGCTCATTAAAAGTGGTGTTGCCAACCAATTTACCTGATCCAAAATCATTTTATGTGGTCAATCATCTTGATCGCCTTGATGACCAAAAAATTCAAGCATTCCGTCAGTGGATTATTAACTCAATTAAACAAGAAGAAAATGAATAAACTCGCATTATATTGTCGCCCAGGTTTTGAGAAAGAAGTCGCCGCAGAAATCACCGATCAAGCAAGTAATTTAGGTGTATTTGGTTTTACACGAGTACAAGATAATTCGGGCTATGTCATTTTTGAATGTTATCAACCTGATGAGGCTGATCGCCTTGCCCGAGAAATTCCTTTTAACCGTTTGATTTTTGCTCGTCAGATGATGGTTATTTCCGATTTATTGGAAGATTTAGATCCCGTTGATCGTATTAGTCCCATTGTGGTGGCGTTTGAAGAATTATCACAACAAGTTAATTTTGCTCAATCTAGCGAGCTTTTTGTAGAAACTGCAGACACAAATGAAGCAAAGGAGCTTTCCACTTTTTGTCGTAAATTTACCGTGCCTTTACGTCAGGCATTGAAAAAACAAGGTTGGCTTTCGGCAGAGGCGAGTCAAAAGAGCGGTCAATTTTTACATTGTTTTTTTGTAAAATCGAATTGCTGTTATGTGGGATATTCTTATGTGGATAATCATTCTCCCCATTTTATGGGAATCCCTCGTTTAAAATTTCCGGCAGATGCACCGAGTCGATCTACGTTAAAACTAGAAGAAGCTATTTTGACTTTTATTCCGCGTAAAGAAGAGAATAAACGTTTAAATGAAAATATGATTGGCGTTGATTTAGGGGCTTGCCCTGGCGGTTGGACGTATCAATTGGTCAAACGAGGTTTATTTGTTTATGCAGTTGATCACGGAAAAATGGCGGCGAGTTTGCATGATACGGGGCGTATTGAACATTGCGCGGAAGATGGGTTTAAATTTCAGCCTCCTAAAAGGAAAAAAGTGGATTGGTTAGTCTGTGATATGGTGGAACAACCAAGTCGTATTTCTTTATTGATTGGTAAATGGTTGTTAAATGGTTGGTGCCGAGAAACGATCTTCAATTTAAAATTACCCATGAAAAAACGTTATCAAGAAGTTATATTATGTTTAGAAAACTTGGCTGTTATGTTGGCTGAGCAGAATTTAAATTTTGATATTCAAGCAAAACATTTATATCACGATCGTGAAGAAATCACGGTACATATAGCATTAAAACCTTGAGTGAATTGTTTTCATAACCAAAAAGGACGTCGCGAATGAATTTACACGAATACCAAGCAAAACAACTATTTGAGCATTATGGATTGCCCGTAAAAAATGGGGCAGTCTGTCAATCTGTTGATGAAGTAGATTTGGTACTAGCTCAACTTTCAGGCGATAAGTGGGCGGCGAAATGCCAAGTTCATGCGGGGGGGCGTGGTAAAGCGGGTGGCGTTAAATTGGTACACGATATAGAGGAAGCAAGAGCTTTTGCAGAAAAATGGCTGGGACAACGTTTAGTCACTTTTCAAACGGATAAATCGGGTCAGCCAGTAAATCAGATTTATTTTGAAGAAACTTGCGATATTGATAAAGAATTTTACTTAAGTGCGGTTGTTGATCGCGCCTCTCAAAAAGTGGTGTTTATTGCTTCCTCTGCGGGTGGAATGAATATTGAAGAAGTCGCGCAAAACTCACCGCACTTACTACACAAAGTCACCATTGATCCTTTATTTGGAGGATTGCCTTATCAAGGGCGTGAATTGGCGTTTAAATTAGGATTAAGTGGTACGCAAAACAAACAGTTTACTGATATCTTTATGGGATTATCTCGGTTGTTTCTAGAAAAAGATTTATCTTTAGTGGAAGTCAATCCACTTGTTCTCACTAAACAAGGCAATTTGGTTTGTCTCGATGCCAAAATATCTGTTGATGATAACGCTTTATTTCGCCATAAAGATCTCTTTGCACTGCAAGATTTAACTCAAAATGATGCCCGTGAAGCAGAAGCTGAAAAATTCCAGTTAAACTATGTGGCTTTAGAGGGCGATATTGGTTGTATGGTAAATGGGGCTGGGCTGGCAATGGGAACGATGGATATTGTGAAACTCTATGGTGGGAAGCCTGCGAATTTTCTTGATGTTGGTGGTGGTGCAACGAAAGAGCGGGTTGCTGAAGCATTCAAAATCATTTTAACCGATCCTTCTGTGAAGGTGATTTTAGTGAATATTTTTGGTGGCATTGTTCGTTGTGATTTGATTGCTGAAGGCGTGATTGCTGCAGTAAATGAAGTGGGCGTGGGAGTGCCAGTGGTTGTGCGATTAGAAGGTACCAATGCTGAAATCGGTCGCCAAATTTTAGCGGAAAGCGACGTTAATATTCTTACCGCACACAGCTTACAACAAGCCGCAGAATTAGCCGTGAATGCAGCAAAAGGAGAACACTAATGGCGATTTTAATTGATAAAAATACCAAAGTGATTTGCCAAGGTTTTACTGGTGGACAAGGGACTTTTCATTCTGAACAAGCATTAGCCTACGGAACGCAATTAGTCGGTGGCGTATCACCAAATAAAGGTGGAACCACGCATCTTGGTTTGCCTGTATTTAATACGGTTCGTGAAGCTGTCGAAAATACGGGGGCTACGGCGACAGTCATTTATGTGCCAGCACCATTTTGTAAAGATGCCATAATTGAAGCCATTGATGCAGGGATTCAGTTAATTGTCTGCATAACTGAGGGCATCCCTACATTGGATATGCTTAAGGTGAAACAAAAATTAAATGAAACAGGCGTTGTGATGATTGGGCCAAATTGCCCGGGAGTAATTACACCTGATGAATGTAAAATCGGTATCATGCCGGGACACATACATAAAAAAGGCAAAGTGGGGATTGTTTCTCGTTCTGGTACTTTAACGTATGAAGCGGTAAAACAAACCACCGATGAAGGCTTTGGACAATCGACTTGTGTGGGTATTGGTGGAGACCCCATTCCAGGCTCTAGTTTTATTGATATTCTCGAAAGATTTCAGCAAGATCCCGAAACTGAAGCCATTGTGATGATTGGCGAGATCGGCGGTTCCGCAGAGGAAGAAGCGGCAACCTTCATAAAAGATAACGTCACTAAACCAGTAGTTGCCTATATTGCGGGTATCACTGCGCCAAAAGGTAAACGGATGGGACATGCGGGGGCCATTATTAGTGGGGGAAAAGGCACTGCCGCAGAAAAAATTGCAGCACTTGAGGCTGCAGGTGTGACCTGTGTAAAAAGTCTCGCTGAAATTGGTGCAGCCTTGAGAAAGGTATTAAAATCATCTAAAAATTAACCGCACTTTAGTTTGACAAGGCGTAGATTGACTCTCTACGCCTTTATTTTTATATGCTCGCCATTATAAAGTGAGCGCAAAACTGCTATAATCAGCGCATACTTTTTAAGGAAGAAACACATGAGCCAATTTTTCTATATCCACCCTGAAAATCCACAAGCGCGCTTGATTAATCAAGCCGTAGAGATTTTACAAAAAGGCGGTGTGATTGTGTATCCGACGGATTCGGGATATGCCTTGGGTTGTATGATGGGCGATAAACATGCAATGGATCGCATTGTGGCGATTCGTAAATTGCCTGAAGGACATAATTTTACGTTGGTGTGTAGTGATTTGTCGGAACTTTCAACTTACGCAACGGTGAGCAATACTGCGTATCGTTTGATTAAAAATAATACGCCAGGGCGTTATACTTTTATTCTTACTGCAACGAAAGAATTACCGCGCCGTTTAATGACATCAAAACGTAAAACGATAGGTTTACGCGTACCAGATAATAAGATCGCTTTAGATTTACTTTCAGCCTTAGGTGAGCCGATTTTATCTTGTTCGTTAATGTTGCCAGGTGAAGAACATACTACGCAATCTGATCCTGAGGAAATTCGAGATCGTTTGGAGCACCAAGTCGATTTAATTATTCATGGTGGATATTTAGGGCAAGAGCCTACAACAGTGGTGGATTTAACGGAAGAATCACCAGTGATTTTGCGCGAAGGAAGTGGAAGTACTGCTCCTTTTATTTAACTTATAGACGCTTGTGAAAGCGACCTTTCCATTATTTAAGGAAAACAATGAAACCTAGTCAAAAACAAACTCAAAGACAACCGCACTTTTCCAAAGATTCAGCAAAGAAAAGTGATTTTTCGGCTAAAAATGATAGACGTTCAGTATCGCGTACTACACGAGTAGAAACGGCAAATACGAAAAAAAGTGCGGTTAATTCTGACAACAAATTTTTAGCTAAGCCAAAAGCGAAACCTGTTGTAAAAGCCTCGAATCAACCTAAAGTAGAGGGCGAAAAATTACAGAAAGTTTTAGCGCGTGCAGGGCAAGGCTCTCGTCGTGAAATTGAAACAATGATTGCCGCAGGCAGAGTGAGCGTAGAGGGTAAAATTGCGACTTTAGGCGATCGCATTGACGTACATTCTGGCGTGAAAGTGCGTATTGATGGCCAAATCATTAATCTTAGCCACGCACAAAAAGAAATTTGCCGCGTGTTAATGTATTACAAACCTGAAGGTGAACTTTGTACTCGTAGCGACCCAGAAGGGCGAGCCACAGTGTTTGATCGTTTGCCACGTTTAACAGGTTCTCGTTGGATTGCGGTGGGGCGTTTAGATATTAATACATCAGGTTTGTTGCTGTTTACCACTGATGGTGAGCTGGCAAATCGCTTAATGCACCCAAGCCGTGAAGTGGAACGTGAATATTCGGTGAGAGTATTTGGTCAAGTGGATGATGCAATGTTAGCGCGTTTACGCAAAGGCGTTCAGCTTGAAGATGGCCCTGCCAACTTTAAAGAAATTAAATTTACAGGTGGTGTGGGTATTAACCAATGGTATGACGTAACCTTGATGGAAGGACGTAATCGTGAGGTGCGCCGTTTGTGGGAATCACAAGGGATCCAAGTCAGCCGCTTGATTCGTATTCGTTACGGAAATATCAAACTGATGAAAGGTTTACCTCGTGGTGGCTGGGAAGAAATGGATCTTGAAAACGTCAATTACTTGCGTGAACTGGTGGGATTACCGGCTGAAACCGAAACGAAATTAGATGTCACACAGCCACGTCGTCGTCCAAAATCAGGACAAATTCGTAAAGCGGTAAAACGTTATTCTGAACTGAGCAAACGTTATAAAAAATAAGGACTTTTTTATGAAAATGCAGCAACTGCGCTATATTGTTGAAATCGCTAACCATAATTTAAATGTAACTGAGGCGGCTAATGCGCTTTATACATCACAGCCTGGAATTAGTAAGCAAGTGCGGTTGCTGGAAGATGAATTAGGTCTAGAAATTTTTGAGCGTCATGGCAAGCATATAAAGTCAATTACACCAGCAGGGAAAAAGATTATTTCTATTGCACGCGAGTTACTTGTTAAAGCACAAGGTATTCGTGCCGTTGCAGATGAATATACTCAGCCAAATCACGGTGTATTACGTATTGCGACGACAAATACTCAGGCACGTTATATGCTGCCAAGCGTGATTGAACGTTTTTCTAAAAAATATCCTGATGTGAGTTTGCATATTCACCAAGGTTCGCCAACACAAATTCATGATGCATTAATGTCGGGAGAGGTGGATTTGGCGATTACTACCGAAGCACCTTATTTATTTGATGATTTGGTTCAGATTCCATGCTATTGGTGGAATCGCGCAGTGGTTGTTACGCCAGAACATCCGCTTGCCAAAGTGAAAGAATTGACGATTGAGGAATTAGGCAAATATCCACTTGTGACCTACACTTTTGGTTTTACAGGTGTTTCTGATTTAGATTACGCATTTAATAGCGCAGGAATTTTACCGAATATAGTCTTTACTGCTACCGATGCCGATATCATTAAGACTTATGTGCGCTTAGGCTTAGGGGTGGGTATTATGGCATCTATGGCTCATACGCCATCAGATACAGATCTTGTGGCGATTGATGCAAGTCATTTATTCCGCCCGAGTATGACGAATATAGCATTTAAACATAGCACGTTCTTACGCAATTATATGTATGATTTCATGGAATATTTTTCACCGCACTTAACTCGTAGCGTCGTGGAAAAAGCCGAGCGTTTGCGTGATAACAATTCAGTGAAAAAATTATTTGATAACGTGAAATTAGACGTTAGATAAATTAATTGTTGAAATTAAGTGATAGAGAAAAGGACGTTAAACGTCCTTTCTTACTCTTATTGTTCATTCTGATTTTGAAGTTTTTCTTGTTTTGAATGATAAAAATAAAGATATATTAAACCAATTGGTGCAATAAAAATTGAGAATATGAAACAAATCGCCATTGTGATTAGTTTTGTTACAAGCATTAAAGGTGCATTAACGAAAAAAACATTATCACCTAAAATATATTCGATAATACTTTCATAAACGAATCGAGAATAAGGATATAATAATAAGCAGATTAATCCTAGGATTGCATTTGTTACAAGAATAGATATTTTCCCAGTGTGATTATATCCGTTATAGCTTATAGCAACTATAAATATAAAGAATATTAAACCAAATAGAAATTGTCGAGTATAGTAAGCTTTTGATAATCCACCAAGTGTCTTAGATAAAAATGACATGGTATCTCCTTATTCTTGAATTTATAGTCTTCCTCAGTCTAACTTACATCGTAAATAAGTGCAATTTATTTATGTATAAAGGTGTATTGTGCATATTTGATTAATGCACTTGTTACAATAAAAATAAATATGGTACCAAGTTCATGACGATCACTGTTGCGATAGAAAGTAACAATCTTGATGCGCCAAAAATAAAACCACGATTAGTGCCATTATCAAATTTTACTAATAAGTTTGCCATCGCCGTGAGGGCATATACTTCAATGACTGTAAAAATGACAAGATAGGCATAGGCTGAAAATACGGAAAGATAACGTAAGGTTATAAACCAAGGCACGATAATTCCAATAGCCAACAGAGGCGCAACCCATGCTGCTTGTTTGATTGTTAAATTAATTTTTCTTGAAAAATAGCTTTGTAATAGCACGGTGAGTAAGCCATTGCCAAATAATGCTATCGGCGAATGTTCAGGCATGCCAAGTTTATTGTTAAATAAAAATGGGAAAATGACAAAGAAAGAGCTCGCAATGGCAAGAGGTAAAAATAGCATTAAATGCACCATTAGAAATTCTTTTGTAATAATTTCTTTGATTTGTGTGAAACGAAATTTTACCAATGTTTGTATGGTTTGAATTTGATAGAAAGGCTTCACCATTAAGGCGAATAATACGGCTTCCATTGAAAAACAGACCCAAATGAGCAAGTCGATATGTTCGTATTTAATAAATGGGATGACTAAAAGCGGAGCAAACATGGATGACATGGAGGTCACTTTTAGATATTTCCCTTGCAAGCGCGTTTTTTCTTTGTATTCATCTCCAGCCAACACAAGTAAGCAGGCTTTGGCATTGGTTCCAAATAAGCAACTACCTAAACCAAAACAAGTGGTCGCAATAAGGAGCAATAAATAATTATCTGCTGCGAGAAAGAAAATATAAGCTATTACATCTAAAAAACAGCCGAGCAACATCATTTTGGCTAAACCATAGCGATCGCCCCAAATACCAGCAAGAATGGAAAGGGCTTGGTTTGAGAAAAAGAGTAGTGATAAGGAAAAGGCAATTTCGCTGTTGCTTAATCCTTTACTTTGTAGATAAATCAGAAATACCGTTTGCACAGAAAAAAAGGCAAGGGTGGAAAAGAAACGCCGAGTAAGTAAAAGTTTTTGTAAATTCATAGAGTCAAATGATAAAAAAAGAAAAGCACGCGTTGAATAACGCGCGCCATGAATTTTATAAGTGCGGTTGAAATTGATAGTAAAATTTTACCGCACTTGAAAGATTAAAACAGATCGTGATATTTCACTAAATCTTTACGCTGAATAGCAAATACGCCTAGCCCGCCATTTTTAAGTTCTACCCATTCAAATGGTACATCTGGATATTGCTCAATTAAGCTCACCATACTATTGCCCACTTCACACACCAACACGCCATTTTCGGTTAAGTAATCTGGTGCTTGTTTCAAAATTTGTTTGGTAATGTTTAAGCCATCATGGCCAGAACCCAAGGCTAACTCTGGTTCAAAATGGAATTCTTCCGGCATATCGGCAAGATCTTCTTTATCCACATAAGGTGGATTGGTCACGATAAGATCGTATTTTTGACCCAAAATATTTTCAAATAAGTTGGATTGAATCGGGTATACGCGATGCTCTAATTGATGGCGTGAAATATTGATCTCCGCGACATTAAGTGCATCAACCGATAAATCGACAGCATCTACTTCCGCATTTGGGAAAGCATAAGCACAAGCAATGGCAATACAGCCACTGCCTGTGCACAGATCGAGAATATGATTCGGTTCTTGTGAAATTAAATCTTCAAAGCGATCTTGAATTAAAGCACTAATTGGAGAACGCGGAATAATAGTTCGTTCATCGACATAAAATTCGTGACCACAGAACCAAGCACTATTTGTTAAATATGCCACCGGTACGCGTTGTTCGATTCGGGTTAATACAAGTTGAACTAAGGTTTCTTTTTCAGATGGGGTTAATCGACTGTTAAATAATTCGGTAGGTAAATCAATGGGTAAATGTAAGCCACTTAAAACGAGTTGCAGGCTTTCATCCCAAGGATTATCGTGCCCTTGCCCGAAGTAAATATCAGATCGATTGAGAATGCTATACGTCCAACGCAGAAAATCTTGGATGGTTTGCAGTTCGTTTGTAACATTATCTTCCAAGATAGTTGCAACTAATTCTTGGTTATGTGAAGTTTCCATCGCATTTCTCCATAAAAGTGAGTAGAAAAGTTAGCATAAAATTCGGCATGAAAATTTGGCGTAGTTATACCACAGATGAGAATGTAGAACTATGATATGATACGCAAAATTTGAAATTAATGAGAAAAAATGCAAGACGAATTTGATTTATTCCGTGCGGAAACCAAAGGTATTAAGCCAATTAAACAAGATACTTTTGTTGCCCCTCGCCAAAAACGCGATCAGAAAAAAATAGAATTGAACGAATTACGAGCGAAAGAAGACACATTGTTCTATTTTTCTGATGAATATGAGCCGTTACTGAATGAGCATGATGGTGTTGTGAAATATTTACGTGATGGGGAAGATTCCCATTTATTAAAACAACTTCGTCGTGGAGATTTTTCGCCAGAATTGTTTTTAGATTTACACGGTTTAACCCGTGAACAAGCTAAGCAAGAATTAGCCGCACTTTTACTGGCTTGTGAAAATGAGCATGTGGATTGTGCCAGTATCATGACGGGCTATGGCACCTTTACATTGAAAAAACAAATTCCACGTTGGCTAGTACAACATCCTAAAGTACGGGCATTACATCAAGCGCCAAGAGAATGGGGCGGTGAAGCCGCAATTTTGATTTTGGTTGATTTGTAAAAAACTTTATAAAAAATACCGCACTTTTACTGCCCAGGGCAAAGTGCGGTATTTTCTTTTATGTTTTTACTTGAACTATTGTGTCGCTTGAATTGCGGTTAAGGCAATTGTGTACACAATATCATCAACTAATGCTCCACGAGATAAGTCATTGACTGGTTTGCGCATACCTTGAAGCATTGGACCGATAGACACTAAATCTGCAGAACGTTGTACTGCTTTGTAAGTGGTGTTACCAGTATTTAAGTCAGGGAATACGAATACCGTTGCTTTACCTGCAACCGGAGAATTTGGTGCTTTAGAGCGAGCCACGTCTTCCATCACAGCTGCATCATATTGTAATGGGCCATCGATTAATAAATCAGGGCGTTTTTCTTTCGCAATACGGGTTGCTTCTTTCACTTTTTCTACATCAGCACCGCTACCAGATGTACCCGTTGAGTAAGAAATCATCGCCACTTTTGGATCAATACCAAATGCTTTTGCAGAATCCGCAGATTGAATTGCGATTTCCGCAAGTTGTTCTGCAGTTGGATCTGGGTTTACCGCGCAGTCGCCATAAACAAGCACTTGATCTGGTAATAACATAAAGAAGATAGATGAAACAATTGAACTACCAGGTGCAGTTTTGATGATTTGCATTGGTGGGCGAATGGTGTTTGCAGTGGTGTGAACGGCTCCAGATACCAAACCATCTACTTCATTTGCTTCTAACATCATAGTACCAAGCACTACAGTATCTTCTAATTGTTCACGTGCTGCGGTTTCGGTCATACCTTTCGCTTTACGTAATTCAACTAAACGATCAACATAGTTTTCACGAACATCTGCTGGGTTAATGATTGTAATGCCTTTACCTAATTTAACACCTTGTACTTCTGCAACACGTTGAACTGATGCTGGATCTGCTAAAAGTACACATTCCGCAATGCCACGTTCTGCACAAAGTACGGCTGCTTTGATTGTACGAGGTTCATCGCCTTCAGGAAGCACAATACGTTTTTTCGCCGCACGAGCAAGTTCAGTTAATTGGAAACGGAATGCAGGTGGGGATAAACGAGGTAAACGGCTGGAATCTGCAACTAAATTATTGATAAAGTCAGCATTAAAGTGTTGGCTAATGTATTGTTTAATATTTTCAATACGTTCTTTGTCATCAACGGGCACTTCAAGATTAAAGCTTTGTAAATTTAATGCTGTTTGCCAGGTGTTACCTTCAATACGGAAGATTGGCAATTTTGCTTTTTCAAAAGCTGGTTGGCAAAGTTTATTGATTTGAGCATCAATTTTGTAACCACCAGTTAATAAGAGACCGCCGATTTCAATACCATTTGACGCTGCGAGAGCGGCTGCCACAAGTACATCTGGACGATCCGCTGAAGCGACTAATAAGCTGCCTGCACGGAAATGCTCAACCATATTTGGCAAACTTCTTGCACAGAAAGTGATACCACGGATACGACGGTTAATATCTCCTTCAGTGATAATTGATGCACCTAAGTATTTCACTAAATCGATAGCACGTGTTGCGATTAAATCTGCAGACCAAGGCACGCAAGCTAATAATTTGATTGAGCTATTTGCAAATAATTTGCTCACTTCTGCTTCACAAGCATGGCTGTGTTGGAATGAATCAAAAATTTCAGCAAGATCAGGGCGTGTACGACCAGATTCATCAACGGGTGCATTAAATTTGTTTACAACTACGCCTAAAAGATTCGGATTGTTTTTACCGCCAAATAAAGAGGCTGCTGCTTCTACACGATCTTTTAATTCGGTTGGAGTTTCAGTTGCAGGTGCTGCAACTAGTACGATTTCCGCATCTAATGCTTGTGCGATTTCATAGTTGATGCTATTTGCGTAACCATGTTTTCTTGTTGGAATTAAACCTTCAACCACAACGATATCGTTGTTTTTAGTTAATTGTTGGTGATTTGCCACAATTTTTTCTAACAACACATCTGATTGATTTTGACCGATTAATGATTCCGCAACGCTTAACATAAACGGTTCAGAAGTTTCAAGGTTAGTGCTGGTACGAATGATAGAGGTTGTACGATCCAGTTTATCTTCACCTGTGCTTGGTTGAGAAACAGGTTTCATAAAAGCAACTTTTGCGCCTTTTTGTTCAAGAGAATGGATTAATCCCAGACTAATGCTAGTTAAACCCACGCCTGTGCTTACAGGGATAAGGATAATCGTGCGAGACATAGTTAAACCTTAATGTGTATATGTTATAAATAAAAACTGCCGAAAAATTCGGCAGCTTGTTGTTAAATTAGAAACAAAGTTTTGCGGTATCTTGTGCGATAACTAATTCTTCGTTAGTTGGAAGAACAATCGCTTTAAATGCGGAATCATCAGTAGTGATTACGCCATCTTTACCGAAACGTGCCGCAAGATTGCGTTCGTTATCCACTTTAATACCAAATAATTTTAAGTGATTTAATGCTAATTCACGAACGTGTGCTGAGTTCTCACCAATACCACCAGTGAAAGCAATCGCATCTAAGTGATCATCACCTAATACAGCCATATAAGCACCGATATACTTCGCTAAACGATAGCTATATACATCTAAAGCGCGTTTTGCTTCTGGTTTAGATGCATCATCGTAATTATCTTCAGCATAACGGCAGTCGCTCGTTACTTCAGTTAAACCTAAAAGACCAGATTTTTTCACTAAAGTCTCTTCGATTTGTTCCATAGACATACCTAAAGTTTTGTATAGGTAGAATACGATTGCAGGGTCGATATCACCACAACGAGTACCCATGACTAAACCTTCTAACGGAGTTAAGCCCATTGATGTATCGATACATTTACCATTACGCACAACAGAAACAGAACCACCGTTACCTAAGTGACAAATAATAGTATTGACTTGATCTGCAGGTTTACCGACATATTCAGCGACTTCACGAGAAACGAAGTAGTGGCTAGTACCGTGTGCACCGTAGCGACGAACGCCATGTTCTTTATATAAAGAGTATGGAAGGGCATAAAGGAATGCTTCTTCAGGCATGGTTTGGTGGAATGCCGTATCAAAAACTACCACGTTTTTATCTTTTAAGTGCGGGAATGCGTTGAATGCTTCGCGAATACCGATTAAGTGCGCTGGATTGTGAAGTGGCGCAAATTGTGCAGCATCTTCAATACCTTTAACGACTTCATCAGTTACGATAACAGATTGGGTGTATTTTTCACCACCATGTACGATACGGTGACCAATTGCCGCGATAGAGTTTTTAAGCTCATCTGTCATGATATTAGACGTGATAAAGTTAAGTGCTTCAGTATGAGCTGCACCTGCGCCTAAATCTGCGTTACCTTTCTCACCATTGAGTTTCCATTTGATACGAGCTTCTGGTAAGAAAAATGCTTCCGCTAAGCCAGATAATTTTTCTTCACCTGTTGCAGGATCAAGAATTGCAAATTTTAATGAAGAACTACCACAGTTAAGGATAAGAACAAGTTTTGACATGGGAACCCTATATTTGATTAAAGTTAATGGAAATCCACCTTGTAGATGGACTGTAAAAATCTGGCATAGGATACACCTTTTGACAAACAAAATAAATTCATCCCCGCATAAAAAGATAACGATTTATGGAACTTTTTGAAAAATTAAACTTTTTCAGCAAGGTGACAATTTCAGGCAAACTGGGGTATGATAAGTGCGGTTGTTTTTTAAAGGTGTTTTTATGGCGTTTTTTTCCATTTTTAAACAGGGACAAATTTATCTTAATACTTGGCCACTGGAGGCGAAGTTAGGGATTATTTTCCCTGAAAACCGTATTATGAAAGCCACGAGTTTTGCACAAAAATTTATGCCTTTTGTTGCTGTGTTTGCAGTGGTGTGGCAACAGATTTATGCAAAAAATGATTTGATGGCCTTTTCTATTGCAATTTTGACCGCACTTTTTGCTTTGCTTATTCCTTTTCAAGGTCTTTATTGGCTTGGTAAGCGTGCCAATACGCCGTTAGAAAATCAAAGTGCGGTATGGTTTTATGATATTTGCGAACGCTTAAAACAACGACATGAACCCTTGCCTTTTGTGCAAGATCAACCGACATACCAACATTTAGCAGAAGTCTTAAAGAAAGCTCAAAGCAAATTTGAACGTGCTTTTTGGCAGGAAATTTAGTTTACGCAAACGTTTTCTTTTGGGCTGTATTTTTGTAGAATACCTCGGTCGTTTTAAACGACCGTTTTTCATTGAGAGATTTTTTAATGATCGATTACATTATTATTGGCATTATCGCTTTTTCCATTCTTGTCAGTTTATTACGCGGTTTTGTGCGCGAAGTGCTTTCACTCGGTAGCTGGGTTGTGGCATTTATTGTAGCAAGCCAGTTCTATCCTTATCTTGCCGCTTATCTTACGCAAATTGAATCAATGTATATTCGTAATGGAACCGCAATCGGGATTTTATTTGTACTGACTTTAATCGTGGGCGCCATAGTAAATTATGTGATTAGTCAATTAGTAGATAAGACGGGTTTAAGTGGCACAGATCGTGTGTTAGGTGCGGCTTTTGGTTTAGTGCGCGGTGCGCTGATTGTGGCTGCGTTGTTATTTTTTATGGATACTTTTACCAATTTTGAACAAACTGATTGGTGGAAAGAATCACAATTAATACCGCACTTTGGTTTTATTATTGAATGGTTCTTTCAACAACTTCAGGCGAGTTCAAGTTTTTTAACTCCAACGCTTAATCAATAAGGAACACAAAATGTGTGGTATTGTCGGTATTGTTAGCCAAAGTCCGGTTAATGAATCTATTTATGCAGCATTAACTCTTTTGCAACATCGTGGGCAAGATGCTGCGGGCATAGTGACGGTTGATGATGAAAACCGTTTTCGCTTACGTAAAGCTAATGGTTTAGTGAGTGATGTGTTCCATCAAGAGCATATGCTACGGTTGCAAGGAAATGCTGGATTAGGGCATGTTCGCTATCCTACAGCGGGGAGTTCTAGCGTCTCAGAGGCGCAGCCTTTTTATGTGAATTCTCCCTATGGTGTCACTTTGGTGCATAACGGCAACTTAACTAACTCAGTCGAGTTAAAAGAAAAAGTCTTTAAAACAGCTCGCCGCCATGTTAACACGAATTCAGATTCCGAACTTCTTCTTAATATTCTCGCCAACCATCTCGATCATATTTCTCAAGCTCACCTTGACCCACAAGATATTTTCTATGCCATTCGTAAAACTCATAACGATGTTCGTGGTGCTTATGCTTGTTTAGCGATGATTATTGGGCATGGCATGGTTGCGTTTCGTGATCCTTTTGGTATTCGTCCCTTGGTGTTGGGTAAACGCGAAGAAAATGGCAAAACTGAGTATATGTTTGCCTCTGAAACAGTTGCTTTAGATATTGTGGGTTTTGACTTTGTTCGTGATATTGCCCCAGGTGAAGCCGTTTATGTGACGTTTGATGGTGAGCTTTATTCGCAACAATGCGCCGAAAGTGCGGTGCTAAATCCTTGTATTTTTGAGTATGTTTATTTTGCACGCCCAGATTCAACGATTGATGGCGTCTCTGTTTATGCTGCGCGTGTTCACATGGGCGAAAAACTCGGACAAAAAATTGCAAAAGAATGGGCGGATGAAATTGATAATATTGATGTGGTGATTCCCGTTCCTGAAACCTCCACAGATATTGCGTTACAAATAGCTCATGTACTAGGGAAACCTTATCGCCAAGGATTTGTGAAAAATCGCTATGTTGGCCGTACCTTTATTATGCCAGGACAAGCACAGCGTATTAGTTCTGTTCGCCGCAAATTGAATACCATTAAAGCTGAATTTAAAGATAAAAACGTCTTATTGGTGGACGATTCTATCGTTCGCGGTACAACCTCTGAGCAAATTGTTGAAATGGCTCGCTCAGCTGGCGCGAAGAAAATTTACTTCGCCTCTGCAGCTCCAGAAATTCGTTATCCGAATGTATATGGTATTGATATGCCGAGTCGCGATGAGCTGATCGCTTACGGTCGAGATGTTGATGAAATTGCGCATTTGATTGGCGTAGATAAACTAATTTTCCAAGATCTGACCGCACTTACTGAATCTGTTCAATTAGAAAATCCAGCCATTCAAGGATTTGATTGTTCAGTGTTCACAGGCGAATATATTACAGGCGACATCACGCCAGAATATTTAGAGAAAATCGCAAGTCAACGGAACGATAGTGCAAAGAAAAAACGTGAAAAACAAGCATCTAATCTTGAAATTTATAATGAACAATAAATTGCGATAAGGCGAGATATTTAATCTGATAAAAAATCACCGCATTAAAAAAGTGCGGTGATTTTTTATTTATTTTTTAGAATCTCTTCCAGATAGTTTTCGCAATCAGAATATTGAAATTGGAATCCTGCGTTGAGTAATTTTTCAGGCACAACATTTTGGCTTTCTAGTAATAGATTTGCTCGTTCGCCAAGAATGAAATGTAATATCCATTTTGGAATGCTTGCAAAGGCAGGGCGCTTTAATATTCGAGCCAAAGTGCGGTTAAATTTATGTTGTTTTATGGGATTCGGGGCGGTGAAGTTAAATGAGCCTTGGCACTTTGAATGATCGAGTAAAAATAAAATGCCATTGACCATATCTTCCAAAGCAATCCAGGGAAAATATTGCTCCCCATTGCCCAGTTTGCCGCCAAGTCCCCATTTGTATAAAGGCAACATTTGAGCAAGTGCGCCTCCTTTTTTAGAAAAGACCATGCCTGTTCGAATCAAACAAACTCTTGCATCAGCTTGTCGCGCAATATTTTCCCAATCTTGGCATAATTGTGCGGTGAAAGTTTTTGCGGTTTTGCTTGTTTCGGTAATTTTTTGTTCGTCTTGATCGCCGTAAATCCCAGTCGCTGAACCTGAAATAAAAATAGGGTGTTGCTGATATTGATTAATGAATTTAACCAGTTGGCTAGTGAGGCTTAAACGACTTTCTCGTAAAATAGATTTCTGGTTTTTCGACCAAGCTTTATGAAAAATCGGCTCACCAGCAAGATTGATGATGGCATCAAACTGTTCTTGTAAATTGAGTTCTGAAAGTGCGGTAATAAATTTGATGTTTTTTTGCTTTGAGATAGTGTGCGGTGTACTTGAGCGCGTTAAGATCGTCACTTGTTCATTGCGTAAGCAGAGTTGTTCGACAAGTGCTTTGCCGATAAGTCCTGTTCCTCCCGTTAATAGAATATTCATTACAATGCGTTTTCAAATAAACGTTGGATATTTTGCAATAATTCGTCGATAGGTTTATCGTTTGTGGGCGTGACAAAAATAGTATCATCGCCTGCGATAGTACCTAAAATGCCTTCTGATTTTCCAATGGAATCAAGTAATCGTGCAATTAATTGAGCAGCACCGGGCGTCGTTTTTATTACGATTAACATCGCATTGTGATCAACATCTAATACAAGATTTTTTAATGGGCTACTGGTATTCGGAACACTCAATTCACCTGGTAAGCAATAGACCATTTCCATTTTGGTATTACGGGTGCGAACAGCACCAAATTTGGTGAGCATTCTTGATATTTTTGATTGATTAATGCCTGTAAAGCCTTGTTTTTTTAAGGCATCGACAATCTCACTTTGAGAACCAAAGCGTTCTTGATTGAGTAATTCTTTAAAAGCGCGAGTTAAATTGTCAGTCATCTTTATTTTTCAATAGTCAAAAATTTGCATAAGAATTGCATAAAAATTCATTTTCATCAACTTGAATGTGAATAAAAGCAAAGAGAAGGAAAAAATTACCTCAGAAATGTGAACTAGATCATAGAATGATATTTCTCTGTTTGTAATTGTGAGATGAAAATTTTAAAATCAGGTCATCTTAAATTAACTAACACATAAGGAGTATTTATGAAAGTTGCAGTATTAGGCGCCGCAGGCGGTATTGGTCAAGCATTAGCGTTATTACTAAAACTTCAGTTGCCTGCTGGTTCAGATTTAGCATTATATGATATTGCCCCTGTTACCCCAGGTGTTGCAGTGGATGTGAGCCATATTCCAACTGCAGTGAATGTGAAAGGTTTTTCTGGTGAAGATCCAACTCCTGCACTTGAAGGTGCGGATGTTGTATTAATTTCTGCTGGTGTTGCGCGTAAACCTGGTATGGATCGTTCAGATTTATTCAATATTAATGCAGGCATTGTTCGTGGTTTAATTGAAAAAGTCGCGGTCACTTGCCCGAAAGCTTGTGTTGGTATCATCACTAACCCAGTAAATACTACCGTTGCGATTGCGGCCGAAGTATTGAAAAAAGCAGGTGTTTACGACAAACGTAAATTATTTGGTGTAACAACTTTAGACGTGTTACGTTCTGAAACCTTTGTGGCTGAATTAAAAGGTTTAAATGTTTCTCGTACAAGCGTTCCTGTTATTGGTGGTCACTCAGGTGTGACTATTCTTCCATTACTTTCTCAAGTTCAATATGCTAAATGGAATGAAGATGAAATCGAACCATTAACAAAACGTATCCAAAATGCAGGTACAGAAGTGGTCAATGCAAAAGCGGGTGGTGGTTCTGCAACGCTTTCAATGGCGCAAGCTGCAGCACGTTTTGCTCGTTCTTTAGTGAAAGGATTAAGTGGCGAGACAGTTGTTGAATGTACTTATGTTGAAGGTGATGGTAAATATGCTCGTTTCTTCTCTCAACCAGTTCGTTTAGGCAAAGAAGGTGTAGAAGAAATTTTACCAATTGGCCCATTAAGCAATTTTGAACAACAAGCTTTAGAAAATATGTTGCCAACTTTACGTGCAGATATTGAATTAGGCGAAAAATTTATTAATGGTTAATCGTTAAACAATAAGAAGGGAATATAAAATTCTCTTTTTATTAAAATAAAAAAGCCACCAAATGGTGGCTTTTGTTTGTATCTTTATTATTTCTGACGCATTGCAGGGAATAAGATCACATCACGAATTGACGGTGCATTTGCATAAAGCATCGCTAAACGGTCGATACCTAAACCTTCCCCAGCTGTTGGTGGTAAGCCGTGCTCTAATGCAACAACAAAGTCTTCATCTTTAAACATCGCTTCATCATCGCCCGCTTCTTTAGCAGCGACTTGTGCATCAAAACGTTCATTTTGGTCTTCCGCATCATTTAATTCAGAGAAACCATTACCGATTTCACGACCACCGATAAAGAGCTCAAAACGATCTGTTACATCAGGATTTTCATCATTGCGACGTGCAAGTGGAGAAATTTCCGCAGGATGAGCCATTAAGAATGTTGGTTGAATTAAGTGATGTTCAGCCACTTCTTCAAAAATTGCATTGACAATGCTGCCTAAACCCCAAGATTTTTGTACTTCAATACCTAAGCGTTCAGCCGTGGCTTTTGCACGATCAAAGTCATATAAATCTTCTTTTACGATACCTTTGTCTGCTCCGTATTTAATGGTTGCATCGTGTAATGTAATACGTTCGAATGGTTTACCAAAATCAAATTCGTATTCACCGTATTTAACAATAGTAGTACCAAGAATATCAATCGCTAATTTACGAAGAAGTTCTTCGGTGTTATCCATTAAATCATGGTAATCTGCATAGGCTTGATAGTATTCAAGCATAGTAAATTCTGGATTATGACGAACAGAAACCCCTTCATTACGGAAGTTACGGTTTAATTCAAATACTCGTTCAAAGCCACCCACTACTAGGCGTTTTAAATAAAGTTCAGGTGCGATACGTAAATACATATCCACATCTAATGCATTGTGATGGGTCACGAAAGGACGCGCAGATGCACCGCCTGGAATTACTTGTAACATTGGCGTTTCCACTTCCATAAAGCCTTTAGAAATGAAATATTCACGAATCCCCGCGACAACTTTAGAACGAATAATAAAAGTGCGGCGAGATTCTTCGTTAGAAATTAAATCTAAATAACGTTGGCGATAACGAACTTCTTGGTCGGTTAAACCATGGAATTTGTCTGGTAATGGGCGAAGTGCTTTAGTTAAAAGTTGAACTTCAGTGGTTTTAACGGTTAGTTCATCGGTTTTTGTTTTAAATAAAGTGCCTTTAACGCCAACGATGTCACCTAAATCCCAAGTACCAACGTCATCTTTATAAACACCTTCAGGCAAATTATCGCGTGCAACATAAAGCTGGATTTTACCGCTCATATCTTGAATAGTGATAAAAGTTGCTTTACCCATTGCACGGCGAGTCATAATACGCCCCGCAACTTGTACTTCAACGCCTTTCTCTTTTAAGATTTCACCATCTTCTGCATCATATTGATTGTGCAAATCTCGTGCGAGCGCATCACGACGAAATTTGTTTGGAAATGCATTACCTTTTGTACGTAATGCTGCTAATTTTTCACGACGAACGAGCATTTCGCCATTGAGATCTAATTCTTTAACTTCTTGTTCTGACATGTTGTTTACCTTTTTTATAAATTAATAAGAAATTTTCATTTTCTTTGTTTACTTGGGTGGTTGCTGATGGTTGAGTAGGGCAAGTTAAATATTCCCCCTTCCGTCACTTCGCGCCACCTTCCCCCGCGAGCAGGGGAAGGCAAAAATTTTATAATCCAGCTTTGAGACTCGCTTCAATAAATCGATCTAAATCACCGTCTAATACGGCTTGCGTATTACGGTTTTCCACGCCAGTCCGCAAATCTTTAATGCGTGAATCGTCTAATACGTAAGAGCGAATTTGGCTTCCCCAACCAATGTCAGATTTATTATCTTCCATTGCTTGCTTATCCGCATTTTTCCTCTGTAATTCAAGCTCATACAATTTCGCTTTTAATTGTTTCATCGCTTGATCTTTGTTCTTGTGCTGTGAACGGTCATTTTGACATTGCACAACTATGCCACTTGGCATATGGGTAATTCGCACCGCACTTTCAGTTTTGTTTACGTGCTGTCCACCAGCGCCCGATGCTCGATAAACATCAATACGTAAATCAGCAGGATTGATTTCAATATCAATATCGTCATCAATTTCAGGGTAGACAAATGCTGCGCTGAATGATGTGTGACGACGGTTATTGGAATCAAATGGACTTTTACGCACTAAACGATGAATCCCCGTTTCTGTTCGTAACCAACCAAAGGCATATTCACCGCTCACTTTAATCGTTGCCGATTTCAATCCAGCTACATCACCGTCAGATACTTCCATCAGTTCTGTTTTAAAACCTTTGCTTTCAGCCCAACGGAGATACATACGGAGCAACATTTCTGTCCAATCTTGAGCTTCCGTACCGCCAGAACCAGCTTGTAAGTCCACATAGCAATCGCAAGCATCATGTTCGCCACTAAACATTCGACGGAACTCTAATTTTTCGAGTTGTTGTTCGAGTTCATCTAATTCGGCTACCGCTTCATTGAAGGTGTCTTCGTCTTCTGCTTCGATGGCAAGCTCTAATAATCCATCAACATCTTCTAAACCTTGTTCTAAATTTTTGATGGTATTTACAACTTGTTCTAAAGATACGCGTTCTTTACCAAGCGTTTGGGCTTTATCTGGATCATTCCAAACATCTGGCTGTTCTAATTCCGCATTGACTTCTTCTAAACGCTCAACTTTGGCATCGAAGTCAAAGATACCCCCGAAGCACCGAAGTGCGGTCGGTTAAGTCGGTGATTTTATTTTTTACAGGATTGATTTCAAACATAATAAATTCACTGTGTGATAAAGTGTGGAATTATATGCTATTTTCTGATTTTTGGATAGTTTGACCTTGCAGAAATTAGCAATCTCTCTATAATTTCAGACTTTCTTACTCAAGCTAATTTAGGAACAAAAAATGAAGAAAATTTTTACCGCACTTTTGTGCATGACTGCGGCTAATGCAATGGCAAACGATGCCAAGATTAAAAGCAAATTACAGTCTCTTGGTGCATCCAATATTGATGTGAAATCCTCGCCAATTTCAGGTATCAAAACTGCCGTAACAGATCAAGGCGTACTTTATGTGACGGAAGATGGAAAATATGCTTTCCAAGGTAAACTTTATGAGCTCACAAATAATGGCCCTGTTGATGTAGCGGGTAAAATTTTAGTGGATAAACTTAATTCTTATAAAAACGAGATGATTGTTTACCCCGCTAAAAATGAAAAGCATGTTGTGACGGTATTTATGGACATTACTTGCCATTATTGCCATTTGTTACATCAGCAATTAAAAGAATATAACGATCTTGGAATTACCGTGCGTTATTTAGCTTTCCCTCGTGCGGGCATGAATAACCAAACTGCAAAACAAATGGAAGCGATTTGGACGGCTAAAGATCCTGTTTTTGCTTTAAATGAAGCAGAAAAAGGCAATTTACCGAAAGAAGTTAAAACCCCAAATGTTGTGAAAAAACATTATGAATTAGGGGCTCAATTTGGCGTAAATGGCACACCAAGTATTGTTACCTCAACTGGTGAGCTTATTGGCGGTTATTTAAAACCCGCTGATTTATTGAGCGCACTTGAAGAAACAACAAAATAATTCTAGCGATATTCATATTTATAAGGGCATATCTTATATGCCCTTTGAATATGATAAATTAAAACAAAATACACCGTGAAAAAACTTATCAAACGCCGTGAAATTCCAATTGGAAATTCTGTTTCAAACCATCCGTTATTAGATCGCCTTTATCGCGCACGCCATATTCAAAACACCGAAGAATTAGACCGCACTTTAAAATCAATGCTGAATCCAAATCTGCTATATGGTATTGAGCAAGCCGTAAATTTATTAGTGGAAGCTTACCAACAACAGCAAAAAATAGTGATTGTTGGGGATTTTGATGTAGATGGTGCAACTAGTACAGCATTGAGTGTGCTGGCTTTAAGACAACTTGGTTTTGCGTATGTGGATTATCTCGTACCAAATCGATTTGAACAGGGTTATGGTTTGAGTATTCCTGTGGCTGAAATGGCTATTGAAAAGGGTGTTCAGCTGTTAATGACTGTGGATAACGGCGTTTCATCTTTTGAAGGCGTTGCATTTTTGAAAGAGAAAGGCGTGCGTGTTTTAGTGACGGATCATCATTTACCACCCGAAACTTTGCCGCCAGCTGATGCTATTGTCAATCCTAATTTAAGCCAGTGTGGTTTTCCTTCAAAATCTTTAGCGGGCGTTGGTGTTGCGTTTTATTTGATGTTAGCCGTACGAGCAAAATTTCGTGAACTCGGTATTTTTACTGCAGAAACACAACCCAATTTTACTGACTTGCTCGATCTAGTGGCATTGGGTACTGTCGCTGATGTGGTGCCTTTAGATCAAAATAATCGTATCCTTGCTTATCAAGGCTTAATGCGGATTCGTGCACGGCGTTGTCGTCCCGGTATTGTTGCATTAGCAGAAGTGGCTAACCGTAATGTTGAACAGTTTACTTCAAGTGATCTCGGTTTTTGTATCGGACCTCGTTTAAACGCAGCAGGGCGTTTAGACAATATGTCGATTGGGGTAGAGCTTTTACTGGCGGACGATATGCTAAAAGCCAGAGAATTGGCTTTAGATCTTGACCAACTCAACCAAATGCGTAAAGAAATTGAAGCAGGCATGAAGCTTGAGGCGTTAGAAATTTGCCAAAATCTCACCGCACTTTTTAAAGAGTTACCTTCAGGGATTACACTTTATCAGCCCGATTGGCATCAAGGCGTATTAGGCATTGTGTCATCTCGGATTAAGGATCAATATCACCGTCCTGTGATTGCCTTTGCGAAAGATGGTGGGGGAATCTTGAAAGGTTCTGCTCGTTCTATCGAAGGTTTGCATATGCGTGATGTTTTAGAGCGTATTCATTCGCAACATCCTAATATGATTTTAAAATTTGGTGGCCATGCGATGGCTGCAGGATTAAGCCTTCGAGAAGAACACTTTGACGATTTCCAACATATTTTTAATCAAACTGTTGCCGATTGGCTTGATGAAGAACATTTACAAGGCGTAATCTGGACAGATGGCGAATTAAATTCAAATGAATTTAATCTTGAAACGGCAGAGCTGATAAAATCAGCAGGCCCTTGGGGACAAGCTTTTCCTGAGCCTTGTTTTGATGGCGAATTCAAAATTTTAGATCAGCGTGCAATTGGACAAAATCAAAATCATCTCAAAATGTTAGTGGAGCCAAAACAAGGCGGGCCTTTATTAGATGCGGTTGCGTTTAATATTGACACAAGATTGTATCCCGATTTTTCAATTAAACAGGCAAGATTTGCATATAAATTGGATGTTAATGAGTTTCGTGGTAACCGAAATGTACAGCTTTTAGTGGAATATATTGAAGCCATTGATGAGTAATGTTTTGAAATTTTATGGATTATTCGTATTAGGTTTATTTGGGTTTACATCATCGGTTCTAGCCGAAGTAAATCAAAAAGAATTTTCTACTCAAAATCCACCGCACTTACCATCTTCTGATGTCATGCATTTTGAAGATGGGAGGGATTATTTTTCTTATCAAGAGCCTATTGAACAAATGCCTAGAGCGGATAAAAAAATACGTATTCAATTCTTTTTTGATTACGATTGCCGCGTATGTTCGTCAGCGCAAGATATTTTAGAGCTTTATAGTCAAATGCGTACAAATAAAGTTGTGTTGGAACAATATCCTATTGCAACTGCGGATAGTCAGTTTAGCGCACGCATTTTTTATACCTTACAGGCACTAAGTGCGGGTGAACTATCTCATGTTTTGCTATTTGAAACCTCAGAAAAATCCCGTTATGCAGAATTGTCTTCGACAAATAAAATTCAACAATGGGCGGAAGAACAAGGTCTAGATAAACAGTCATTTATTCAGGCTGAAAATTCAGAAAGAGTAAAAGAACAAATTCAAGATGCGATTGAATTGACGGAAGAATATGGTGTGTTTACCTATCCTTACGTTGTTATTGGGGGAAAATATGTACTCACGGCGAGTACGCTTTATAACGATGATTATAGCGTGGCAGTGTTAGATTTTTTGGTAAATAAAATAGAACAGGAACAAAAGTGATGAAAATCGGAATTGTTGGCGCAATGGCGCAAGAAGTAGAAATTCTAAAAAATTTAATGACAGAAATAACCGAAACTCGAGTAGCAAGTGCGGTCATTTTTGAAGGCAAAATTAATGGTAAAGATGTTGCATTATTGCAATCTGGTATTGGAAAAGTGGCAGCTGCCATTGGCACTACGGCATTGTTGCAATTAGCCAAGCCAGATTTTGTGATCAATACTGGTTCTGCGGGTGGGGTAGCAAAAGGCTTGAAAGTGGGGGATATTGTGATTTCTGATGAAACCCGCTACCACGATGCGGATGTGACAGCTTTTGGCTATGAAAAAGGGCAGTTGCCCGCTAATCCCGTGGCATTTTTATCCGACAAAAAATTGGCTGACCACGCTCAAGAAATTGCAGAAAAGCAAGGACAATCAGTAAAACGTGGTTTAATTTGCTCTGGCGATAGTTTTATTAATAGTGAAGACAAAATTGCACAAATAAAAGCAGACTTCCCGAATGTGGTGGGGGTTGAAATGGAGGCCACTGCGATTGCACAAGTTTGCTATGCTTTTAATGTGCCTTTTGTGGTAGTTCGAGCTATTTCGGATGCAGGCGATGGCGAAGCGAGTATGTCTTTTGAAGAGTTCTTACCGTTGGCCGCAAAACAGTCTTCGGCGTTAGTGTTGGGGATGATTGATAGACTACTGTAGTTAATACGTCAGCTTTTGATAAGTAGAGGATAAGTTATATGGGAACGATTATTACTGTTGATGGCCCTAGTGGTGCAGGGAAAGGAACGCTTTGTTATGCGTTGGCTGAAAAGTTGGGTTATGCACTGTTGGATAGTGGGGCGATTTATCGCGTTACTGCATTGGCAGCATTGCAACGTAAAACTGATCTAACAAATGAATCGGCGCTAGCTGAATTAGCTCGTCACTTAGATATTCAATTTATTCCTCAAAATGGTGAGGTGAATATTTTGCTTGCTAGCATGAATGTAAGCCATTTAATTCGCACTCAAGAAGTCGCTGATGCTGCCTCTAAAGTAGCTGTGTTTCCCCAAGTGCGGTCAGCTTTATTACAACTTCAGCAAGATTTTGCGAAAAATGATGGATTAATTGCGGATGGTAGAGATATGGGGACTGTGGTATTCCCAAATGCACAAGTAAAATTATTTTTAGATGCAAGTGCTGAAGAACGTGCAAAAAGACGCTATAAACAGTTGCAAAATAAAGGAATAAATGGTAACTTTGCGCAGATTTTAGCCGAGATAAAAGAGCGTGATTTTCGTGATAGAAATCGTGAAGTTGCGCCGCTAAAACCGGCTGATGATGCTCTATTATTGGATAGCACAACGTTGAGTATTGGTGAAGTTATTGATCAGGCGTTAGCTTATATTCAAGAAAAGGTGTCAGTTTCGATTTAACTGTTTGTTCAAGGAAGAATAAGCATTTATCCTCAACCCCGCATTTTATGGATTTTAATGTGGATGTTATTAACTTAAATTAAGAAGATTATTTATATGTCAGAATCTTTTGCTCAACTTTTTGAAGAATCATTAAAAGGCCTTGAAACTCGTCAAGGTTCAATCGTTAGCGGTACTGTAGTAGCTATCCAAAAAGGCTTTGTGCTTGTTGATGCAGGTTTAAAATCTGAGTCTGCAATCCCAGTTGCTGAATTCTTAAATGCACAAGGCGAACTTGAAATCCAAGTTGGCGATACTGTAAATGTTGCATTAGATGCAGTTGAAGATGGTTTCGGTGAAACTAAACTTTCTCGTGAGAAAGCTGTTCGTCACGAATCTTGGATTGAATTAGAAAAAGCTTACGAAGAAAAAGCGACCGTTATCGGTTTAATCAACGGCAAAGTGAAAGGTGGCTTCACAGTTGAGTTAAACGGTGTTCGTGCATTCTTACCAGGTTCTTTAGTTGATACTCGTCCAGCGCGTGAAGCAGATCACTTACTTGGTAAAGAATTAGAATTCAAAGTAATCAAATTAGATCAAAAACGTAACAATGTTGTTGTTTCTCGTCGTGCAGTGATTGAATCTGAAAACAGCCAAGAACGTGAACAAGTATTAGAAAATCTTGTTGAAGGTTCAGAAGTTAAAGGTATCGTTAAAAACTTAACTGAGTACGGTGCATTCGTTGATCTTGGTGGTGTTGACGGTTTATTACATATCACAGATATGGCTTGGAAACGAGTTAAACATCCAAGCGAAATCGTGAATGTTGGCGATGAAGTTACTGTTAAAGTATTAAAATTTGATAAAGATCGTACTCGTGTATCTTTAGGCTTAAAACAATTAGGTCAAGATCCATGGGCTGCAATTGCCGAAAATCACCCAGTAAACAGTAAATTAACTGGTAAAGTAACTAACTTAACAGACTATGGTTGTTTTGTTGAGATCTTAGATGGCGTTGAAGGTTTAGTTCACGTTTCTGAAATGGATTGGACTAACAAAAATATCCACCCATCTAAAGTTGTTAGCTTAGGCGATACTGTAGAAGTAATGGTATTAGAAATTGATGAAGAACGTCGTCGTATTTCTTTAGGCTTAAAACAATGTAAAGCTAACCCATGGACTCAATTTGCTGAAACTCACAATAAAGGCGATAAAGTAACTGGTAAAATCAAGTCTATCACTGATTTCGGTATCTTCATCGGTCTTGAAGGTGGTATCGATGGTTTAGTTCACTTATCTGATATTTCTTGGAATGTATCAGGTGAAGAAGCAGTTCGTAACTACAAAAAAGGTGACGAAGTTTCTGCAGTAGTATTAGCTGTTGATGCAGTGAAAGAGCGTATCTCTTTAGGTATCAAACAACTTGAAGAAGATCCATTCAATAACTTCGTAGCGATCAATAAAAAAGGCGCTGTAGTATCTGCAACTGTAGTTGAAGCAGATGCAAAAGGTGCTAAAGTTGAATTAGCGGGCGGCGTTGAAGGTTATATCCGTGCAGCTGATTTAACAAATGAAGTTGCTGCAGGTGATGTGGTTGAAGCTAAATACACTGGTGTAGATCGTAAATCTCGTATCGTTCACTTATCAGTGAAAGCAAAAGATCAAGCTGAAGAAGCTGCTGCAGTTGCAAATGTGAATAACAAACAAGAAGAAGTTGCTATTCCAAACGCAATGGCTGAAGCATTTAAAGCAGCTAAAGGTGAATAATTAATTCACGTAATAAGGCTGGGCTCATGTCCAGCCTTATTTTTAGGGCTTATTGCTAATACATTGAAATAATGTATTAGCAATAAATCTTAATTTGAATAATATTAAGGGAGAAAAGACGATGACTAAGTCAGAACTTATAGAAAAATTATTAGCGAAACATCCGACTTTACCCGTAAAAGAAATCGAAAATATGGTAAAAGATATTTTGGAGTTTATTTCTCAATCTCTTGAAAATGGCGATCGTGTTGAGTTGAGAGGATTTGGAAGTTTTTCACTGCATTATCGTAATCCTCGTTTAGGGCGTAATCCAAAAACGGGTGATTCTGTTAAATTAGAAGCTAAATCTGTACCGCACTTTAAAGCAGGTAAAGAGTTAAAAGAGCGTGTAGATATTTATTAATAAAATTAAAATGTTCGAATATGCCTTTCCAACTACAACGTTTGCCATTATTTAGAAAAGCCATATTTTAAGGAAATGTTATGATTAAATATATTTTAGGTATTGTGATTTTTATCGCTATCGTGTTGGTTGCAATTACCGTTGGAGCAAATAACGATCAAGTTATTACATTTAATTATATTGTGGCGGAAAGTCAGCTCCAACTATCGAGTCTTGTTGCTATTTTATTTGGATTAGGTTTAATTCTTGGCTGGTTAATCACCGCTTTTTTCTATCTTAAGTTAAAACTTAAAAATATGGCATTAGCTCGTCAAGTTAAGCGCCAAACTTTGCAAATCAACGAGTTGACTACTGTGCGCGATAAGGTCGCCTGATGCTAGAATTACTCTTTCTACTATTGCCTATTGCTGCAGCCTATGGTTGGTACATGGGGCAGCGTAGTGCAAAGAAAGATCAAGATGACATTAGTAATAAACTCTCCCGAGATTATGTTACGGGGGTAAACTTCTTACTTTCCAATCAAACCGATAAAGCTGTAGATTTGTTTTTGGACATGCTTCAGAAGCAAGAAACCGAAAATGAAATCGAAAGCCACTCCCAATTTGAAGCTGAGCTTACACTTGGCAATCTATTCCGCTCTAGAGGCGAAGTTGATCGTGCATTGCGTATTCACCAAGCTTTAGACCTTAGTCCTAATTATACATTTGAGCAAAAATTACTCGCAAAGCAGCAGCTTGCTCGAGATTTTATGGTGGTTGGTTTTTTTGACCGCGCTGAAAATCTTTATATTTTACTAGTGGATGAACCTGAATTTGCAGAAAATGCTTTACAGCAACTTTTAGTGATTTATCAAAAAACTAAAGAATGGAAAAAAGCGGTTAATATTGCTGAAAAACTCGCTAAAATACAACCACAAGAGAATAATATTGAACTTGCGCAATGTTATTGTGAATATTCACAAAGTTTAGAGCCTGAAAGTGCGGTTGAAAAACACAGTTTTTTACAAAAAGCTTTGTTAGTTTCTCCTACTTGTGTTCGTGCTTCTTTATTACTCGCAAATTTAGAAATGCTCGAAGGTCAATATCAACAAGCAGCAAAAATACTAGAACATGTTTTAGAGCAAAATCCAGATTATACTGGTGAAATTTTGTCACCTTTAAAACATTGTTATGAAGAATTAAATCAGTTAGATAACTTTGAGTTATTCTTAATTCGTGCTGGCCAAATTACTAATAATGACGAAGTAGAGCTAGCTTTGGTCAAATTAATTGAAGAAAAAGATGGCAAGTCTGCTGCTCAAGCTAAGCTTTATCAGCAACTCACGAAAAAGCCAAGTACTTTAATTTTCCATCGTTTTATGCAGTATCAAATTGATGATGCAGAAGACGGAAGGGGAAAAGAAAGCCTAATTTTATTACATAAAATGGTTGGTGAAAGAATTAAGCAAACATCGGCCTATCGTTGTACAAATTGTGGTTATCAAATCCATAAGCTATTGTGGAATTGCCCATCTTGCCGTCAATGGGAAAGTATTAAACCAGTTTCAAGTCAAGAACATAATTAATTGATACTCAGTGAGGTAACATTATGACAAGCAAAATTATTGTGGCATTGGACTATGAGAAAGAAGCAGAGGCTCTTGCTTTAGTTGATCAAATTGATCCGAGTTTGTGCCGATTAAAAGTGGGTAAAGAAATGTTTACTACACTTGGTATTAATTTTGTAAAACAATTACATCAACGTAATTTCGATGTTTTCTTAGATCTTAAATATCATGATATTCCAAATACGGTGGCAAGAGCGGTCAGATCCGCAGCTGATTTGGGTGTATGGATGGTAGATTTGCACGCAAGCGGTGGGCTACGAATGATGGAAGAAGCTAAGAGAATTCTTGAACCTTATGGGAAAGATGCGCCATTGCTTATTGCTGTGACGGTATTAACCAGTATGGAAGATTTGGATTTATTACAAATTGGGATTAATGCATCGCCAATGGAACAAGTTTTACGCTTAGCTCATTTAACCCAACGTGCAGGTTTGGATGGTGTGGTTTGCTCTCCGCAAGAGGTTGAAATTTTACGTAACGCTTGTGGAGAAGAGTTTAAATTGGTGACCCCAGGTATTCGTCCAATTGGAGCGGATTTTGGTGATCAAAGACGAGTGATGACACCTACAGCTGCGATTCGTGCTGGTTCAGATTATTTAGTGATAGGGCGTCCTATTACTAAAGCTGATAATCCAGCAGAGGTTCTTCGTTCTATTAATGCATCTATTGGGTAATTATGATGTCAGATTCTGTTTTAGTGTATTCAACAGATGTGGGTCGAATTAAAGAGGAAAAGGCTTCTGTAGTTCGCCCAAAAGGAGACGGCGTTGTACGTATCCAAAAACAAACGAGTGGTAGGAAAGGTGCGGGCGTATCGGTTATAACGGGTTTAGATTTATCTGACGAGGATTTGAAAAAATTAGCGGCTGAATTAAAAAAACGTTGCGGATGTGGCGGATCAGTTAAAAATGGCATTATTGAGATTCAAGGTGAAAAGCGTGATTTACTCAAGCAATTGTTAGAGCAAAAAGGGTTTACCGTTAAATTATCAGGTGGATAATTAAAAAGGCGCATTAGCGCCTTTTTTGTTAGAGATTCAAAATTTCTTTGACGAAAGGAATCGTAAGATTTCGTTGTGCTTGCAATGATGCTTTATCTAGTAGATCAAGTGCTTCAAATAATGTGTGCATGTCTCGTGCTAGTCGTGTAAGTAAAAAATTAGCCGTCTCATCGGGTAATTGAATTCCTCGTTGATAAGCGTTATGTTGCAGTACACTAATTTTTTGCTCGTCAGTTAAGGAATTTAATTGATAAATTTCGCCCCAAGTTAAGCGAGAGTTTAAATCAGGTAATTTTACAGAAAGTGCGGAAGGCGATTTATCTGAACTAATAAGTAAAATTGTTTTTCCGCTTGCTTTAATTCGATTAAACAGATCAAAAATAGCTAGTTCCCATTCATCATTTCCTATGACGCTTTGTAAATCATCTAAGCATACCAATTCTTGCTGTTCTAAATTTTCCAGAACTGCGGTAGAAAAATATTGAGATTTGCTAAGAGGAACATAGATCGCAGTGCGCTGTTTGATTAAATATTCGTTACTGAATGCTCTAAGTAAATGGGTTTTACCAGAGCCTTTATCTCCCCAAATGTAGAAAAACGGTTGTTTTAAATCAGATGAATTTTTGCGTAAAGAATCAAGCAATAAAAGATTATTATCGCCGTAAAAGTTTTCTAATGTGGCATCATCAATTTGATGAATGGGTAAGGGAAGCTGCTTATTCAAATGTTTATGTATTACAGATTAAGTAAGAAAGGGCTAAATGATAATTTAACCCTTTGAAATGGGGATTATTCTACTTCATTTTTTGCTTTCGGTAAAACAAGGTTTAAGATGATAGCAACAATCGCACACAAGCTGATACCTTTTAGTGATACGTTACCCACATCTACAAACATATTGCCGATACCAAATGTCATGACGACAGAAATAATACACAGATTACGCGCTTCGGTAACATCAACTTTGCCACGAATTAAGGTGCTCATGCCCACGACTGCGATTGAACCGAAAACAAGCATCATAATTCCACCCATTACAATCGTTGGAATGGTTGATAGGAATGCGCCTACTTTTCCACAGAATGAAATCGCAATAGCCCAAACCGCAGCCCAAGTCATAATATTTGGGTTAAAGTTGCGTGTTAGCATCACAGCACCAGTAACTTCCGCATAAGTTGTATTAGGCGGGCCGCCCACTAAAGAAGCTGCAGCAGTAGCGACGCCATCGCCTAATAAAGTGTGGTGTAATCCCGGTTTTTTTAGAAAATCTTTACCTGTTACTGAGCTAATCGCCATAATGCCGCCCACGTGTTCTACGGCAGGGGCAATAGCAATTGGTAACATATAAAGAATGGCTTCTAGGTTAAATTCAGGTGCAGTTAATTTTGGTAAGCTAAACCAAGGCGCATCAATAACTGGTTGGAAATTAATTAAACCCAAGAATAAACATAAAATATATCCCGCAGTAATACCAAACATAATTGGGATGAGTTTCATCAATCCTTTGGCAAACACTGCTACAGATAAAGTAGTGAGAAGTGTTACCATTGAAACTAATACTGCATCGTTATACGCATAAGCACTGTTTTTGCCTAAGGACATATCAACTGCCACAGGTGCAAGCCCCATACCAATGATAATGATCACAGGACCTACAACTACAGGCGGAAAAAAACGTTGTAGTGCTTCTGCTCCCCGTAATTTTACTAGCGTACTTAAGGCGAAATAGACAAGCCCAGTGAATGCTAAGCCGCCCATCGTGGTTGCAATTCCCCAAGTTTGTACGCCATATTGAATAGGGGCAATAAAGGCAAAAGATGATGCCAAGAAAATAGGCACTTGCTTGCTTGTGCAAAATTGGAAGAGTAGAGTGCCAACGCCTGCGGTTAATAATGCCGTATTGGAATCAAGTCCTGTAATTAATGGCACGAGTACTAGCGCACCAAATGCGACGAAGAGCATTTGTAGGCCAACAAAAGATTGTTTTAATTTGCTTTGATTTTCCGAAGGGAAAGAAGAAGTTTGGTTTGTCATTTAGTTTCAACTCTCTGTTTGAATTAACTTAAAAAGTGCGGTCAGTTTTTCTTGTGTTTCACGCACGGAAAAAAGACGGCTTAAATGCCGTCTTGTTTTGGGGATTATTTTGTCCCAAAAATTTTATCGCCCGCATCACCAAGACCCGGAATAATGTAACCTTGTTCATTTAAATGGCTATCAATAGAAGCGCAGTAAAGTTCAATGTCAGGATGTGCAGCCTCAAGAGCTTTAATTCCTTCTGGTGCAGCCACTAATACTAATACTTTGATATGTTTACAACCTTTTGCTTTTAAAAGATCGAGGGTTGCAATCATAGAACCGCCTGTTGCAAGCATTGGATCCACCACAATTGCAAGACGTTCTTCTAAATCGCTGGCTAATTTTTGGAAATAAGGGACTGGCTCAAGGGTTTCTTCATTACGGTAGATACCCACTACACTGATACGTGCGCTTGGTACATGTTCAAGTACACCATCCATCATTCCTAAACCTGCACGTAAAATTGGCACAACCGTTACTTTTTTACCTTTAATTCGATCGATTTCTACAGGGCCATTCCAACCGTTGATCGTTACTTTTTCAGTTTCTAAATCAGAGGTTGCTTCATAGGTTAATAAGCTACCGATTTCTGTTGCCAGTTCACGGAATTTTTTCGTATCAATTTCAGCTTCACGCATCACACCTAGTTTGTGTTTTACAAGTGGGTGTTTTACTTCAACCAGTTTCATTTTTACTCTCCTTTTGGCTCTTAAAAAACAAATTGACGAATTTTAGATTAAAAACATACAAAATGGTAGAGCTTAATAAAAATATTCTGATGATTTTATAAATTTGATAGGGAAATTGTGAGGGGAAAACACAATATTTTTAAACTGGTCGAATACTCTCTATATCTAATTTTGCATCAAACTCATTGAGCAGAATTTGTAATTTACTATCTTTTTGCAACTCATTTTGAGCCTTTTCTCGCAATGCTTGATAAATATTACGGCGATATTCAATTGGCGTCGTGACATTGCTATCATCAATATTAATTGTTAATCGAATATCTTTACCTTGCAATTTACTCAAAGCTTCAACCAAATTTTTTATGCTTCTGTCTTGGCGTAAATGGGATTTTTCTGAATGTAGTCCAAGATTGATTTCATTATCAGTTTTGCTTTGTAAGAAACAATTTAACGCTAATTCTTTGCTAAATCCTGTTACGCCAGAACGTTCAACTATATCTGCCCACTCATCTTGTTGTTGAGTTTGGGTAATGATTTTTAAACGTAATTCAGGCGTAATATCTTTCAAAATAGCCTGTTTTATATCGGAAGGACGAACGCCTGTATCGGCTTTAGCAAGTTCTGGATTGCTCCATTCCCAACGATAGGTGTCAGCACTCAAGATTTCTTGCTCATCTTGAGCAATTTCTACATTATCATCACTTGAATTTTCTTCAGTGGTATTTTCTTGTAGAGCCTGTGCGGCATTTAGTACTGATATAGGCTTTTCTATGTGCTTGGGCTTCGGCTCAGTCATTTCTCGCACGGGAAGTGCGGTCATTTTTTTATGGGATTTTTCTTCATCCAGTTCTTGGATGTGATGTAAAGTTTCACTTACTACAGCTACAGATTCAGCTTTTTGAACTTGACGTTCTTGGTTTTCCAGTTGTGTTAAATGTTCAAGCGCATCTAAAGCCGAAAGGCTTGCTAAATTTGGAATGCTCGTTTTATTTGGTTTTGCTTGAGAATAAGCAGATTTGATACTTTGCGACAGTACCGGAACATCTACATAATTACCTGTATTTTCAACCGCACTTGGCGTTGATGGTGGTGGAGTAATTGTAGTGTTAGCCTTTGGTACTGCCGTAAGGAACTTTGGGTGGAATGCCAATGCCCTCAATAATGTCATTTCTGCACCAATACGACGGTTTGGCGCATTTGATAAATCTTTTCTACCAGAAACAATAACTTGATAAAAAAACTGAACATCTTCTGGGGAGATATGTTTGGCTAAAAATGAAAAATGTTCATTGTCATCTGAAGATTTTTGTGGAAGAAGTTGCATGAGTGCAATTTGATGTAATTTTTCTGCACATTCGCCAAGTAATTTGTCCCAATCGCCTGCCGCATCTGCAACTCTTTGCAGTGTTCGCATTAAGAGTTCGCCATTGCCTTGGTGTAAGGCGTATAAAATATCAACAGAATAGTTATCATCAAGCAACCCTAACATATTGTTTACAACACTATTTGTAACTTGTCGGTCGCCCATTGCAATGGCCTGATCCGTTAAACTTAAGCTATCACGAATACTTCCTTGCGCCGCTTTTGCAAGTTTAACTAATGCAGGCTCTTCAAAAGGAATATTTTCTTGCGTCAAAATATGGGCAAGATGCTGGGAGATTTGGGTTTCATCTAATGCTTTGAGATGAAATTGTAAACAGCGAGAAAGAATAGTTACAGGTAATTTTTGTGGATCCGTTGTCGCGAGTAAGAATTTTACATATTCTGGCGGTTCTTCCAATGTCTTGAGCAACGCATTAAATGAATGACGAGATAGCATATGGACTTCATCGATTAAGTAAACCTTAAATCTTCCCACAACAGGTTTATATTGCACGTTATCCAATAATTCACGCGTGTCTTCAACTTTTGTGCGAGATGCCGCATCAATTTCAATTAAATCAATGAAATTGCCTTGCTCAATGGCTTTACAATTTTCACATTCGCCACAAGGTGTTGCGGTTACCCCGTGAACACAGTTTAATCCTTTTGCAAATAATCTGGCAATAGAGGTTTTTCCTACACCACGCGTGCCAGAAAAGAGATAGGCGTGATGTAGTCGATTATCTTTTAATCCATTTGCTAATGCCGTGATAATGTGTTCTTGCCCAACGACATCAGCAAATGTTTTTGGTCGCCACTTTCTGGCTAAGACTTGATAGCTCATCTAATCCTTAATTAATGACCTTCAAAATTGACGAGTGTATAGCAATCAACGCCTAAATTATTTAAGCGTTTTTCGCCACCTAATTCAGGTAAATTAATCACAAATGCAGCGTGTTTTACCGCTCCACCTAAACGTTGTACTAATTTTACCGTCGCTTCAACGGTGCCACCTGTTGCTAATAAATCATCAATGATTAAAACATTGTCACCTTCTGAAATTGCATCAACGTGCATTTCCAAAGTATCTTGACCATATTCTAATTGATAAGATTGAGAAATAGTTTCACGTGGTAATTTTTTAGGTTTACGTACTAATTCAAAAGGCAAACCTAAGGCTAAAGCTACAGGCGCACCAAAAATAAAACCACGAGATTCAGTTCCAAGCACTTTGGTAATTCCTTTATCGCGATATTGTTCCACAATAAGATCTATTGTTGCTTTAAAAGCTGCTGGAACTTCTAAAAGGGTAGTAATGTCGCGGAAGATAATGCCTTCTTTTGGATAGTTAGGAATTGATTTGATAGAAGATTTAATTAAATCAAGTTGTGTAGTCATAAATAATGCTCAAAAGTGCGGTAAAAAAATAAACGTTTTTAGGACGGTATCTTATCATAAAAAAATAAAAAGGTAGGAAAATAAAAATCCCCTATTGGGGATTTTTATTTAAGTTTGAATTTACAATTTAAGATGAATTAAAACTTCTTAAATAGAAATTATTTTTTCTTTGCTTTTGCATTTGGAAGGTCAGTGATTGAGCCTTCAAATACTTCCGCGGCTAAACCAACAGACTCGTGTAACGTTGGGTGTGCGTGGATAGTTAATGCGATATCTTCTGCGTCGCAACCCATCTCGATGGCAAGACCGATTTCACCTAATAATTCACCACCGTTAGAACCTACGATTGCACCGCCAAGTACGCGATGTGTATCTTTATCAAAGATTAACTTCGTCATACCTTCTGAACATTCAGACGCAATCGCACGACCTGATGCTGCCCAAGGGAATTTGGCCACTTCGTAGTTTAAACCTTCTTGTTTACATTCTTTCTCAGTTTTACCTACCCAAGCTACTTCTGGTTCAGTATAAGCGATTGATGGAATAACTTTAGGATCGAAGTAGTGTTTTTGTCCCGCAATGACTTCTGCAGCAACGTGGCCTTCGTGAACACCTTTGTGTGCTAACATTGGTTGGCCAACGATATCACCGATTGCAAAGATATGTGGCACGTTTGTACGCATTTGTTTATCAACATGAATGAAACCACGATCATCAACTTCAACGCCAGCTTTACCTGCATCAATCAATTTGCCATTTGGTACACGACCGATTGCAACTAGAACCGCATCATAACGTTTAGTATCGTTGCATGCTTTACCTTCCATTGAAACGTAGATACCGTCATCTTTCGCTTCAACTGCAGTTACTTTGGTTTCAAGCATTAACTTGAATTTTTTCTCGATTTGTTTGGTATAAATTGCAACAACATCTTTATCCGCTGCAGGGATAACTTGGTCGAACATTTCCACAACTTCAATTTCTGAACCTAATGCGTGGTAAACCGTACCCATTTCTAAACCGATGATACCGCCACCCATAATGAGAAGTTTTTTAGGTACTTCTTTTAATTTAAGTGCATCCGTTGAGTTCCAAATACGCGGATCTTCATGTGGAATAAATGGTAATTCAATTGGGCGAGAACCTGCTGCAATAATAGCATTATCAAATTTGATTGTAGTTGGATGGCCATCGCGATCACGTGCGACTAAAGTATTAGGATCAGTAAATGCAGCTAATCCTTCAACAACAGTAACTTTGCGTGCTTTTGCCATACCCGCTAAACCATCAGTTAATTTAGCGACAACCGCTTCTTTACCTGCACGAACCTCATCTAAATCAATTCGTGGCTCGCCAAAGTAAATACCATTTTTACTTGCGTGTTTTGCTTCTTCAATCACTTTTGCTACGTGTAACAATGCTTTAGATGGAATACAACCTACATTTAAACATACCCCACCAAGGGTTGAATAACGTTCAACTAATACAGTTTCTAAGCCTAAATCCGCACAACGGAATGCTGCAGAGTAACCTGCCGGACCTGCACCAAGTACCACTACTTGGGTTTTGATTTCTTTACTCATTTTTACCTCGTAAAAACGTTTAAATAATTGACCGCACTTTTTGCGATCATAATGGATTTGCTAAAACGCCCTTTCTTCTAATTAGAAGAAAGGGGCGTTATTACATAATCAAACGGCGTAAATCCGCTAATACAGCGCCGATATAGCTGATGAATCGTGCACCATCTGCACCATCGATTACACGGTGGTCGAAGGATAATGACATTGGTAGAATTAAGCGTGGCGCAAATTCTTTACCATTCCATACTGGTTCCATCGATGATTTAGACACACCAAGGATGGCAACTTCTGGCGCGTTTACGATTGGTGCAAAGTGAGTTGTACCAATACCACCAAGACTTGAAATGGTGAAACAGCCACCTTGCATATCAGAAGCAGTTAATTTACCTTCACGTGCTTTTTTCGATACTTCCATTAACTCACGAGAAAGTTCGATAATGCCTTTTTTGTTCACATTTTTAAACACAGGCACAACTAAGCCGTTTGGTGTATCTACTGCCACACCGATGTTAATGTATTTTTTCAAGATCAGGCGTTGTGCATCTTCGGTAATTGAGCTATTGAAACGTGGATACGCTTCTAATGCTTTTGCCACCGCTTTCATAATGAACACAACTGGCGTGATTTTTACGCCGAGTTTTTGTTTTTCTGCTAACGCATTTTGTTCTTTACGGAATGCTTCTAAATCCGTGATATCTGCTTTATCGAAGTGAGTAACATGTGGAATCATGACCCAGTTACGATGTAAGTTAGCACCTGAAATTTTGTTGATACGACTTAATTCAACTTCTTCAATTTCGCCAAATTTACTGAAATCAACTTTTGGCCATGGTAATAAGCCTAAGCCAGCGCCATTTGCTACACCGTTGCTAGCAGCTTGTGCTGTTGCACCGTTTTCATAAGCTTTAACCGCTGTCTTCACATAAGCTTCGATATCTTCTTTAACGATACGACCTTTACGACCTGTACCTTTTACTTTATCTAAGTTTACGCCAAATTCACGTGCTAAACGACGAATAACTGGGGTAGCATGCGCATAGCCAGCACTTGCCACCACTTGTTCTTGACTTAAGCCAGATACATTGCCAGATTGAGCAGGTTGTGCAGCCGGCGCAGGTGATGTAACTTGTGGCGCTGGAGCAGATGTTTCTGCAGCTGGCACTGCACCAGCTACTTCAAAGCGCATAATTAATGAACCAGTCGATACTTTATCACCTGATTTCACGAGAATTTCTTTTACTACACCGCCGAATGGAGCCGGAACTTCCATTGACGCTTTATCACCTTCAACGGTAATTAATGATTGATCTTCTGAAACAGTATCACCAACGGCAACCATAATTTCAGTCACATTGACTTCATCGCCACCAATATCTGGCACATTCACATCTTTAATTGCAGATGTTGTGGCTGTTACAGGCGCAGCTGTTTGAGCTGGTGCTGATGCAGCAACTGGAGCAGCTGATGCAGTTTCAAATTTCATGATGAGTTTTCCAGTTGAAACTTTATCACCGACATTGATTAAAATTTCTTTTACTACACCTGCGATTGGTGCCGGAACTTCCATTGAAGCTTTATCGCCTTCAACATTGATGATTGATTGATCAACTTCAACGCTATCGCCCACTTTAACCATAATTTCAGTAACGTTTACTTCATCAGAACCGATGTCTGGTACGTTTACTTCAATAACAGCCGACGCAGTTGGCGCAGTAGCGGCTACTGGTGCAGCAGGTGCTTCAGCTACTGGCGCAGTATTTGCAGCTTCTAATACGAGCATTGGGGTGCCAGTTGTGACTTTATCACCGACTTTGACTAAAACCTCTTTAACAACACCCGCTTCTGGTGCAGGTACTTCCATTGAAGCTTTATCGCCTTCAACGTTAATGATAGATTGATCAACAGAAATGGTATCGCCTACGTTTACCATGACTTCTGTTACTGTAACTTCATCACTACCAATATCAGGAATTTGAATTTGTTTTGACATTTTTTTGTTCCTTTTAAAGTGCGGTCATAAAACACGATGTTTTTTGACCGCAGTTTTCATCAATTACGCGTAAAGCGGATTGATACGATCTACATTCAAACCGAATTTCGCAATCGCATCTGCAACAACTTGGTTAGATACTGTACCTTCTTTCGCTAATTGAGAAAGTGCAGCAACCACAACATAACGTGCATCAACTTCGAAGTGTTCACGTAAGTTTGCACGGCTGTCTGAACGACCGAAACCATCTGTACCTAACACATGATAATGACGACTTGGTACGAATGCACGGATTTGATCTGCGTATGCTTTAACATAGTCAGTTGAAGCAACGGTTGGTAAATCAGCTAATACTTGAGCAACGTATGGCACGCGTTGTGTCTCTGTTGGGTGTAATAAGTTCCAACGTGCAGCATCGTGACCTTCACGGGCTAATTCATTGAATGACGGTGCAGAAAATACATCTGAAGTCACACCGTAGTCATTTGCAAGAATTTGTGCTGCTTCATGAACGTGACGCATAATCGCACCAGAACCTAATAACTGAACGTGACCTTTGCCTTTTTTACCTTCCACTGTTTCAAATTTATATAAACCTTTACGGATACCTTCTTCCGCACCAGCTGGCATTGCAGGCTGATCCATGACTTCATTTAATGTTGTCATGTAATAGAATACATCTTCTTGTTTTTCGCCGTACATGCGGTTAATACCGTCTTGCATAATTACAGCAACTTCAAATGCAAATGATGGGTCGTAAGTGACACAGTTCGGAATGATACCTGCTTGAATATGGCTATGGCCATCTTCGTGTTGTAAACCTTCACCATTCAGGGTTGTACGACCAGAAGTACCACCCACCATGAAACCACGAGCTAATTGGTCGCCTGCAGCCCACATCATATCGCCCACACGTTGGAAACCAAACATTGAATAGTAAATGAAGAATGGAATCATTGGTTGGTTATTGACAGAGTAGGAGTTCGCTGCTGCTAACCAAGATGCGGTTGCACCTAATTCATTGATACCTTCTTGTAGAACTTGACCATCTTTTGCTTCACGATAGTAAGCCACTAAATCACGATCTGAAGGAACATAGTTTTGACCATGTGGGTTATAAATACCTACTTGACGGAATAAACCTTCCATACCGAAAGTACGTGCTTCATCAGCAATCATTGGAACGATAGTTTTACCAATGTTTTTATCTTTTAATAAGATGTTTAATGCACGAGTAAACGCCATAGTGGTTGAAATACCACGAGGTTGTTCTTCTAATAATGCTTTAAACTCTTCTAATGCAGGAACTTTATATTCAACATCAAATTTAGTACGACGAGCAGGAACATAACCGTTTAATGCTTTACGGTGTCCATGTAAGTACTCATACTCAGGCGTGCCTTCAGCAAATTTAATGTATTCTAATTTTTCTACTTGCTCATCGGTTAATGGTAATTCAAAGAAGTCACGGAAACCTTTAAGGCTTTCGTAAGACATTTTTTTAGATTGGTGAGCGGTGTTTTTACTTTCCGCTTCAGGAATTTTATAACCTTTAACTTGATGCGCTAAAATTACAACTGGTTTCGTTGCATTTTGTGCTTTTGCATAGGCTGCATATAATTTTTCGCTATCGTGTGCACCACGGCGTAATGCCCAAATTTCATCATCAGTCATATCTGCAACTAATGCAGCGGTTTCTGGATAACGACCGAAGAAATGTTCACGCACATAAGCACCATCTTTAGATTTGAAAGTCAAATAATCCCCATCAACCACTTCCATCATTAACTGAGTTAATTTACCTGAAGTATCTTTAGCGAATAATTTATCCCAATCGCTGCCCCATAAAACTTTAATGACTTCCCAGCCAGCACCAGTAAATAATCCTTCTAATTCTTGAACGATTTTACCGTTACCATTAACCGGGCCGTCTAAACGTTGTAAGTTACAGCTGATAGTGAAGATTAAGTTATCTAATTTCTCACGAGCCGCAAAAGTTAATGCACCTTTAGACTCAATTTCATCCATTTCACCATCGCCTAAGAAAGCATAGACTTTTTGATCTTTGGTATCTTTTAAGCCACGATTATCTAAGTATTTCAAGAAACGCGCTTGGTAGATGGCGTTCACAGGGCCTAACCCCATAGAAACCGTAGAGAATTGCCAGAATTCAGGCATTAATTTAGGGTGTGGATATGAAGATAAACCATCGGTAAAGGCTTCTTGACGGAAGTTATCCATTTGTTCTTCAGTTAAACGACCTTCTAAGAATGCACGCGCATACATACCCGGAGCAGCATGGCCTTGGAAGAAAATTAAGTCACCACCGTTTTTCTCGGTTGCGGCTTTGAAGAAGTGGTTATAGCACACTTCATACATGGTTGCTGCAGCTTGATAAGTTGAGATATGACCACCTAAGTCAAGATCTTTCTTCTGACTACGCAATACCATAGCAATAGCATTCCAACGCACAGCAGAACGAATACGACGCTCAATAACATGATCACCTGGGTAAGCAGGTTGTTCAGAAGCAGGGATAGTATTGACATAATCGGTCGTTACACCTGTCGGTAATGAAACACCGTTAGTGCGTGCTTGGCCGATAACTTGCTCAATAATATATTGTGCACGCTCTACGCCTTCTTCACGAATCAAAGAATCTAATGATTGTAACCAATCTTGAGTTTCGATTGGATCAACGTCATTTTTTAAAATCTCAGACATAGGTTTTCCTTATCTGTTAATTAAGTGAACATTAGTTTAGTAAACACTAAACACGAATATCAGAAATGCTTGCCTTTTTACAAACATTTAACAAATCTTGTAAATTTTAGAAGATTTTTTGAGATAAAGATAGTAAATTTTCATCAAATCTCCCTGTTGAGGGGCTTGTTAATCGGTAATCTTTTGAAAGTGCGGTAATTTTTTCGTGTGTTTTTTATGCTCACCGAAATCATCAGTAAAACATTGCATTCTGTAGGGCTTTGTTTTAAAGTTTTTCAAACTTATTTCAAAAGGAATCAATAATGCATACAACCACACGAACCCTCACTCAACACAAACGTATTGCACTTGTGGCTCATGATAGCTGCAAAAAAAATTTACTGAATTGGACTCAAAAACATAAAGATGCACTTAAGCCTCATATACTTTATGCAACAGGTACGACAGGGCATATCTTAGAACGAGAAACAGGTTTAAGCATTCAATCTTTATTAAGTGGTCCAATGGGCGGCGACCAGCAACTTGGCGGATTAATCGCAGAAAAGAAAATCGACATGATGATCTTCTTTTGGGATCCAATGAATGCCGCACCACATGATCCAGATGTGAAGGCCCTCATGCGTATTGCAACAGTGTGGAATATCCCTGTTGCGATTAATCAAAGCTCTGCAGATTTTCTTTTAACTTCAGTTTTATTTGAACAAGATGTCGAAATTGACGTGCCAGATTATGAAGGGTATTTAGAAGAGCGTTTAGCTTAAACTGCAACGAAAATTTACCGCACTTTATAGTTGTAGGGTGGGCGTTAGCCCACCAATAACCATCAAAAATGAATAAAAAAGGTGGGCTGAAGCCCACCCTACAATACTTTTCTTCTTCCCTCTATTTTATCAATTCGCCCAAATCGTCATAAATAAATAAAAAATTTTTTATTTTTAATCGTTTTCGCTTGCGTTTTTTTTTTTTTTTTTACAATCGGAAAGTTTTTATTGGTGTTTTTGTAAATAGATTTTTTATTTATAAAACCTCTCCTTTTCAATAAAAACATTCCTCTATTTTTATTTATTCCAAAGGAAAAATTATGAAACCAACCTTTAAAACAACCGCACTTGCGATTTTAGTTTCATTGGGTGCAACGGCTTGTCTTTCTAATTCTGATAATTCGCCAGCAAAACCAACACCCGTTCAACCGCAAAATTCATCAGATGCGCCAGCTATTACGCTTGCAACACCTGAAGACTATAATTATGAGGAAGCATCTAAAACGTCAAATGGAACGAAGTGGCGTACATTAGATTTAAATAATACAGCTTCAGATAATAATCCATCAGGCTCTAATGAACGTTTTGGAATTAATATCGTCGGGTCTGATTCTTTAGTGGCTGGTACTTTAGATTTAAACGAAATTTCAGGGAATAAATTAGGTTCTCATGAAGGGAAAAAAACAATAAACAATACAGAAGTGACATATGATGTAGTCAATTTGCCATATGCTAGCTATGGAATGGCAACGACTGAGGTTGATCCCGATCCAAGGAATCGTGCAAGAGAATCCAAAGAGCATGTAAAATATGTACTATATTTTGGGGGAGCATATTTACCTCAATCTGATGGACCTGGTTTGGGGGGGATTGGCAATGGTAAGTTTGCATATGAAGGAAATGTTAAGGCAATGGTAAAAGATATTCAGGGTGAGGTAATTGCTTATAATAAAAATGATGGTGTAGTAAAGCTAACTATAGATTCTAGTAAATTCTTAGCGGGGCGATCGAAAATACTTGATTTCTCTGGTGAAATGAGTAGTAAGCTATTAGGGCGTACAATTCAACTTAAGACTGATAAACCAGAGGACTTTATAACTTATCAAGATTATAAGGTTACTGGCGATGCAATCTATAACACTGATACTGATGGACGGTTTAAATTAGAATTTTATGGTAAGAGCGGTTTTTCTGATATGGCAGGTACAGCCACTATTTATAGCAACCCTCGTTCACCAAATGGTGATTTAGGTAGTATTGATGGCAAAAAAATTAGTAGTTATGAAGCAGTATTTGGCGGACAAATACAACCATAATAATTTAGCTATCACATTGTCGGCGGACTTTAGTCCGCCATTTTTATCTTCTTTTATAATGAGCTAATGTTCGCTTCAAATAACATATTGACCATAATGAAAAAAACATTCCTATTTCTCACCGTTCTTTTTCCCATTTTTGCCTCGGCAGAAATCTTAGTGCAAGATGTTCGTCAAATCCCAGTAAATACTGACTTTGATAATAAAATTAATATTGCGAAACCTGAAAAACGAGAACCAAATTTACCGCACTTAGGTACAGAACAAGCCGAACAAATTCAAATTACCCTTGAGCAACTTAAACAAAACCCAGTTTTAACCCACGAATTATTAACTCGTGCCATTTATGCCCGCAATCCAGAAATGATTAAAAAATTGCTGGAAATTTACCGCACTTTTCCAAATCGTGACCCGATTATGGAACGCTTTGCGGAAGGGAAATTGGCTGCGATAACGGAAAACTATACTGTAGCCATTGATAAATATCGTGAAATTTTAGCCAAAAATCCAAATTTAAATCCTGTGCGAATTGAACTGGCTATCGCTTTATTCAATCAAAAACAAGATGGTGCTGCCAAAGACCAATTTGAAAAAGCGCAAACTGCAGGGAATTTACCGCCTCAAGTTAAGCGTTTAATGGATGCTTATTTAGAGGCTTTAAAAGAACGTGATAGCTGGAATGTGGATTTTTCTTTTAACTATGTGCGAGATACCAATGTGAATAATGTCGGCAGTGGACGCCGTTTAGTTCTACGTAATGGTGGGGTAATTACTCGCCCTGAATCAATGTTGCCTCAAACTGCACACGGATTGGCGTATTCACTGGATATTTCGAGAGATTTCAATTTATGGCGTTCTCATTACCTCACAGTGGGTAATGCGTTCGGGGGCAAGAGTTATTGGGATAATCATGAATTTGATGATATTTCCAACCGCACTTTTGTTGGCTATGCGCATAAAACCACGAAGCAAAATTTCCGTATTAAACCTTTTTATGAAAAACGTTGGTATGGTGGCGAAAGTTACCGTTGGTCTAACGGGGCAAGGGTAGAATTTTCTCGTTGGTTAAGCCCGAATTGGCAGATTTCTACGGCGGGAGAATTTTCCAAACAACGTTATCTCGACAGTACATCACAAAACGGCAATAACAAACTAATTTCAGCAACCTTACTTTGGGCAAGAACACCAAAACAGTTTTTCTATCTCGGTTCTGATTTTATGGCAGAAAGAACGAAGGTTCGTCAATATAGTTCAGACACTAAAAGTTTACGTTTAGGTTGGGGACAAGAGTGGGGATGGCTTGGTTTTTCTTCTCGTTTAAATTTATCTTTTACGCAAAGGCAATACAAAGATGTATTAACTTTGGGTTCATACCAAACCCCGTTAGGCTTGCTTGATCTTTCCGTAGGTAAAAAACGAAAAGATAAAATTTACGGTGTGAATTTATCCCTATGGAAACGTGACTGGCATATTTGGGGGATTACGCCAAAACTCCAATTAAGCTGGCGTAAACAAGATAGTAATATTCCAGAAATGTATTCTTACACTCAGAAGAATGTGAATGTGTTATTTGAGAAAACCTTTTAATTAAATACAAAACAGGGCGATAATTTATCGCCCTGTTTTTGTTATCATCCAAATCCCCCCATCACAAGCATAAAGAGTACCATTTTTAACTGTTCTTCTGGGATTGGCTTACCATTTAGTTTCAATTCGTTATTCTCTAAAGCAAGCGTTAATGTGACGGTTTTATCGGTGTTTACGATAATGCCATTTGCTTCGTCTTCAGCAATTAATTCGTCCATTCTGTAAACTAAATCTTGTTTTTGATTTTCTGGTGTAAATTTAGATAATAATGAAATTGCAGTTTCTTTATTCACATCAAAATTGATCGAAAAATCTTTGAATTGTTTGTATAAGCCACTGCGCATTAAATCAAATTTAGGGTTTGGCACTAAAGCAATGTTCAGATCTAATGCCACTTTGCCTTTTTCATCAGAAATAGAAAGAGGGGCTAATTTAATTTGAGGCTGATTATTCGCAATGACCATGCCTGCTTGTTGTAATTTTTGCACCAATGGTTTAGGTAACGGCATATCTGAATCAGCCTTGCCTATTGCCACTAAAATGTTTAAAAGTTCTTGTAAAGCATTGCCATCAATATGGTTGAATTCTACATTGTTGGTCACTTTACCTAAGTTATTGCCATTAATATGTAATTCATCCAGATTTGTTTTATTTATGATATTTACTGTATCACCCTCAACTTGTGTAGTTAAATTTGCTTGGCTGTTTTTCTGAATAAGAGAGAATTTTTCGCCAGTCTCTGCAGATTCGGTATTTTGCTCAAAATAGCCTATTTTACTATTGATATTCCCACTATAAATAAATGGCCATTTTGTGCTTTGCAACGAGCCTTGTACGACAAGATCTTTTATTTTAATTGATGAAGCGATTGAAACTGCATGATTTGGGTCATTTGAATTAAATGCATCTACAGATAGTGTATAATTGCTTGGTTCATTTTTGTCTAAATCAACATTTAATACGACATTTGACCAATCAAAGTCAGCCTTAGATTGCTCATTGTGATATTGCCCCGATGTAAGTTTTAATTCCGCATTACCGTTTAAGGCATAATTCATTGCGAAATTAAGTTGTAACGGTTTCTCTGATTTTGTGATGTCAAAGAGTGCTTGAGTTGTTTCATTTTTTCCTAACAAGGTTTGGCTTGAGAAAATGGTTGGAACGAAATTCAGTTTTGCCACACGATCAAGCGGCAAAGGCCCGTGATAAAGTATTGATGATAAAGGAATAATGATCGTTTCATTTGCCTTGTGGATTTCTATTTGATCTTGAATATGAGACGCAAATAATCCTCTATCAAATTTTATATTTTTATAAAAAATTTTACTTTCTTCTAATGCATCTGTTTTGGCAAATAGTTGATTTAACTGGTTGAGTTGATGTAAATATTCTTCTTCCGCTTTTTTCCCTGTAAACCATGCACCTGTACACCAAACGGCAGCAAGAGCAACGATTACGCCTGCAGCAATTTTTGATTTTTTCATTTATTTCTTTCCTATTTTAAAGTAAAAATTTTCGCCAAATTTATCACAAATCCCTTTTTCTTGCCTGAAAATTTTTGTTTTCCCCTTGAAGTTCATTATTTGAGACTTATCTTGAAAAACAAGAACGGAAATCACCGCACTTTAAGAAATAAAAAATTTTTAAAATTTTCTCTTGAAATGCGAAAGAATATCCACATCTTACAATTCGTAACAAATTACCCCGAATTTTAAAATTTTTACTAGGAGTACAAAATGGGAAAAATTATTGGTATTGACTTAGGTACAACAAACTCTTGTGTAGCAGTAATGGACGGCGACAAAGCGCGCGTAATTGAAAATGCAGAAGGTGCACGTACAACCCCTTCAATTATTGCTTATACAGATAATGAAACCTTAGTTGGTCAGCCTGCAAAACGTCAAGCAATCACCAACCCGAAAAATACATTGTTTGCGATTAAACGTTTAATTGGTCGTCGTTTTGAAAGCGAAGAAGTTCAACGCGATATTAAAATTATGCCTTTCGAAATCGTGCGTGCAGATAACGGCGATGCGTGGGTAAATGTAAAAGGCGATAAGTTAGCGCCGCCACAAATCTCTGCTGAAGTATTGAAAAAAATGAAAAAAACTGCAGAAGATTTCTTGGGTGAATCTGTAACAGAAGCGGTAATTACTGTTCCTGCATACTTTAACGATGCACAACGTCAAGCAACGATTGATGCAGGTAAAATCGCAGGTTTAGATGTTAAACGTATCATCAATGAACCAACAGCGGCTGCGTTAGCATTCGGTTTAGGTTCAAGCAAAGAGAACCAAGTGATCGCAGTTTACGACTTAGGTGGTGGTACATTCGATATTTCAATCATCGAAATTGATAACTTTGATGGCGAACAAACTTTCGAAGTATTAGCAACTGGTGGTAACACTCACTTAGGTGGTGAAGACTTCGATAACCGTGTAATTGATTACATTATTGATGAGTTCAAAAAAGAACAAAACATCGATTTACGTAATGACCCAATGGCATTACAACGCGTAAAAGAAGCAGCAGAGAAAGCTAAAATTGAACTTTCATCAGCTCAATCTACTGAAGTGAACCTTCCGTACATCACTGCAGATGCTACAGGCCCTAAACACTTAGCATTAAATATCACTCGTGCAAAATTAGAAGCATTAGTAGAAGATTTAGTGGCAAGCTCAATTGAGTCTTTGAAAGCTGTATTAAAAGATGCAGGTAAAAGCGTAAGTGAAATCCACGATATTATTCTTGTGGGTGGACAAACTCGTATGCCACTTGTACAACAAAAAGTTGCTGAGTTCTTTGGTAAAGAAGCTCGTAAAGATGTTAACCCTGATGAAGCGGTAGCAATCGGTGCGGCAGTTCAAGGTGGTGTATTAAAAGGTGATGTGAAAGACGTTCTTTTATTAGATGTTACTCCGTTATCACTTGGTATCGAAACCATGGGCGGTGTGATGACCACTTTAATTGAGAAAAACACAACGATTCCAACCAAAAAATCGCAAGTGTTCTCAACAGCAGAAGATAACCAAAGTGCAGTAACCATTCACGTTCTTCAAGGTGAACGTAAACGTGCATCAGACAATAAATCTTTAGGTCAATTCAACCTAGAAGGTATTAATCCTGCACCGCGTGGTATGCCACAAATCGAAGTAACATTTGATATTGATGCAAACGGTGTAATCAACGTATCTGCAAAAGATAAAAATACGGGTAAAGAACAACAAATTCGTATTCAAGCATCATCTGGTTTATCTGATGAAGAAATTCAACAAATGGTGCGTGATGCAGAAGCAAATGCTGATGCAGACCGTAAATTTGAAGAACTTGTTCAAGCACGTAACCAAGCAGATGGTATCGCACATGCAACTCGCAAACAAATTACCGAAGCAGGTGATGCGTTAGCTGCTTCAGACAAAGAGAAAATTGAAGCAGCAGTCGCTGAGCTTGAAACAGCGGCAAAAGGTGAAGATAAAGCAGAAATTGAAGCAAAAATTGAAGCGGTAATTAAAGCCTCTGAACCATTAATGCAAGCTGCTCAAGCAAAAGCTCAACAAGCTGGTGGCGAGCAACCACAACAATCATCAGCAAAAGATGATGGCGTGGTAGATGCTGAATTTGAAGAAGTGAAAGATAATAAATAATTCACCGCTCTTCTTAGCATAAACAAAGGGCGTGGAAACACGCCCTTTTGGTGTATATAAATGATCCCCCTCTTTAGAAAAGAGGGGTTAGGGGAGATTTGATAGCGATATCAAATTTTCTTATGAGCTAAATTTACTTCTGCCAAATCTCCCCCCGCCCCTCTTTGCTAAAGAGGGGAGTATGTTACAAGTGGTCAAATTTCTATAAAATTTACAAACGAAACATTATGGCAAAAAAAGATTACTACGAAGTCCTTGGCCTACAAAAAGGGGCGAGTGAGAATGATATTAAACGTGCGTATAAACGTTTAGCATCTAAACATCATCCTGATAAAAACCAAGGCAGTAAAGAAGCGGAAGAAAAATTCAAAGAAATTAATGAAGCTTATGAAGTATTAGGCGACGATCAAAAACGCGCAGCCTACGATCAATATGGCCACGCAGCCTTTGAACAAGGTGGTGGCGCTGGTGGTTTCGGTGGCGGCTTTGGCGGTGCTGATTTTGGTGATATGTTCGGCGATATCTTTGGCGATATTTTTGGTGGCGGTGGCCGTGGTCGTCAGCGCGTTGTTCGTGGCGAAGACTTACGCTATGACTTAGAAATCACTTTAGAAGAAGCTGTAAAAGGTACAACGAAAGATATTCAAATCAATACTCTTGCCCATTGTGATAGTTGTGGTGGTTCTGGCGCAGAACAAGGCTCTAAAGTTGAAACCTGTCCACATTGCCACGGTTCGGGTCGAATTCGTCGTCAACAAGGTTTCTTTGTATCTGAAAGTATTTGTCCAACTTGTCATGGTAGCGGTAAGAAAATTGAAAAACCTTGTCATAGCTGTCATGGAGAAGGGCGAGTTCATAAGAAAGAAAATCTTTCAGTAAAAATTCCTGCAGGTGTAGATACGGGTAACCAACTTCGTTTAGCAGGAAAAGGCGCAGCAGGCGAAAATGGCGCGCCAGCTGGGGATTTATATGTTGTGATTCACGTGAGAGAACATAATATTTTTGAACGTGACGGTAACAACTTATATTGTGAAGTACCAATTAGCTTTGCCACAGCTGCACTTGGTGGGGAAATTGAAGTGCCAACCTTAGATGGCCGAGTGAAGCTTAAAATCCCAGCTGAAACGCAAACTGGAAAATTATTCCGCATGCGAGGCAAAGGTGTCGCCTCTACACGTAGTGGCTATGCGGGCGATTTGATTTGCCGTATCGTGGTCGAAACGCCAGTTAATTTAACCAGCGAACAAAAAGAATTACTTCAAAAACTTGAAGAAAGTTTACAGGGTAAAGATTTAAGTAAACACGCACCAAAATCTTCAGGATTTTTAGACGGTGTGAAAAAATTCTTTGATAACTTGGGTAAATCTGACAAATAAAGGTAATGAAAAAGTCCGCATTTCGCGGACTTTTTTATATGCAAATAATCTCTTCTAAAAATTACCGCACTTTTTGTGCTTTTTGTTCAATGGCACTATTTGCGGATAGTATATTCGCCTTCACACACCCATTTATAACTTGTTAATGCTTCTAATCCCATTGGGCCGCGAGCATGGAGTTTTTGGGTACTCACGGCAACTTCTGCGCCTAATCCAAATTGTCCGCCATCAGTAAAGCGTGTGCTTGCATTCACATAAACGGCAGCAGCATCGACTTGATTAATAAATTGACGGGCTAGGATTTGTGAGGAAGTTAAGATACTTTCAGAATGTTGCGTACCATATTGGCGGATATGCTCAATAGCAGCATGAATATCTTCCACAACAACCACATTCAAATCCAATGATCCCCATTCTTCGCGCAATTCTTTTTCTGTCACTTCGCAGACGTTCGCACCCGCTTGTTTCAATATATTAAGTGCGGTGGATTTTGCGTGATATTTTACGTTTTTGACAGCGAGATGAGAGACCAGTTTGGGTAAAAATTCTTCAGCAATAGAACGTTGTACTAACAACGTCTCTAAAGTGTTACAAGTGCTTGGACGTTGTGTTTTAGCGTTATCAATAACAAAAATCGCTTTATTTTGATCCGCACTTTCTTCAACGAAAGTATGGCAAACACCTACACCACCCACAATAACAGGAATAGTCGAATGTTGTTTACACAATTCATGTAAACCCGCACCACCGCGAGGAATAATCATATCCACATAGCGATCTAGTTTTAATAATTGCATAACGAGTTCACGGTTTGGATCGGTAATGGCTTGCACAGCAAATTTTGGTAAGCCTGCTTGCTCTAAAGCATTTTGCACAACTTCGATTAAGATCTTGTTAGAAAACTGCGTTTCTTTACCACCGCGTAAAATCACTGCATTACCGGTTTTAAGGCAAAGACTTGCCACATCAATGGTTACATTTGGGCGAGCTTCATAAATTGTACCAATGACGCCGAGCGGAGTGCGTATGCGTTCGATTTTAAGTCCGCTATCCAATGTACCGCCGTCTATGATTTTACCCACAGGATCTGCAAGTGAAATAACATGGCGTACATCATTAGCAATGCCTTGCAAACGTTCTTGCGTGAGCAGTAGGCGATCAATCAAAGCATCGGATAATCCATTTTGTTTGGCAAGGTCAATATCTTTTGCGTTTTCGGCTAAGATAAGAGGGGATTGTTGTTCGAGTTGTTCTGCAATAATGGATAATGCACGATTTTTTTCAGCAGTGGTGAGTTGAGCCAAGATAAATGCTGCATCTTTGGCTTGTTTACCCATTTGTTCTAACATAATTATTTCCTTTATTGTATTTATTTCTTTTTATTTGGCAGCTTATCTTGTTCTTCCGATGTGAGTTCTTGGTAATTAAACACTGGCAACCCCCATTCGAAATGAATAGCTAAAAGACGTAAAGTAAAGCTGCTAATAAGTGTGAGTAACACAGCAAGTGTATGTTCTACTTGAAGTGTGCTTAATGCGTAATAAGTCAGCGTGGCAAATAGCGCAATGCTGGCGTAGAGTTCTTTTTGGAACACGAGAGGAATTCGATTGCATAGCATATCGCGTAAAACACCGCCAAAAGCACCCGTAATACAGCCTGCAATACAAACAATAGTGAGGCTATGTCCCATATCCATTGCAATTTGCGCGCCAATAATGGAATACACCACTAACCCCATCGCATCGAGCACCAAGAAAATAGTGCGGAAATAGCGCATAAAATGATTGATGAATGGCGCAACATATACGGTAATTACCGCCGCACTTGCCACCATTAAAAAATATTCTGGGTGCTTAACCCAGCCGAGAGGATAATGCCCAAGCAGTACATCACGCACAGAGCCACCGCCAATGGCAGTGACGGATGCGATAATAATCACGCCAAAAATATCCATTTTTTCACGACCAGCCGCAAGTGCACCTGTCATTCCTTCAGCGGTGATACCGATGATATATAAAATACTAAGTAACATTCATGTACCTAAGTGCGGTTAAAATTGGTTTCATTCTACTTTAAAATTTAATGAATTTTTAGCATAATGGCGCATTATTTTTTCAGACGTCAAAATTATGTCAGAACAATCTTCTAAATATATCGCAGCATTGCTTGCGGTATTATCAATCTTAATGGTGCTTGGCATCGATCTATTTATTTTTTCTTTGCAATCTGAAAAGCAAACAATGCCTCACTTAGGTGTAGGTGTGTTGGTTGCCCAGTTAATTTCTTTATTGGTGTTTTATCGCGGCGAAATTTGCCCGGGACAACGTGGTCGTTTAATCAAAGTGAATCTGACTTTTGCCATTTATTGGGCAGTATGGTTGGTGATAAGTTTATTGCAGAATAATCACACTCTTACTAACGTGATGAGCGTATCTGGTCTTTCTGTCGTGTATTTTATTTGGAAACAACCAAAAACTGAAAAAATCCGTAATAGCTTTTTATTGATGGCTGCATTAATTGCGGGTTTAGGTTGCTTGAGTTATTTAATGATTTTTACCGTGCTTCCTGCGAGTGATTTTGCTGAATATAACCCGTTTGCACCGATTTTATCTGGCGTGATTTTGACAAATCTTGCGCTTGTGATTGCACGAAATCGTTTACAAGGTTTTATTGCATTGTTTCCGTTAGCCATGATTATATTGCTCGCCTTAAATGCTTTGGCAATGTTTTTATTTTTACTTTTAAATGGCATGGAAAGTGCGGTTAATTTTGACAGTATTTTCGCTTACATCATTTATTTTGTTTGCCATTTTGTTATTGCGGCTATTCTGATTTTACATAGTTTCCAAAAGTGGAAATTATCTGCCAATAGTTTATTTATCCTATTATTTATTGCTGTTTGCTTGCCGTTATGGATGGTCTTCGCTTAATGGAAAAGCAGAATAATATTGCCTCTTTGATGTTGGTGGTAGGCTGTATTTTATTTGGCTTAGGTAGCTTGATTGTTAAGTTTGTGCCTGTCGGTGCTTATGCAATTGCTTTTTGGCGATTATTAATTGCATCGGGCATTTTCTATTTTTTAGTGAAACTAAAACGCCAACATTTTCCAAAAAGTAAAAAAGCCTTATTTTTTGCCGCACTTTCTGGAGTATTTTTAGCGTTTGATCTTGCCTTTTGGCATGAAAGTATTTACGCCGTAGGTCCAGGCATTTCTACTTTATTAAATAGCTTGCAAATTTTTTGTTTGGCTGCCATTGGTTTTGTCTTTTTTGCCGAACGTCAAAGTAAACTACAAATATTAAGTTTGTTTTTGGCGATAGTTGGCGTAGCGTTAATTTCTGTCGAAGAATTACAGCATAATATTGACGGAATTTATGGCATTGTGATTGGTTTAATTTCAGCGGTAATGTTGGCTGGTTCTATGGTGATGGTGAAAAAAGTTCATCAAGAAGAGCAAACAGCATTATTTCCATTGATGTTAATTATCAGTTTGACTGGTGCTTTAGTGCTGCTTGTCCCATCTTTAATTTTCAATTCAAATAATCTTTATCCAACAACATGGCAGGATTGGGGATTAGTCGTGATTTATGGTGCGGTGATGCAGTGCGTAGCTTGGGGTATGATTGCTTATTCAATCCCTTTGCTTTCGCTAAGTGTTACTGGATTATTGTTACTCACGGAGCCAGTAGCTGCATTGTTGATTGATTATTTCTATTTGGATAAAGCGATTAATCTTTGGCAATGGCTTGGTGCATTGCTCACTTTATTTGCGATTTATTTAGGATCGAAACGTTAGAAATTAATGTTCCCTCACAAATATTGAGGGAACAATGATGAATTGCGAGCTTATTTTCTCTCAGATTTTTTAAGATTTCGGCTGGTTAGAAAGTAATACGCCAACACGGAAATTGCGACACATGCCCCCATAGTAAATAGCATTGGGGCAGCGGTATCCATCTTCATTGACGCGACTAAACTTCCCATAATTGCACCCACTGCAAAACGTACGCTACCAATCAAAGAATTTGCCGTTCCCGCCATTTGAGGACATCTTTCTAAAGCTGATGCCATTGCATTTGATGAAATCACTGGGTTTGGACCGACGAAAAAGGCGACGCCAATTGCCATAGGCCAAAAACCGAGATCTAAAAGTGCGGTCAAAATTAGCCACATTCCAGAAAGGAATTGAATTATGAGGGCTATCCGTAACATTGTTTCTGCGCCCACTTTAGTGACAAATCGGCTATTCAAAAAGGAGGCAAAGATCATCGTAACGATATTCATCATGAAGAAGTAACCGAACTGATCGACGGGAACCCCATAAATACCGATATAGACAATTGATCCTGCAGTCACAAAAGCAAACAGCCCGCCAAATCCAAAAGAGGCGGTAAACATATAGCCGAGCACTTCTTTTTGCTTCCAAAGCAGAAGGAAATTGCGAGCGATAATATTTAAGCGTAGCGGAATGCGATTTTCTTTTTTATGGGTTTCTGGAATGATGAAAAAGACCAATGCTGCGGCTAATAATCCCACCAGCGAAATAACGTAAAAAATTGCGTGCCAGTGGAAAAATTTAACGATGTAACCCCCAATAATTGGCGCAACTAAAGGTGCAAGCATAAATACTAAGGTGATGGTGGACATCACTTTAGATAGTTGATCTTTACTAAATAAATCACGCAATAATGCGCCTGAAAGCACAACAGGTGCAGCACCAAAGAAACCTTGCACAAAACGAAGTGCGGTGAAATTTCCGACTGAATTTATTTCAGTGAGTACTAAAGCTGTTAGCGCGCCTACAATGACACCGAGTAAAATGATCGGTTTTCGTCCGAAACTATCACCAAAAGGCCCCCAAAAAAGCTGACCAAACGCCATGCCATAAGCAAAAGAGGTGAGAGTGTGTTGTACTTGTTCTGGACTCACGCCGAGATCTTTCGCAATTTCTAAGAAAGACGGCAAATACATATCCACGCCAAAAGGCGGTAGCATAGCGAGAATACCGAGCGTAAGAATAAAGATGAAAGTAGATTTTTGCTGACTCATCTTATTTCACCAAACTTTCGATTTCGTTTTGAGTCAATGGGCGGTATTCGCCTTCTCCTAAGGATTCATCTAGTACAACATCACCAATTTTCCAGCGATGTAACCCAACGACTTTATTCCCAAGTGCGGCAAACATACGTTTTACTTGATGATAGCGACCTTCAGAAATGGTTAGATTCACGTTGTAATCATCTAAGATTTCTAATTTTGCTGGTTTAGTGGGCTCTTTTTCTCCGCGTAATAAAATGCCTTCCGCACAAGCGGTGGAATAATTTTCTTCTACGGGATCAGCTAATGTCACCAAATAGGTTTTTTCACAATGATGTTTTGGGGAAGTGATGCGATGTGACCATTGTCCATCATCGGTAAGCAATACGAGACCTGTCGTATCCACATCTAAGCGACCCGCGCTATGTAATTTGCCCGCCAAAGGGTAATCAAAAAATTGATAAATTGTTGGACAGTCGCCGTCATCATTGGAACAAACACAGCCTTGTGGTTTATTCAACATAAAATATTGACCTTCTTCCACCCAAGTTAATAATTCATCTTCAAAATAAATTTCGTCTTCTTGTGAAATTTGTACTGAGCCACTTTTGACAATTTCACCATTAATTTTTACCGCACTTTGGCGGATTGCTTTTGTTGCTTGAGAGCGAGTTAATCCCACATTTTCAGCAATAAATTTATCTAATCTCATTATGTTTTCTCTTGTTAAAATTCGCTAGGCATTGTACAGGTTTTTGCTTTTAGAACGAAACAAAAAAGGCTGCAATGCAGCCTTTATTCGTTGTTTATTATCTAGTTTGATTAAACCACTTCACGTAATCGAATTGATCGTAATATTTTTTCCCATTCCAGCCAGAAAATTCAAAAATATCACCCACCTGATTTTGCTTTTCGAAGCCTTTTATATAACAAGCCGATTTAAAAGCTGGGTAGGGCTTGTGAGTAAAAATTACTTTATTTTTGAAAGGGAGTTGATCAAAAAGTTGAATGTCTTTTTCGGTTACACCATCTCGATCTGTCATCATAATAAAAAGATTATCGAAATTCATTCGTGACGTTCGAAGTTGCCATTTTTCATTGGCTTCTTGCTCACTGTGATAATGCATAAAATGAATTTCAAGATCGGCAAGTTTCCCCACTGGATAACTTTTTTCTGTTTGTACGAATGTGAGAGGTTGAGTACGGTAGAAATCCATATTTTGTAAATAACGCAAAAAATCCTGTGGCGAGAGATAGAGATTCACAAAAGGGGAATTAAACGGCTGGTGTAAATCATGTAAGATAAAAGCCCCCACGCAATTGGCAGAAATGACAGTCATACCTTGATTTGTTAGTTTACGTTGCAGAGTGCGATTAATGAAAAATCTTTGGCATTTATTCACCGCACTTTTAATTTTTTGAAATGGATTCATTTTCTCATCCTTTATGCTTTTGTTGCGAAAATCCTACCTTTTTTGCTGAAAAATGAAAAGTCTAGCTAATGCCTCGCATCAAAAAAATTTTGTTATAAAGTTGTAAAAATTTGCAGTTCGTCACAATTTTTTGAATAAAAAACAGATATAATCGACGCAATATTTCAATCCTGTTTCAAGAAAATGGAGCACTTATTATGACCGAACAATTACGTCAAGCAGCCTTAGATTTCCACGAATTTCCAATTCCTGGAAAAATCGAAGTTACCCCAACAAAATCACTCGCAACACAACGTGATTTAGCCTTAGCTTATTCGCCAGGTGTGGCAGAGCCTTGTTTAGAAATTGAAAAAGATCCTGCCGCCTCTTACAAATATACGGCGCGTGGCAATTTAGTGGCGGTGATTTCCAATGGTACAGCGGTACTTGGTCTTGGTAATATTGGCGCGCTTGCGGGCAAACCGGTAATGGAAGGAAAGGGAGTATTGTTTAAAAAATTCGCAGGTATCAACGTATTTGATATTGAAGTGAATGAACATGATCCCGATAAACTTGTTGATATTATTGCTTCGTTAGAGCCAACTTTTGGTGGGGTAAATCTTGAAGATATTAAAGCACCGGAATGTTTCTATATTGAACAAAAATTGCGTGAGAGAATGAATATTCCTGTATTCCACGATGACCAACATGGTACGGCGATCATCAGTGCTGCCGCGATCATCAATTCTCTTCGTATTGTAGGTAAAAAAATTGAAGATGTCCGACTTGTTGCCTCTGGTGCGGGTGCTGCATCTATTGCGTGCTTGAACTTATTGCTTTCTTTAGGTATGAAACGTGAAAACATCACAGTTTGCGACTCGAAAGGCGTGGTATATAAAGGCCGTGATGACAAAATGGATCAAACCAAAAAAGATTATGCAATTGAAGATAATGGCTGGCGTAAACTTGGCGATGCGATGCCAAATGCAGATATTTTCTTAGGTTGTTCTGCGGCGGGTGCGCTTACACAAGATATGGTGAAAACCATGGCTGCGCATCCAATTATTCTTGCTTTAGCTAACCCAAATCCTGAAATTACCCCGCCAGAAGCGAAAGCAGTTCGTCCTGATGCAATTGTATGTACAGGCCGCTCTGATTATCCAAACCAAGTAAATAACGTGCTTTGTTTCCCATTCATTTTCCGTGGCGCATTAGATGTGGGTGCAACGACGATTAATGAAGAAATGAAACGTGCGGCAGTTTATGCCATTGCTGACCTTGCATTAGAAGAGCAAAACGAAGTTGTAACTTCTGCTTACGGTGGTGAAGGCGCGACTTTTGGTGCAGATTATGTGATTCCTCGTCCATTCGATCCTCGCTTGATTGTGCGTATTGCACCAGCGGTAGCAAAAGCTGCAATGGAATCTGGTGTGGCAACTCGTCCAATTCAAAATTGGGATACTTATGTTGAAAAACTAACTCAGTTTGTTTACAAAACTAGCTTGTTTATGCGCCCTATTTTCAGCCAAGCAAAAGCGGCAAAACAACGTATTATTTTGGCAGAAGGGGAAGAAAATAAAGCATTGCATGCCACCCAAGAAGTGATTTCAATGGGCTTGGCAAATCCAATTTTAATTGGTCGCCGCAGCGTGATTGAAGAAAAAATTAAAAAACTTGGTTTACGTTTAACTGCAGGTGTGGATTTTGAAATTGTGGATAACGAAGATAATCCTCGCTATGAAGAATGTTGGAAACATTATTACGAGCTTACCAAACGTAAAGGCATTACACCTGCAATCGCAAAACGTGTCGTGCGTTCTAACACCACCGTATTAGCTTCTACGTTACTGAGCTTAGGCTATGGAGATGCTTTAGTATGTGGTTTATTTGGTTCATACGGAAAACACCTTGCATCTATTCGCGATATTATTGGCTTAAAAGATGGCGTGAAAACTGCCGCTGCTTTAAATAGCCTTGTATTACCGACTGGTAACGTATTCTTAACGGATACTCACGTAAACAGTAATCCAACAACAGAAGAATTAGCTGAAATTACCTTAATGGCAGCGGAAGAAATTCACCGTTTCGGTATTGAACCTGCTGTTGCATTGCTTTCTCATTCTAATTTTGGTTCCTCTAATTCATTAGGTGCACCAAAAATGCGAGAAGTATTACAGATCGTCAAAGAGCGTAATCCACACTTAATGATCGATGGTGAAATGCGTGGCGATTTAGCGATGAATGAAGCTCACCGAAAAGAAGTCATGCCTGATAGCCCATTGAAAGGAAGCGCAAATTTATTAGTATTCCCTGATTTGAGCTCATCACGTATTAGTTATAGCTTATTACGCGGCACCACTACGGCAATTACCGTTGGCCCGATCTTAATGGGTATGAACAAATCTGCGCATATTCTTAATCCAGGGGCATCTGTTCGCCGTATTATTAATATGATTGCGTATGCTGCGGTGAAAGCACAACAAGAGTAGTTGAAAAAGTGCGGTGAATTTTTATTAAATTTCCGCCGTTTACTTAACAAAGCCTCGATTTTTCTCGAGGCTTTATTTTTTGTAATTCTATTGAATGTGATTAGCTAAAATTGTTCTACACAGAATTCGGCATATTGTTTGCATTTGAGATTAACTAAAACTATGCGAAAATTGACCGCACTTTAAGACTTTTGTCGTGTCGAAAAGGAACCGACCGATAGACAGTTGCCTATCTTTCTTCAATTTAATACGGCTTGGATGCCGTTTTGTTAGTGGTTTTTACAATGAAAAAAGCGCATTCTCCTTTATTCCCAATCTTCACCTTCGTGTTGATTAATCTCATCATCCTTTCCTTATCTCGTTTGGGACTTGCCGTATGGCAATCAGAGCGTGTATCCGCCGTAGATGGCTGGTTGCAATTATTTTTGCAAGGCGTACGAATGGATGTGGTGGCACTCTGTTATTTATTTGGCGTACCAGCATTGCTCACAACATTGTTCCATAGCAACAAAGTTTGGGTAAAAATTTTACGAATTTGGTTAACGCTTGGTAGTGTGTTTATTATCTTTATGGAAATTGCCACACCTGCCTTTATTGAAACCTACGATTACCGTCCAAATCGTTTATTTATCGAATACCTGATTTATCCGAAAGAAGTTTTTTCAATGCTTGCTGAAGGGCATTTAAGTGCGGTTATTTTTAGCCTTGTTTTCACAGTTTTAGCTGCCGTGATTTATTGGAAAATTTCTGGTTGGGCAGTCAAAAATTTACGTTCAATGAGTTGGAAACTTCGCCCTGTGATTGCTTTGCTTGTTATTGTCGTGAGCTTCCTTGGCGCGCGCTCAAGTTTTCAACACCGTGGTATTAATCCTGCCATGGTGGCATTTTCTTCTGATGCGTTAGTGAATTCTCTAGTGCTTAATTCGGGCTATTCCGTGATTTATGCCGCGCAGCAATTTAAAGATGAAGAAAAATCTTCAGAAATGTACGGAAAAATGGATGCAGATGAAATGTTTCGTATTGTTAAAGCCAGCCGTGGCCGCCCAGACAGCGATTATATTTCAGATAAATACCCAACTTTAACGAAAAATGTCGCGACTTATCAGGGTAAACCTAAAAATATCGTGATTTTGTTACAAGAAAGTCTCGGTGCTCAATTCATTGGTACACTCGGTGGCAAACCACTTTCTCCAAATGTGGATCAGCTCGCAAAAGAAGGGTGGTTGTTTGAAAATCTTTATGCAACAGGCACACGTTCAGTACGCGGTATTGAAGCAACCACCGCAGGTTTTACGCCAACGCCAGCTCGTGCAGTGGTGAAACTTAATAATGCCCAAAGTGGTTTCTTTACTATTGCAGATTTATTACATAAACAAGGCTATAACACTTCCTTTATTTATGGTGGCGAAAAGCACTTTGACAATATGGCGAGCTTTTTCTATGGCAATGGCTTTAAAGATATTTGGGATCAACAAGACTATCAGAATCCAACATTTACTGGCACTTGGGGTGTGAGTGATGAGGATTTATTTGATAAAGCCAATGAAACTTTCACGAAATTACAAAATGAAGGTAAACCGTTTTTTAGTTTAGTGTTTAGCTCTAGCAATCATGATCCATTTGAATATCCAGATGGCAAAATTGAGCTTTATGAGCAACCAAAAGCCACTCGTAATAATGCGGCAAAATATGCAGATTATGCGTTAGGTCATTTCTTTAAAATGGCAAAACAGTCTAATTATTGGAAAGATACGATTTTCTTAATTGTTGCGGATCACGATTCTCGTGTAGGCGGAGCAAGTCTTGTGCCAATTAAGCATTTCCATATTCCAGCCTTGATTCTTGGTGATGGAATTGCGCCACGTCGTGATAGCCGTCTTGTGAGCCAAATTGATATGCCAACCACATTACTTTCTTTAGCAGGCGTAAGTGGCAATTATCCAATGATTGGGTTTGATTTAACGCAAGATGTAAATCCAGATCGTGCCTTTATGCAATACGATCAAACTCAAGCAATGATGAAAGGTAATAATGATGTGGTGATTCAAATGCCAAATAAAGCGGCACAAGGTTATCATTATGATAAAGCTTCAGAAACTTTAACGCCAAAAGATGTGTCTGATGCAATGAAAAAAGAGGCATTGGCTCACGCTTTATTAGGCAGTTATTTATATAAAAATCGCTTGTATTCTTCAGGTGAAAATAAATAAACAGAACGCCAGCTTAAGCTGGCGTTTCTTTTAGTTTTCAAAAACAAACTGTTCACGTAATTGATGTAATTGATCGCGAATTGCTGCGGCTTTTTCAAATTCCAAATCTTGGGCAAATTTATACATTTGTTGTTCCAGTTTTTTGATTTGTTGTTGATATTCTTTGGCATTTTTCGGTGTATTATAAAGTGCGGTTGGTTCTGCTGCCATTTTTCCACGTTGTTTATTGGCTTTCGCTTTTTGATTTGCTCCTTGTCCAATATCTAACAATTCACCGACTTTCTTATTTAATGCTTGTGGCACAATACCATGTTCTTCATTGTATTTACTTTGTTTTTCACGACGACGGTTGGTTTCGGTAATGGCTTTCTCCATTGATTTGGTGATGCTATCCGCATATAAAATTGCTTTACCGTTTAAGTTTCGTGCAGCTCGGCCGATGGTTTGAATTAAAGAACGTTCGGAGCGCAAAAATCCTTCTTTGTCCGCATCTAAAATCGCCACAAGAGACACTTCTGGAATATCTAAACCTTCACGCAATAAGTTAATTCCAACCAATACATCAAATTCGCCTAAACGCAAATCACGGATAATTTCGACGCGCTCCACGGTATCAATATCAGAATGTAGATAACGCACACGAATCCCGTGTTCATCTAAATAATCCGTTAAATCTTCCGCCATTTTTTTAGTGAGTGTTGTCACTAAAACTCGCTCATTTTTATCCGCTCTTTGGCGAGCTTCGGAAAGTAAATCATCTACTTGAATTGAGACTGGACGAATTTCAATGAGCGGATCAAGCAAACCAGTCGGACGAACCACTTGATCGATGATTTCACTACCTGATTTCTCTAATTCATAAGGCCCTGGTGTTGCGGAAACATAAATGGTTTGTGGGGCTAAGCGTTCAAATTCTTCAAAGCGTAACGGACGATTATCTAATGCTGATGGTAAACGGAAACCATATTCGACTAAGGTTTCTTTACGTGAACGGTCGCCACGATACATTCCGCCAATTTGAGGCACAGTCACATGAGATTCATCAATAATTAAAATAGCATCAGAGGGCATATAATCAAATAATGTCGGTGGTGGTTCGCCCTCATTTCTTCCCGATAAATAGCGAGAGTAGTTTTCAATGCCCGAGCAATAGCCCAATTCATTCATCATTTCAATATCAAATTGGGTTCGTTGGCTGATACGCTGTTCTTCTAAAAGTTTATGTTCTTTAATGAAGTATTCACGGCGTGATACCAGTTCTTTTTTGATGTTTTCTATCGCATCTAAAATACGTTCTCTTGGCGTCACATAGTGAGTTTTTGGATAGATCGTAAAACGTGGGACAGCACCAAAACTACTGCCAGTGAGAGGATCAAATAAACTTAATCGTTCAATTTCATCATCAAATAACTCAATACGCACCGCACGATCATCGGATTCCGCAGGGAAAATATCAATAATTTCTCCACGAACACGGAAAGTTCCACGCTGAAATGCTTGATCATTGCGGGTATATTGCAATTCCGCTAACTTCGCTAAAATTTGACGCTGATCGATAATGGCACCTTGTTGTAAATGCAACATCATTTGTAAGTAGCTATCAGGATCACCCAAACCATAAATAGCTGAAACAGAAGCCACCACGATGGTGTCTCGACGTTCTAAAAAAGATTTCGTCGCTGAAAGACGCATTTGTTCGATTTGATCATTAATGGACGCATCTTTTTCAATAAAGGTATCACTGCTAGGCACATAGGCTTCTGGTTGATAATAATCATAATAAGACACAAAATATTCCACCGCATTTTCTGGAAAAAAGGCTTTCATTTCTGCATAAAGCTGGGCTGCAAGGGTTTTATTCGGTGCAAGTAACATCGCTGGGCGATTTAATTGAGCGATTACATTGGCAATAGTAAAGGTTTTCCCCGAGCCTGTTACCCCGAGTAAAGTTTGGTGAGCTAATCCATCCGTTAAATTTTCAGCCAGTTTTTCGATAGCTTGTGGCTGATCGCCAGAGGGACGAAAGTCGGAATGTAGAATGAACGGTTTTGTGTTGATTTTTTCAGACATAAAGTGCGGTCGGTTTTTTCATAGTTTTGAATAATGTCTATTTTAGCATATTTAATGTGTAAAATTGATCAGGCAAAAATCTAAGTTTTACACAGACTTAGCGATGTCAAGAGGAAGATGTCACAAATTCATAAAAAAAACTTTAATTTTTTACTAGACAAAACTTAACCTGTTGATTTTAAATTAAAATTTAATTTTAGGCTAATCTGTAATCAAGATCGAACAATCCTTGTAAGAACAAGGGATCCGCAAAATTTTAAAAAGTTAATCCACAAAGTTATCCACAGGCTCTGTGGATAGAAAAATAAATATTAGGTGGTATATAAAAAATGAGGAAATTTTTTATTTTTTTATGAAATTTTTTTAAATTTTGCATTGACAAGCTAACTATCGACCATTAAAATTCGCGCCCTATTCCTTGTGATACAAAGTTTATTCCTCCTTAGTTCAGTCGGTAGAACGGTGGACTGTTAATCCATATGTCGCTGGTTCAAGTCCAGCAGGAGGAGCCAATTTTTCTTTTGGTTTAGAGTTTGTTTGTCTCCTTTTACAAATTCTAAATTAGCAACCAAAAGATTTTGAGCCCATCATGTTGATGGGCTTTATTTTTAACTTCAAAATAGGATTTTGCTTCCGCCAGTTGAGATGGTTGTGCCATATAACAAGCTCAAGGCAAAAAATAGCATTATTCCACCTGCTATTAATTTCACGATACTTTCGCTTTTTCCTTTTGTATTTTTTGAACTATACCAATGCCCTAAGTGAATCGCAGTATTTCGCGCATAACGTACAATTCCCGCGAAGGCTGACAGCATAAGTCCTGTGCCGAAAGACATGGCCAATACAGCTAAAATTCCCCAGCTATAAAGATCAAGCATATAAGCTAAAAATAAAACGAAAATTGCACCGCTACATGGGCGCATGCCAATTGTTAGAATCACGAGAAATTGTGATTTTAGATTGGTTGCTTGTGCAGTTTGCGTGGGGCTTGGCAAATGTTGGTGTCCACAACTACATGTGTTTGGCTGAAAAGTGCGGTTATTTTTCACCGCACTTTTTTCGTGTAGGGGGAGGGGATTTAGGGATTTAATGGCTAATTTAGCTTTTTTACGATAGGTACGTAAACCTTGCAAAATCCAATAACAGCCGAGAAATACCAATAATAGCAAGGCAGTTCGTTCTAACCAAAGTTGACTTAATTTGAAATAACGTGATGAAAGATTTAGCACTACAACAAGCAATGTTGTTGCTGTAATCGCGATAATGCCTTGCATTAAGGAAGAAAGTAAGCTCAAGATAGTACTTTGTTTTAATTGGCTTTCATGAGTAGAAAGATAGCTGGCGATAATAAATTTGCCGTGTCCCGGACCGAGCGCGTGTAATGCCCCATAAATGAAACTAGCAAAAATAAGCGTGATGCCTGCCTTGATGCTATTATTTTGAATTTGGTGTAAATTTTCCGAAATAAGCTGATTAAAATCTTTTTGCCATGCAGCAATATGTAAGAAAAACCAAGGGGAAAAATAGCCAAATAAGGCGAGTGCAATCACTAATATCACGAGACCAGTTTTATATTTTTTCATTTCTACTCACATTGAATTATTATTTTTTGCGCGAACATTACGCCTAAGGAATCATCTTCGTTCTTTTGGGATTTATCAAGTGAAGATGCGTAGGATTGGATTTTTTCATCCACATTAGGTTCAATTAATTTTCCTTGGCAATTTTTCGGAAGTGCGGAAAAATCTACCGCACTTTTTGAGGCGTAAGTCATTGCCACATAATAAGTGGGATCGTAAGTTTGTAAGCTAAATGTGTTTTTTTCTAACTTTTGAGAATGGGCGAGTGGCACATCAAAATAATATTGAAGTTGTAAGCTTTGAACGTTAATGCCGTAATTTTTTGGGTGAGGGGAATATTTGATTTTATTATTCTGAGCATCATATAGATAGCTAAAATAATGTTCACTGACGATATTTCCCATGACATCATCAAGAAGTTTTTGTTTCTCCGCTTTAGTTCTAGCTTGTTTCATATCATAAATAATCGCAGACGAACTTGGTTCATCCAACGTCCATTTCATTGAAAAGCCAGTAAGTTGATTATTTTCTATAATGGGCGTGCTTTGCATATCAATAAATGCGTGAGGGTGAGCTAAAACACCACAACTAATGAATAGACCGAGTAATAATGAATACGTTTTCACAAAAAATCCTAATTATTTTGAATGATAGAATTTGAAGTTGTTTATTCTACACGCAAAAACGAATTTTTCTGTCAAAAATGTTGATGTAAATCAAAAAAACTCTCAATAGCATTTCCTTTACCTTTCAATATTCAGTAACATAGCCTCGTCAAGTGATTGCTTGATATTCATAAAGTTCCTAAATAAAATAATCATAAATATAGCTAAACTACTTTCCTGCCACCCGTTTCGGGTGGTTTTTTTTATCTAAGTCGAAATATGCACTCTTGCATTGTGCATTTATTCTTATTATGATCAACTCGAGTATAACCAAGAGAATAATAGATGTTTAATTTAAAGCGTGAGCATTTTAGAGATGATTATCTTTATAGGTTTTATCAATATGGCGATACTCATAGTAAGATCCCTTCTAATTTATCTAAAGTATTGGCAAGAAAATTGGATATGATAAGTGCTGCGGAAGACATCAATGATTTACGTTCTCCGCCAGCTAATCACTTAGAGTTGCTTGAGCCAAAAGAAAATAAAATTTATTCCATTCGAGTAAATAAACAATATCGCCTAATTTTTAAATATGAGAATAACGAAGTAAATAATTTATATTTAGATCCACATTCTTATAATTTATAAGGAAGATAATATGATGACGAGAAAACCCACCTCTGTTGGTGAAATTCTACAAGAAGAGTTTTTAGAACCTTTAAGTCTTAAAATTAATGATTTAGCTCAAATTTTAGATGTACATCGTAATACGGCAAGCAATATTGTTAATAATAGTTCACGAATTACGCTAGAAATGGCAGTTAAACTTGCTAAAGCATTTGATACTACGCCTGAGTTTTGGCTTAATCTGCAAACACGTATTGATTTATGGGACCTTGAACACAATAAACGTTTTCAACAAAGTCTTGCAAATGTTAAGCCCGCTCTACATCGGCGTGGTACTTCTACATTTGCAATGTAATTTAAGTCCTAAAGTGTCTATTTAATTTAGGGAGCTGCTTTATCCCTAAATATTTACAAGCGGTCAATTTTCGCAAAACTTTCCTAAAATCCTACCGCTTGTTTCCTATATTTTCGCCCTATTTTCCAGTAAAATAGAGCGTCATTTTTAATGAGGAATAATTAATGTCAACGCAATTTGTATATACGATGCACCGTGTCGGCAAAGTGGTGCCGCCGAAGCGTCATATTTTGAAAGATATTTCTTTGAGCTTCTTCCCGGGGGCGAAAATCGGGGTGTTGGGCTTAAATGGTGCGGGTAAATCTACCCTTTTGCGCATTATGGCAGGTGTAGATAAAGAGTTCGAAGGTGAAGCACGTCCGCAACCGGGAATTAAGATCGGTTATCTTCCGCAAGAACCAAAATTAGAACCGCAACAAACCGTGCGTGAAGCAGTGGAAGAAGCAGTTTCTGAAGTGAAAAATGCACTGACTCGTTTAGATGAAGTGTATGCGCTTTATGCGGATCCTGATGCGGATTTTGATAAATTAGCTGCAGAACAAGCCAATCTTGAAGCCATTATTCAAGCACATGATGGACATAATTTAGATAACCAATTAGAGCGCGCCGCAGATGCGTTACGTTTACCTGATTGGGATGCCAAAATCGAACATTTATCTGGTGGTGAGCGTCGTCGTGTAGCACTTTGTCGCTTATTACTAGAAAAACCAGACATGCTCTTATTAGACGAACCAACTAACCACTTAGATGCAGAATCGGTGGCATGGTTAGAGCGATTCTTACATGATTATGAAGGCACCGTTGTGGCGATTACCCACGACCGTTACTTCTTAGACAACGTAGCGGGTTGGATCTTAGAGCTTGACCGTGGTGAGGGTATTCCTTGGGAAGGCAACTATTCTTCTTGGTTAGAGCAAAAAGAGAAACGTTTAGAGCAAGAACAAGCAGCTGAAAATGCGCGTCAAAAATCCATTGCGAAAGAATTAGAGTGGGTTCGTCAGAACCCGAAAGGTCGCCAAGCGAAAAGCAAAGCACGTATGGCGCGCTTTGATGAGTTGAATTCTGGCGAATATCAAAAACGAAACGAGACTAACGAACTCTTTATTCCACCTGGTCCACGTTTGGGTGATAAAGTGATTGAAGTACAAAACTTAACTAAGTCTTATGGCGACCGCACTTTAATTGATGATTTATCATTCAGCATTCCAAAAGGTGCTATCGTGGGTATTATCGGAGCGAATGGTGCGGGTAAATCAACCTTATTCCGCATGTTGTCAGGTCAAGAACAACCAGATTCAGGTTCTGTAACCATGGGTGAAACCGTTGTGCTTGCTTCGGTGGATCAGTTCCGTGATTCAATGGATGACAAGAAAACTGTGTGGGAAGAAGTGTCTAACGGACAAGATATTCTCACTATCGGTAACTTTGAAATTCCAAGCCGTGCGTATGTGGGCCGTTTCAACTTCAAAGGTGTGGACCAACAAAAACGTGTGGGCGAATTATCGGGCGGTGAACGTGGTCGTTTACACTTAGCGAAACTTTTACAACGTGGCGGAAACGTCCTGTTATTGGATGAACCAACCAATGACTTAGACGTTGAAACCTTGCGTGCCTTAGAAAATGCGATTTTAGAATTCCCAGGCTGTGCAATGGTGATTTCCCATGACCGTTGGTTCTTAGACCGTATCGCAACACATATTTTAGATTATGGTGATGAGGGTAAAGTCACGTTCTATGAAGGTAACTTCTCAGACTACGAAGAGTGGAAAAAGAAAACCTTAGGCGATGCAGCGACTCAGCCACATCGTATTAAATATAAACGTATTGCGAAGTAATTTATATTGAGAAAGTGCGGTTGATGTTGACCGCACTTTTCTTACTTTTTTGGGAGTGATTATGCTAGTTTATTTACATATTTTTTTCGCCTTTTTAAGTTTTGCCTTGTTGGTGATTCGTGGCGCAATGCAGCTTACTGGCAAAAACTGGCGTTCGATAAAATTATTAAAAATTTTACCGCACTTATCAGATACCTTGTTGATTGTTTCTGGTGTCGTCATTTTATATCTCTTTGCTTTTGATATTGAATGGTGGTTGATAGCGAAATTCGCATTATTGATTTTGTATATCCTGTTTGCTGCGAAATTTTTCAGTAAAAAAGTTTCTCAACCCAAAAGTATTTTCTTTTGGCTTGCTTGCGTAAGTTTTATTGGTGCGATGTTAATTGCCTATCTGAAATAAAACGATGTCATCTCGCCATCTTCAAATTTTAATCAGCAAAACTTTGCCGCTTGTGCCTGATAACGTGTTAATTATCGGTGAAAGCGGTATTGCTTTTTCTAAAGCAACGAATTTGCTCGGACAAGAATTTGAACATATCTTATTTGATGGACGAAATGGCATTCATCTTGAAGCGCTAGCTATTGCAGCTGGAACTCTGAAAATGGGCGGCACACTTTGTTTAGTGTTGTCCGATTGGGAAAATTTATCTCAGCAGCCTGATCAAGATAGTTTACGTTGGAATGGAAATCAGTCAGCAATCGCCACGCCTAATTTTATTTATCATTTCAAACAGTGCATTGAACGCTATCATTTCCCTATTTTCAGAGAGGAAAGTGCGGTTGAATTTCCTGCGGTTTTTTATTCTAACGAGCATCACAAAAATGCCACGTTAGCGCAACAACAAATTATCGAGACTATTTTACAGGCCGAGCAGGATATTTATTTTCTAACTGCCAAGCGGGGAAGAGGGAAATCCGCATTATTGGGGATGCTTGCTAATCAAATTCAGGCAGCAGTTTATCTCACCGCACCGAATAAAAGTGCGGTACATTCAGTTATTGAATTTTCAGAACGAGAGATAGAATTTATCGCCCCCGATGAACTGGCTATTAGGTTACAAAATGAACCTGAATTTAGTCAATCTGCTTGGTTGCTCGTAGATGAAGCAGCGATGATCCCATTGCCATTATTGCAAGAATATTCTCAATATTTTCAACATATTGTCTTTAGCACAACAATTCATAGCTACGAAGGAACGGGGCGTGGTTTCGAATTAAAATTTAAACGGAAAATTCACCGCACTTTTCAGCATTTTGAGCTTAAACAGCCCCTACGTTGGCAAGAAAATGATCCGTTAGAACATTTTATTGATGATCTTTTGTTGCTAAATGCCGAAGATGATTTTCAGCACTTTGACTATAGCAATATTACTTATAATATAGAGGAAAACGCTAAAAATCTTTCCTTCCCCTGCTTGCGGGGGAAGGTGCCCGAAGGGCGGAAGGGGGATTTAGATATAGCCAGTCTCCCTCAAGCTTTGGAAGCTCCCCTCACAAGTAAGGGTAGTAAAGGAAAATATAATCGTCAATTTTTCTTTCGAGATTTTTATGGGCTAATGACGATTGCTCACTACCGAACATCGCCACTTGATCTTCGTCGTTTACTGGATGGGGAAAATCAACGTTTTTATTTTGCCGAATATCAACAGAATTTGCTCGGTGCAATTTGGGCATTAGAAGAAGGAAATATGGCAGATGATGAGTTGATTATTCAAATTCAACAAGGCAAACGTCGCCCGAAAGGGAACCTTGTTCCACAGGCATTATGTTTCCATGAAAATCTGTCCCAAGCCTGTAAACTGCGTTCACTCCGCATTTCACGTATCGCCGTGCAACCAAATTGGCAGCAAAAGGGCATTGGGCAAAATTTGATGCAAGCCATGGAAAATGCCGATGTGGATTTTCTTTCGGTGAGTTTTGGCTACACCGACGAACTGGCAAAGTTTTGGCAAAAGTGCGGTTTTATTTTGGTGCATTTAGGCGAGCATCAAGAAGCGAGCAGTGGTTGTTATTCAGCGATTGCCCTTAAAGGTCTTTCCAAAGAAGGCTTGGCTTTAGTTGATACTGCGAACAAACAATTTCAGCGTAATATCCCTTTATCTTTTCATCCGCTCGCCATAAATTTTGAGCAAAATCAGCTTGATTGGCAGCTTGATGAGTTCGATTGGGCGGGCTTAAAAAACTTTGCTAATTTTCACCGCACTTTATTTTCGAGCCTTCCTGCGATGAGGCGTTTATTAAAATTAGTGGGCAAAGAAAATTTCCCATTAATTTCCGCTTATTTAACAAAAAAACAACTTCCCATTAACAAGAAAAAAGGCGTAGAATGGCTACGTTTAGAAATTAAACAATATTTAGAACGAGGAACTTTATGACAGAACAAACTGAGAAACCAAAATGTTGGTTTAAGCGTGCACTTGAAAAATATGATAATTTCATTAAAGAGTGGGGGTTAGATCAACCTAATTGTAGCTGCGTGCCTATGTCAGCAACAGAAGATGAAAATGGTAATTTGAAGAAAGAAGAATCTTCTTTAAAGAAATAAATATTAACTGTTTTTTTAAACAGTAAGTTTATTGAAAGATAATTCAAATTCCAGTACACTATGCGTCAATTTTTATACAAGATTGGCGCATTATTTATATTTATGAAAACGGCTTTTTTCCAACCTGATATTCCTACCCAACCCAATGATCACAAAATTTTAGGCAATGTATTACCCGGCGCAGATGCACTGGCGATCAGTGAAATTGCAGAGCAAAATCAAAATTTAACCGTCGTGGTGACACCAGATACGCGAAGTGCGGTGCGTTTATCACGTATTTTATCGGAATTAAGCAGCCAAAATGTATGCCTTTTTCCTGATTGGGAAACGTTGCCTTATGATACCTTTTCTCCCCATCAAGAAATTATTTCCTCGCGTTTAAGTGCGCTTTTCCATTTACAAAATGCGAAAAAAGGCATTTTCTTATTGCCGATTTCGACATTAATGCAACGCCTTTGCCCACCGCAATATTTACAACACAATGTGCTTCTGATTAAAAAAGGTGATCGTTTGGTTATTGATAAAATGCGCTTACAATTAGAAGCGGCGGGCTATCGTGCTGTGGAGCAAGTATTAGAACACGGCGAGTACGCTGTTCGTGGAGCCTTGTTGGATCTTTTCCCAATGGGAAGTGCGGTGCCTTTTCGCCTCGATTTTTTTGATGATGAAATTGATTCCATTCGCACTTTTGATGTGGATACGCAACGCACTCTTGATGAAATTAACTCAATTAACCTTTTGCCAGCTCACGAATTTCCAACAGATGACAAAGGGATTGAATTTTTCCGTGCACAATTTCGTGAAACCTTTGGGGAGATTCGTCGAGATCCCGAACATATTTATCAGCAAATCAGTAAGGGTACCTTGATTTCTGGAATTGAATATTGGCAGCCACTTTTCTTTTCTGAAATGGCGACTTTGTTTGATTATTTGCCAGAACAAACGCTGTTTGTAGATATGGAAAACAACCAAATGCAAGGCGAGCGTTTTTATCAAGATGCAAAACAGCGTTATGAACAACGTAAAGTGGATCCGATGCGTCCGCTTTTACCGCCTGAAAAATTATGGCTTAATGTTGATGAAGTCAATCGTCGATTGAAATCTTATTCAAGCATTACATTTAAAGCGGAAAAAGTGCGGTCATCTGTACGCCAGAAAAATTTACCTGTTGCCGCTTTACCAGAAGTGACTATTCAATCCCAGCAAAAAGAACCATTGGGGCAATTACGACAATTTATTGAGCATTTTAAAGGAAATGTACTGTTTTCCGTGGAGACGGAAGGTCGCCGAGAGACTTTGCTTGATTTGCTTTCACCGTTAAAACTCAAGCCAAAACAAATTCAATCTTTGGAACAGGCTGAAAATGAAAAATTTAGCTTGTTAGTCAGCTCTCTTGAACAAGGTTTTATTATTGAACAATCGCTTCCTGTTGCGATTATTGGTGAAGCTAATTTACTTGGCGAACGGGTTCAACAACGTTCTAGAGATAAACGTAAAACGATTAATCCTGACACGCTTGTGCGCAATCTTGCCGAGCTGAAAATAGGACAACCCGTTGTTCATCTTGATCACGGTGTGGGGCGTTATGGCGGTTTGGTCACCTTAGATACAGGCGGTATTAAAGCAGAATATTTGCTGTTAAATTATGCAAATGAATCGAAACTTTATGTGCCAGTGACTTCATTACATTTGATTAGCCGTTATGTTGGTGGCTCTGATGAAAGTGCGCCATTATATAAATTGGGTAACGAGGCTTGGGCGAAATCACGCCAAAAAGCAGCGGAGAAAATTCGTGATGTAGCGGCCGAGTTATTAGATGTTTACGCACAACGTGAAGCGAAGAAAGGCTTTGCCTTTAAATATGATCGTGAAGAATTTCAACAATTTGCCGCAACTTTTCCTTTTGAAGAAACTTACGATCAGGAAATGGCAATTAATGCGGTGATTTCGGATATGTGTCAACCAAAAGCAATGGATCGTCTTGTTTGCGGCGATGTAGGTTTTGGTAAAACTGAAGTGGCAATGCGGGCCGCATTTTTGGCTGTGATGAATCATAAGCAAGTAGCAGTGTTAGTGCCAACCACACTGTTAGCCCAACAGCATTATGAGAACTTTAAAGATCGTTTTGCGAATTTGCCTGTGAACGTAGAAGTATTATCGCGTTTCAAAACTGCAAAAGAACAAAAACAAATTCTGGAAAATCTTGCAGAAGGGAAGGTCGATATACTGATTGGTACCCATAAATTAATTCAATCAGATGTCAAATTTAACGATCTTGGCTTGTTGATTATTGATGAAGAACACCGTTTTGGTGTGGGGCAAAAAGAGAAAATCAAACAGCTTCGTGCGAATATTGATATTCTTACGCTAACGGCAACGCCAATTCCGCGTACGCTCAATATGGCGATGAATGGTATTCGTGATCTTTCCATTATTTCTACGCCACCTGCTCGCCGATTAAGTATTAAAACCTTCGTCCGCCAGAATGACGATCTTGTTGTACGAGAAGCGATTTTGCGTGAAATCTTACGTGGCGGACAGGTTTATTATCTCCATAATGATGTCGCAAGTATTGAAAATACAGCAGAAAAACTGACCGCACTTGTGCCAGAGGCGCGAGTGATAGTGGGGCACGGACAAATGCGAGAACGTGAGTTAGAACGTGTGATGAGTGATTTTTACCATCAGCGTTATAACGTATTAGTTTGTTCAACCATTATCGAAACGGGTATTGATGTGCCAACGGCAAATACCATTATTATTGAACGAGCGGATCATTTTGGTTTGGCTCAGTTGCATCAATTACGTGGACGAGTCGGGCGTTCACATCATCAGGCTTATGCGTATTTGCTTACGCCACCGCCAAAAATGATGACAAAAGATGCCGAACGTCGTCTAGATGCCTTGGAAAATCTTGATAATCTTGGGGCTGGTTTTATCTTGGCAACTCACGATTTAGAGATTCGTGGCGCTGGCGAATTACTCGGAAATGAACAAAGCGGACAAATCGAAAGCATTGGTTTTTCGCTTTATATGGAATTATTGGATGCAGCGGTTAAAGCGTTAAAAGAAGGGCGAGAGCCATCATTAGAAGAATTGACGCAACAACAAGCGGATATTGAATTGCGCATACCTGCTTTATTGCCAGATGATTATTTAGGTGATGTGAATATGCGTTTATCCTTTTATAAACGTATTGCCGCAGCAGAGAGTAAATCAGAATTGGACGAGTTAAAAGTTGAGTTAATAGATCGGTTCGGACTATTGCCAGATGCGACAAAAAATCTATTGCAAATTGCAGAGTTGCGTTTATTGGTTGAGCCGTTAAAAGTTGTGCGAATTGATGCTGGAACGCAAGGCGGTTTTATTGAGTTTTCAGCAAAAGCACAAGTGAATCCCGATAAATTTATTCAATTAATTCAAAAAGAACCTATTGTGTATCGCTTTGATGGCCCATTAAAATTTAAGTTTATGAAAGACCTATCTGATAACAAAGTGCGGTTAGAATTTGTGGTGGATTTGTTAAGAACGATTGCGGCATAAAAAGAAGTCCGATCATTGTGATCGGACTTTTTTCTTATAGCCAGACGAAAGTCTGGCTATAAAAACCATACGCTATGCGTATGGAGCCAAATAGCTTAAGCGATGAACAGAAAAAAATCCTCGCCATATAATGAACAAGGCTGACAACCAAAATTCAACATATAGGAGGATTATCATGGTAAGTAAAACCAGTAACGATTTAAGTCTATCACACACAAAATGGAACAGTAAGTATCACATTGTATTTATCCCGAAGTACAGAAGAAAAGCAATTTATGGAAAGTTAAGAGCAGATATAGGTCAAATATTGAGGCAGTTATGTGACTATAAAAATGTGGAGATAATAGAAGCGCATGCAATGCTAGACCATATCCATATGCTCTTAAAGGTTCTACATAAAAACCGCACGTTTTACGTGCGGATTGTTATTTTATAATAGGTTATTCTTCAGAACTGCTTTCTTCCAAAGAATCTTCTTCATCTGCATCACAAACACGTTCTAAACTGACTACATGTTCATCATCTGCAGTACGAATTAAACGAACACCTTGAGTGTTACGACCAACGATGCTCACTTCGCTTACGCGTGTGCGAACAAGAGTTCCTGCATCAGTGATCAACATAATTTGGTCTGTTTCTTCTACTTGAGTTGCAGCAACCACTTTACCGTTACGCTCGCTTACTTTAATGGAGATTACGCCTTTTGTATTACGTGATTTAGTTGGGTATTCACTTAATTGTGTGCGTTTTCCATAGCCGTTTTGCGTTGCGGTTAAAATGGCACCTTCGCCTTTTGGCACAACTAGAGAAACCACTTTATCGATATTTAAGTCTAATGCTGTTTCAGTGTTGTCATCAGAAATATCTTCAATTTCTACCGCACTTTCATCATCAGAAATATCGTTTGTTAAAGCTAGTTTGATACCGCGAACCCCTGTTGCTAAACGCCCCATTGCACGCACAGCATTTTCTGCAAAACGTACCACACGACCTTGTGATGAGAACAACATAATTTCGTTGCTACCATCAGTAATATCCACGCCGATTAATTCATCTTCATCACGTAAATTCAATGCGATGATACCGTTTGAACGTGGACGGCTAAATTCGGTTAAGGCGATTTTCTTCACAATACCGCCAGCAGTTGCCATAACTACGAATTTATCTTCTTCGTAAGCAGAAACTGGCAAGATTGCAGTAATACGCTCGTTTTCTTGTAACGGAAGAATATTCACAATTGGACGACCGCGTGCGCCACGGCTTGCTTGCGGAAGTTGATATACTTTTAACCAATATAAACGGCCACGGCTAGAGAAGCAGAGGATCGTATCGTGAGTATTTGCCACCAGTAATTTTTCGATGAAATCTTCTTCTTTCATCTTCGTCGCAGATTTGCCTTTACCGCCTCGACGCTGTGCTTCATAGTCAGTTAGTGGTTGGTATTTCACATAACCTTCGTGAGAAAGCGTCACCACCACGTCTTCTTGTGCGATTAAATCTTCTAAATCAATATCGCCAGATGCGGTGGTAATTTCAGTTAAACGATTATCTCCGAATTGTGTTTTCACTTCTTCTAATTCTTCACGAATCACTTCCATTAAGCGTTCTGCACTACTTAAAATATGAAGAAGATCCGCAATTTTAACTAATAATTCTTCATATTCTTTTACAACTTCTTCAAAGGCAATGCCAGTTAAACGGTGTAAGCGAAGTTCTAGAATTGCGTTTACTTGCGCTGGCGATAAGTAATATTGTTCGCCTTGAATACCAAGATTTTCTTCTAAATCATCGGGACGCGCAGAAACATCAAGCAGATTAATAATATCGCTATGTAACGTCCAAGAGCGTGAACTGATTGCTGTTGCAGCTTCTTCACGGTTTTTAGAGTTGCGAATAATCGCAATCATTTCATCGATATTAGAACGAGCAACCGCTAAACCTTCCAAAATGTGCGTACGTTCACGCGCTTTGCGAAGCTCAAAGATAGAACGACGTGTAACCACTTCACGGCGGTGTAAAACGAAGGATTCAATGATTTCTTTAAGATTAAATAAACGTGGCTGACCGTGATCCAATGCCACCATATTGATACCAAAGGTCACTTGCATTTGAGTAAGTGAGTAAAGATGGTTTAATACCACTTCCCCTACTGCATCACGTTTAATATCAATTTCAATACGGATCCCTTCTTTGTTTGAAAGGTCAGTAATATTGCTGATGCCTTCGATTTTTTTCTCGCGAATTAATTCGGCGATTTTCTCGACTAATTTTGCTTTATTTACTTGGTATGGCAATTCAGACACGATAATTTGCTCGCGTCCTTTTTCGTTGGTTTCTACCGTTGCACGAGCGCGAACATACACTTTACCACGACCAGTGCGATAGGCTTCTTCAATTCCTTTACGACCATTAATTAATGCAGCAGTCGGGAAGTCAGGCCCTGGAATATGTTGCATTAATTCATCAATGGTAATTTCATTGTTGTCGATATAAGCCAAACAACCATTTAATATTTCATTTAAGTTGTGTGGAGGAATGTTAGTTGCCATCCCCACCGCAATACCTGAAGAACCATTTGCTAAAAGTGCTGGAATACGAGTCGGCAATACATCTGGAATCATTAATTCGCCATCATAGTTTGGCGAGAAATTGACGGTTTCTTTATCCAAATCCGTGAGTAATGCTTGCGTAATTTTTTGCATACGTACTTCGGTATAACGCATTGCAGCTGGCGCATCACCATCAATTGAACCAAAGTTACCTTGCCCATCAACCAACATATAGCGAAGTGAGAATGGTTGCGCCATACGAACGATTGTATCGTACACAGCGGAATCGCCGTGAGGATGATATTTACCGATTACATCCCCCACAACACGCGCTGATTTTACGTATTTTTTATTGGCGGTATTGCCTTCGCGATCCATTGAGAACAACACGCGGCGATGAACTGGTTTTAAACCATCTCGAACGTCAGGTAATGCACGCCCAACGATAACCGACATCGCATAGTCAAGGTAGGAAGATTTGAGTTCTTCTTCGATATTGACAGGGGTAATAGATGATTGGATTGAATCCGTCATTGGTATTCCTTTTTTGATCAAAAATTGTGGCGGATTATAGCATAAAGGTATGTTTTTTACATTAGGATTTCGCCTAATGGCGACTTACTTTCTTTTGCTTGTACAAAAGAAAGTAAGCAAAGAAAAGTACCCCCAGTTAAATCGCTGATCTTTGCTTTGTTTCAATTTTCTTTACGGCAATTTTCTAAACTCGCAACTACGTTGCTCAAACAGACGAAAATTGCCTAAAAATTGAAAGTCGCAAAGGCGATTTATATAGGGCTCGAGTTTATCGGAGGATCATTTAAAAAGTGCGGTTGGTTTTAGGGAGGTTTTTATAGGTCGTTTTATTTGTAGGTAGAATTAAATGGGTTCCCTTCTTTTCCGCCTTTGTTTCATAGAATTTGTAGGAAATTTTCGTCTGTTTGAGCCGTTTGCGGCGAGTTCAGAAAATTTCCGTTAAGCAAATTGTATGAAACAAAGGAAATAAGGAAAAGCAGGGGCGCTTTTCTTTTGCCTACTTTTCTTTGGCGAAGCAAAGAAAAGTAGGTCGTACTTTCAAGAATTGAAAGTACGAAATAAGCCTAATTTATTTTTGATGTGTTTGCTTCGCTTTCTGCAACTTCCCATAAGCCTCTAGCAACGCCTGATGCTCCTTAAAGTTTTCCAAATTTTCATCACTTGCTGGAAGATTGTAGAACGGATTGCCATCTTCAGAGACAGCAGCCCAAGCTTGTTTAACCGCATCTTTACCATACATTTTCTCAAACACTGCACGATATTGTGCTGGGTCGCGATTTTGATCTAAATGTAATTCAATGATGGAAATTAATGCACGGTAATAATTCACACGTTCTACAGTAAATACAGAACTATTCATATTCAGCGTCCAGTTTGCCCAATCTAATGCCTGTTCTAATTCGCCTAATGCAAGATGGAGCATTGATTTTAATTCGCCCACGCGTAAGGTTGTCCAGCCGCTATTTTTAGGAGCAACGATACCGATAAATTCACGCACGCGAGTTGCATCGTCAATATCTTGTCCGTCTAATTCTTCTAATAATTCTTGATAGGTTTCCGCATCGTGATGCCAGTTTGGTAAATCGAGTAAAATTTCGCGCCAGTCCATGCCCATATTGTTGTTGGCGTAAATTAAATCGTCTGCAGGATAAATATCAGACATACCTGGCACAATAATACGGCACGCATAGACATCTAAATGGTTGTAATCCATTACGTAAACTTCTTTTTCATCCGCACGGAAAATTGCCATTAAATTATTGTATTCTTCCTGCGTTGTACCACTGAAATCCCAATCAGCAAATTCATAATCTGGTGTTTGTTTAAATAAATCCCAAGAAATTAAACCGCTAGAATCAATAAAGTGGGTTTCTAAATTAGCGTGTTCAGCCACATCATCATTATTGAAAGATGGCGGAGAGAAAACATCCAAATCTTTCAAGCTACGACCTTGTAAAAGTTCAGTCACCGTACGTTCTAATGCTACTTGGAAATTTGGATGTGCACCGAAAGAGGCAAAGCACGTACCGTTATTTGGATTTAATAATACGACGCAAATAACAGGGTATTTTCCGCCAAGTGAAGCATCAAACGCATAAATAGGGAAACCTTCTTCCTCTAATTTTGCAATGGAAGCCTTAATAGATGGATAGCGATCCATCACCGATTTTGGAATTTCTGGCAGACTAATTGCTTCAGCGATAATTTTGTTTTTCACATAACGCTCAAAGACTTCTGACAAGCCTTGCACGCGTGCTTCAAATTTTGTATTGCCCGCAGACATCCCATTTGAGACATAAAGGTTGGCAATAATACTTTGTGGAATGTAAACGGTTTGTTCGTCCGATTGACGAATATAAGGCATAGCAACGATCCCACGATCATAATTGCCAGATTGTAAATCGACTAATAATTCAGGCGTAAGCTCGGCATTAGGATCAAAATAATCCAATAAATAATCATCTAAAATGCCATTAGGCAGTAAAGCATCATCTTCAATCGGGAACCATTTTTCATTGGGGTAATGTACAAAATCGCTGTTTGCAATCTTTTGCCCTAAATAGAAATCAGCAAAAAAATAGTTGGTGGAAAGACGTTCAAAATATTCGCCAAGAGCGGAGGCTAACGCCGCTTTTTTGCTAGCCCCTTTACCATTAGAAAAACACTGTGGGCAGTCTTTATCGCGAATATGCACAGACCACACATTTGGCACCGGATTCAACCAAGATGCTTCTTCAATATTAAAACCAAGTGCGGTCAATTTTTGCTGAAATTTTGCAATACTATCTTCCAATGCGGCATCTTTGCCAGGGATAAAAGTTTGTTCTGTCATTTTTGTTCCTAAATGAGAAAAAAGTGCGGTGAATAATAGGGGAGTTTTAATGGCTGGGCAAGATTTTTTCGGCAAAAATGAACCCCGAAAAATGTCGGGGTTTTCTACCGCACTTTTCTTAGAATTGATAGCGCATATTTGAGAAGAATAGACGACCTTCTTCTGGATAACCGGCTTGATAGTAGTAGTTTTTATCAAAGATATTTGACACACCCGCTTCTAAGCTAAGTTGTTTGGTGATGTTATAAATCACTTTAGCATTTGTGTTACCAAAACCTGAAAGTTTTACCGTTTTAGCATCATCTAAATAATAGCGACCGTGTTCCGCTTCTTGACTGATATAAAACGCAATACTTGGTACAATTCTCCAATCTACATAAGCAAAGAATTTGTGTTTTGGAACATCTGTGACGATAAGATGTTTCGTTTTATTTTTTGCTTGAGTGTAGGTGTAGTTTGCACCAAGAGTTAAATTATCAGTAGCAAAAATGGACGCGGCAAGTTCAGCACCTCTAAAGATTTCTTTACCAACATTTTGCTCTTGGCTGACGCTATGAGTAATTGCCACTGTATCAATCGCATCTTTCACTTCAGAATAGAATAATGCACCATCTAATCTTAACCAATCACCAAAAGTACGCATATAACTGGCTTCATTCATAATGGTAAGCTGTTTCAGGGCTTAAGAATGGATTGGGTTCTGTTTTACCAAAACGACGAGAATAACGTTCTTTCATTGTGGCAAAGCGAGTTTTTTTCGCGAAGCTAAGTGAAAACTCGTCATTTTTATCAAAGTTATGTACGAGTTTAACTTGATAATTAAGTGCCTGTTTATTGCCAATATCAAAAGGACAAATTGCGTTATTTTTGCCTGTTTTCGTACATTTTTTTTCATACTGTTCTGCACGATTAGATTGGCGATAGTCGTAGCTTACGCCTGTGACCAATTTTGTTTGATCAGTAAAAGCATAAGCATTTTCTAAGCCAAAACTATAAGTGCGGTCTTTATCAACTTCAACCGGATCATTGTTGTTATGCGCACGGTGAACATCATATTTCACAATGGCAGAAAATTTTAAGCTATCTTTTGTCGTTAAATCACCGCCTAAGTCAAAACCCGCGCCATAGGAATAGTCTCGGTAAAAACTATTGAAAGCATATTTTTTAGTCTGTTTGGTGAATGTTTCATCATCAAAAGAGCGTAAATCATTTTTGAATGAATCGTAGAAGACTTTTGTATTCAAATAGAGATTGTGTGCATCAAATTCAGTATGGGATAGGAAATACATACTATCTTTATCCCATATCGGCCAACGCCAGTATCTTCCTGAACCATCTTTACCTGAATAAAGCGGTGACTGCTTATTCCCTTTTTGCGTAGAAAGTACCAAGGCATATTCATCAGATTTGTTTGGCGTAAAGGCCATTTTTAGGCTTAGTTTTTTATCTCGTTGAATAGAGTTTTCAGCTCTGCCGCCGTCATCGCCTTTTGGATTAATTTGTTGATAATGACGAGAGAGTTGAGCACCTTGTTTTTCAAGGAATGAGCCACTTAATTGTGCGTAGAACAATTCTTGTTTAGTGCCTAAGTTAAAATAAGTTTGGTTTGTTCCCGTATTGCCACTTTTACCATGGGAAAAACCATATCCAATAGCGCCTTCCAATTCTTTTGTTGGTTTTTGAGTGATAAGGTTTACTGCACCACCTAAGGTATTGGCGCCATATAATACGGAGCTTGCGCCTTTGGAAATATCAATACGAGATAAGTCAAAAGTTGTAAAACGACCAATATCCATATTGCCATCATAGGGGACATAAACTGGGATACCATCAATAAAGACTGGTACTCGTCGCGCATTAAAACCACGTACGAGTAAATTGTGTTCGTTACGCCCGCCACTACGTTCTAAAAAAACACCCGGAGTGGATTTTGCAACATCCGAAACACGAATTTGATTGTTTCTTTGTAAATCAGATTGCTCGATTCTGCTGGTACTTAGGTCGGTGCTGTTTTCACCAATTACTTCAATTTGACCAAGAGTGAAAACATTATCTGCATAGGCAGGTAAACACGCCAAACCAATGGCGGTGCAAAGTAAGGTTTTTTTCATATTAAGATCCTTCTTTGATTAGGGTTACAGTAACGTTGGATTGAACCGCACTTTCAATGCAATCGTAATTGCGGCGAAAATTTTTTCATCGTTGAGAGGAAAGTTTTCGCGTAAAGTGCGGTGGGAATCAGTTATGTTTATTTGAGCTTGTGATAATTCATTTAATAAAATCGGGAGAGAAAGATTAAGTTGCTCGGCGATTTGTTGAATAGAGAAATGCTCGAAAGTCATCATCAAGCGATCTAAATTGCAGTAAGAGGGCATGCGATTATGTGTGATAAGATCGGCAAATTGAGTGTTGATTTTTACCCATTTCTTCTTACGGCTATAAAAATGCAGTAACAAACCAAATACGGTAAATCCAGCAAAGAAAAGATGAATGTCTAAGGCTTGACTAAAAGGAAATCCTAGCCACATTGAAATGCCACTTGCAACAACGAAAAGTAAACTTAAGGCTAGTCCCCACACTAAGAAAAATTTATAAATCACTTCAAATTTCATTGAATTATCCTTTATCTACGGAATAAATCTATATAATAAAATATATAACGTTAAATATTATAGAACTATTTTGCCTATTTTTGCTACGTTATATTTAAATAAATATAGCGATGTTGTAAAATTAGCCATTATTTCTCATTTTTAAGGAGCTAAAATGAAAAAAATGTTCACGATTTTCACCGCACTTTTTGCTTTGCAAGTGAGTGCTCAAGATTTAACTTACCAAGCAGGCAGCTTGCCTGAACCAGCCAAAATTGAAAAAGTATTAAGCGCGGGGAACCCGAGTGATGTGTTGTTACTTGCTGTTGCACCTGAAAAATTAGCAGGCTTTGCTGGCTTTAAAATGGAATCAAAAGCAGGTGCGTTGTTTGATGGTGAGATTAAAAAATTACCCACACTCGGTAAAATTGCGGGAAAAGGCAGCACGCTTTCTGCAGAAAAAATCGTTGCGTTAAAACCTGACTTGATTATTGATGTGGGGAATATTGCGCCGAATTATAAAGATCAAGCTGACCGCACTTTTGCTCAAACTCAAGTGCCTTATTTGTTGTTAGATGGCAGATTAAGTGAAACGCCTGCTTTGTTACGTAAATTAGGTAAGTTGCTTGGTAACGAAAAACAAGCTGAAGCACAAGCCAAATATGCGGAAGAAACCCTTAAACAAGCACTCTATTTTGCTAAACAACATCATAAAACTGCCTATTTAGCGCGTAATGCGGATGGTTTGCAAACCGGTCAAAAAGGTTCGATTCATACGGAAGCAATGGAATTGATTGGCTTGGAAAACGTCGCAGAGGGAGATCAAAAAGGCTTAACTCAAGTTTCAATGGAACAACTTTTATTGTGGAATCCTCAAATGATTTTCACCCAATATGATGAGTTTTATAAAGCGCTTGAAAACAATCCGCAATGGAAAGAATTAAGTGCGGTGAAAAATCAGCAAGTTTTCTTTGTGCCGCATACACCATTTGGTTGGATTGATTCACCACCAAGTTTAAACCGTTTATTAGGCGTGCGTTGGTTACAACATATGTTGAGTGGTAGGGCGAATGCTGACTTTGTGCCTGAAATTCAACGTTTTTATAAATTGTTCTATCACATTGACTTAAGCAATGAACAAGCACTTAAGTTGTTTCAAGTAAAATGATGAGCTCGACTTTTCTTTTACGTTCGCCTCGTTTGTTTTTTATCTTGTTAGTTGGATTGTTGTTTGGCAGTATTTTACTTGCTTTGAATGTGGGAAAATACCCGCTTTCCCCTAGCCAACTTTGGGAGACAATAAGCTGTTCGTTTAGCGGGCAATATGAAGGAAACACGGAACAAACAGTATTGTGGCAAATTCGTTTGCCACGTATTTTTGCCGCTTGTTTTGTCGGGGCTGCGCTTGCTTGTGCGGGCGCAACTTATCAAGGTATGTTTAAAAATCCGCTTGTTTCGCCAGATATTTTGGGTGTTTCAGCGGGCGCAGGTTTTGGGGCAAGTTTGGCAATTTTTTATAATTTGCCAATGATTTATATCCAACTCTTTGCTTTTAGCGGTGGTATTTTAGCTGTGTTATGTGTATCGCTCATTGCCTCGCGTAGTCGTACACAAGATCCTATTTTGGTGTTAGTACTTTCTGGGATTGCAATTGGTTCTTTACTTGGCGCAGGCATTTCTTTGTTAAAAATTCTTGCGGATCCTTTCACTCAATTACCTTCAATCACTTTTTGGCTACTTGGTAGCCTGACGGCTATTAATCAACAAGATTTAATTCAACTGATCCCGATGTTGTTGCTAGGGATTGTTCCCATTTTTTTATTGCGTTGGCGGTTAAATTTACTGTCTCTTGATGAAGATGACGCACAAACGCTAGGTGTACCAATTAAACGTACTCGCTGGATTTTAATTGTGTTCACCACACTTTGTACGGCAAGTGCGGTGGCAATGACAGGAATTATCGGCTGGGTTGGTTTGTTGGTACCGCACATCGCACGCTTGTTGGTGGGGGCAAATTTTATTCGTTTATTGCCGACATCCTTATTGCTTGGTGCGTCTTTTTTATTGCTTACTGATACGCTGGCTCGCACGATTGCGCCGATTGAACTGCCACTCGGTATTTTGACTTCTGCGTGTGGTGCACCATTTTTCCTTTATTTATTAGTGCGAGGGCAAAAATAATGTTACTCGAAACACAAAATCTTGCCATTGGCTATGAAGGAAAAACGCTTGTTCAACGTATCCGATTTACCCTAGAGGAAAATCAAATTTGTTGTTTACTTGGTGCAAATGGCGCAGGCAAAAGTACGTTTTTGAAAACCTTATTAGGGTTACAGCCACCAATTAACGGTGAGATTTTTTGGCAAGGAAAATCACTTTCTCATTATTCACCAACAGAATTGGCTCGTCATATTGCTTATGTGCCACAAGCACATTCTCATTTATTTCCTTTTTTAGTGCAGGATATGGTGATGATGGGAAGAAGTGCTTTTTTGAAGTGGTATCAAACTCCGAAAAAATCTGATTTGGATTTGGCATTAATGGCGTTGCAAGAGTTAGAAATTGCTCATCTTGCGCAGCGTTATTATCATCAATTAAGTGGTGGTGAAAAACAGCTTGTGTTGATTGCCCGCGCGATCGCTCAACAAGCCAAACTTTTAATTATGGATGAGCCGACTTCCAGCCTTGATTTTGGTAATCAAATTCGAGTGTTAGAAAAAATAAAACAACTGCAAAAGCAAAATATTGCGCTTATTATTAGCACGCATAATCCACAACAAGCGGCATTTTTAGGGGATAATATTGTTTTGCTTGATCAACAATTTGGCTTTCAACAAGGCGATAAAAAACATTTATTAACCTTAGAAAACTTGGCGAAAATTTACCGCACTTCGCCCGAACTTTTACATCAACATTTGAATAACTACATTGAAAAATCACTATGACTATTTACGACATCAATTTTGCTGAACTGTATCAACAACACTTAATCGCTTGTAATCATTACAACTTACCTCCGACAAAATGGGATAAAAAAGCCGTGAAAATGGCAGAAAATTTGGTCGGCAAGCCTTCAGCATATAATCAGCAATTATTGCAAGCTATGAATGTGCAAACCGATGAAACTGTGTTGGATATTGGCTGTGGCCCCGGTACCTTTGCTGTGCCACTCGCACAACAAGGCTCAACCGTATATGCCTTAGATTATAGCAATGGAATGTTAGATTGCTTGGCGCAGTTCAAACAGAAATTTGGTTTGCATCATCTCACGACATTTCATAAATCTTGGGCGGATAATTGGGATGATGTACCACAAGCTGATGTGGTGTTGGCATCTCGTTCGACATTGGTGGATGATTTGGACGATATGATCGAAAAACTCTGTGCCAAAGCGAAAAAACGTGTGTTTTTGACTTCTGTCACACAACGTCATTTTTTAGATGATGGCGTATTTGAGGCGATTGGCCGTGAGGATATTGGTTTCCCGACTTATATTTATTTACTCAATCGGTTGTATCAAAAAGGCATTCAGGCAAATTTGAATTTTATTGAAACAGAATCAGGTTGTTTTCAAGGTGAAAGCTACGAGGATTTATTAGCTTCGGTGGAATTTTCTTTAGGCGAACTTTCCGAAAAAGAAAAACAGGGTTTAAAAGCCTTTTACGATCATAAACAAGCCAACAACGAACCAATTTCTCACGGACAGAAAAAATGGGCGTTGATTTGGTGGAATGTGGAACGCATCTAATGTTTTAAGCGGAATCAATTTATTTTTCTATCACTAATTAAAAGGACGATTATGTTATTTGCTTTGCCTGCGCTGAATGATAACTACATTTGGCTTTATCAACGAGAAAATCTGCCTCTTATTATTGTCGATTTGCCTGAAACGGACAAGCTGTTTGCATGGCTAGATAAGCAAAACGCAACGGTTGAAGCGGTGTTGCTTACTCACGAACATGATGATCATACACAAGGTGTGTCGGCATTTAAAAAACGTTATCCAACGGTGCCGATTTATGGGTCGCAAGAATGTGAGAAAAAAGGAGCAACTCAAATTGTGAACGAAGGGAAGATCCTTACCACACATTATCAAATTGATGTAATTCCGACTGGTGGACACACTAAACAGCATGTTAGTTTTTTAGTAGATAATCATTTATTTTGTGGTGATGCGTTATTTTCTGCAGGTTGCGGACGTGTTTTCACCGGTAATTATGCGCAGATGTTTGAAGGTTTACAGCGTTTGAATGCATTGCCTGACGAGACGATTGTTTGCCCTGCTCACGAATATACCTTGGGAAATTTAGCGTTTGCGGAAACGGTGCTGGTGGATAAAAGTGCGATAGAAAAAAGTGCGGTAGAAAAACAACGTATTTTTGTTGAAACACAACGGGCTGAAAATAAACCTAGTTTGCCGACGACATTAAAACTAGAGCGAGAAATTAATCCGTTTTTACAAGCAAAAACACTTGAGGAATTTACCGCACTTCGCAAAGCCAAAGATATTTTCTAATATTGGGTGAGGACAAAGTGCGGTGATTTTTTTATTAGTGGGTTATTTCTTTCTCGCTAACATAGTGGCAAATTTCATTTTAATGCGATTGCCGTTTTCATCGGTTTTGTGTAATTCGCCCATATTTTCGTTATATTCTAAGAATTCCCAATCTTTGTAATAGTCTTTCAATTCGTTTTCAGCAAAAGTGAATGAGAACGGAAGTGGGCAAGGCACATCATCTGTGGACATCGCCGCAACGATTAAGTTATATCCGCCAACATTGGTGTGTTCTTGCATATTTTTAATGATTGACGGCACACGTTCACGATTTAAGAACATAAACACTACCGTTGAAACAATAAAATCATAGTTTTCTTGAATGTTGGCAGAGTTAATGTCGTAAAGTGCGGTAGAAATATTAAGGTTTTCTTTCTCTTTGGTTTCATTTAAAAAGGCAATGCTGTTTTCATTGTGATCCCAAGAGGTTACATCATAGCCTAATAAACTTAAATAAAGTGAATTACGCCCTTGGCCGCAACCTAAATCTAATACTTTACAAGGCGAGATAATTTTTGCTGCATCCACTACATCACCGTGAGTGGCAGTCATGTTGTATTTTTTACTGAAATAATCTTCTTTTTTGCAATAGAAACCTAGGGTACATTCTAAATCATCAGAAAGCGCTTCAACACGATGCCATGCTTGAGGTTCAACAAAAGGAATCTCGCTTTCTGGCGTAAAAATATGCTCAGCAACAATATCGCCATTTTCGGTTAGCTCATAAAATTTGAGCTTACCTTTTAATACGGTTAATTTCCCCCAAGTACCGACTTTTGTATTGTGCTTTTCTTGGAACATTTGTGGCAATTTGTCTTTTGTCCACACTGGCATTTGTTTATAGCAAATTAATTCGTTTTTCATAATATTCTCCAAACAGATAAATAGTTGAGTGTTATAGTAGGTTATAAGCCACCTATTTTCAACTAGAAAATAAAAGGGCAACGTAATGTTGCCCTCATTTAGATTGAATTGATTATTTTACTTGCATGCCCGCAGTGACACCGCTATCAGCGGATAACAAGAATAAATCACTACCACCTGTTCCTGCAGATAGAATCATTCCCTCAGATACACCGAATTTCATTTTACGTGGTGCAAGGTTTGCCACTATAATCACAAAACGACCTTCTAATTCTTCAGGCTTATTGTAAGCTGCTTTAATGCCAGAGAAAACTTGACGAGTATGATCGCCAAGATCTAATTCAAAACGTAAAAGTTTATTGGATTCTGGCACTGCTTCGCATTTCAATACTTTTGCTACACGCATATCAAGTTTAGCGAAATCATCAATGGTGATGGTTTCAGCAATAGGTTCAACGGCAGAAAGTGCGGTTGATTTTGCTTCTGTTTTTTCTGCTGCTTTATTGGCTGCTGCAAATAAGGCTTTGGTTTCTTCTACAACGGCATCAATTTGTTTTTTCTCTAAACGAGAGAACAGGGCTTTAAACGGCGCAAGAGTATGGCCAAGCAATGGTTGATGAATATTATCCCAACGTAATTCAGCTTGTAAGAAGGCTTCTGCACGTTCAGCCAGTTTTGGAAGAACAGGTTTTAAGTAAGACATCAACACGCGGAAAAGCTCAATTCCCATTGAACATACGGCTTGTAATTCTGCCTCTTTGCCTTCTTCTTTTGCAATCACCCAAGGGGCTTTTTCATCAATGTATTTATTGGCTTTATCCGTTAATGCCATAATTTCACGAATGGCTTTATTGTATTCACGGCTTTCGTAATAAGCAGCGATTTGCTCGGCTTGGGCAGTAAATTCTGCAAATAATGTTTCATCTTCCAGTTTATTTGCAAGTTTGCCTTCAAAGCGTTTCGCAATAAAGCCTGCATTGCGTGAAGCTAAATTCACTAATTTGTTTACAATATCCGTATTGACACGTTGTACGAAATCCTCAAGATTAAAGTCTAAATCTTCAATGCGATCATTTAATTTTGCCGCATAGTAATAACGCAAACATTCAGGATCGATATGATTCAAATAAGTGCTGGCTTGAATGAAAGTCCCACGAGATTTTGACATCTTCGCCCCATCCACTGTGACATAGCCATGAGTGAATACATTAGTCGGTTTACGATAGCCACTGCCTTCAAGCATTGCTGGCCAGAATAGACTGTGGAAATAAACGATGTCTTTACCGATGAAATGATAAAGTTCTGCATCGCTGCCTTCCGCCCAAAATTCATTGAAATCAATGCCTTCACGATTGCATAGATTTTTGAATGACGCCATATAGCCGATTGGTGCATCTAACCAAACATAGAAGAATTTATCTTTTGCGCCCGGAATTTCAAAACCAAAATAAGGCGCATCGCGTGAAATATCCCATTGTTGTAAACCACTCTCAAACCATTCTTGCATTTTGTTCGCAATTTCAGATTGAAGTGAGCCAGAACGAGTCCATTCTTTTAACATCCCTTCAAATGCAGGTAAGTCAAAGAAAAAGTGTTCAGATTCTTTTACCACAGGTGTTGCACCAGAAACCGCTGAACGAGGATTAATTAAATCCATTGGGCTATAAGTAGAAGCACACACTTCGCAGTTATCGCCATATTGATCTTCTGCTTTACATTTCGGGCAAGTGCCTTTCACAAAACGATCAGGCAAGAACATATTTTTTTCAGGGTCGAATAACTGAGAAATAACTTTACTCTTAATAAAACCATTGGCTTTGAGTTTATTGTAAATTTCTGCGGTGAGCTGTTTGTTTTCTTCGCTGTGAGTGGAATGGTAGTTATCAAAGCTAATATTGAAACCTGCAAAATCACGCACGTGATCGGCTTTTGCTTTAGCAATTAATTCTTCAGGTGTAATGCCAAGTTTATCAGCATTCAACATAATCGGCGTACCGTGCGCATCGTCCGCACAAACAAAATGGATTTTATTGCCACGCATACGTTGAAAACGCACCCAAATATCCGCTTGGATATGTTCTAACATATGACCTAAATGAATTGCCCCATTGGCATAAGGCAAGGCGCAAGTGACTAAAATTTTACGGGGTTGAGTTGTCATTTATTATTCTCTTTTTAGCATACAAAAATTGTGCTTATCTTACTTTAAATAGGGGATTTTTTCTAGTTTGAAAAACTTTAACTTAACATACCGCACTTTCCGTGATTAAATATGCCCGACAAATTTACTCTACTAAACAGGAAGTTATTATGGCAACCTACTTTTCTGATAATTTGACTGCCGAGCAACAACATCAAGTTCAGCAGATTATCCAACAATTTCAGCATCCAACCCTGCAAAAGGATCTGATTGCGCTTAATACTTTGAAAAAAGTGGAAAAGGGCGGTGATACTTTACGCATTGAATTGAAATTACCTTTTGCATGGAATTCTGGTGCAGAACAGTTAAAACAAGCGGTTTCAGATGCGTTGTTGAAAGCAACAGATTGTAAATCAATTAAATGGGCGGTGACTTATCAAATCGCCACACTTAAACGTGCAAATAATCAACCTGCTGTAAAAGGTGTGAAAAATATTATTGCGGTGAGTTCTGGTAAAGGCGGTGTAGGGAAATCATCAGTTTCCGTTAATCTCGCTTTAGCATTACAAGCACAAGGCGCACGTGTTGGAATTTTAGATGCGGATATTTATGGCCCTTCTATTCCACATATGTTAGGCGCAGCGAATCAACGACCAACTTCGCCAGATAATCAACACATCACCCCAATTAAAGCACATGGTTTATCTGCAAATTCCATTGGCTTTTTAATGAATGAAGACAGCGCAACAATTTGGCGCGGTCCGATGGCGAGTAGCGCATTAAGCCAATTATTAAATGAAACCCTATGGGATAGTTTAGATTATCTTGTTATCGATATGCCTCCGGGCACTGGCGATATTCAACTTACCTTATCACAACAAATTCCCGTGACTGGTGCCGTGGTAGTGACAACTCCGCAAGATATTGCTTTGCTTGATGCGGTGAAAGGTATTTCGATGTTTGAGCGAGTATCCGTACCAGTGTTAGGCATTGTGGAAAATATGTCGATGCATATTTGTAGCGAGTGCGGTCACCACGAAGCGATTTTTGGCACAGGCGGTGCAGAGAAAATGGCGGAAAAATACAATGTAAAAGTATTAGCTCAACTTCCTCTGCATATTCGTATCCGTGAAGATTTAGATGCAGGCAACCCAACTGTTGTGCGAGTGCCTGAAAATGAAATTTCACAAGCGTTCTTACAACTTGCAGAAAAAGTCTCTACAGAACTTTACTGGCAAGGTTCCGTAATCCCAAGTGAGATTTTATTTAAAGAAGTGAAATAATAGAAAAAAGATAGGGCTGCATTTGCAGCCCTTAGAATTTATTTTCATCTAATTTACATTGAATATGATGAAATGATCCTTTTATTTGATCATCAATAAATATCAAGTTACACTAGCAGAGTATCATTAAGTGATACATTATTGCCAATAGTTAATTAGTATAAGGAGAGGCTGATTTTTGACTTATTTTTTATTAAAAATAAACTTTTGTCAGCTATATAACGATGAATATGAGATTACAAGTAAAACAGTGGGGAAATAGTAAAGCAATCCGTTTACCTAAGGACTTTACGGATTCTATGAATTTAGATATGGGAGACTTTTTGGAACTAGAAAAAATTAGCGATAATACAATTAAAGTGATTGTTGTGCCTAATAATCCGAAAAAAAGGAAAAGATTAACCTTAGATGAACGCCTTGCAATGACCTCATCAAAACAATTACCCGTCATTCAAGAATGGGATTCACTTGAGCCAACAGGACAGGAAATTTGATGGCTAAACAACAATTTAAAAGAGGTGATATTATCACGGTGTGCTTAAATCCCGTTGTAGGAAATGAATTACAGGGTGAGAAACGTCCTGCATTAGTATTAAGCGATAATAAATTTCATAATTTGGGATTTATGATGATAGCACCGATTACACAAGGAAATGCGGCGCTTGCCAGAGAAAATGGTTTTGCGGTAACGTTAAGTGGAACAGGTTGTAAGACACAAGGTGTTGTTGCATATCAAGCCAGAATAATTGATTTTCGAGGTAGAGATGCGAAAAAAGTTGAATCTGTACCAGATTATGTTTTATTTGAAGTTCAAGACATTGTTGAAGCGATTTTAAGAGATTAGAAAAATTGCCCTAGTTTTTGCTAGGGCAATTTTTATTGTGGATCAATTAAATCGACAAGTTTCATAATAACTTCATCAATTAAATAATCTTCTGCTTTTGTAGCAAATTTTGCTCACCATACTTCTTTTCCCACGGATTTAGATTGAGTGAGTTCAGAGATTGACCTATTCAAACATTCAATTTCTTGACTATCAATATCTGTTAGCAATTCCGTAAGGCTTTTTCGTCCACGAACCTGTCGTTTATCGGAAGAAAGCACTATTTTTTCTCCTTGTGCTTTTAAATTATAGTAAGTATTTATTCTATCCATCTCACCACTTCATCCAACCCTTTACGGGATTTTTTCGCAATATCGCGTGAGCGGTAGCCGAAAGTTGCGGCAACAGAAACCGCATATTCTTGAGGATCGAATAATCCTTCTTTGGCGAGGCATTCATTCATTTTGTCGTAATGAAAACCTTCAATTGGGCAAGAATCAATGCCAAGGGCTGCGGCGCCAGTAAGCATATTGGCAAGGGCGATATAAGTTTGTTTACTGCACCAATCAAATAAAGTGCGGTCGCTTTCGAGCAATTTCATATCTTCTTCTTGCAAGGCTTTGTATTTTGCGAGAGCGGCTTGTTGTTGCTCGGCATTCAAGCCTTTACGCGCCATCACATCCACAAAAAATAGGCTGTCATAACGGGCATTTTTCTTCGCTAAAATCACTACAAGATGACTGCAATTATCAAGCTGATTCATCATTCCCCAGCTAAAAGGTTTCATTTTTTCGCGCAGGGTTTTATTTTGTATCACTAAAAATTTCCAAGGCTCGGAGCCTACAGAACTCGGCGATAATCGACCGCACTCTAAAATACATTCAAAATCTTCATCACTGATTTTTTTTGCGGGATCGTAATAACGTGTTGAGCTGCGTTGATGGAAGAGTTCAAGAACTTGTTCACGAGTAAGTTGAGTCATTTTATTTCCTCTTTTTTAAATAAAAATGTGCTGCCATATTAAAGATTAGTTTTTGCTAAAACAAGGGAAAGATTCTAGAATAGTCAGCACTTTTATCACAGAGGGTGAAAATAATGACAAGAATTGCAATTATTCCTGCGAGAGCAGGTTCTAAAGGAATTAAAGACAAAAATTTACAGCTTGTGGGTGGAGTTTCTTTGGTCGGGCGAGCGATTTTGGCGGCGCAAGAATCGGGCATGTTTGATCAAATTGTGGTGACATCAGACGGTGAAAATATTTTAAAAGAAGCCACAAAATACGGCGCAAAAGCAGTGGCACGCCCTGAAAGTTTGGCGCAAAGTGATACACGCACCATTGATGCTATTTTGCATTGCTTAGAAACACTTAATATTTCACAAGGCACCGCCGCACTTTTGCAGCCAACCAGCCCATTGCGTAATGCCTTAGATATTCGTAATGCGATGGAAATTTTCCTTGGCGGCAAATATAAATCCGTGGTTTCTGCTTGCGAATGTGAGCATCATCCTTATAAATCCTTCACTTTAGAAGGCACCGAAGTTCAGCCTATTCACGAATTAACGGATTTTGAAGCCCCTCGCCAAAAATTACCGAAATCTTATCGTGCAAATGGCGCAATTTATATTAATGACATCGAAAGTCTCTTTGAAGAAAAACGCTTTTTTATTGCGCCAATGCGTTTTTATTTAATGCCAACCTATCGTTCCATTGATATTGATTCCACACTTGATTTGCAATTAGCAGAAAGTTTAATTTCAAAAGAGTTTTAAAAAAATTGGCCGCACTTTGCGGCCTTTGTTTTTTGATACGCATATTTGCTTTTTTCCAATAAAAACTCACCTAAAAATCACCGCTCTTTTGATTACTTCTTGCGCAAAAAAAGCAAACGTTTGCTTTTTATTTTTATGATATTTTAAATGTAAATTATTGTAAATACTGCTTCTGAAAATTGAATTTTATAACTAAATCTATATAATTTTATCATTTTGTATACTTCAACCTCTTTTACAAATTGAATAGAGGTTGAGAATCATTTTTTGACATAGTTATAGAGATATTTTATGAACAAAATTTTCCGTGTTGTATGGAGTCAAGCGACTCAATCTTGGGTGGTCGTTTCAGAATTAACCAAAGCACATAAAAAACAAAGTTCATCCAATGCACAAAAAAGTGCGGTTAATTTTTCAGGCAATTTTATTAAATCTTCAGCCATCGCATTGGCATTATTAAGTGGCCATTCGGCTTATGCAGCTGAGGCTGCAAGTGGGTTGATTCAGATTAATTCAACAAAAGGGATAGCTACTGCAACAGGTAGCGACTCTATTGCTATTGGTAACGATTCTAAGGCAATTGGAAATAATAATTCACTTGCTATTGGTCATAGTGCACAAGCAACAGGAAACGATGGAGCATTAGCAATAGGTAGAAACTCAAAAGCCGGTGGAAATAACGGTATAGCCTTAGGTAGAGAAGCTGAAACGACTGAAAATGATTCTATAGCCTTAGGTTATAAAGCGAAAGCAATAGGAAAGGATGGAGCATTAGCAATAGGTAGAAACTCAACAGCCGATGGAAAGAACAGTAGTATAGCCTTAGGTAGCGACTCAAAAGCCAGTGGAGAAAGCAATATAGCCTTAGGTTATCTAGCGAAAGCAGATAAAAATTTTGCTATAGCTATCGGTAAGGGTGCTAGTGCTCAAAAATTTAATAATGCTGTAGCTATTGGTGCAAACGCACAAGCAAATGGTGCTACATCGTTGGCATTGGGAATGGAATCGAAAACTACAGGTCACGATAGTTATGCCATAGGCTACAGAAGTGAGACCATTGGAGACACGTCAATAGCGTTTGGTCGACAAAGTACAGCAAGAGGAAAGTATGATATTGTTATGGGTGCAGAAGCTGAAACTCGAGATCAAGATGACCGTAAAGGTTATAGTATTGCCATTGGTGCTGGTGCTATGTCGGGAACTAACAAACCTGGGAAAAATCTTAATGGTGGAGATGCTGGCGGTGTAGCTATTGGTACTGGTGCTTATACTGGGGTAAATAGAAATAATATTTCTTTAAACTCTGCTGTTGCAGTAGGGGCCGGTGCCGGTGCTGGATTTAGAAAGTTAGATAATAATGGTATGCCTGCGCAGAATGCTACAGATGTTGATAATAATGATGAAGTGCTGAAAAAAGCGTTTGGTGTTAAAAATGTTGCAGATTATCAAAAAATAGCAGGTGGTACTAACGGATACACAAATGTAGATATTAATGAAGCCACAGCGTTAGGTCGTAATGCACGTGCTATAGGAGACCAATCTGTGGCAATAGGGGCTCAAACTATTGCTGGTATGGGTGCTATTGCATTAGGTGGAAATGATATTACTCAATTTGCAAATAAAAAATATTACAAATCAACCAAAGAAAATTTTGCTGTTACAGAAACAATAGACCATAATCAAGATGCAAAAATATCAGATGACACGATTAGTGGTGCATATAATAGACTTGTTGGTACTGCGTTAGATACACAATATAAAGCGACTTATGCACAAGATGGTTCAGTAGTATTAGGAGCACAAGCTCATTCAGGAACACCATTGGGAACGGCACTTGGTACGAATGCTTTAATACGTAAAGGTGCATTTGGTGCAACAGCCATTGGTGCAGGTTCACAAGTTCAAGCTAATGCAGAAGCAGCGGTAGCAATTGGTATGGGATCTTTTGCCAATGGTAAGTATGCCGTAGCAGCAGGTACTGGGTCCCGGGCAGAATTAGGCGATATAGCTATGGGTTATAAAGCACAAGCCAGTGGTAAACAAGGTGCTATTGCTATTGGTCAATCTACGAATGCTCAAGGTGACTCATCTATTATGATTGGCGGTGCTAACATTTCTAATGCTGCGGCTCAAATTACTAGTTATAAAGCAGAACGAAAAAATCCCGATGGCTCTCATATGACCTATACAAAAGAGGTGACAGAACGTATTAATGGACAAGATGTAAAACGTACATATACGTTCGTATCTACAGAGAATAAGACGGGTAAAGTGGAAGATGCCTATGCTGAATTAACAGGCAAACCAATGAATGTAAAATCGTTAGATTATAATGACTCGAAGAATAGCAATGGACATGCCTCTACCTCTATAGGTGTACATTCCTTAGCACAAGGTAATCTGGCTTCTGCTTACGGTGCTAGCTCTCGTGCAATAGCGATTGGCTCCTTAGCGTTGGGTACAGGTGCGATTGCAGATAGACAAAATGCAGTGGCTATTGGTACAGGATCTACAACGGACTTAGTAGGTACTCGTCAATTAGATGCGAGCTACGATAAATATGGTAACTGGGTAGCTAGTGATTCTCCTGATGCGGTATATAAATTTAGATGGGCCGGCGGTATAAATACATCTGAAGGTGACGTAGTATCCTTTGGTAGCTCCGGCGCAGAACGTCAATTGAAAAATGTGGCGGCGGGTCGCGTGGCAGAAGATTCGACAGATGCCATCAACGGCTCACAGTTAAACTCCGTGGCGCGCAAAGTGGCATCCGGCTGGCAGATCGCCGGCAATGAAAAAACCAAAGTCGCCGGTATAGGCTCGGACGATCAGGTTAACTTCACCGACGGCAAGGGCACGACGGTAACTGTAATGGCGCAGGACGCGGTAAAAGAAACCGTGACCGAAAACGGCAAACAGGTTGAAAAAATCAAAACCCCGAAAGGCGCGAACGTCAAATTTGATATCAAAAATGCCGACGATTCTTTGGAAGTCGGCACAAACGGCGTGAAGGTCAAGACTTCAGATGGCATCGAGACCACGACAAACGGCATTAAGGTCAATACCGGCAAAGGCCTCAAAATTGATGCGGCTGATGGCAACAAAGTTGCGGTTAATACTGATGATAAAACAATCACTGTCAGCGATGATGGCACAGTGAAGGCTGTTGCAGGAACGATAGAAACGGTTACAGCTAAGAATAAAGTCACTGGTGAAAAAGTTGGTCAAGTACGTCCTGCTAAAGATGATAAAGGCAAACTGGCTACAGTCGATGCGGTGGCAAATGCCGTCAACAATGCCGCGTGGAGCATTACGTCCGATACCGACGGCGGCAGCTTCGCAACGTCCGGTCATACCAAAACCACCGAAAAAATCAGCGCGGGCGGCAGCGTAACCTTTAAAGCAGGCAACAACCTGATAATCAAACAGGCAGGTACGGACTTTACCTACTCGCTCAATCCGATTTTGAACGGGCTGACATCGGCAGAGTTTAAAGGCACAGGTGAAAATGCGCCGATTACCAAACTGACCAATGCAGGCATTACGGTAACAACACCGGCAGATGCGGTTGCAAATACGCCGGAGAAAACGGTAACGCTGAATCAAGACGGCTTGAACAACGGTGGCAATGCGATTTCTAATGTGAAATCTAATCTTCCTGCTACTAAAAATAGCGACACTGCAAATACAGCAGCTGCGCCAAGTAATGCCACGAAAACTCAAGCAGTGCCAAATACAACGAATATGAAAGGCACAGATTATGTCAATCCAAACAATGCCGCTACCGTGGGTGACGTATTAAATGCAGGTTGGAACTTGAAAGGCAAGGGCACAGCGGTTGACTTTGTAAAAGCCTACGATACTGTGGATTTTGTGGACGGTGATGGTACAACTGCGTCTGTTGAAAGCAAGGATGGTCAAACCTCGACCGTGAAATACAGTGTAAACACCACGACAATCAAGCCCGATACAGCTAATGCAGGTAAGGTTAAAGCAGAAGGAACAGGCAATACATTTGCAACAGCAGAAACTGTAGCAAGTGCGATTAATGATGCCTATTGGAAAGCAGCGGCTTCAGGTAATGGTGCAACAACGGATGTAGCAGACAATGTGAAAGCTGGTGATACGGTGACCTTTAAAGCAGGCAAAAACTTAACGGTTACACACAACAATACGAATAAATCGTTTGAGTTTGCAACCACTGATACACCGGAGTTTAGCTCTGTTCAATTTGGGAATAATGGTCCGAAAATCACCCACGATGGTGATAACTTAAAAGTCACTAAAGCGGATGGCAAAAGCCCGACCAAAATCACCAACGTAGCTAACGGTAGCGATGGCAACGATGCTGTAAACGTAAGCCAATTAAAAGCAAGCGGTTGGAAAGTTGCAGGAAATAGCAAAACTGAAGTTGACACCATCAATCCAAGCGAGCAAGTGAATTTCTTGAATGGTAGTGGCACAACCGTAACTGTTGAAAAAGATAAAGGTGCAGACGGCAAAGAAAACGGCAACGTCAACGTGAAATACGATGTGAACGTTGGCAATGGTTTACAGAAAGATACGGCAAGCAATACTATTTCTGTAAAACCAGCGGATAGCACAATTACCGTTGGTACAGATGGCGTGAAAGTAAATACGGGCGATATTGCAACGGAATCAACGGGTAAGGCAACAACTGCATTAGATAAAGCGATTGCAGAAGCGACCAAGGAATTGGCTGAAGCGACCGAGGCTGGGGATGCTACTGCACAGCAAGCGGCACAAGCGAAACTTGATGCTGCAAATCAAGCAAAAACTGATGCGGGCAAACAGATTGCGACGGTAGAAAATGTCACTGAAGCCATCAACAAGGCGGGTTGGAATGCCATTGCTGCTAAAACTGAAAATGGAGAGGTGTCAGGCGAAGCAGCGCAACTTGTGAAACCGGGCCAAACCGTTACATTTGAAGCAGATAAAAATGTCAAGATTGCTCAAAATGGAAGTAAATTCACATTCTCGACAAAAGATAATGTTGAATTTAAATCTGTCAAAGTCGGCGAAGAAAAAGACGGCAAAAAACCGGTCAGCCTGACAACCAGTGTGGCAACACCTGCCGATAATAATCAGACAGGAAAAGCCCCGACGACTGCGTTGAATATCAGCAGCGGCGAGGGTAAGGATGCGAAACCGACGCAAATTACAGGCGTAGGTTCGGTGTTGAATGCAACAACGGTTACAAGCGCGCCGGACGGCACCACGCCGACAACCCAACCGAAATTGGTTAACCTCGGTACGGCACATAATCAGACGGCATTGGCAGACAATGTTTTAAACTCTGCCGCCACTGTACGCGATTTGGCAAATATGGGCTGGAAAGTTTCGGCAGATAAAGTAACCGGCGCAGACGATAAGTCATACAGTGATGTGGTGAGAAATGCGGACGAAGTGAAATTCGTCGGCAAAAACGCCGCCAAAGTATCGGGTAAAACCGAGAACGGCGTGCGCACTATTACCGTTGATGTGGAAGTGCCTGATGTTAAAACTGCCAAGCTGGTTTCCAGCACCGACGGTTCTGTGATTGCGCCGTCAACTGATCCCGCGCTCCAAAAAGCATTAAAAGATGCGAAAGACGAGTTGGCCAGATTGCCTGACACTGCAACTAAAGCGGAAAAAGAAGCGGCTGAGAATAAAGTCAAAGATGCCGAAACGGCATTAAATAATGCTTTGGATGATACAGGCGTTGCTACGGCTAAAAATGTTGCGGATATGATCAACAATTCCGGCTTTACGCTGAAAACTTCCGCTGACGAGGGCAAGAAAGATGCCGCATCGGCAGGCAGTGAAGTCATCAAACCGGGCAAAACCGTTGAAATGGTCGCGGGTAAAAACTTAACCGTGAAACAAGGAACTAACGGTAAAGTAACTTACAGCCTGAATCCGGAATTAATTAACCTGACCTCCGCCGAGTTCAAAGCCGACGGCAAACCGACGGTGAAAATCAGTTCAGACGGCATTACCATTACGCCCGCTGCGCCGACGACCGGCGGTGAGCAAAAACCGAATGTTAGTCTGACCGAAAACGGCTTAAACAACGGCGGCAATGCGATTTCTAATGTAGCCGGCAACCTTGACGGCGCGAAAACCGGTACGACCGCGCCGACAACTTCAGCAATAAAACCGACCGCACTTACCGAAACCAATGCGGCAACCGTGGGCGATGTATTGAATGCAGGCTGGAACTTGCAAGAAAAAGGCGAGGCAAAAGACTTTGTCAAAGCCTACGACACCGTAAACTTCGTACAAGGCGACGGCACGGACGTGTCTGTCAGCGTGTCTGCCGACAAGCAGACCTCGACCGTGAAATACAGCGTCAAAGCCGACGGCAACTCTTTGGAAGTCGGCGCAAACGGCGTGAAGGTCAAGGTTTCAGACGGCATCAAGACCACGGCGAACGGCATTGCCGTGAAAGCCGCCGATAAAACGCTTACGGTCGGCACAGACGGCGTAAAAGTCAATACAGGCGCGATTGCCGCAGCAAATGGCGGCGAAGACCAAACCGCCGATCGCGGCAAGGTAACCGTTACCCCCAAAACCAAGGAAGACGGCAAACTGGAAACACAGGCGGAGGCAGAAACCCGCGCGGCTTCCGAGATTGCCACAGTGAAAAACGTTGCGGATGCAATCAACAGCGCGGCGTGGATTGCCAAAGTGGAAAACACGGACGACAGCGTGGATACGCCGACCGAAAACGATAAAGGCACGGCGGTCAAGGCGGGCGACACGTTGAACCTGAAAGCGGGCAAAAACCTGCGTGTCAACCACACCGGCGGCAACATTACCTTTGCCTTGGCGAAGGACATTACAGTTGAAACCGCCAATGTGGAAAACACGCTGACCATTGGCAAAGATAGGGCGAAAGTCAATATTGCAAGCAGTGCAAACGGTTTGACCCTCTCCGGCACGGAAACCGCCGCCGACGGCTCGACAAACAACAACGCCCCAGTCTATCTGAACGGTATCAAGCCGACCCTGACCGACACCTTGGCGGGCAGCCCGACCACGAACATTACCGCCAACATTAATGCCACCGCCTATCACCGCGCCGCCAGCGTTCAAGATGTGTTAAATGCCGGTTGGAACATCCGGGGCGCGAAAAAGGCGGGCGGCGAGGTCGAAAACGTCGATTTCGTCCGCACTTACGATACCGTGGACTTTGTCAGCGGCAATAAGGCGACGACGGATGTTACTGTTGCCGCAGAAGACGGCGGCAAACGCGCAGTCGTTACCATTACCGCCAAAAACGACGCCGGCAGCATCACGACGGCGGGCGGCAAGGTTGTCGTCGGCACAAACGGGAAGGCAGACACCGACCCTAAAGCAGGGAACAAAGTGGCAAAAACCGGCGATGTGGCAAACGCCATCAATCAGTCGGGATGGAAAACCAATGCGACCAAAATCAACGGTGCAGCGGCAACCAAGGCGGACAAAACCCAATTAATCAACCCGGGCGATGCCGTCAATTACGAAAACGGCAACGGCACGGTTGCCAATGTGGAAGTTACGCAAGGTAAGGACGGCAATCCCGATACCGTCAGCGTGAAATACGATGTCAAAGCCGACGGTACGACCATTAAAGTGGGCGACGACGGCAAAGTTACAGCCGTAACGGGCACGATAGAAACGGTTACAGATAAGAATAAAATCGCTGGTGAAAAAGTTGGTCAAGTACGTCCTGTTGATGCTGATAAAGGCAAACTGGCGACAGTTGATGCGGTGGCAAATGCCGTCAACAGCGCGAAATGGTATGCGAAGGCAACCAACACAGATGAAGAGATTAAAGATAAGGATAAAACCAATGACACAACAGGCGAAGGCATTGCCGCAGGCGATGAAGTAACCTTCACGGCAGGCAAAAACCTGCGTGTCAAACATACCGGCAAAAACTTTACCTTTGCCACTGTGGAAACGCCCGAGTTTGAAGGCTTGAAACTGGTTCAAGGCGGCAACACCGTCAATATCGCGCCGACTGCAAATGGTTTGAGCTTCAGCCGTCCTGCCGCAACGGCGGGCGGGAAGGGACAGCCAGTCACCCTTGGCGGCATAAGCAGCGGTTTGGAGAAATTCGACGCTGCCGATCCGAAAACCGAGGGGCTCTTGAACCTCAATAAAACCGAAGCTGGCAAGACCGAACCGACAGTAGGCGACAATACCGCCGCCACCGTGGGCGACTTGCGCGGTATGGGCTGGGTGCTTTCTGCCGATAAGGAAACAGACAATCCCGACAAGACTTACAACGCGCAGGTAAAAAATGCCGAAGAAGTGAAATTTGTCGGCAAAAACGCCGCCAAAGTATCGGGTAAAACCGAGAACGGCGTACGCACCATTACGGTAGACGTGGATCACCAGCTTGCGACGAATAATTCGGTCAAACCGGTGGAATATACCAAGAAAGACGGAACAAAAGTCTATCCGAAAACCGTGACCAAAGATGACGGCACGACGGAAACCAAGTTTTATCCGAATGCCGACGGTACGGGAGACGAAGTGCCAGCAGACGATGTAATCGTTTCGGTCAACGGCGCGAACGGCACGAAATCTCCGACCACCTTGTCGAATGTTAAATCAAACCTTCCCGAAACCCGCAATACGGCGGATGCCGGCAAACCGGCAAGCAAATCGCAATCCGCCCCGACAATCGGCACGGCGGACGGCAATGTGAATGCGAACAACGCCGCTACCGTGGGCGACGTGTTAAACAGCGGCTGGAACTTGAAGGGCAACGGAAGTGCGGTTGATTTTGTCAGGGCGTATGACAGCGTGAACTTTGTAAACGGCAAGGGAACGACGGTCAGCATCGAAACCGACGGCAAGGAAAGCCGGGTGAAGGTGGATGTGGATACGGGTGTAATCACTGCGGAAACCAAAGACGGTAAAGCTACGGGTAAAGTTGCAGGTCCGGTTGCTAATGCTGCGGATTTATCGAAAGCAATCAAAGATGCTCAAGATGAATTGGCGAAAGCAGTAGATGAACAGGCTAAGAAAGCGGCTCAAACTAAACTTGATACGGCAAATAAAGCGGCAGATGAGGCAGGTTTGAACAAAGTTGCAACCGCTCAAAATGTTGCGGATATGATTAACAACTCCGGCTTTACGCTGAAGACTTCCGCCACTGCTGCCGCCGACAATCTGACTGCCGACAATACCCTGAAGAACGACGGGGAAGTCATCAACCCGGGTAAAACCGTTGAAATGGTTGCGGGTAAAAATCTAACCGTGAAACAGGATGCGGGCGGCAAAGTCACTTATGCGACCAAAGACGACGTTGAGTTTGCAACTGTGAAAATCGGTAAAGATGAAGACGGCAAAAAACCGGTCAGCCTGACGACGGAAGCAGCTAAAGAAGCATCCAATAACGATGCGGCAAACAAACCGGCAACGGCACTGAAAATCTCTTCAGACGGCAAACCGGCCCAACTTGTCGGCGTGGCATCGGTGTTGAATACAAGCAAAGTCATCACCAAACCGAACGGCGATAAAAAGGCGGACGGTAAGCCGGCAGAGTCGAAAACGGAAAAACTGATCGACTTGGCAGGTACAAAAGCAGCACCGGTGAACAAGAACGCCGCCGCAACCGTAGGCGACCTGCAAAATATGGGCTGGGTGGTATCGACCAAAGACGGCAACGGCTACACCGATGTCGTGAAGAACGCCAACCAAGTGGACTTCAAAGGCGGTACCGGCATTTCCATTACAGGTAAAACCCTTGAAGATGGCACCCGCCAATTGACTGTAGGCATTAAAGAGGGAGAAGTTACAGATAAAGTAACTATTACTCATAAAGATGGAACTAGAACAGAAGCTGTTAAGATCGGAGATAATTATTACAAGCTCGATAAAGATGGAAAACCAGAAGGCTTCCAAACAGATGTGAATGGTAAACCTGCAGGTACCCCATTAAATATCGATAAAGATAATGATGTGATAACTAACAGCGGTTCAGGCTTTGTTACTGGTAATACTGTGGCAACAGCAATCCAAGAGTCTGGTTGGAATGTTGGTTTGGCTGACGCATCCAAAGCTAATGCAGCATTTAGTGATAAAGATAAAGCGTTATCAGCAGATAAACTTGAGAAAGTCAATCCAAATGACAATGTTCGTTTTGCTGATGGTAAAGGCACAAAAGCAGCAGTCGCAACCGTTGAGCGTGTTGATGAGTTCGGCAAGAAAGTGACTGATACTTATGTGAAGTTTGATGTGGATGAGGGTAAAATTACTGCGGACACAACCAAACCTGGTGCGGTAAAAGGCCCTGTTACTGCAGATGAAGCGAAGAAACTTGCTGATGATTTAGCAAATGCGCAAAACGCAGTAAACAATTTGGCACCAGATGCAGATGAAGCAACGAAAAAAGCTGCTCAAGATGTACTTAAAGCAGCCCAAGATGCGGCAGCACCGTTGAACAAAGTAGCGACTGCCCAAAACGTTGCGGATATGATTAACAACTCTGGCTTTACGTTGAAGACTTCTGCAACTGCCGATGGTAAGAAAGAATCTGGTGACGATGAAGTTATCAACCCAGGCAAAGCGGTTGAAATGATTGCAGGTAAAAACTTAACCGTGAAACAAGAAGCTGATGGTAAAGTTACTTACGCAACTAAAGACGATGTTCAATTCAATAGCGTACAGTTTGGCGGTGATAAAGGACCTAAGATTTCATCTACTGCAGAGGGTAACATCAATGTAAGTGGTGCGGATGGTAAGGCACCTGCTAAGATTACTGGGGTTGCTGCAGGTGATATTTCACCAAACAGCACAGATGCAGTAAATGGGGCACAGCTTTATGCATTAGCGGGCGATCAGAAAAATGTAAATCCTACAAATAATAAGTACGATACGATTGAGTATGATAGCCAAAATAATCCTAAGTATGTGACTAAAGACGCGCCTACAGGTAAAACAGTTGTAACTGAAAAAATTGATGGGCATGATGTCGCAGTGTTAAGAACTTATAATGTTCATAGCCAAAAAGAGATTGTAACTAACTCCGTAGTTGAAGCAATTTACAATATGAATGAGCAAGGTATTAAGTTCTTCCACTCTAATGATGGCGTTGAACGTACTAAAGTGGAAGCTGAGAATAACTTTGACTCAAGCGCAAGAGGTAAATTTGCAACAGCAATTGGTTCACGCTCAAAAGCGGATGGAACAAATGCAGTAGCAATTGGCTTTAATTCTGTTGTAACGGGTAATGATTCAATCAGTATTGGTACGGGTAACCGTGTAACTGGTAATAAATCTGGTGCATTTGGTGATCCAAGTATTATTAATGGTAACAGTAGTTACTCAGTGGGTAACAATAATACTGTTGCAACTGATGATACATTTGTATTAGGTAATGAAGTAAAACATACTGTTGGAAATTCAGTTATCTTAGGAACTAAGTCAACTGCTCGTGGCGGTAATGGCTCTAAAACTGGTACTTTACGTAACTTGAAACAAGATGGTAAGGATGGAACAAGTACAACAGCTGGTTCAACAGGTACTGTAAGCACCGCAACTGTAGGCTATATGACTTATGGCGGTTTTCAAGGAGCGAAAGCTGATGGCGTAGTATCTGTAGGTGCTGCAGGTAACGAACGTCGTATTCAAAACGTAGCAGCAGGTGAAATTTCATCAACCTCTACTGATGCGATTAACGGTAGTCAGTTATATGCTGTCGCTGCAGGTATTGGTCATAAGCTTGGTGGCTTGGATAACAAGATCAACAAAGTTGGCAAACGTGCAGATGCGGGTACTGCAAGTGCATTAGCAGCGGCGACTATTCCGCAAGCTTATACACCAGGTAAGAGCTTAGTTGGTATTGCAGCTGGTAACTATCAGGGGCAAAATGGTCTTGCAGTAGGTATGTCCCGTATCTCTGATAACGGTAAGATCATCATCCGTTTATCTGGTACGGCAAATACTCAAGGTAAAACTGGCATTGCAGCTGGCGTAGGTTACCAATGGTAATCAGCTGATAGCAAAAACATAGTGAAAAAACACCGCAAAAGTGCGGTGTTTTTTTATGTCTTTTTTATTTATTCTCATTTAGAAAAGAGGATTTTTATAATGAAAATCCACTTCAAAGCAGGCTCCAAAACTTGCGGGAAATCTACCGCACTTTTGTGCTAAATGAGAAAATGCCAACAGGATTTTAACATTGCATTAGCAATTGTTTTTCAATAATTAGTTTAATAGTTTCAATTACTTACAATCTTAACAAATTGAATTGAGAGTCAATCTCAATACGAAATTTTCCCTTCGATAAAAACAAAAAAATTTATGATCTCAGTCAATAAAACAATCGTTTTACTCTAGTCTGGGTAACTCTGAAGGAGTATCCTTATTTCCAGAGTGGTTATTGTGATGTATTGGCGTAATGCCTTCCACCTACTTTCTGTTTCTATCTATACATACTTTGGGGGAAAATATGAACCGTTTTGTTATAGGTGATCCGAAAGATTGCATTGGATGCAATACCTGTATGGCTGCTTGCAGCGAAGTACACAAAGCTTTTGGATTACAATCCTTTCCGCGGTTACAAGTAATGCGTAACGACGATATTACTGTGCCGATCTTGTGTCGCCATTGTGATGATTCACCTTGTGCTACGGTATGTCCTGTGCATGCAATTAAACACGAAAATGACACTATTCAATTAAACGAAGGTTTGTGTATTGGCTGTAAACTTTGCGCCATTGCTTGTCCATTTGGGGCGATTACTCAACACGGTAGCGCGCCATTAGACGCACCAAACCACTACGACAGTTTTTCTTTCACTGATGCGGTAAAACGTGATATTCGCACCGCACCGAATAATACTGATGTTCATAATATGCTTGCATGGCAACCAGGTGTAAAAGCTATCGCAGTGAAATGCGACCTTTGCTATTTCCGTGAAGAAGGTCCTGCTTGTATGCAAACTTGCCCAACCAAAACTTTATTCTTAATTAGTGATGAGAGTATCGAACAAGCAAATCGCAAAAAACGCGAAATGGCAATGATGGGTTCTCCTGTCGTGCCAAGATAAAAGTTTATTGTTTGTTTACTCGTTAATCAATGGAGTGAAATTATGAGTTCTTCAATCAGTTTACTCATCACGTCCTTGTTGATTTATGTCGTTGGTGCGTTTATTTCTCTCGCTGTGCGAAAAAATGAACAACTTTCAATCAATATATCCGGCGTGACCGGTGTACTTGGTGGCTTGTTAGGCATTGTTGCCTGCATTCCCGTGCTTATCAGCAACGATACGGTCGTTGATGTGTTTTCAACCCCTTTCGACTTCGCCCAATTTTCAATCCGCATCGACGGATTAGCTGCGTTTATGGTGTGTGTAATTTCTTTAATGGTTATTATCACCGCACTTTATTCCTTTTCCTATGTGAAAGAATACATTGGCAAAGGCGCTGGCACGATGGGTTTCTTTATGAATTTGTTTATCGCCTCAATGGTTGCTTTGGTCACCAGCGATAACGCTTTCTACTTTTTAGTATTCTTTGAAATGATGTCTTTGGCATCTTACTTCTTAGTACTGACCGAACAAGACGACAACGCGACCAATGCGGGATTATTGTATTTCTTCATTGCTCACGCTGGTTCTGTGTTGATTATGATCGCTTTCTTTATTTTCTATTGCTACGCAGGTAGCTTTGAATTTGAAGCCTTCCGCCACACCGAGCTTTCAATGCCTTTAGCCTTTACGGTATTTATCTTGGCATTTCTTGGTTTCGGTGCAAAAGCAGGGATGATTCCATTGCATAGCTGGTTACCAAAAGCTCACCCAGCTGCACCTTCTCATGCTTCTGCAATGATGTCTGGTGTGATGGTTAAAATCGGTATCTTCGGGATTATCAAAGTTGGTATTGATCTACTTGGCGCACACAATATGTGGTTTGGTGTGATTGTGCTTGCTTTTGGCGCAGTTTCTTCTGTGCTTGGCGTACTTTATGCCTTAGCAGAACATGACATCAAAAAACTTTTGGCGTATCACACCGTAGAAAACATCGGCATTATTATGATGGGTGTGGGTGTCGGTATGATTGGTATGGCAATCCATAATCCAGTGCTTGCTATTGTCGGTTTACTTGGCGGTTTATATCACTTACTTAACCATGCGGTATTCAAAGGCTTATTGTTCTTGGGTGCTGGTTCTGTGATGTACCGTTTACATTCAAAAGATATGGATTTAATGGGCGGGCTTGGCAAACTAATGCCATTTACTGCTTTCTGTTTCTTGATTGGTACTATGGCAATTTCTGCATTACCACCGTTTAACGGTTTTGTGAGTGAATGGTTTACTTATCAATCTTTATTCAGCCTAAGCCAACACAATGATGTGGTATTGCGTATCGCTGGCCCTGTTGCAATCATTATGCTTGCCTTAACAGGTGCACTTGCCGCACTTTGTTTCGTGAAAGTGTATGGTATTAGCTTTGGTGGTGCACCACGAAGCGAAAAAGCAGCACATGCACGCGAAGTGCCGAAACCAATGGTGATTGCAATGGCGATCTTGGCATTATTCTGTGTACTTTTAGGCGTGGGTGCTTCTGTGGTAACCCCAATTATTGCCAATATTGCAACCGCACTTTCTCATAATGAAATGCTTAATTTAGCGGAAAATGGCGTAGTGGTAGCAAGCAATACACCGAATACAGCACTTTCTACACCAATGGTGAGCATTATGTTGATTGCATTCTTTGTGTTGCCGTTTATGTATTACGCTTACACCAAAGGCAATCGTATGGCAGATCGTGCAAAAGGCAATCCTTGGGCTTGTGGTTATGCTTATGAAATGGATATGGCAGCCTCTGCGGGTAGTTTTACTCGTCCGCTTCGTATTATCTTCAAACCACTTTATACCTTGCGTCAAGTGCTTGATCCTGCGCCTGCTGGTGCAAAAGGTATCAATGCATTAATTTCAGGTGCGACCAAAACAGAACCATTCTGGGAAGAAAAAGTAACAATGCCGATTGCGCATTTTATCCCGTGGTTAGGTCGTAAAATTCAATGGCTACAACAAGGCGACTTCCGCGTTTATTGCGTGTACTTCGTGATTGCCTTGGTTGTGTTATTACTTTCCATTGCGTTGATGTAGGAGGAAATTATGATTTCATTACCTTCAGAAATTTCCACTTCCGCTGGAATGTTCCTTTTAGCCATTGTGCAAGCGTTAATTCTTCTTGCTTTGGCACCGCTCTTTTCAGGCATTTCACGGATGATTCGGGCTCGTATTCAATCTCGTCGTGGCCCGGGCTTGTTACAAGATTATCGCGACATTGCTAAATTAATGACGCGTCAAAATATTTGGCCAGATAATGCGGGTTGGGTATCTCGTGTTATGCCTTATGTGTTAATTAGCACAGTCATGGTGGTTGCGATGAGTTTACCCATGTTTACTCATCACTCACCGTTTGGGGCAGGCAGTGATTTAATCACCGTTATTTATTTGTTCGCGTTGTTCCGCTTTTTCTTCTCAATTGCGGGTTTGGATTCTAACAGTACGTTCTCAAGTTTAGGTGCAAGCCGTGAAGTGACATTAGGCGTACTTGTTGAACCTATCTTAATGTTGGCATTCATTGTGATTGCTTTAATTGCAGGTTCTACAAATTTTGCAGTTATTAGCACCGCACTTTCTAGCCAACCTTGGCAATATCCTGTAGCAACAGTAATTGCTTTAGTAGCCGCTGCTTTTGCGATCTTTATTGAAATGGGCAAAATTCCATTTGACTTGGCTGAAGCAGAACAAGAACTTCAAGAAGGCCCTCTTACTGAATATTCAGGCCCTTCTTTCGCCTTATTGAAAGTTGGTTTGAGTTTAAAATCAATGGTGGTTGCCTCTATCTTTGTGAGCGTGCTTTTCCCATTCGGTGCAGCACAAGAGTTCACGGTAAGTGCGGTTATTTTAGGTATCGTTTCTTTCTTTGTGAAATTGCTCGTGGTATTTATCGCCGCATGTGTATTTGAAAACACATTGGCACGTACCCGCTTTATGCTAACAGGACGTTTAACTGTGGTCGGTTTCGGCATTTCAGTGTTGGCGTTTGTGTTTTACTTCACAGGATTGTAAGGAGGAAATATGGAACGTTTAGCACTAATTACAATCATTTTGCCGTTTGTCGGTGCGTTTATTGTGGGGTTGAACAAACAATCTTTCCCAAAAATCGCCACAATTTTTGCCGCACTTGCTACCCTTGGCACACTTGCTGTGGCAGGGCAGTGGTATGCAAATGGCGCACAATCTGTCACCTATGATTTAGTCAAATTTGGTGATACTGCAATCTTCGGCGTGACCTTAGATGCAGTAAGTACATTAATTGCCTTTGCCGTTGTGGGTTTGGGTTTCTTAATTTGCTTGTATTCTTGTGGCTACTTAACTGATAAAAACCGCGAACATCCGCATAATGGATTACCTCGTTTTTATGCTTTCTTATTAATCTTCATCGGTGCAATGGCAGGCTTGGTGTATTCATCAACTTTAGCCGGTCAGTTGCTTTTCTTTGAAATCACAGGGGGATGTTCTTGGGCATTAATCAGCTATTATCAAAGCCAAAAAGCAATGGCGGCTGCGATGAAAGCGTTGATTATTACTCACGTAGGTTCATTAGGTTTATATCTTGCCGCTGCTTATTTATTTAGCCAATCTGGCACATTCTCTATCACCGCGTTAGAACATCTTGCGCCAGAAGCGAAAACTATCGTGTTATTTGGCGTGATGTTTGCTGCATGGGGTAAATCAGCACAACTTCCAATGCAAATTTGGTTACCAAATGCGATGGAAGCGCCAACACCGGTCAGTGCGTATTTGCACGCGGCATCAATGGTAAAAGTGGGCGTCTATATTTTCGCTCGTTCCGTGATGTCTGCTGGTGAAATTCCTCACATTGTGGGTGAAGTGGGAATTGTGATGGCAATGATTACATTGATTTATGGTTTCTTAATGTATTTGCCACAAGCAGATTTAAAACGTTTACTTGCGTATTCAACTATTACTCAACTTTCTTACATTTTCATCGGGCTTTCTCTTGCGGCATTAGGTTCTAAATTAGCCTTTGTCGCAGCGATTGCTTATATCTTTAACCACGCCTTTGCGAAAAGCTTATTCTTCTTGGTTGCAGGTTCATTGAGCTATGCCACAGGTACACGTTCAATGCCTCGTTTACAAGGGATTATGCGCACCATGCCTGTTGTTGGTACTGGATTTGGTATTGCCGCATTGGCTATTGCTGGTGTGCCACCGTTTAACGGTTTCTTCAGCAAATTCCCATTATTTGCCGCTGGTTTCGACCTTGGACAAGAATATTCATGGGTAACTTGGTTAATGGTGATTGCGTTGATTGAATCTACGGCAACGTTTGTTTGGTTGCTTTATAAATTTGGTCAATGCGTTATCGGTAAACCATCTGAAGACGTGCAAAATGCACAACCATTGCCATTCTCTATGACATTTGTTTTAGTGATTTTAATGGTGATGTCTGTGTGTTCTAGCTTTATCGCTGCCTATTGGTTAGGCCTTGCGGGTTAAGGAGAGAATTATGTTAATGATCAATGTATTAGCGAGCTTACTCATCATTACATCGCTTTGTGTCATTATGGCAAAAACCGCAAAAAAATCCGCGTTGTGCTATGGCTTACAGTCTCTTGTATTGGTGGTGTTATTCGTTTATTTAGCATTTGAAATGCAAGCTCACGAACTTTATATGTGGTCCATTAGTGCATTCATCACGAAAGTATTATTAGTGCCAGGAATTTTAATCTTTTCTTTACGAAAAATTGACGAAAGTCAAACTCCTGCAGGAATGAATGTCGCTTGGTTGATCCCGATCACATCTATCATCGTTTGCTTATGTTACTTTGTTGTCATTCCAGTGAACTTACCGTTAGTTGAACATTTAAAACCAGCGTTGTCAGTATCACTTAGCCACTTCCTTTTAGGTTTAGTGTGTATCGTGAGCCAACGCAATATTGTGAAACAAGTTTTCGGTTATTGTTTAATGGAAAACGGTGCGCATTTAACTTTGGCTTTACTTGCCAATAATGCGCCAGAGTTAGTTGAAATCGGCATTGCCACCGATGCGATTTTTGCGGTCATCATTATGGTGGTGTTGGTGAATAAAATTTACCGCACTTTCAACACTGTTGATGCTAAACAACTTATGAGTTTGAAGGGGTAACGCTATGTATGAACAATGGATAATTGCGTTATTAGTCGCACCTTTAGTCATCGCTTTTGAAAGCTTTGCACTACGCGGAACAAAAAATCGGACAGTTTGTACCGCATTCCATATTACCGGGTTAATTTTGATGTTGTTCTTTTCCGTACAAGTCATTTCTGGCGTGTTGGAAAAAGGCAGTATCAGTGCATTTAACAACTGGGTGTATGTTGATAGTCTTTCTGCCATTTTCTTAGGCTTAATTGCTGTCGTGGGTTCACTTGCTGGTGTGTATTCCATCGGTTATATGAACACAGAATTGGAAGAAGGGCATATTGATTTTAAAACCTATGCACATTACCACGGTTTCTTACACTTATTCTTCTTTACGATGATTGTGTCAGTTATCACCAATAACTTGATTTTAATGTGGGTTGCAATTGAGGCGACAACATTAAGCTCTGCGTTTTTGGTCGGTACTTACAAACAAAAAACATCCCTTGAAGCCGCGTGGAAATACATCATCATCTGTTCTGTGGGCGTAGCCTTTGGTTTATACGGCACACTTTTAACCTTTGCGAATGCAAATGGTGTCCTTGCCGATCCAAGCCAAGCGATTTTCTGGTCAGCCGTGAATCAACAAGCCACTGGTTTAAACCCAATGTTGATGTATATCGCATTCGCTTTCGTATTGATTGGTTTTGGCACGAAGTGCGGTCTATTTCCAATGCATACTTGGTTATCAGACGCACACAGTGAAGCACCAAGCCCAGTGAGTGCAATTTTATCAGCGGTGTTATTAAACTGTGCAATGCTTGTGGTGTTGCGTTACTACACATTAGTTTCAAAAGCAGTTGGTGCAGAATTTCCACAAACTTTAATGTTGATCTTCGGTTTACTTTCAGTGCTTGTGGCGGCGTTATTTATCATCGTGCAATTTGATATTAAACGTATGCTTGCTTACTCAAGTATCGAAAATATGGGCTTAATCAGCTTCGCTTTTGGTCTTGGTGGCCCAATTGGGGTATTTGCAGGTTTACTTCACACCATCAACCACAGTCTTGCGAAAACCTTATTATTCTGTGCATCGGGTAATATTCTATTGAAATATAAAACCCGTGATATGAATCAAGTGCGTGGATTATGGCGTGTTGCACCAGTGAGTGCAGTGCTTTTCTCAGGTGGTGCGTTGGCATTGGGCGGTATCCCTCCATTTAACGTATTTGTGAGTGAATTTAGTGTTGTGGTCGCAGGGATTACAGCGGGTAAAACTTGGTTAGTTGTTTTATGCTTAATTTTACTTACCATCGTGCTTGCAGGACTTGCCTTAATGCTATTAAAAACAGTGCTTGGTAAACAACCTGACAATGTTGAAGCAGGCGAAGTCAGTAAAGTCTCTTTGGCGGCAATGGCCATAATATTGTTGTTAATGTTTGTAATGGGTATCCATATTGCAGAGCCAATCTTGCAGTTACTAAAAAGTGCGGTAGGAATTGTGCTTGGATCTGAACATGTGTCCTTTGGCGATATGCTAGTTTTACCTTGGCAAAGTTTAGCGAAATGATCGACAACTGGGGGAAAAAATGGAATTAACTAAAAATACATCGGTCGATCCGGTAAAAATGCTCGGCAAAAATTATATTGAAGCCGTTAATGCAAAATTTCCGAATACCATTTTAGATGAGGAGTGGTCTACACCGAATCAAGTAACTTTAACAGTGAAAACGAATATGTTACCTGATGTGGTGGAATATCTTTACTATCAACATGAAGGCTGGTTGCCATTAGTTTTTGGTAACGATGAACGTTCAATTCATGGTCATTATGCCGTTTATTACGTGCTTTCTATGGAAGGTGTCGTCAAAACTTTTGTGACGATTAAAGCACTCGTGGATCCTGTCACACTGGAATTTCCTTCCGTGACACCGAAAGTCAAAGCTGCGGTGTGGGGCGAACGTGAATTATTTGATATGTACGGTTTAAAAGCCGTCGGTCTTCCTGATCAACGTCGTTTAGTGTTACCAGATGACTGGCCAGATGATCTTTACCCATTACGTAAAGATTCTATGGATTACCGTTTGCGTCCAGATCCAACTACGGCAACGGAAACATATGAGTTTATTAACGAAAAAGGCGAAGCGCGCATTGTGCCTATCGGCCCTCTCCATATTACATCTGATGAACCGGGACACTTCCGCTTGTTTGTCGATGGGGAAGATATTATTGATGCGGACTACCGCTTATTCTATGTACACCGTGGTATGGAAAAATTGGCAGAAACCCGAATGGATTACGATCAGGTCAATTTTTTGGCTGACCGTGTGTGTGGTATCTGTGGTTTTACCCATAGCGTTGCTTATGCTAACTCAGTCGAAAATGCGTTAGGTATTCAAATTCCTGAACGTGCACAATGGATTCGTGCAATTTTGTTGGAAGTTGAACGCTTGCACAGTCATTTATTGAACTTAGGTTTATCTAGCCACTTTACTGGTTTTGATACAGGCTTTATGCAATTCTTCCGTGTTCGTGAAAAATCGATGACACTTGCGGAGGTGCTTACTGGTGCGCGTAAAACCTATGGTATCAACTTAATCGGTGGTGTACGCCGTGATATGTTGAAACACCAACGTGAACAATGCATTAAGCTTATTGCAGAAATGCGTGAAGAGCTTAAAACTTTGGTAGATATTTTACTCAATACGCCAAATATGGAACAACGTACTGTGGGCGTAGGAGTGCTTGATCGTCAAGTTGCGCGTGATTTCAGCCCAGTCGGACCGATGATTCGAGGTTCCGGCTTCGCACGTGATGTGCGTAAAATTCACCCCTTCTCTGGCTATGGCGATGTACCATTCAATATGTTCACCGAACAAGGTGGCGATGTCATTTCTCGTGTGAAAGTGCGGGTAAATGAAGTGTTTGAATCCATGAATATCATTGATTATATGGTGGATAACTTGCCAACTGGTGCGATTATCACTGAAGGTTTCAATTACACCCCAGGACGTTTTGCCTTAGGTATCACGGAAGCGCCGCGTGGTGAAGATATTCACTGGTCAATGCTTGGTGATAACCAAAAATTATATCGCTGGCGTTGTCGTGCAGCGACTTATGCAAACTGGCCAACTTTACGTTATATGTTGCGTGGCAATACGGTATCAGATGCGCCACTTATCATTGGTAGCCTTGACCCTTGCTATTCTTGTACTGACCGTGTGACTGTGGTGGATGTACGTAAACGCAAAGCACAAACGGTTTCTTACAAAGAAATCGAACGCTACGGCATTGAACGTAAAAATTCACCATTAAAATAGGGGGCGCACAATGTTTAAATTACTTAAAACCGTATTAAATGCGGGGGATGTTACCACTAAATATCCGTTTAAACCCTATGAAGTTGATCCTGATTTCCGTGGTAAACCAGAACTGAACTCTGATCAATGTATTGTTTGTGCAGCCTGTACAATGGCATGTCCAGCTAATGCGCTTACCATGCGTACCGATCCAGAAACAGGCGAACGTACTTGGTCATTATTTTTAGGCCGCTGCATTTTCTGTGGCCGTTGTGAAGAAGTTTGCCCGACCAAAGCCATTCGTTTAAGCCAAGATTTTGAATTATCAGTCAGCAATAAACAGGATCTTTATCAAGAAACAACCTTCACTACAACGATTTGTCATCAATGTGGCCAACCTTTCGTTTCTCATAAAGAACTCAATTATGCGGTGGATTTATTCAAACAAACGTTGGATAACGATGAACTAGTAAAACATAAATTAGCGGTGCTCAACACTTGCCCAACCTGTAAACGCCAAAACAGTTTGGAAAAAACCGCCGATATGGAATCCAATATGCGCGTGAAATTGGCGTTATTTGATCACGTTAGGGAGATTGCAAGATGAACACACAAATCCCAATGCCCGTGAATGGTATTTCAACGCCATTTAGTGTGGATGAAAACATTGCGAAAATGAAACAAACTTTGTTGAAAAATATTCAACGTTCCGCTTATGTTTACCGTGTTGACTGTGGCGGTTGTAATGGTTGTGAAATTGAAATTTTTAGTACCATTACACCAACCTTTGACGCTGAACGTTTTGGGATTAAGGTTGTTGCATCACCTCGCCATGCGGATATTTTATTATTTACTGGCGCGGTAACTCGTGCAATGCGTACACCTGCAATGCGTGCTTATCAAGCTGCACCTGATCCTAAAATCTGTATTTCTTATGGGGCGTGCGGTTGTGGTGGCGGTATTTTCCATGACTTGTACTGCGTATGGGGCGGTAGCGATCAAATTGTGCCAATTGATGTGTATATTCCTGGTTGTCCTCCAACTCCAGCTGCGACTATTTATGGTTTTGCAATGGCACTTGGTTTACTTGATCAAAAACTCAAAGGTAAACAAGAAATTGCCGATCCTAATGCTGAGGCTAAATTACGTTTCCCAAATATTCCATTAGATTTACGCGTGGAATTAGAACGTGAAGCGCGTCGTTTGGCGGGTTATCGACAAGGTGGGGACATTGCTAATCAATTTATGAGTATGATGTCTGAAAAAGATCAGGTTCCATTTGGTGTTCGTCTTGGCGAATTTTTGGAACGTGAAGCGGATCCTCGTTTGAGTGAAATCGTAAATCGATTACATGCAATTAGTATGCCGTTTTCGGGATAGTCTAACGATTGCTAAATAAACTAATAGCTCCGTTTTGATTTCTGCCAAATCTCCCCCTTACCCCTCTTTGCTAAAGAGGGGAATAAGAGCGGTCAATTTCAATCTAGTTTTCTGCATTAACAACAGAAAATTAAAATGAGAGAGAAGATACTTTATTGCTAAAGAAGAATCCTCTCTTTAGCAAAGAGAGGGATAAGAACAGTCAATTTCAATCTAGTTTTCTGCATTAAGAACAGAAAATTAAAATGAGAGAGAAGATACTTTCTTGCTAAAGAAGATCTTCTCTTTAGCAAAGAGAGGAATAAGAGCGGTCGATTTCAATCTAGTTTTCTGCATCAACAACAGAAAATAAAAATGAGAGAGAAGATACTTTCTTGCTAAAGAATAATCCCCTCTTTAGCAAATAGGGGAATAAGATCGGTCAATTTCAATCTAGTTTTCTGCATTGGAGAACAGAAAATTAAAATGAGAGAAAAGATTTTATTGCTAAAGAAAAATCCCCCTCTTTAGCAAAGAGGGGTAAGGGGAGATTTGGCAGTATTGATTAGCGAAGAAATTACTTTACAAGTTTTATAGGACGTACCATGACAACCCAAGTTTTTTTCTATTTACTCAATGAGCGTTTTGTTGAAAACGATGAGCAAGTTCCAGAGCAAGCGAAGCAAGTAATGTATTATTCCCTTGCGATTGGTCATCATGTTGGTGTAATTGATTGCTTTAAAAAATTGCTAATTTGTGATTATGCAGATTACCAACGTTTTGTAGATACCTTCCCTGAAGGGGATGCAAAACGTAAATTTGCGGGTTTAATGAAATTTGGTGAAATAGTGATTGATTCAAGTCATGTGAATTTATTGGCTAAGGCACTTGATGAAAATAGAGCCAATTTTTCGCCTGAACATCAAAAATGGGCCGATATTTTAATGGACACGCTTGCTTCTATCCAGCGTGAACCTGTGATGTATATTATGGTGAAACGTCGTGATGAATGAAAATGTAATCCTAACTGTTGGTAACACAATGATGGGTGATGATGGCGCAGGCCCTTATCTTGCTCAGCTTTGTAGTGAAAATCCGTTGCCAAATTGGACCGCACTTGATGGTGGTTCAGCACCGGAAAATCTTGTGCATCAGATCCGTGCCATGAAACCAAAGCGTTTAATTATCTTTGATGCAACAGAAATGGAATTGCCTGTTGGTAAAATTCGTATTATTGATAAAGAACTCATTGCAGAAATGTTCTTCGTCAGCACGCATAATTTGCCACTTAATTTTTTAATCGAGCAATTAGAGGAAGATATTCCTGAGGTTACTTTTATTGGTATCCAGCCCGATCTTGTTTCCTTTGGTTTTCCGATGAGTGAAGCTGTAAAAAGTGCGGTAGAATTTTTCTATGGATTTTTGAAGGATGGGGGCGATTTAGGCGAAATTACTCAATTGTAATTGTCTTCATTCATAAAAAAACGATCGCTTAACTTGCGATCGTTTTTTTATATGTTAATAAGCAACATTTGCTTAAATGAATTTGGCATTAGCCAGACAATCTTGATGCGATCATCGCTTGCCCTAGACTTAATCCGCCATCTCCCATTGGATATTGATGTGCACTTAACACATTAAATTCTGAAAGCGCTTGTTTTAATAAACGACGTAATAATTGGTTATGCATTACACCGCCTGAAAGTACAATGGTTTTGCAATTATGGCGTTTGGCTTGCTGACGAGCTAATTCAGCAAAACCTTTTGCCAGCGTATAATGGAAAATAAATGCTTTGTTTTCTTTTGAATCATTGTAAGCCAGCCAACTTTGCCAAAATGTGGCTAAATCCAATTGATTATTTTTGATTGGCATTTTAACCTGAATTTTGACCGCACTTTTTTCATCTTTGATAAAGTCAGATTTTGTGGCTAGTGCTTCTAAATAACAAGCAGCCTCCCCCTCCCAAGAAAGTTTGTCACCCACAATACCTAACCCATAAGCCACGGCATCAAATAATCGCCCAGCCGATGAAATAAGGGGGGAATTAAGATTACGTTCAATGGCATTGGAAAGAGGTTCCCAAGGTAATTCAGAACAAGTTTTAGCCGCAATATCACGCCAATTTGGTACAAATTTTTGAAGATGAGCAAGCCAATTACGCCAAGGTTGAGTGGCTGCAAGATCGCCACCGGGCAAAGCAACGGCGGGCAATCCACCTAAATGTTGAGATTGTTCTCCATCCACTAATAAACATTCACCGCCCCAAAGTTGCCCGTTAGCTCCCATTCCAATACCATCTAAGACAAGACCAATCACTTTTTCATCACAATGATGTTCTGCTAACACAGCAGCAATATGTGAGTGATGATGTAACACTTCCACATAAGGTACCGATAATTTTTGTGCGAGGTTTTTACCCGTTTTTGATGAAAAATAACCTGAGTGTGCATCCACCGCGATTAAATCCGGTTTGAATTGATAAATTTGGCAAAATAAGTCGATATTATTTTCTAATTGTTGCTGCACAAGCTCATTGCCTGTATCACCAATATGTTGGCTAACAACGGCTTTATTTTGTTTTAGTAGGCAAAATGTATTTTTAAGATCAGAACCCAACGCTAAGATATTTTTCGTATTTTCTATTTCTAATAGCATTTCGTCAGGAACGTAGCCACGCGCTCGGCGTAGCGTTTCCACACCATCAAAAGAGGCTCTCACTAAGCTATCATCAGCGCGTTGCAAAATATCGCGATTATGGCAAAGATAGAAATCTGCTAAATAACTCAATTTTTTCACCGCACTTTCGTTATCTAAAACAGGTGGCTCACCACTAGGATTGGCAGATGTCATGACGAGCGGTTGATTGATTTCACGTAAGAGTAAATGTTGCAATGGATTACTCGGTAACATCACCCCAATTTCATTTAAATTTGGTGCGATATTTTCTGCGAGATTGGACACCTTATTTTTTTGTAACAAAACGATTGGTGCTGCAGTGCTAGTGAGTAGTTTGATTTCGGTTTCTGTTAAATTGTGTAAAAAATCTAAACTTGGCACCATTACGGCAAGAGGTTTGCTTGGACGATGTTTACGATCTCGCAGTACTTGAACTGCATCGAAATTTTGTGCATCACAAGCCAAATGAAAACCGCCGATCCCTTTGATTGCCAAAATTTTCCCTTCTTTTAGCAAAAGTGCGGTTTGTTTTAAGGCTGTTTGATGTGTTGCAAGTTGACGTTCGGTATCTTGTAACCAAATATGCGGGCCGCAAACTGGGCAGGCATTAGGTTGGGCATGAAATCGACGATCCGCTGGATTTTTATATTCATGTTCACAATCTGGGCAGAAAGGAAAATCCGACATCGATGTATTTTTACGATCATAAGGAATCTTTTTGATAATCGTAAAACGAGGCCCGCAATGGGTGCAATTGGTGAAAGGGTAGTGATAGCGACGATTTTCAGGATTGAATAAATCTTCTACGCAAGCGGGACAAGTGGCAGCATCAGGTACAATTTGCGTGTCCATTGCATTGTTTTCGCTTTCTCGGATTACAAATTCAGCAAAGTGCGGTAGATTTTCCCAGTGTTTTTCACATTGTTGAATATCTGTGATTAAAGCTAAAGGCGGTAGTTTTTCCTGTAAATCTTTTAAAAAATGTGTGAGTGCTTCTTTTTCTGGATTTACAAATCGAATTAATACCCCTTGCCCATCATTATTTACATCGCCCTTTAGGCCATATTCATTTGCTAACAACCACACAAAAGGGCGAAATCCCACACCTTGCACTTTGCCTTTAATGCGTAATTCGATTCCGTTCATAACTTGTTCTCTACATCAAATTGAGTGGTTTTTATGGTAACCGAAAATATATGTGCAAGCTGTGATTTTCATCAAAGAAGATTCGTTTTTATAAACAAATTATTGTGCGTAATGGGCTTTCCAATAACCAATCCACTCTTTTAATAAAACCATATTGCTATTTAACGCACCTAAGTCAGGAATAAAAGATGTTGCAGATAGATTTCCTTTGCTACCATAGCTTGCCGCTGCAGCAGGGAGTACATCAAATCCTTGTTTTTCAAAAAGATATTTGGCTCGTTTCATATGCCATTGATTTGTTACTAGAATAATTTTTTGAATATGATCTTTCACTAAAATAGTTTTAGTGAAACTGGCATTTTCTTCTGTATTACGGGCTTTATTTTCGATCCATTGCGTTGGCACATTAAAGAATTGGTTAAGTTCTTTTGCCATTAAGTCGCCTTCAGAAATACCTATCAAAGAATAGCCGGTGGTTAAAACAGGTAAGCCCGTTTCTTTTTGTAAAAATGCCGCATAACGTAAACGTTCTAGTTGCGGTGCGCCAGAAGCCGTTTCTGCATAAAGCTCTTTGGTTGGGTAAGATCCACCGCCTAATATGACGATGGCTTGAGCTTGTTTATAGTCATCTAGGGTAAGGGCTGGAGAATCGTCATTATCTGTTAGCAATAAACCAGTAAAAGGTGTGCTTATGATATAAAGCCAAGTGAAACTAATAAGCGCAATAAATTTGGTTAATTTTTTGAAATGAACACGATAAAGAATCGCTGCAATAATAAGTAATACAAAGGTATTGAAAGGTGGTGCGATAAGTGCGGTAAGAAGTTTTCCTAGTTCCAACATAGATAAGATCCTTGATATAGAGCGGTTTCATTATAATGATTAGTCATAGCTTGTCTATGTTGATTTTGTTAAAATAAGCCTCTTATTTTTGATAAACAAACGCCTAAATTCATCAAAAGTGCGGTGATATTTATGAAAGTTTTTAAAGACAGTGTCATTTACCTTGTTGGGGAATTATCGTCAAAGTTAGTTCCTTTTTTACTTTTGCCTTATTTATCACGTAAATTGGGCGTAGAGGGGTATGGCTCACTTTCTTATTATCAAACTTTTTTAAGTTTATTTTTAATTGTAGTTTCTTTGACTCAAGAGGGCGCAATTTCCCGTTATTTTTATTTTTACGGAAAACGTTCATTAAATTTAGTGGTAAATACCGGCTATGCTTATACCACGATAATTGGCAGTATTATTTTAATGGGTTGTTGGATTGCTCAGTCTGAAATATTATTTTACGCTGCACTTTCCTCAATTTTCCAATCTTTCTTAAATGTTCAGTTAAGTGTAAGACAATGCCAGAAAAAGGCTTGGTCTTATGCTTTTATTCAATTTTCACTTACTGTTACTGGTGCCGTATTTACCGTCGCATTGCTTGAGTATTATCAAAATAATCTTGTTGAAAAAAGAATTTTGGCCATTTTATTGAGTAATTTAGTCGTTTGGTTTTTTTCTTATTTTCTTTACAGCAAGAATGCAAAATCCAAGAAATATCAATTTAAACATTATCAATCTGCATTATTTTATATTTTAGGATTTGGATTACCACTCATTTTGCATCATGCGAGCTTTTTCTTAAAAGGGCAGTTAGACCGTATTTTTATTTATCATAAATTCAGTGAAACAGATTTAGGGCTTTATGCCATGGGCTCTCAACTCGCTTTAATCTTTTCTATTGCTATTCAAGCACTTAATAAAGCGATCATTCCCTATTTTTATGAAGCCTTAAAACAAAAAAAATTAGTAATTCAACAGCTACATAAATGGGCGCTATTTTCCTTTTTGCTGATACCTATTCCTGCTTTAGTCATGTGGATTATTCCTGAAGATGTGCTAGTTTGGATTTTAGGTAGTCAATTTGTGGGAACGAAATATTATTTTATTTTATTTTTAATTTCGACCACATTAAGTATTCCTTATTTGATTTTAGTTAATTATCTTTTCTATTATGGAAAAAATAAACTTATTTCCCAATGTTCGGTTTTATCTACAATCATTTATGTAGCGAGCCTTGTGGCTTTAACTTTTACAGAAATTAAATATATCCCTTATGCTGGAATTATTGGTTCGCTTTCCATTATTCCTATTCTTTATTTTATGACATCTAAAGTGAGTAAAACCCTATGAATCTCATTCTTTGTTGCACACCATTGCAAGTCTTAATTGCGAGAAAAATAATTGAATTACATCCTAACGAGCAATTCTTTGGCGTCATGTTTGGTGGTGTATGGGATAAAAAAAGAACCTTGTACGCGAGTAAATTAGCGGAGGTTTGTAGTGATTCGATGAACATTGATACGGGAAAAGATCTAAAAGGTTTCGATTCTCTCAAGTTAATGCGCCAGCTTAAGAATAAAATTACGCACAAAGGTTTTGATAAGGTTTTTCTTGCCAATCTTAATTCATTATGGCTACAAACTTATCTTAGTCATGTTTCATTTAAAGAGCTTTATACTTTTGATGATGGCTCAGATAATATTTTCCCACATCCTAATTTATTGAGAGAGCCTGACACATTTAAATATAAACTGATTAAAGCCTTTATTGGCGATAAATATAGTGTGGATAAATTATTTAAAAAAATAAAAAAACATTATACGGTTTATCCTAATTACAGAAATATTGTTCCCAATATTGAATCTATTTCCCTATGGGATAATAAAGTAGATTGTGATATAGATGGCGAAGTCTCATTTTTTATTGGGCAACCATTGTTAAATACAAAAGAGGAAAATATCTCATTAATAAAAAGATTAAAAGATCAGATTCCTTTTGACTATTATTTCCCTCATCCAGCAGAAGATTATCGAGTAGATGGGGTAAATTATCTTGAATCTGAATTAATTTTTGAAGATTACGTATTTAAACATTTAGCGAATAAAAAGGTGATTATTTACACATTCTTCAGTTCTGTTGCGTTTAATTTATTAAGTCATCCTAATGTAGAAATTCGTTTTATTAGAACGAGTATTCCAAGATGGCAATTCTGTTACGATTCATTTCCAGACCTTGGATTAACGATTTATAAGGAAATTTAAGATGAAAAAAATTGGTTTCTTTATTATGAATATCGAAAGTGCGGGTGGAACGGAGCGAGTTTCCATTAATGTTGCTAATGCTCTTGCTAAACAGGGATATAATGTTTCTTTTATTAGCATTGGCGGTAACAAGCCTTTTTTCCAAGTCGATGAAAAAATTAATATTTACGCAATGAATAAATTGCCCTATTCATTGAAAAAAGATTATTTTTCTATCACAAAAAAATTAAGAGAATTGGTTAAAGAATTACAGCTAGATACCTTAATTGTGGTTGATGGTGCAATTATGCTTTTTTCTGCTTTGGCGTTGGTCAATTTACATGTAAAGCATATTTTATGGGAACATTATTCTTTTAATTTTACTGGCAATCGTCTAGTTCGTACACTCGGTAAATATTTAGCTTCAACAAGATGTGATAAAGTCGTCACATTAACCGAGTCAGAAAAAACGCTGTGGCAAGAAAAATTTAAAACGAACAATATAATCAGTATTGCTAATCCAAATACGCTTTTGCCAAAGAATAAATTAGCAAAATGGGAAAATAAAACTATTTTATCTGTAGGGCATTTATTTTCTTATAAAGGTTTTGATTATTTATTAAAAGCCTGGCAAGTTTTAGCAAAAAATCACCCTGATTGGAATTTAAAAATAGTGGGATCTGGTGAGGAAGAAGAGAATTTAAAAAATCTTGCTAAAGAATTGGGTATTGAAGATTCAGTTAATTTTATTCCTCGTACCAATGATGTCGCTTTTTATTATGAAAGCAGTTCAATTTATTGTTTACCTTCACAAACAGAAGGCTTGCCTTTAGTCGTTATTGAAGCGATGGCATTTAGTTTACCTATTGTTGCCTTTAATTGTTCTCCGGGCGTAAAGCAATTAGTGGAACATAAAGAAAATGGTTTTCTTTGTGAAAAAAATAATATTGAAGAAATGGTTAACAGTTTAGATTTATTAATGAATAATCCTGAACTTTATCAGCAAATGTCAGATAAATCTCGTTTAATGAGTGAAGATTATGGCATTGAGAAAATTATTGAAGAATGGAAAGCGATTTTATAAGGAATAATTTTATGTTAAAAAAATATTTGATCTCTTTAGATAAAGATATTCAGCGTCGGGAATTATTTTTTTCTCAAAAAAACACTGAGGATTTCCAAATTTTTTCTGCCATTAATACCATGCAAAAAGATTGGGATGAATTAGCCTCTATTTTTAATATTGAACAATTTAAAGCACATTATGGCCGTAATGTCACTAAGGGCGAAATCGGCTGTACATTAAGCCATCTTTCTGTGTACCAAAAAATTGTTGAAGACAATGACATCGATGAAGATAGCTATGCGTTAGTCTGTGAAGATGACGCTTTATTCCACTCAGATTTTCAGCAAAATTTAACCGCACTTTTATCAGAAAAACTTGAGTCTGAAATTATATTGGTTGGGCAGTCAAAAATTAATGATTTCAATGATTTTGACTTAGAAATTAATTATCCGACAACCTTTTCTTTTTTATGCAAAAAAATAGGCAATGTAAATTACGCGTTCCCTTATAAAAGTTATTTTGCTGGCACGGTGGGCTATCTTATTAAAAAATCAGCTGCAAGAAGATTTATTCAGCAAATTTCTCAAAACAAACCATTTTGGTTAGCGGATGATTTTTTACTCTTTGAACAGGATTTTAATATAAGAAATAAAGTGGTTCGCCCTCTCATGGTCATTGAAAATCCTGTATTGATAAGCAATTTAGAAAGTATTCGTGGATCTTTATCCAATAATTTGTTTAAAAAATTAATGAAATATCCATTGAAAAAAATCTTTGCGATTAAGAAAAATTTGGCTAATTAAAGGAAGGAATTATGTTAAGCATTATTGTGCCTTCTTATAATCGAAAAGCAGAAGTGCCAGCTTTATTAGAAGGTTTAACTCAACAAACATCGACTAATTTTGAAGTAATTATTGTGGATGATTACTCCAAAGAGAGAGTAGTCGTTGAGCAAAGCTATTCTTTTCCAGTTACAGTGATTCGTAATGAAATAAATCAGGGTGCAGCAGAAAGTCGCAATATTGGAGCGCGTGCATCAAATGGCGATTGGTTGCTGTTTCTCGATGATGATGATCGTTTTATGCCGGAAAAATGTGAGAAAGTACTAAAAGTGATTGAGCAAAATCCGAATATTAATTTTATTTATCATCCAGCTAAGTGTGAAATGGTCAATGAAGGGTTTACTTATGTGACTCAACCGATTGAACCCCAAGAAATCTCGACAGAACGTATTTTGTTAGCCAATAAGATTGGTGGCATGCCAATGGTTGCAATTAAAAAAGAGATGTTTCTAAAAATAGGTGGATTATCCACCGCACTTCGTTCTTTGGAAGACTATGATTTCTTGTTAAAACTGCTACAAGAGGCGAGTTTTAAACCTTATAAAATTAATGAGCCACTGACTTATTGTACTTTCTATACTAAACGTTCAAGTGTGTCTACGGATACTACCAACACGCAAAAAGCGATTGATTATATTTGCGAGCATTATGTGAAAACAACTGAACAAGCTCGTAATTTTGAGATTAACGCAAGCTATATTTTGGCTTATCCCCATATTATGAAGTTATCGCGTAAAGCGGCAAAATATTATTTTGATATTTTTAAGAAAACAAAAAGCATTAAACAATTCATTATTACGTTGGTTATTTTAATTTCGCCAAAATTAGCCATTAATTTAAAACGGTTTATGTAGGAAAATAAAATAAAATGAAATTTTCAGTCCTTATGTCCTTATATATTAAGGAAAATCCTCAATTCTTGCGGGAGTGTTTTGAAAGTCTTGTTGTACAAACTCGTCAAGCAGATGAAATTGTATTGGTTTTTGATGGCGCAGTAACGCCAGAATTAGAATCTGTTGTGACGGAGTTTGAAACAAAACTGCCACTAAAATTAGTTAAATTGCCGCAAAATCGAGGATTAGGCAAAGCCTTAAACGAAGGTTTATTGCATTGTGCTTATGACTGGGTTTTCCGTATGGATACGGATGATATTTGCGTGCCTGATCGTTTTGAAAAACAAGTGACATTTATTGAACAGCACCCTGAAACCATCATTTTTGGCGGGCAAATTGCTGAATTTGGTGAAAATGTAAATGATATTGTGGCATATCGTAATGTGCCAACGTCAGCTCAAGAAATTATCAAATTCACGCAAAAACGTTGTCCGTTTAATCACATGACGGTGGCATATCAAAAAAGTGCGGTCATTAATTGTGGTGGATATGAAGATCTTCAAGAAGATTATTATTTGTGGATCAAACTTGTTGCACAAGGTTTATATGTGGCGAATTTGCCAGATATTTTAGTTTATGCACGAGTAGGAAATGGCATGGTGAGTCGTCGCCGTGGCGTCAATCAAGCCAAAGCAGAATGGCGTTTGTTCAAATTAAAATATCGTTTGGGTATTCAGGGTTTGTTAGCTGGATTATTTACTTTTGCATTGCGTTTTGGTTCCCGTTTATTGCCAACCTCGTTATTGAAAAACCTTTATCAAACTTTTTTACGTAAATAGGAAATACGATGAAATTGAATATGTTATTTAAAATTTCTGCATTATCTACCGCACTTTTTTTAGTCGGCTGTTCTAGTTCGTCTGATATTAAGCCTGTGGTTAATAGCACCAGTTATACTAAGCAAAGAACGCCAGAAAATTTTAATGATTATGTTCAATTTTTAAAAGGTAAAGCAGCCGCTGAAGGTGTGTCATTATCGGTATTGAATGCTCAAAATAATATTCTCTATGTGCAAAAGGCAGTCGATTTAGATCGTGAACAAGCGGGTAAAATTCGTAAAAGAGATCGTAATTCACCTCCAGTGGCTAATCCGAATGGCACGAGTAATTATCTCAATAGAGTGCTAACTCAAAATAAAGTGAATGTCGCGGCTGAGCGTTATTGGGAAGTGCAAGCACCATTGCAAAAAGCAAGCCAAAAATATGGTGTTCAGCGGGAGTATTTGCTTGCATTATGGGGAATGGAAAGTAGTTTCGGGCATTATCAAGGCAAATATGATGTACTTTCTGCAGTGGCAACGTTGGCTTTTGAAGGTCGTCGAGAAAAATTATTTACGCAAGAATTTGTCTCAGCCATGAAAATGCTTGAAAAAGATCATATTCAACGTGAACGTATGTTAGGCTCGTGGGCGGGCGCGATGGGACAAACTCAATTTATGCCAAGCACTTTCTTACGTTATGCGGCTGATGGAAATAATGATGGCGTAAAAGATATTTGGAAAAACCAGTTTGATACTTTTGCTTCTATTGCAAATTATTTGCATACAGTAGGCTGGGATAATAGTTTGCCTTGGGGCGTAGAGGTGATGCTTACGCAACCTATTGATTTGAGTTACTCTGGTACAGAAAGCAATAAAGCTCGCTCTTTAAAAGATTGGCAAGTGATGGGGTTAATTTTAAAAAGCGCAAATCCACAGGAACAAGCAAAATTAAGTACACTTGAAAATGCTCAGCTTTGGTTAGTTCGCCCTGATCGCGAAGCGGGCAGAGCGTTTTTAGTTTCAAATAATTTCCGTACTATTTTGGATTGGAATAAATCTAATTATTTTGCGTTGAGCATCGGCATGTTTGCCGAACGGATTAAAGATAATGTAGGGTTGTGATAAAAATGCGGTCAATATTGACCGTATTTTTGTTTACTTATTTTTTCAATGTCGGCACAAACTCAGACAGCATTTTTATCTCTTCTTCACTCAATCTGCTTTTTACCATGTTACCTGCACCTTGTATTTTTCCACTTTTACGATCGGAAAGTGCGGTGTAAATTTCCTCTGAATTTAGCGTATTGATAATTATGGATTGTCCCAATGCTGATTTTTCAGCGGATTTTCCATGGCAAGTAGCACAGGTTCGTTTATAAAAATTTTCAGCTTGTTCCATATTCACATCAGCCAATACAAGTTGGCTGGCGGTGAGTAAATTTAAAGAGAGTAGAGTAGTGTAAATTCTTTTCATGGGTTATCCTTTAAATAATTTAGTTAAATCGTCTTCGGGAATTTTGCCTTCATATTTAGATTGAATATTTCCTTCAGAGCTAATGACAAAGGAAGTTGGCGTGCCGATAAGTTGATAACGTTCTGCTGTAATTTTCATTTGATCTTTAATTACAGGCAAATGGAGTTCACGTTTAGCCACAACGGCTTTGGTGTCCATTTTATCGCTATCCACATTAATCGCAATAAGTGAAACTTTTCCAGGATTTTCTTCCGCGAGTTTTTCAAATTCTTTTAACTCTGCGATGCAACGTCCGCAAGTTTCAGACCAAAAAATAAGTAAGCGTGTGCCTTTCCAATTCTCAAGATTTGCAGGATTACCTTGAAGATCATAGGCGGCAATATCAGGTGCTTTTTGCCCCACTGAGGCAACTTCATCTTTACAAGAAACGGCGCCAAAAATAACCGCACTTATGGCAACTAATTTTAATAGTTTATTTGTTCGCATGATTTTCTTCCTTTACAAATTTTCCGTGATGTAAATAAATAACACGATCGGTGAGTTCACCTAACTCTGGATTATGCGTCACCATCACAATAGTGCGCCCTTGTTGATTAAGTTTTGTGAGCAAATCTAAAACCAATGATTCATTTTGCTCATCTAAATTTCCCGTTGGTTCATCGGCAAAGATAACGGGTGGTTGATTCACTAACGCACGCGCAATGCAAACTCGTTGTTGCTCACCGCCTGAAAGTTGGCTAGGGCGGTGATCAATGCGATGACCTAAGCCTACTTGTTCCAAGACAGCTTTGGCAGATGCTTCATCAATCACGCTGTGATAATGTTGTGCCAGCATCACGTTTTCAAGTGCGGTCAAATAAGGGATTAAATGGAATTGTTGAAATACCAAGCCAATTTTTTCAGCACGGAAACGTTGGCGACCGACTTCATCTAATTGGGCGGCATCAACACCATCCAAAATCACTTTACCTTCACTAGCGGTATCTAAGCCCGTTAAAATATTCATCAGCGTGGTTTTACCGGAGCCTGATGCCCCCATAATGGCAACAAATTCCCCTTGTTTGATTTGAATATTAATGTCTTCCAGAGCAGTAACTTGCCCGAAGCGTTTATATAAATGTTGGGTTTCTATTACAAAGTTGGTCATGGTTTTTCTCTTTTATTATCTAATTTCTTCGTGAATTAAGACTGCCAAATCTCCCCTACCCCTCTTTG
>NZ_LDVZ01000002.1 GCF_001276515.1 Haemophilus sp. C1
ATTCTTGAAGGAATGTGAATTTCGGTTTAACTTTGGAGCACCAAAAGAACAGCTTAAAATATTGAGAAAATGGTGTGGTATTTAGGGCTAATCTACGTCAGCCCTAAAAATAATGCAATTTATCGTCTTAAAGATCTACACCTTAATCAGTTGGTTGTTTAGTCCAACTTTTGGGGTGCAGATCACACCTTTTTTCATTTGATTATTCTACGATTTCATCTTGATCGTGATGATTTATTTTCAATCGTTGGAAATAATCTTTTGTTTCTTCAACGATCACTTTTCGCAATCCAATAAGCGCGATAAGATTTGGGAAAGCCATCAAACCATTTACAATATCGGCGATAATCCATATTAAATTTAAGTGTAAGAATGAGCCTAACCCCACCAACACAATATAAGCTAAACGATATAGTTTTACGCCACGAATACCAACGAGATAAACAAAACAACGTTCACCATAGTAACACCAGCCTAAAATTGTTGTGAATGCAAAAAATAATAAACCGACGGTTACAATCGTTGCACCAATTGATGCCCCTAAACCTTGTGCAAAGGCGTAGTTTGTTACCGTTGCACCCGCTAATTCAGGATTGTTCCACGCTCCAGTTAATACTAATACAATCCCAGTCATTGTACAAACGATGATGGTATCCAAGAATGTTCCTGTCATGGAAATTAAGCCTTGACGGACAGGTTCACGAGTTTGTGCCGCTGCGGCTGCAATTGGTGCGCTTCCTAAACCTGATTCATTGGAGAAAATACCTCGAGCGACGCCTGATTGAATAGCCTTCATTACGGTAAAGCCAACAGCCCCGCCTAGCGCAGCCTTCGGATCAAAAGCACTATAAATAATTAATGAGATCGCATCTGGTACTTTTTCTATATTTAAAAGGATAATAACTAGTGAAGTAGTGACGTATAAAATCGCCATAAATGGCACAATTACCGATGATGCGGTTGCGATACGTTTTACACCACCAAGAATGATTAAGCCGACTAAAAGCGTCACAATAATTGCAGTAACTAAAACCGGAATATTAAAAGTATCTTGCATTGCATGGGTAATCGCATTGACCTGTGGGAATGTACCGATCCCGAAAAAGGCAACCATTACACCAAATAATGCAAATAATTTTGCTAGCCATTTGATGCCTAGACCGCGTTCAATGTAATACATTGGACCGCCAGCCATAAAGCCATTTTTATCGCGAACACGATATTTAACCGCGAGTAAACATTCGGCATATTTTGTTGCCATTCCTAATAAGGCGACTAGCCACATCCAAAAAATAGCGCCAGGCCCACCTGCTTGTACAGCAGTTGCAACGCCCACAATATTACCAGTTCCGATTGTTGCTGCTAATGCGGTACAAAGTGCGGCAAAAGATGACACATCACCTTTTCCACCTTTATCTTTTTTAAATAAATAACCAAGCGCACGTGGTAAATAGCGAATTTGAATAAAGCCTAAACGTAAGGTTAAGTAGAGCCCTGTGCCCGATAAGAGTATGAGTAGCGGAGCGCCCCAAATAAAGCTATCAATAGCTGAAAGAATTGACTCAATTGTCATGTGATTCCTCGTCGTTTAAATCAAAAATAAACACGACAAGAAGACGAAAAGATACAATGGAAAAGAAAGTGCGGTGAAAAGATAGATAATTTCCACACTTACGATAGATTGTCTTTTGCCCCTGTCCTTTTGCCTGAGCGTTTGAAAAACGATTGAAAAATTAACCGCTCTTTTGCGCCTTCGGCGTCCATTTCTAAAATGGATCTCTCCAAGGGTTCGTCCAGTAACAGTCCCTGCCATCGCACCTGAAAGATTTTACATCGTCGGTGTGGGGTCAATTCCCCGCTCTCCAGCTACCTTCATCCGAACTCACTTTTCATTGTGACAATCACAATGAAAGCGCATGGATTCTATCAAAATGGGAAATTAATTTCAAAAAGGAATTTTAAAATCGTCTCTCAGTTGATAGAAATAATGACTTTATTCTATATCCCCACAAAAACGATATCCTTCACCATGCACTGTCATAATGATATTTGGGGTATTAGGATGATCTTCAAAATGTTTTCTGATACGTCGAATGGTGACATCTACAGTTCGATCCTGAGGTTTCAATTCACGTCCCGTCATTTTTTTTAGTAATTCTTCGCGAGTTTGTAATTTTCCTGGATTTTCACAGAAATGTAGCATTGCACGAAATTCACTGCGCGGAAGTTTAAATTCTTGACCTTCTGGCGTAATTAAACTGTGGCTATTTAAGTCTAATTTCCAACCATTAAAACGATAGAATTCTCGACCAAATGTATTTTCTTTTTCTTGATGTGGCATTGTGCGATGCAATAAATTCCGTGCACGGATAGTCAATTCTCGAGGGTTAAAAGGCTTGGTTAAATAATCATCGGCACCGATTTCTAGCCCTAGGATTTTATCGACTTCGTTATCACGACCAGTTAAGAAAATAAGTGGCAAATTGAGTTCTTCGCGGAGCTCTCTTGCTAATAATAAACCGTTTTTACCTGGTAAATTAATATCCATCACAACCAAATTAATATTGTGGTTTTCCAACATATGATGCATCTCTGCGCCATTTTCTGCTTCAAGCACATCATACCCTTCCGCTTCAAAAATCCCTTTAAGCGTATTTCGGGTAACGATTTCATCTTCAACAACGAGAATTTTTGGAGTAGCCATTTTCCATCCTTATACTTATTTTGGTGTATGCTATCATGATTCCATTCTAGCGGTGTAACATTGTTGTAACAATAAAAAAGTGCGGTTATTTTTTATAAGATTTTCCTTTTTATGATCTAAATCATAGTTTTAGATATTCAAATTTCTTTGTGATAGAATTTCGCGCATTTTTACTTTTCCTTTCAATTCTATGAAAAAACTTTTTCTTTTTTTTACACTGATTTTTACCGCACTTGCAGCTAACGCTGGTCTATTTGATAAAAAACAATCTTTCTTGAAAGTTGATGATGCTTTTGCATTCTCTGCCACTTTATCTACGGATAAAAGTCAGTTACAGGTTCATTGGGACATTGCTGATGGCTATTATTTATATCAAGATAAGATTAGTGCTGAATTAGTGGGTAAATCGGATTCCCTCACTTTGCATGCACAACAAGCAGCTGAATTACATCAAGACCCTTATTTTGGTGAAGTGAAGGTGTTTACTCGCTCAATTGATGGCGTATTTAGCGGCGCATTTAGCAATGCTGATGATCAGATTGAAATCAGTTATCAAGGATGTACCGAAGGTTTTTGCTATCCGCCTGAAACTAAAGTATTACGAATTGGGGATTTAGCCGTTTCTCAAGAGAAAATTGTCGAAAAAACAGTTGAAAAAAATACCGCACTTTTATCTGAACAAGATCGTTTAGCTGATGGTTTATTCCATAGTAAATGGGCGATCTTCGGTTTCTTTTTATTGGGATTGGGACTGGCTTTTACACCTTGTGTATTGCCAATGTTACCGTTGCTTTCTGCTATTGTTATTGGTCAGCAACAACGTCCAAATATGATGCGAGCGTTTAGTTTAGCTTTTCTTTATGTTCAAGGCATGGCACTGACTTACACCTTGTTAGGGCTCGCAGTAGCGGCTATCGGTTTGCCGTTTCAAATCGCCTTGCAACATCCTTATGTGATGATCGGGCTTTCTATTTTATTTGTTGTTCTTGCCCTTTCAATGTTTGGCTTATTTACTATTCAATTGCCAAATAGCTTACAAAATAAATTGAATACATGGAGCCAAAAACAAACCTCAGGTGCTTTTGGCGGTTCCTTTGCGATGGGAATGATTGCTGGGCTTGTGGCTTCACCTTGCACTTCCGCACCACTTTCTGGTGCTTTACTTTATGTGGCGCAAAGTGGTGATTTATTCACTGGTGCGGCAACCCTTTATTTGCTCGCACTTGGTATGGGCGTGCCGCTAATGTTAATCACATTGTTTGGTAATAAAATTTTGCCAAAATCAGGTGAGTGGATGAACACAGTGAAACAAACATTCGGTTTTGTTATGTTAGCATTACCTGTGTTTTTACTTTCTCGTATTTTGCCTGAAGCATGGGAGCCACGCTTATGGGCTGGATTAGCGACAGCATTCTTTATTTGGTTTGCGTTGCAGATGCCTAAGAGTGGTTTTGGCTATGCCATTAAAATTATTAGTTTTGCTTTGGCTATGGTTTCCGTACAACCTTTGCAAAATTGGATTTGGCAAACTCAAACTACAACACAAAGTGCGGTAGAAAATAAGCCTGTTTCTCAGGTTAAATTTAAGCAAATTAAAAATATTGAAGAACTTGACCGCACTTTAGCGGAAAATCCCCATTCGATCGTGATGTTGGATTTATACGCGGATTGGTGTGTGGCTTGTAAAGAATTTGAAAAACTGACTTTTTCAGATCCAAAAGTGCAACAGCAATTTCAAAATATCTTATTGTTACAAGTGAATATGACAAAGAATAGCCCAGAAAATAAAGCATTAATGGAACGCTTTAATGTGATGGGATTACCCACAATTTTATTTTTTGATAAGCAAAATAATGAGATTCAAGGAAGTAGAGTAACGGGCTTTATGGATGCCGATTCTTTTTCTAATTGGATTGGAAAGCTACTTTAGTTATTTTTTACTTTTGGTAAAAAGTATTTTTCAATTTTAATTATTGTTTGACTATCCGTTAAAGATTAATATAACGCCGTTTTAATTCATCTTTAAACAAAAGGAAAGCAAATGAACAATCTTGAAAAATATCGCCCTTATGTATTAGCTCTATTGCGTATCACTGTTGCTTACATGTTTATCTTGCATGGTACAGCAAAATTTTGGGAGTTCCCAATTTCCATGACGGGTGGAAATGGTCCAGTCGGTGACTCAATGATGATTGTAGGTGGCGTGATTGAAATTGTCGGCTCAATCTTATTAATTTTAGGATTATTTACGCGCCCAGCTGCGTTTATTTTATCTGGCCAAATGGCTTTTGCGTATTTCTTTATGCATGTGGCTGGAAAAGGGAATTTACTATTCCCAATTGCAAATGGCGGTGAGCTTGCGTTACTTTACTCTGTACTCTTCTTATATTTTGTATTTTCTGGCGCTGGTGCTTGTGCCTTAGATAACAAGTTTTTTAGAAAGTAGTTTAGTTGTAGTTTCATAATTTAATCCTTTTATTTGCCCACATTTATGTGGGCTTTTTTATGCTTGAAATTTACCGCACTTTATTCTGATTACATTTTATTTAATCTTTTCTATATTTGCGCAAACGTTTGCGCTATAATTCAATCCGCTTATTTTTAACCATTTAATTAAAGGAAAATGTAATGACAGATTGTCCAATTCGTCAGGCTTTACTGAGTGTTTCTGATAAAACCGGTATCGTAGAATTTGCTCAAGGCTTAGTACAGCGTGGTGTAAAACTACTTTCCACAGGCGGTACCGCAAAATTGTTGGAGCAACATGGTTTGCTGGTGACTGAAGTGTCTGATTATACGGGATTCCCTGAAATGATGGACGGTCGTGTGAAAACCTTACATCCAAAAGTACATGGCGGTATTCTTGGTCGTCGTGGTACAGATGATGTCATTATGCAACAACACGGCATTGAAGGCATTGATATGGTGGTGGTGAATTTATATCCATTTGCAGCCACCGTGGCTAAGCCAAACTGCACGTTAGAAGATGCCGTGGAAAATATTGATATCGGCGGCCCGACGATGGTGCGTTCCGCCGCGAAAAACCATAAAGATGTAGCGATCGTGGTGAATAATCATGATTTCAACGAAATTCTTTCAGAGATGGATAAACATCAAAACAGCCTAACGCTTGAAACTCGTTTTGACCTTGCGATTAAAGCATTTGAACACACCGCGCAATACGATTCCATGATTGCCAATTATTTCGGACAATTGGTGAAACCTTATCATGTTGCTGCTGAAGAAGATGCAGAGGCTAAGTGCGGTCAATTCCCGCGGACTTTAAATTTGAATTTCGTGCGTAAACAAACTATGCGTTATGGCGAAAATGCCCATCAAAATGCCGCATTTTATGTGGATCTCAATGTAAAAGAAGCGAGTGTGGCAACAGCAAACCAACTGCAAGGTAAAGCCTTGTCTTACAATAATATTGCCGACACCGATGCAGCCCTTGAATGTGTGAAAGAATTTGATGAGCCGGCCTGCGTGATTGTTAAACACGCCAATCCATGCGGTGTGGCTTTAGGTAAAGATATTTTAGACGCCTATAATCGTGCTTACCAAACCGATCCAACATCTGCATTTGGCGGCATTATTGCTTTCAACCGTGAATTAGACGAAAAAACCGCGAATGAAATTGTGGAGCGCCAATTCGTTGAAGTGATTATTGCGCCGAAAGTTTCTGCTGAAGCGCAAGAAGTCGTGAAACGTAAGAAAAATGTTCGTTTGCTTGAATGTGGTGAATGGCAAGCACGGACCCAACGTTTAGATTTTAAACGCGTGAATGGCGGCTTGTTGGTGCAAGATGCGGATTTAGGTATGGTGGGCTTGGATGATTTAAAAGTAGTAAGTAAACGTCAGCCAACTGAACAAGAATTAAAAGACTTATTATTCTGCTGGAAAGTGGCGAAATTCGTGAAATCCAATGCAATTGTTTACGCCAAAGATAACCAGACCATCGGCATTGGTGCAGGTCAAATGAGCCGCGTGTATTCGGCCAAAATTGCCGGTATTAAAGCGCAAGATGAGGGCTTGGAAGTGGCAGGTTGTGTGATGGCATCTGATGCTTTCTTCCCATTCCGTGACGGCATTGATGCAGCGGCGAAAGTAGGTATTCAATGTGTGATCCATCCAGGTGGTTCAATGCGCGATCAAGAAGTCATTGATGCAGCGGATGAGCATAATATGGTGATGGTATTGACTGGAATGCGGCATTTTAGACATTAATTTATCTAACTATCCCCCTCTTTAGCAAAGAGGGGAAGGGGAGATTTGGCAGAAGTGATTTCAAGCTCATACTAAATTCAATATCGTTTAAATCTCCCCCCTAGCCCCCTCTTTACAAAAGAGGGGGAATTGCAAGTAAAAAATATCTACACTTTTTTAAATTAAGCATACACAAGGACTACAACATGAACATCCTCATCATCGGAAACGGCGGTCGTGAACATGCCCTCGCTTGGAAAGCTACACAATCTCCATTAGCGAATAAAATTTTCGTTGCACCGGGCAATGCTGGGACGGCGTTAGAACAAAAGGTTGAAAACGTGAATATCGCCGCAACGGATGTTCCTGCGTTGGTTAAATTTGCCCAAGATAACCACATTGGTTTAACGATTGTGGGGCCTGAGGCGCCACTTGTAATTGGTGTGGTGGATACGTTTCGTGCTGCAGGTTTAAACATTTTCGGACCAACGCAAGCAGCGGCGCAATTGGAAGGTTCCAAAGCCTTTACCAAAGATTTTTTAGCCCGTCATAAAATTCCAACAGCGGAATATCAAAACTTTACCGAAGTCGAACCAGCATTGGCTTACTTGCGTGAGAAAGGCGCACCAATTGTCGTTAAAGCAGATGGTTTAGCTGCGGGCAAAGGCGTAATCGTTGCGATGACCTTGCAAGAGGCGGAAAACGCTGTGCATGATATGCTTTCTGGCAATGCCTTTGGCGAAGCGGGGAGCCAAGTAGTAATTGAAGAGTTTCTAGATGGCGAAGAAGCCAGTTTTATCGTAATGGTAGACGGTAAAAATGTTGAGCCTATGGCGACTAGCCAAGATCATAAACGTGTTGGCGAAAATGATACGGGATTAAATACAGGCGGTATGGGTGCGTATTCGCCTGCACCTGTGGTAACACCCGAAATTTATAGTCGCATTATGCGGGAAGTGATTTATCCGACGGTTAATGGCATGGCGGAAGAAGGCAATGTTTACACCGGTTTTCTGTATGCAGGATTAATGATTATGCCGAACGGTCAGCCGAAAGTGATCGAATTTAACTGCCGTTTTGGCGATCCAGAAACCCAGCCAATAATGCTACGTCTCAAATCAGACCTTGTTGAACTCTGTCTTAAAGCCTGTGACGGCAAATTGGATGAAGTAACATCACAGTGGGATCCACAGGCTTCTTTAGGTATCGTATTGGCTGCAGAGGGATACCCAAAAGATTATCGCAAAGGCGATGAAATAAGCGGATTACCTCAAAGTGCGGTCAAAAACGAGAAAGTTTTCTTAGCAGGCGTTACCGAACAAGAAGGCAAATTAGTTACAAATGGCGGTCGTGTGCTTTGTGCTACGGCATTAGGTGAAAGTGTCTTTGATGCACAACAAAAAGCCTTGAAACTAGCCGAGAAAATTCAATGGACTGGACGTTTTTATCGTAAAGACATTGGTTACAGGGCTGTGGAACGAGAGTTGCAAAAATAATTCATATCATTATGATGAATTAATTTCATTTAAGTAATGAAAATTTAGGAATGAAATTTTAATTAAGTTTTTATCCATAAACAGTTAAACTATCTGCCATAAATTACATAACAGGAGAACACAATGTTTACAAGAAATATGACTATCGCTGATTACGACCCGGTATTGTGGCAAGCGATCCAAGATGAAAATCGTCGTCAAGAAGAACATATCGAACTCATTGCATCTGAAAACTATGCTAGTCCGCGTGTGATGGAAGCTCAAGGTTCACAATTCACTAATAAATACGCTGAAGGCTATCCAGGTAAACGTTATTACGGTGGTTGTGAGTATGCAGACATTGTGGAGCAGTTAGCCATTGATCGTGCGAAAGAATTATTTGGTGCAGATTACGTGAATGTTCAACCGCACTCTGGTTCACAAGCAAACGCTGCAGTGTATGGTGCATTGATTAATGCAGGCGATACTATTTTAGGTATGGATTTGGCTCACGGTGGGCACTTAACTCACGGTGCAAAAGTCAGTTTCTCAGGCAAGATTTATAACTCTGTGCTTTATGGAATCACTGCGGATGGCTTAATTGATTATGAAGATGTTCGTCAGAAAGCATTAGAATGTAAACCAAAACTTATCGTTGCGGGCTTTTCGGCTTATTCACAAGTTGTGGATTGGGAGAAAATGCGTGAGATCGCAGATGAGGTTGGTGCGTATTTATTTGTGGATATGGCGCATGTAGCAGGATTAATTGCAGCGGGTTTATATCCAAATCCACTTCCGCACGCACACGTTGTAACTACTACCACCCACAAAACATTAGGCGGCCCACGTGGTGGTTTAATTCTTTCATCTTGTGGCGATGAAGAAATCTACAAAAAATTACAATCATCCGTATTCCCTGCAAATCAAGGTGGTCCATTAGTTCATATTATTGCGGCAAAAGCAGTTTGCTTTAAAGAAGCATTAGAGCCTCAATATAAAGAATACCAAGCAAATGTAATCAAAAATGCGAAAGCAATGGTTGAGGTATTTAAACAACGTGGTTATGACGTTGTATCAAATGGTACTGAAAACCACTTGTTCTTAGTAAGTTTCATTAAACAAGGATTAACGGGGAAAGCAGCAGATGCAGCTTTAGGCAAAGCAAATATTACCGTGAACAAAAACGCTGTGCCAAACGATCCGCAAAAACCATTTGTCACTTCAGGTATCCGTGTAGGTACACCATCTGTAACTCGCCGTGGTTTCAATGAAAATGATGTGCGTGAATTAGCTAGCTGGATGTGTGATGTTTTAGATGCTTTAGGCAAAGAAAATGAAGAACAAGTGATTGCTGAAACTAAAGAAAAAGTATTAGCAATTTGTAAACGTCTTCCAGTTTATCCGAAATGATTTATTTTCTTTCGTTGATTATATGGTTAGCGGCGATTAATATCGCCGCTTATTTTTTATGGGAAATTATATGACTTATATTGTTGGCTTAACTGGTGGCATTGGTAGTGGTAAAACAACGATTGCTAATTTATTTGCCGATCTTGGCGTACCTCTAGTGGATGCGGATGTGGTTGCTAGAGAAGTCGTCGAGAAAGATTCTCCCTTATTGTCAAAAATTGTTGAACATTTTGGTACTCAAATTTTAACGGATCAAGGCGAGCTTAATCGTGCAGCTTTACGTGAAATAGTGTTTCATCATGATGAAGAAAAACAGTGGTTAAATAATTTCTTACATCCCGCTATTCGTGAACGAATGAAACAACAACTTTCTGAACAAACTGCACCTTACACATTATTTGTCGTCCCTTTATTAATAGAAAATAAATTGACCGCACTTTGTGATCGTATTTTAGTAGTAGATGTGAGTCCACAAACTCAACTTGCTCGTTCAGCTCAACGAGATAACAATAATTTTGAGCAAATTCAACGAATTATGAATTCTCAAGTTTCTCAACAAGAGCGTTTAAAATGGGCGGATGATGTGATTAACAATGATTCTGATCTGGCTCAAAACTTACCGCACTTGCAGAAAAAGGTGCTAGAATTGCACCAGTTTTATTTACAACAAGCGGAAAATAAAAATGTCTGACGAAATGATTGAAGTACCTTGTCCGATTTGCCAAAAATCTGTGCCTTGGACAAATGAAAGTACTTTTCGACCTTTTTGTAGCAAACGTTGCCAGTTAATCGATCTTGGCGAATGGGCGGCTGAAGAAAAAGCGATTCCAAGTGATACTGCCGATTTTGCTATGGATCCAAATGTGAGTGACGAATGGAGCATTAAATAAAGATTAACCGATAGGAAACCCTATCGGTTAATTTTTATAAGCGGGGTCCTTTTTTGAGGATTTTCCCTAAGCATGCTATGCTAAACGTAATTTTATTATTCTAAAATGTGATTTTTATGCAACAAGATTATTTAAGCCAAAAACGATTCTCCGATCTTCCTCTACATCCCATTGTACGAGATGCTTTGGCAAAAAAAGGCTTTGATTTTTGTACCCCAATTCAGGCTTTGTCCTTGCCTATCAGTTTAAATGGACGAGATATCGCAGGACAAGCTCAAACTGGTACAGGCAAGACAATGGCTTTTTTAACGGCTACTTTTCACCATCTTTTAACTCACCAAGAGCCTAATTTTGAATATCCTCACCCCAGAGCTTTGATTTTAGCACCTACTCGAGAATTAGCGGTGCAGATTAGTAATGACGCAGAATTTCTTGCCAAAGCGAGTGGATTAAAAACCGCACTTGCCTATGGTGGCGATGGTTATGATAAACAATTACAAACGATTGAGCGTGGCGTAGATATTTTGATTGGTACGACGGGGCGAGTCATTGATTATGTAAAACAAGGCGTAATTTGTTTAGATGAAATCCAAGTTGTCGTGCTAGATGAAGCAGATCGAATGTTTGATCTTGGGTTTATCCGTGATATTCGTTATTTATTGCGTAAATGCCCCGCTCCGCAGGCTCGTTTAACGATGTTATTTTCAGCGACGCTTTCTTATAAAGTGCGTGAATTAGCATTTGAAGATATGAATGATCCTGAATATATTGAAATTGAACCAGAACAAAAAACAGGTCACCGAATTAAAGAAGAACTTTTTTATCCATCTAATCAGGATAAAATGGCACTTCTCTTAACCTTAATGGAAGATGAATGGCCTGAGCGTTGTATTGTATTTGCTAATACGAAACATCGTTGTGAAGAAATTTGGGGTTATTTGGCGGCTGATGGACATCGTGTTGGTTTACTGACTGGTGATGTAGCCCAGAAAAAACGTTTGTCCTTATTGAAACAATTTACCGACGGTGATTTAGATATTCTAGTGGCAACAGATGTGGCTGCTCGTGGCTTGCATATTTCTGATGTGACGCATGTTTTCAATTATGATTTACCCGATGATCGAGAAGATTATGTTCACCGAATAGGCCGTACTGGACGAGCAGGGGAAAGTGGCGTTTCGATTAGTTTTGCTTGCGAAGAATATGCGATGAATTTACCAGCAATTGAAGAATATATTGGACATTCTATCCCAGTGAGCCAATATGAAACAGAAGCCTTGCTTGAACTGCCGAAACCATATCGTTTAAAACGTACGGTGCCACCGCAAGGGCATACAAGACATCGTTCTTATCACACAAAATAGTGATATAATTTTTTTAGTCTCAATAATTAATAAGGAGATCATTATGGCCATTTTAGTGACAGGTGGCGCCGGTTATATCGGTTCTCACACAGTTGTAGAATTATTAAATGCTGGCAAAGAGGTGGTGGTATTAGATAATCTTTGCAATTCATCGCCAAAATCCCTTGAGCGTGTAAAACAAATTACAGGCAAAGAAGCAAAGTTTTATGAAGGTGATATTTTAGATCGTGCTTTGTTACAAAAAATTTTTGCAGAAAATGAGATTAGCTCTGTTATTCACTTTGCAGGGTTAAAAGCCGTAGGGGAAAGTGTTCAAAAGCCGACAGAATATTACATGAACAATGTCGCTGGCACCCTTGTATTAATTCAAGAAATGAAAAAAGCAGGTGTTTGGAACTTTGTATTTAGCTCATCTGCAACGGTTTACGGTGATCCAAAAATTATTCCAATTACAGAAGATTGTGAAGTCGGCGGTACAACTAATCCTTATGGTACATCTAAATATATGGTTGAACAGATTTTACGTGATACAGCAAAAGCGGAACCAAAATTTAGCATGACTATCTTGCGTTATTTTAATCCGGTTGGGGCGCATGAAAGTGGCTTAATTGGTGAAGATCCAAATGGTATTCCAAATAATTTATTACCTTATATTAGCCAAGTTGCTATCGGTAAATTAGCACAACTTTCTGTATTTGGTAGTGATTACGACACCCATGATGGAACAGGTGTGCGTGATTATATTCATGTAGTGGATTTAGCTGTGGGGCATTTAAAAGCGCTTCAACGTCATGAAAATGATGCTGGTTTACATATTTATAACCTCGGTACAGGTCATGGTTATTCTGTATTAGATATGGTAAAAGCCTTTGAAAAAGCCAACGACATTACAATTGCATATAAACTTGTAGAACGCCGCCCTGGTGATATTGCGACATGCTATTCAGATCCTAGTTTAGCTGCAAAAGAGCTTGGTTGGTTGGCAGAACGTGGTCTTGAAAAAATGATGCAAGATACGTGGAACTGGCAGAAAAATAATCCAAAAGGGTACAGAGATTAATATTCTCTAATATTTGTTTTTCTTTTTTAGGAAGAAGAATGCTAAACATTGGGGGATGTGATTAAAAATCCCCCTAATTTTTACACTTGTCTTTTAATTAAAAAGCAAAGTTTCTAAAATACAACCAAAATTAACCGCACTTTATGTCAAATTCCCTTTCTTCCCAAATTTTTACGCGCAAGATGTTGATTTGCGTATTCACAGGTTTTAATTCTGGTTTGCCATTATTTGTGTTATTACAAATGTTGCCTATTTGGCTGACAGATAAACATCTTTCAATTGAGCTTATTGGTGCAGTAACGGGCGTGATGTTGCCTTATGGGTTAAAATTTTTGTGGGCACCATTATTGGATCGTTATTTCCCGAGTTTTTTAGGGCGTCGTCGTAGCTGGATGCTGCTTTCACAAGTGGCATTATTGATTTTACTTTACATCATTAGCCTTTTTGATCCGCTCACACAACTGAGTACGGTTGCAAATATTGCGTTGCTTATCGCCTTTTTTTCAGCCACACAAGATATCGTGTTGGATGCGTATCGTCGTGAAATTTTGAGTGATCATGAATTAGGTTTGGGAAACACTATTCATATTAATGCTTATCGAATTGCGGGATTAATTCCCGGTGGATTATCGCTATATTTGGCAGCGATTTATCCTTGGGAAACAGTCTTTTTATGGACCGCACTTTGTATGTTAGCGGGTATCTTCATGACACTATTTTTAGCCAAAGAGCCCAAAATCAACGTGCAACAATCTAATCAGCCGTTCTATCAAGCATTTTGGATTCCATTACAAGAATTTTTTCAGCGTAAGGGTGTCATTCAGGCTATCGGTTTTTTACTGTTTTTGTTTTTGTATAAGTTCGGGGATTCTTTTGCCACAACGCTACAAACCAAATTTATTTATGATATGGGGTTTAGCAAAGAGGATATAGCCATTGTTGTAAAAAGTACCGCACTTTGGTCAAGCATTTTATCTGGGCTTGCTGGTGGTGTGATAATGCTAAAACTGGGCATTAATCGTGCATTGTGGCTATTTGGGCTTGTACAGATGGTGACAATTGGTGGGTTTATTTGGTTGGCAGCTTTCGGACATTTTGATGTTATTACATCAGCTGAGTTATGGAAACTGGGTGTTGTGATTGCGGCAGAATATATCGGTGTTGGGCTTGGCACCGCGGCTTTTGTGGCTTTTATGGCTCGTGAAAGTAATCCTCTTTATACCGCAACACAGCTTGCACTTTTTACGAGCCTTTCAGCTTTGCCAAGTAAAGTTTTAGGTATGCTTTCTGGTTATGTTGTGGGAGCAGTGGGGTATTATCAGTATTTTGGGTTTTGTTTATTTTTAGCGATTCCAGGCATGCTTTGTTTATTTTGGGTAGCGCCTTGGAATCAAGAAAATAATACGGAAAATTCACTATAAAAGTGCGGTAAAAATTATAAAAAATTTGACCGCACTATGCTTTATCAGTATCTTAATCACGTTTTTTATTAATGGAGATTTTTTATGAAAATTATTCTTTTAGGTGCACCGGGTGCAGGTAAAGGCACTCAAGCACAATTTATTATGAACAAATTTGGTATCCCACAAATTTCAACTGGTGATATGTTCCGTGCTGCAATCAAAGCCGGTACTGAACTTGGCAAACAAGCTAAAGCATTAATGGATGAAGGTAAATTAGTACCAGATGAATTAACCGTTGCCCTTGTAAAAGATCGTATTGCTCAACCTGACTGCGCAAATGGTTTCTTGTTAGATGGTTTCCCTCGTACTATTCCTCAAGCGGATGCATTGAAAGATTCAGGCGTTAAAATTGACTTTGTTTTAGAATTCGATGTGCCAGACGAAGTGATTGTTGAACGTATGAGTGGTCGTCGAGTGCACCAAGCATCTGGTCGTTCTTACCACATCGTTTATAACCCACCAAAAGTGGAAGGTAAAGATGATGTGACAGGTGAAGATTTAATTATTCGTGCGGACGATAAACCAGAAACTGTGTTAGATCGTTTAGCCGTATATCATAAACAAACCAGTCCATTAATTGATTATTACCAAGCAGAAGCAAAAGCGGGCAATACTCAATATTTCCGTTTAGACGGTACACAAAAAGTAGAAGAAGTTAGCCAAGAGTTAGATAAAATCTTAGGCTAAAAATAATCTAAAAAAATAAACCGCACTTTGGGTAACCTAAGTGCGGTTTGTTTTTTCTATGTTTTAATTAATGGGTTGTTTTATTTTCATCAAAAACTGGTAATGGTTTGTGTTCGGTTGCAACATAGCTATATACCACTGGCAATACGAACAAGGTGAAAATAGTACCAATGGATAATCCCGCTACAATTACTATCCCCATACTAAAGCGAGATACCGCTCCTGCACCTGTTGCATAGAGTAATGGAATTAAGCCAGCTACCATTGCCGCCGTTGTCATTAGGATTGGGCGTAAACGTACTTTTGCAGCATGAGTGATTGCCTCAATTCGAGTTTTACCGTGGTTTAGCTGCTCTTCTTTTGCCACTTCACACATCAAGATACCGTGCTTAGTGATTAATCCTACGAGAGTAATTAACCCAACTTGAGAGTAAATATTTAATGTTGTTCCCGCGATGCCAAAGAAGGATAAAATATTTAAACTCACTAATGCACCACTAACGGCTAATGGTACGGAAATCATAATTACCATTGGGTCACGTATAGATTCAAACTGAATAGCAAGTACCAAGAATATGATGATAACAGCCAATGCAAAAGTGACGGCTAATGCGTTACCTTCTTGTACTAATTGACGTGCTTCAGATTTAAAATCAAACGTATAGCCTTGCGGTAAATTGTCAGTCGCATATTGTTGTAGCCATGCAACAGCATCTCCCGTTGATGAACCTGGCATTGGTACTGCGCTAATCTGTGCTGAGTTTAATTGGCTAAAGCGTGATAATGAAGTTGGCTGTGTTTCTAGCTTCATTGTGATTAAACTGCTTAATGGTACAGATTGTCCATTACTTGCCGTTAAGTAATAGTTTTTGAATGCTTCAGGCGATAAACGGTCATCACGTTTGACTTGCGAAATGACTTTATAAGCACGTCCATCCACATCGACTCGCGTAATCGTCGCGCCAGATAAGAAACTCCCTAAAGTATTACTAATTTGTTGCATCGTAATACCGTAAGTCCCAGCTTTCTCTTTATCTACCGAAATTGTCATTTGTGCAGTGTCATAGGTCAAATCTAAATTTGTATAAATAAATTTGCCAGAGGCTTTCATCGCACTGAGGAATTTCTCTGCGGTATTTGCCAACGATTTATAATCTTGAGCAGTTTTTAACACAATAGCGATTGGAGGACCTTGTTCCCCTGTATCAATTTCAGGAAAGTTAAATGCAGATACGGAGACTTCTGGAATTGATTTCGCTTTTGCGTTGATTTCATTCATTACGGCAGATTGTTTGCGTGATCGTTCTTTCCAGTCTTTCAATGTGATGATATTTAACGAGCCATTAGAATTTGGCGCGCCAGCAATGCTCATACCAAAAGAGACTTCAGGTGTTTCCATTACATTTTTCATGTATGGTTGCATTGCATTTTGAATGTAATCCACATTCACACTAGATGGCGCGTTACCAATTGCAATAAATGCGCCTTTATCTTCATTTGGCGTTAATTCACTAGAAAGTGAATTAAACAAAAATGGGAGTGTTGAGAAAATCACCACAGCAAAAGCCAGCATTGATTTACGATTGAGCATAACGAGATCAAGCATGTATTCGTAAATACGATTTACTTTACCTAAGGTATGTTCTACGCGTTCTTCCATCCATGTTGGTTTTGCATTGGATTTGAGTAACTTACTACTCATCATTGGCGATAACGTTAATGCCACAACACCAGAAATAAATACCGCGCCAGCTAGAGTTAAGGCGAACTCTTTAAACAATGTGCCAGTAATCCCCCCCATTAAAGCCATCGGTGAATAAACCGCGATCAATGCGATAGTCATGGAAATTACAGGTACGGCAATTTCACGAGTACCAATAATTGCTGCGCGGAATGGTGTTTCCCCTTCTTTAATATGGCGATCTACGTTTTCTAACACGACAATCGCATCATCTACGACTAAACCGATAGCAAGAATAAGTGCTAATAATGTCATTAAGTTAATAGAAAAATCTAAACTTTGTAGCATCATTAAAACACCGATCAACGAAATCGGAATGGTGAGAACTGGAATTAAAATTGCGCGAAGCGATCCGATAAACATCAAAATAACCACTAATACAATAACAGTTGCTTCCACAATAGTTTTAATTACTTCATGGATTGAACTATTAATCGCAATAGTACTGTCATAAAGAATGTCAGTTTCCATACTATCCGGTAGTTGCTTTTTGATGTTTTCAAAGAGCGGTCGGATTTTTTCTGCAACGGTTAATGGATTAGCTGATGAAGTAGGATTAATGCCTAATACGACAGAATCAGCACCATTTGCAGTTGCACGAGAATTATCGCTTTCTTTGTTCAATTCAATGGTCGCAATATCGCGCAGGCGTACTAAATCATCACCACGAGAAGCAACAATTAAGTTACCTAATTGCTCAACAGATTTGGTCGTTGTTTCAACTTTGTTGCGGTAAGTGACATAGTAGCCGTTATCATTACCAGCCGCAGTTTGTACATTATTTGCAGAAAGGGCAGACATCACTGTTGGCGCAGAAAGATTTTGTGACGCCATTTTTTGAGGATCTAGCCAAATACGTAATGCATATTCCGCTGCACCAAATACTTGTACTCCAGCTACGCCTTCAATCGTAAAGAATTGAGGTTTAACTACACGATTAATGTAGTCAGTTACTTGACTTGAGTCGAGTTTGTTGGAGCGGAAACTTATATACATAATCCCCGTCCCACCAGAGGAAGATGCGACGCTTGGTGCTTCAATTCCACTTGGTAATTCAGAACGTACAGCATTTACTTTGGCCAATACATCAGCAAGTGCTCCGGCAGGATCCGTATTCAGTTTCATTTTGACTGTAATAGTCGATGAATTTGGCGCACTGCTAGATGACATATAGTCAATGTTATCCGCTTGGGCGATAGATTCTTCTAATGTAGAAGTAACAAATGCTTGAATTAGATTTGCATCAGCACCAGGATAGGCGGTTGTTACCGTAATTACCGTGGTGGTCATTTTAGGGTATTCACGCACTGCCAATTTCGAAATAGCTTGCAAACCTAAAATAATAATAAGCAAGCTAATTGAAATCGCTAAAACAGGACGACGAATAAATATATCGGTAAATTTCATTCGTATTTCCTAGTTAATTAAAGGTTAGTTTTATTTACTGGCTCTGTTGCACCTACAATGTCTTTTTCAATCCATTCTACAAGACTGCCATTGCCGATACCTTGTTGACCGCCAGTGATAATTTTATCACCAGGTTTTACCTCATTACCTTGTAATTGAGAATAAATACCTTGGCGATCTTTAGTAAATACAGTGATTTGTTTTGCTCGATATAAATGATCTAATTTTTTATTCTCAGCCATTTTCTCTTTATCTTCATCAGATAATGGTGTGAGTAAGTAAGCAATTTCACCATACATGTTGTAGCTAATAGCTACTTGTGGAACGACAACTTGATTTGTTTCAGTTGGAAGCGCTATGCGTAAGCGAGAGAACATACCTGAAAGCAATTTACGTCCATCTTCAGGATCAAATGTAGCCTGAACATCAACTAAACCTGTTGATGAATTAATAGCGGGTTCAATAGCCGTGATTCGAGCTGAAAATGTTTCGCCCAAGCGAGCATCGGTTGTTGCTGTGACGCGTTGACCGATATGCAATTTATCTAAATCATTTTGTGAAAGGGCAAAATCCACTTTCATTGAGCTAGTATCTTCTACACGCACAATTTCTGTTCCAACATTCACATATTGACCAACGTTTACTTTCACAATACCTGCTTTACCATCAAATGGTGCAACGATTTTACGGCGTTCAATTGCTGCTTTTAGAGATTCAATATTGGCTAGTTGCGCGTCATAAGCAGCTTTTGCGTTATCCATTTCTTGTCGTGAAACAGCATTGCTTTTCAATAAATTCGCATAACGTTGATAAGTTTGACGAAGGGCTGGGAGTTGTGCTTGTGCAGCTTGAAGGCTAGCATGTTCTACTGAACTGTCGAGTTCAATGAGTAAATCGCCTTTTTTAACTTGTTGGCCATTTTGCACGAGCACTTGAGAAATCGTACCTGCATTTTGTGTACTGAGCATTGCGCCTTGATTTGGACGCACAAGACCTGTTGTGTTGATAACTGGCGTCCATTCACGCGGTTGAACTTCAAGTGCGGTCACTGGGCTTGAAGGTTCTGGCATTCCCGCAATGGCTCGACTTATCATTACGCCTTTTATCATATTAAAACCGATGACACCGGCAAAAATTAAGACAAATACTACTAAAATTATTTTCATAAAGAAAATATGTGAGCGTTTTGGTCTTTGATGTTGAGTTTGACTCATGTTTAAAGCTCCGTTATAAAAATAACAACTATTATTTCTGAATTGCACGCCAAGAGCGTTCAATCACAGATTCTAAAATTTCAGGCTTAAGATCGAAATCGATAAATTTTGCATCAGAGGCTAAATTTATCGCCGTTTTCAAACTTAATAAAAAGAGAATATCTTCAGATAATTCCGCTAATAAGCCAGCTTTTTGTGCTTGATGACAAAATAAATCCCAACGGCAATTTTTAACGTTTTTACAAATATCCTTGAAATTAGGCAAAGATTCATATTGCTTTAAATTGGATAAGATAGTGGGATTTTCTTGTAAGAAATACCAAATGTTTTTCCACATTTGTCGATACTGATCGAAAAAAGGCTTAGTTTCATCAAAATCTTTTTCAAGTGTTGCCATAAACATTGAAAACACTCTGTGTGCAAATTGTTCAAGCAACTCATCTTTGTTTTTGAAATAAAGGTAAATCGTTCCTGCTGCTACATTCGCTTCTTTCGCAAGTTTGTGCATAGAAAGTTGATTCAACCCTTCTTTTGCCATTAAACGATCTGTCGCTGAAAAAATCTGTTCAGCTAAGTCTGTTTTAGCTTGTCGCATAAGATCCTTGAGTAAAATAAGGAGCAATAATTGCTCAAAAATGAATGAGCGTTCATTTTATTTATTTTTTGTTTTTTAGCAAGTTAAAAAACACAAAAGCACAACGAAAATGGGCAACATTTAAAAGCTAGATTTTGTAATCAACTTTTAAATGTTGCCCATTTTGACCGCACTTTTTATTAGTGAGAATAAACAGCTAAATTGGTTCTAGTCCTAACACTTTACGACCGTTAATACTTGCGATATTGACCATCTCATCTAAGTGTGGGAAACGGCAACCCGCAGCCAATAGGCTTAATTCTTGCCATAAATCGCCTTCACATAGAGGAACCATGTAATCACAAATATTATCTGTGCCTAGGGCAACAGTGATACCTTCGGGAATCATTTCATCTGCAGGCGTTAATGCATTATGGAATGGCATAAGATCTTCTTTGCGATTACTGTCAATCCATGCCATAGGACAGGCGATCATCATCATTTTGGCTTTACGCATTTTTTCGTAAAGTTTGTAGCGATATTCTTTCGAATGTGAGCCAATGGAAATCCCGTGAATACCCACAACTCGCCCCTCCATACCGTGTTCAATGGTTTTGTCGCAAAGTTGCTCGGTTTCTTTTTCACTTGGATTATTGAATTGGTCTACATGTACATGACACATAATTCCAAGAGATTTGGCCTTATCTAACAAGATATCCATCGCTTCTAGGCCGCGACCATAATCCAATTCATCACGATATGGTAAGCCGCCAATCATATCTACCATTTCTGCACCGATATCAAACCATTTACGCGCAGTGGGTTCGATTACCCCTTTTAAAGTTTGATTGGCAAATTTCAAAATAATGTCGTGTTTATACACTTCGCGGGCTTTGTGTGCGGCAATAATTGCACGATCTTCACAAATTGGGTCTATATCGACAAAAGTACCAAATGCGGTTACACCTTGGGATATCATTAATTCAATAGACTGGCAAAACCGTGCGTAATAATCATCAACACTGGAAGTGCGTTTTACTTCATCCACTAAATCCCATTTTTGTTGCAAATTACTACTATGATAAATCCCAATTTTCTCTGGCGTCATCGTAAAAGCGCGGTCAGCGTGAGCATGAGCATTTACCCACCCGCCTTTTTTGATAATTTCATCGCGAATATAGGTTTTAAAACTACGAACATGGCTTTTCATACAAACTCCGTAAAAAGAAAGGATAAAAAGACGAGAATGTATATTAATTGAAAGGTGCTGTAAGTACGGCGAGAAGCATTATGATAATGTTATGAAAAACTCACGGATTTTCATTAATAACATTTTCCAGTCTTAAACTGAGTCGTGAGTATAAAGGCTTAAGAGCAAAAAATCTATTCTTTTATGCCCTTATAGATTATTTTTCAAAGAAGAAATTTTGTAATTGGAAGGCTTCTAAGAAGATTCCAAGTGGTGGTCTGTCTGACGATTGCTCGATATAATCTTTATCTAATTTTTTGTAATTACCTTTACGATCAATGTGATATTGAGTTCCATCAGGTTGAATCACTACATTCCAATGGAAATTAGAGGCAAGTACCCAATCATCCCCTTTAAGATCAAAGAGATTACGTCCCTGACTATAATCCATCAACGGGTTTTCTACACGGAATACTGTCTGCATTAATGCAGAGAAAACATCTGTATGATGACTTAATCCGTTTTGTTTACCTACTGGTAAATCTTTCCAATAAACGAGCAATGGCACTTGAATTTCATCACGCCCAAAATAATTTTCTCGTTCTTTTTCATTCATTTCATTAAAGGTTAAACCATGCTCTGACGTGATGATGACTAATGCATTTTCAAGCGGTGTACTTTCTAACGCTTTTGCTAAAAGAGAATCGATGTTCGGCAAAGTGCGGTCATAATCTGCTTGGTTTTTAGCCTCCAAGGCTAAATCCAAATAAGCAAACCAAGGTGAGTCAGTTTTTTGTGCTTTAATAAAATCATTGAGATTTTTTACCGCACTTTCATTATTTGGTTTGTTGATTTTATTCGATGAAAGTTTCATTTCACGAAATAATGCTTGGCGGAAGACGCTATCTTTGAAATTCGTAGCAGAAAATAAACCCAATTGATAATTTTCAGCACGTAATTTTTCGATTAAAACAGATTGGGTATGATTGCTTAAAATGCTATCGGTGTAATTTGCATTTAAGCCATAAAATAATCCTACTAATCCTGCATTATTACTATTACCAGTACTGTAATGATTCGTAAATTCTGTTGCGCTCGTTGCAAATTCAGCTAACTTGGGCATTTTGCCTTGAGAAATGGCATCGTAACGCAATCCAGAAACAGTGATCATCAAAATGTTTGGTTTATTGTCAGTTGGTGCAAAAGTGAGCGTTTTTTTAGGATAATCAATCTTTAAGGCATCTAAACGCCCCTCTTGTTTTAATGTTTGTGCGTACTGCTCGCCATCAATGAATCCATGTTTTTCCAAAAAAGAACGAGCTGTCATTGGATAAGAAAGAGGAAAATTAGAGCGTTGCATCGTAATTGGGCGATATAAATAAGCATCTGCCCAAGCATAAATTAAGTGTGTAGTGATAAATGTGGAAGTTAAAAATACACCGACAGCTTTTAGCCATTTTTGGCGTTCAAGACTGCGTAATTTTTCCCAACTCCAGCGAGAAAATAACATTTGTGCCAGTAAAATTATTGGCATTGGTGCAAAGAAAATTTGCCAATCGCGTGACATTTCACCATTTTCTGGATTGACCAGCAAATTCCATACAACAGAGGATAAATGCAGATTAAAACGATTGAAAACGGCGGTATCAAATAATAATAAGGTTGTGCAAATAGTGGAAAAGATCACGGTTAATCCGCGAAAAGTGCGGTGATTTTTAACAATAAAACTCAGTGGAAAGACCACGAGTAAGTACAACGCAAAAACGTTGAAACTGAAATGCCCGAGCAAACTCACAAAAAAATAAAGTTTTCCTGCGAGAGTATCTGGCCAGTCAATGATAAAGGCATAACGTGCGCCAATAAGAATGGCAACAATGATATTAAAAAAGGCAAACCAGTGACCCCACGAAATTTTTCGTGAAACGTCATCGCGGTATTGTTTGCCGCTGAAGGTGCCTTTTTTAATCCATTTCATATTAACGTGTTTTTACCGCATTAATTAAGGAATTCGCAAATGCTTGAGCTAATGCTTCGCGTTGAGTTTGTGGCACACTCGTGGTTAATAGATTACTTGCCATATTACCTAATGCGATTAAGGAGAGATCTACCGGTGCTTTATACTTTTCTAATACCGCGATCATATCGTTTACAATCGCACTTAATTGAGCATCAGAATATTTAGAATGTTGAGCCATAATGTTAAAAACAAAACAAAAAAATTTGGCTTATGATACCCGATTATTTGGTAGAACCTAAATAATTTCTTTTTTCTTGCTGAAAAAGTGCGGTTATAATTTGCAACAAATTTTTCAAAGGTGACAAAAATGAGTATTACCGTTAATCAAATTGTTTTGCATCAGTTAGTCAAAAATGTGGATGGCGATAGCATAAAAATGGAAAGCGTATTACGCGACGAGTTGCTGTCCATTACGCCAGAAGTAGAACAAATGATGTTGCAACTTCATCAAGGTTATCAAAATAAAGCGAAGGCTTTTGGTGTGTTTCAGGAAAAGTCTATCTTTGCACAACATTTAAATCGTTTATTAGAACAAGAAATTGAGTTTTTAGGATTTAGTCAATATTCAACAAAATTGCTTGCAGATGAATTAGGTAAATATAACTTTGCAGAAAGTGGAACCTTGATTTTATGCCAATATAATTTCTTAGCGACAGATTATTTGTTTATTGCATTGCTTGATAGCCGCCATAGTATGTTAGTCGATGAGCATTTAGATATTCGCCGTACAGAATATCTTGATATAACTCAGTTTGATATTGCGGCACGGATAAATTTGACGGATTTGCAAGTAAATGCGAACTCTAATCGTTATTTAACTTTCATAAAAGGCCGTGTAGGTCGCAAAATTAGTGATTTCTTTATGGATTTTTTAGGTGCTGAAGAAGGATTAAATCCACAGGTTCAAAATCAGTGTTTATTGCAAGCTGTGAGTGATTACTGCGATCAAGGCGAACTCAACAAAGAGCAAACTCAAGCGGTAAAAAAACAAGTGTTTGAATATTGTAAAGGTCAGCTTTCAAACGGTAACAATATTGAATTAAGGGAACTTTCTGATTCATTACCCACTCTAAACGAACAGCCTTTTGTCGCCTTTACAGAAGAACAGAATTATGGTTTGGAAGAGAGCATTCCGCCTGTTCGTTCAACATTGAAATCGCTAACAAAATTCTCTGGGTCAGGAAAGGGCGTTACCTTAAGTTTTGATGCGGAATTATTGAATACACGTATTCAATGGGATCCTATGACAGATACCCTAACAATCAAAGGTTTACCGCCAAATTTAAAAGATCAATTACAAAAGGCTTTAAAATCAGAGAATTAATTTGGAAACATAGCCAACTTTGGGTATTATTTGACAGTACTTTTGCACAAATTAAGGTAAAGAAAATGCAAGTTAAAACACTTTTAGGCGCAACATTTTTAGCATTAAGCCTCGCTTCTTGTTCCACCGTTGAAAAAGTTGTATATCGAATTGATGTACCGCAAGGCAACTATTTAGAAGCGACTACAGTTGCGCAAGTTAAAGAAGGCATGACTGCTCAACAAGTACAATATTTGTTGGGAACGCCAGTATTAATCGACCCTTATAATAACTACACTTGGTACTACGTATTCTTACAACAACGTGCCTATGAAACGCCAGTTCAACATACGCTAACCGTAAAATTCGATCAACGTGGGATTGTAACAGAAACCCATCTTGATAAACCTTTACCAGAGGTTTCACAACAAGGCGAAAATAACACCATCATTGAAACAGGTGAGAAACCAAAATCAAGTTGGTGGAAATTCTGGAAATAATCTTTTTATTTTCACCGCACTACAATAATAATTGGTAAAAGGAACCCCCAATGTCAAAACTCTTGCTCGTTGATGATGATATTGAATTGACTGAATTACTTTCTACACTTTTAGAGCTTGAGGGTTTTGACGTTGAAACAGCAAATAATGGATTAGAAGCATTACAAAAACTCAATGAAAGCTATAAGCTGGTTTTGCTTGATGTAATGATGCCAAAGTTAAATGGTATCGAAACATTAAAAGAAATTCGTAAAGTCTCTAACGTGCCAGTGATGATGCTAACAGCAAGAGGCGAAGACATTGATCGCGTATTAGGCTTAGAATTGGGAGCGGATGATTATTTACCCAAACCTTTTAACGATCGTGAGCTTATTGCAAGAATTAAGGCAATTTTGCGTCGTAGTGCATCTTCAAATAATACCGCAAATGTAGAAATCCTTTCTTTTGACGGAATAACTCTCCATTTTTCTCACGGAATTGCAACCTATAATGAAGAAAATCTCAATTTAACGGATTATGAATTTAAGATCCTTTGTTTATTGCTTAAATCTAAGGGAAATGTGGTAAGTCGAGAAGAATTAAGTTTAGAAGTAATGGAAAAACCGCTCACTCCATTTGACCGTTCTCTTGATATGCACATCTCTAATTTAAGACGCAAATTACCAGAACGAAAAAGTAAACTGCCTTGGTTTAAAACCTTACGTGGAAAAGGATATCTTTTAGTGACCTAGTTTTATGAAATTGCGCAGTCTTTTCAATTTAAATCAACTTGCGATCAGAACATTTGCTATGTTCTGGTTTGCTTTTTTTGCCATGATGAGTCTTGCGATCGCTGTACCTACTCTCGATCTCAGAGTGTATTCGCCTTTAAAAGAAGCAGATGTTGTTACCTATCAAAAAAAAATTATCGATATTATCCGCAACGGTCAATTAAAAGGGCTTATTGCAGAAGTTCCTGTTTTACATACAGATAAATTTCAACCCTCCAGACCCATTCTTATTGATTTACAAACTAAAGATATTCTAGGGGAACTACCAGAGGAAGTGCCTTATATCCGAAGATTTGCGGATGTATCAGGTGATTTTTCAGAACCCAAACGTAAAAACTTCAATGAAGTTCAGATTTCAGGTCCATTTCAAGTGTATTTGGGAGATGAGGCAAATTCTTATGCCTTGTACTTTATATCTTACGTTAATCCACAACGAGAAATGTTTAATTACATTTTTGATAGACCGATTATATTGATTTTGCTTATTCTTTTAATCACCAGTCCATTGCTTTGGTGGTTTACAAGAATGCTGACTAAGCCTATTTCTCGCTTGCAAGAAGCAGCCAATTCAGTGGCATTAGGAAATTTCAAAATTGATAAGAGCTTAATGGCTAATGGTCCATTAGAATTACGCCAAGTTGGTCAAAGTTTTAATCGAATGGCAACCTCTATTGATCATCTAATCTCTAATCAACAAACGCTGCTTTCGTCTATTTCCCATGAATTAAAAACGCCACTCACTCGTTTACAGTTGGCTACAGCGCTTGTTCGTCATGAATGTGGTGAAACAGATAGCGTAAAACGCATTGAAAGAGAAATAGGGCGAATGGATAAAATGATTAGTGAGCTACTTCTACTTTCACGCCAGAAAATGAATAGTCAAGTTGAACGGGATATTTTTTATGCCAATACGCTTTGGACTGATATTATCAACGATGCAAAATTTGAGGCAAAGCAACGAGGTATAACGTTTCTCACAAATATTCGTTTACCAAAAAATGAATTACAACTTAACGGCAATTTTAGATTACTAGAAAGTGCGGTTGAAAACATCGTGACAAATGCACTCAAATACACAAAGGATAAGATCGAACTTCATATTTTTATCCAAGAAGAAGAAGAAGAAGAAGAAGAATTTCTCAGGATCCGCATAGATGACAACGGATCCGGGGTGCATCCAGATGAATTTGAAAAAATCTTCAAACCATTTTATCGAGTAGATGAGACGCGAACTAGAACGACTGGTGGCACAGGACTAGGATTGGCGATTGTGTCTAACGTGATTAAGGAACATCAAGGAAAAGTTTGGGCTGAAAAAAGCCCGCTAGGTGGACTTGCTGTTACTATACGATTACCATTGTGGATCAATAGATAAAAATCAAAAGTGCGGTAAATTTTCACCGCACTTTTCGTCTAAGCATTATCCACGGCAAAAGAAATCACTTCATTAATTTTCTCACAACCTAGGGCAACCATAATCAGACGATCAACTCCTAGTGCAACGCCAGAAGAATTTGGTAAGCCAGCTTCTAATGCCGCAAGAAAACGTTCGTCAATCTCTCGGGTTGGTAACCCATGTTTTTTTCTTTGTTGATTATCCAATTCAAAACGATGCCTTTGTTCTCGTGCATCGGTCAATTCATGGAAACCATTTGCCAGTTCTAATCCTTTGTAATAAAACTCAAAGCGTTCTGCAACTCGTTGATCTTCTGGGCTAACTTGTGCTAGTGCCGCTTGTGTTGAAGGGAAATGATACACGGCAATAGGTCGTTCTTTTCCAATTTGAGGCTCAACGACTTCACTAAATAAGAACTGTAATAAAGTATCGCGCTCTTCATTATCTTCAGCCATAAAGTTATGTTTACGCGCCGCTTCGATTAATTCTGAACGTTCCGCTGATAAGGGATCTAAGCCTACATATTCTTGGAAAACAAATTGGTAGCTTAAACTTTCTGCAGGTGGGCAATCTAAAATTTGTTGGAGTAAATCATCTACTTCATTAATTAAACGATGCATACTAAAGTGCGGTCGATACCATTCCAACATGGTAAATTCTGGATTGTGGCGATTACCAGCTTCTTCATTGCGAAACACTTTACTGATTTGGAAAATCGGCCCACTGCCTGCAGCAAGCAAGCGTTTCATATGATATTCAGGGCTTGTAGAAAGCCAAAGTGTTTTGGATTGATTATCAAAAGGCGCGAGAAATTCTGTGCTAAATGTGGAAAGATGCAAATCAGTGACACCAAATTCACTTAGAACAGGTGTCTCTACTTCAAGCAAGCCTCGTTCTGTAAAAAATTGACGAATTTCAGCAATAATTTTTGCCCGTTTAAGAAGATTTTTTATATCAGCAGAAGGTTGCCAATGAGTAAGTGCGGTCATTTTTATTCCCATTTTTAAATTTGCATTATTGTAAACGAGAGCCCTTCTCAACTCAATCTACGCTTTTTTGAGGTAGATCACAAAATCCGATCTTTTCCATCTTTAGACATAAAAAAACGTTATTAATTTGTAACAAAAAATGGCACAATGCCTGCGAAACATTACCCTTTTAGGGTAATTTCTTTTTTTACTTTCTACATTTATTGGAGGATATCGTGCAAACAGTTAATGTCGATATTGCGATTGTTGGTGCTGGTGGCGGCGGTTTACGTGCAGCAATTGCAGCAGCAGAAGCAAATCCTAACTTAAAAATTGCATTAGTTTCAAAAGTGTACCCTATGCGTAGCCATACTGTGGCAGCAGAAGGTGGAGCAGCGGCAGTTATCAAAGAGGAAGATTCTTACGATAAACACTTCCAAGATACCGTTGCAGGTGGTGACTGGCTTTGCGAACAGGATGTTGTGGAATATTTCGTACAACATTCACCAGTGGAAATGACTCAATTAGAGCGTTGGGGATGTCCTTGGAGCCGTAAAGCTGATGGCGATGTAAACGTACGTCGTTTTGGTGGAATGAAAATTGAGCGTACTTGGTTCGCTGCTGATAAAACAGGGTTCCACTTATTACACACGCTTTTCCAAACTTCTATTCAATATCCACAAATCCAACGTTTTGATGAACACTTCGTATTAGATATTCTTGTTGATGATGGCCATGCTCGTGGTATGGTTGCAATGAATATGATGGAAGGTTCGCTAGTTCAAATTAATGCTAATGCGGTTGTGATTGCAACTGGTGGTGGTTGTCGTGCATTTAAATTTAATACCAATGGCGGTATTGTAACAGGTGACGGCTTATCTATGGCGTATCGTCATGGTGTACCACTTCGTGATATGGAGTTTGTTCAATATCATCCAACAGGTTTACCGAATACCGGCATCTTAATGACTGAAGGTTGTCGTGGTGAAGGTGGTATCTTGGTTAATAAAGATGGCTACCGTTATCTTCAAGATTACGGTCTAGGACCAGAAACACCAATTGGCAAACCACAAAATAAATATATGGAACTTGGTCCTCGTGATAAAGTTTCTCAAGCATTCTGGCAAGAATGGAAAAAAGGCAATACCTTAAAAACAGCAAAAGGCGTAGATGTTGTGCATTTAGATTTACGTCATCTTGGCGAAAAATATTTACACGAGCGTCTGCCATTCATTTGTGAATTAGCAAGTGCTTATGAAGGTGTTAATCCAGTGAATGAACCAATTCCAGTTCGTCCTGTCGTTCATTATACAATGGGTGGTATTGAAGTCGATTTCAATAGCGAAACTCGTATCAAAGGTTTATTTGCTGTAGGGGAATGTGCATCTTCAGGTTTACATGGTGCAAACCGTTTAGGATCTAACTCTTTAGCTGAACTTGTTGTGTTAGGTCGCGTTGCTGGGGAATATGCAGCACAACGTGCCGTTGAAGCTCAATCGGTAAATCAAAGTGCGGTTGATGCTCAAGCAAAAGATGTTGTTGCTCGCTTAGAAGCCCTTCATAAACAAGAAGGTAATGAATCTTGGTCTGAAATTCGTGATGAAATGGGTTCTGTAATGGAAGAAGGTTGTGGTATTTACCGTGATCAAGCAAGCATGCAAAAAGCAGTAGATAAAATTGCAGAATTAAAAGAACGTTACAAACGTATTCGCGTAGCAGATAACTCAAGCGTGTTCAATACAGATGTACTTTATACAGTTGAGTTAGGCTACATCCTAGATGTTGCACAATCTATTGCTAATTCAGCGATTGAACGTAAAGAATCTCGCGGTGCTCACCAACGCTTAGATTACACTGAGCGTGATGATGTAAATTATTTAAAACACACACTTGCTTTCTACAATGAGAATGGTGCACCGCGCATCGAATACAGTCCGGTGAAAATTACTAAATCTCAACCTGCAAAACGTGTTTACGGTGCGGAAGCAGAAGCTCAAGAAGCTGCTGCGAAAGCTAAGGAGCAAGCAAATGGCTAATTCACCAGTAATGAATGTTGAAGTATTACGCTACAATCCTGAAATCGATCAAGAGCCGCATCTAAGTACCTATCAAGTACCTTATGATAATCAAACTTCATTGCTTGATGCGTTAGGTTATATTAAGGATAAACTTGAACCCTCTCTTTCTTATCGTTGGTCTTGCCGTATGGCGATTTGTGGTTCTTGCGGGATGATGGTAAATAACAAACCAAAATTGGCTTGTAAAACTTTCTTACGTGATTACAGCGGCCATATGCGTATTGAGCCGTTAGCAAACTTCCCAATTGAACGCGACTTAGTGGTTGATTTAAGCCACTTTATCGAAAGTTTAGAGGCAATTAAACCTTATATTATTGGTAACGAAGCACCAGCATTAGATGGTAAACCACATCCATCGAAAGAATTGCAAGTAAGTCGTACTAAACAAACACCAGCACAGCTTGAGAAATATCGTCAATTCTCAATGTGTATCAACTGTGGTTTATGCTATGCCGCTTGCCCTCAATTTGGTTTAAATCCTGAATTCTTAGGCCCTGCAGCGATTACAATGGCACACCGTTACAACCTTGATAACCGTGACCATGGTAAAGCAAAACGTATGTCATTATTAAATGGTAAAAATGGGGTTTGGAGTTGTACTTTCGTTGGCTATTGCTCAGAAGTTTGTCCAAAACATGTAGATCCTGCTTCTGCAATTAACCAAGGAAAAGTGGAAAGTGCCAAAGATTATGTTATCTCTATGCTAAAACCAAAAAGCTAAGGGGGAAGGAATGTCAGTAACAGTGAGTAAACGTAAAAAATATGTTCGTCCAATGACAGCGACTTGGTGGCAAAAATTGGACTTCTATAAAGCTTATATGCTACGTGAAGCGACTTCAATCTTTGCTGTATGGTTTTGTATTGTGTTGCTTTATGGTGTTCTTTGCCTAGCAAGTAATCCAATACCAGGCTTAGGCATCTTGAGCTTTATTGAGTTTTTAAGAAACCCAATTGTGGTGTTCTTAAATATTATTACGCTTATCGCAACGCTTTATCATACGGTGACATATTTCTTAATGACACCGAAAGTGATGAATATCATTGTGAAAAATGAACGCTTACCACACAGCGTTGTAAGAAATGCACTTTGGGCGGTAACCGCATTAGTTAGCGTGATTGCGTTAGTTTTAGTTTATATCTAAGGGAGATAAAAAATGGTTGATCAAAATCCAAAACGCTCCGGCGAACCGCCAGTATGGTTAATGTTCGGTGCAGGCGGCACAGTGAGTGCAATTTTCTTCCCTGTCGTTATTTTAATTATCGGTTTGTTATTACCATTTGGTTTAGTCGATGCGCATAATTTAATTACTTTTGCTTATTCTTGGATTGGTAAATTAGTTATTTTAGTGCTTACTATTTTTCCAATGTGGTGCGGTTTACACCGTATTCACCACGGTATGCACGATCTTAAAGTGCATGTGCCAGCTGGTGGATTTATTTTTTATGGTTTAGCCACAATTTATACTGTTTGGGTATTATTTGCGGTAATAAATCTGTAATAAAAATGCTATAAATAAAAAAACGAGTCTAAGACTCGTTTTTTTATTTTATGTATTAAGTAAATATTTTTCAGTTTTTTTACTTTAGAAATTTGATTGGATTTTTTATAAATGGCTTAAGTATTCTGTACCTAAATTTCCCATTTGTCTCAAAATCCAAGCTTGTTTTTTACGAACTAATAAGCTTGGCTTATTTACTTTATAAATGATTGGATTGGGTAACACAGCAGCTAAAAGTGCGGCTTCATTTTGAGATAAATTTTTAGCTGATTTTTTAAAGTAATAGCGACTTGCCGCTTCCACACCAAAAATACCGTTCCCAAATTCTGCAATATTTAAATACACTTCTAAAATACGTTTTTTTGACCAAGTAAGCTCGAGCAACATAGTTGCTGGAACTTCCAAACCTTTTCGTAGCCAATTTTGTCCGTGCCAAAGCATTAAGTTTTTAGCGGTTTGCTGGGAAATGGTTGATGCTCCTCGAATTCCTTTTTTAGATTTTTCGTTATACTGAATTGCTCGTTGGATAGCCTCAAAATCAAAGCCTAAATGTTCAGGAAAACGCTGATCTTCTGATGAAATCACAGCTAATTGAATGTTTGGAGAGATATTTTCTAGGCTGACCCAGTTATATTGGATTTGATATCGAAAATCGCCCTGTAAAAGATTAGCGATTTTTTGTTGTACCATATAAGCGGAAAATGGAATAGGTACAAAGCGAAAAATCAGCAACAAAGCAAAAACGGCGAAAAAAAAGCGAAAGACAACTCGCTGCCAGTTTTTTTTCCACCATTTAGGACTAAATAAGTGAGAAAGTGCGGTAAAAATTCGCTTAGTTTTTTTCAATGAGAGCAAGATGTTGTTTCATCCATTGCATAAAATCAGGATCCATCGTTTTAATCATATTGGAACCTCGAGTGATTGTGGCGGCACTTGTATTCAGATTTTGTTGAATTTCACGCTGAGGCATATTTTTATCAATCAGCTGAGAGACAATCTGTAAGCGTAATCCTACTGCATCCCGTTCGTCTGCAGTTAATAATAAGGTTAGAAATTCCTGCGCTTTGTTTTCTTCAAAGGCGATTTTTAGCATTTGAAGAAAGGCATTCCATTGTTCTAAATTGCGGCTGATATACATAATTACGCTCCCATTCCACACTATTAAACTAGTGCGTTTAGTATAGCTGATTCAATTCTTCTTGGCTAAAGATTTGTGGGTTTTCTTTATTTTGTAAAATTTGATAGTAAAAGTCATAAGTGACTACATTTTGCACATAACCACGAGTTTCGTAAAAAGGAATGGAGGCAACAAATTCGTCTAATGCTAATTTTCCATTAGCGCGACTTAACCATTTTTCTATTCGATTTGCCCCTGCATTGTAAGCTGCTGCAATCAATATTCGATTATTAGGATATTTTCCATTGAGTTCATTTAGATGTGCGGTACCTAGCAAAATATTATTCAATGGTTTGAATAAATCTTGTTCGCCTTGATAAGGCAGCTGATTATTCTCTGCGGTCAATTTTGCCGTGCTTGGCAGAAGTTGCATTAAGCCCCGCGCATTTGCAGAAGATTGTGCCATTGGATTCCAAGCACTTTCTTGACGAGCGATTGCCATTGCAAAAGTTTTGCTGATATTCAAATTTTGCAATGCCGCATTGAAGTATTCTGAATAAGCATTTGGCAAACGAAGAGACAGGTAATCCCAGGCTTTTGCAACAATAGAAGCATCAACAGCTAATTCAAACCATTGTTGGTTTTCAGCATATTCTGCAAGTTTTAGCTGAGTTGTGAAATCAGCATTATCAAGTAAAATTCGCCAGCGTTGTTTTGCTAAACCATTTCGTCCAAGTTCTCTAAGCTCTCGAATCATGGCGAAAACTTGCTCGAAAGGAAGTTGTTCTGCCACAGTAAAATTTGGTGCTACTGGAAAATCGATTTTATATGCTTGCTTTAATTGTGCCGCAGCTAACATTGGATAGAATCCCCGCTCTTTTGAAAGCGCGGTCAGTCTTTCTGTATTTTTTGATATATCTTGTTTAGCTTCCCAATAACGCCATTCTTGCTTACTTTTTGATTCTGCAGAAAGCAAATTCAACCAAGAGGTTAATTCAGTTTTTTGCCAAATTGCCATGCGTAAACGGCGTTCAGTTAGATTGTCAGTTTTTAATTGTTGGATTTGTTCATCACGCCATTTTTGAAAATCAGCGTTTTCATTATCAAAAAAACGATTTAAAAAGGCTATTTTCCACTGTTTGATTTCATCTTCTGCGAGCTGCCAAGTATTCGCCCATTTTTGATAAGATTCAAAATTTGGGTTATTCATTTGTTCAGGTAACGTTTTAAGATAACGAGGGAAAGCATCAATTAATACGGTTTTATCTAAAGTGTTAGGATCGTTTTTTCTTACAATTTCAGTAAGTTGTTTAGGATTTTCTAATTGATTTTGTTCTTTTTGATTCGTGTTATTTTCTTTGGCATTATCCGACGTTGCTGATGTTTGCTGTTCGTTTAAAGTGGATAGCTTTTGTAATAAGGCTTGAAACGCTGGCGTCACAAAAGGGTAATTTTGTTGCACTAACGCATTGAGTTCATTTATTGCTTGTTGTTTGCCTTGAATGTCATCATTTTTTAAAAAGGCGATTTTGCTTTCCCAAAAGCGTGCTAGTAAATCGTATTGCAAAGGATAACCTTGCAATGAGTCTATTAAGTTTTTTGTGATATTTTGAGTTGCTTCAGAAAATTGCTGGTTTTTTACCGCACTTTTTAGCAAACCTTCAACCTGCAAAAAGGTTTCACGTTGTTTTAAACGTTTTAAATAGTCTTGATGCTGTGCTGTCGCCCAGTTTTGCTTTTCTTGCTCAAGATTAATGGAACTACTTGCCGTGTTAGATGATTCGGCAAAAACAGAAAGTGCGGTCAAAATACAGAGAGAAATTAAGGCGACTTTTTTCATATTACGTTATTTAAATTAAAAGACTTTTCTAAACGGCTTTACAATAACATCCGCATATACACCAGCTTTGACATAAGGATCTTGCGCAGCCCAGTCTTTTGCCGCTTGTAGATTTTCAAATTGAGCAATGACGGTTGAGCCAGTAAAACCAGCCTCTCCAGGGTTTTCATCGTCAATAGCAGGATTGGGACCTGCCGTAAGTAAACGGTTTTCTGCTTGAAGCTGTTTTAAACGAGCTAAGTGCTGCTCGCGTACTGCAAGACGTTTTTCTAACGTATTGGGAATATCTTGGGCAAAAATAACATAGTACATAATGATTTCCTTTTATTTACAAGGGTTGTTCTGCTTCTAGTTCTGAAATTAAGGCTAATGCTTTGTCTAACTCTTGGTTGTTTTCACGGGGAATCATGCGAGAGCGACCATTATTATCAACTGCAACAAAAGTAAATACCGCATCGGTTACACAATAACGTTCGCCAATTGGCTCACTCGCCACTTTTTTCACCCATACTTCCACTTTAATTTTAATGGAAGAACGCCCAACTTTGAGGCATTGTCCGTAGCAACAAACTACATCGCCCACAGAGATTGGTTTAATGAAATTCATGCTTTCAACGGCAACAGTAACCACGCGTCCGTGTGCTATTTCTTTTGCTAAAATCGCACCGCCCATATCCATTTGAGACATAATCCAGCCACCAAAAATATCTCCATTGGCATTGGTGTCAGAAGGCATCGCCAAAGTTCGTAGTAAAAGAACACCTTTTGATTGGCGACCATTTTTATCAATAAAATTGGCAGACATTATTTCTCTCCATCTTTTAAATTTGAGCCATCTTTGGGCAAATAACGATAAATATAAACTCCCGAAATAATGGTTGCAATCAGCGTCATACCAATAATCCCGAAAGATTTGAAATCAACCCAAGCTTCTTCCGACATATTATGGCTGATATAAATATTCACCAACATACAAATAATAAAAAATACAGCCCAGCCAAGGTTAAGTGTATTCCAAGCTTTTTCTGGCAGTTGTAATTCTTTACCAAGTAATTTTTTGATTAATGGGGTTTTAAATTGAAATTGTGCGATGAGCAAAACAATGGCAAACAAGGCATTGATAATTGTCACTTTCCATTGCAAATAGCGGATTTCATTAAAGTAGGCAGTTAAAAGTCCAAAAAAAACGACCGCACTTGCCATGATTTTTTGTTGTTTTTCAACGGTTCCGTATTTCCATTTTAAAATCACGATCTGCAAAATTGTTGCAACCACTAATACGATGGCTGCTTCACGTACACCACCGAGTTTGTAAGTGACAAAAAATAAAATTAAAGGGATAAAGTCAAGGAGTTGTTTCATATTGATTAGTCCTTCATAAATAAGCTGTAGAAACGATAAGTCACTACTAGCATAAAAATATTAAGTAATGCGGTAAAAATACCTATCACCATATCAAACACAGCATTATTGGAAAATGCGCTTAATTGGAAAATGAGAACTGGCACTAGAAAATAAACCAGTAGGGTGTAAATAAACAATACGCCTTTTCTAGCGTTTCCTCGCATCCAAATTTTTCGGATAGTTTGCGAAAGTGTATCCTGGGTCGAAAGATAATGTACTGCCGTTAAATTTAAACGGACAAAGAACCAAACGCCAACAATCATCGCGATAAGTGACATGATAGAGGGCGATTTTTTTGTGAGTAATGCAGCAAATGCTTCACCAAGACCAAGTAACATTGGTGCAACCATTAATAGATCCAACAGAATTACACCTGCAAAACGACGCAAGGTAAGTGAAAAGGTTTTCCCTAAAGTGCGGTAATTTTGTAGGCTAATTTTGTGGATTGAGGTTAATCCCCAAGCAGCGATAAAACTCGTTAAAATCTGAGTAATAGCAACAGAAAAAACAAAACTCGTGATATTTGCATTTGCGAGATTTAATACATCACTTTTATTTTCATCATTAACTGGAAAACTCAAAAGTGCACTGGCACTTTGCACGATAAATAAAATTGCGACAAATTGCAGCATGATTTTTTTCTGATTACGGAAGAAATTCCAACTATCTTGCAATACTTGTGTAAAGTTAATTCCCATACTTATCTCTCTATAAAAATGGTGGCGCAATTATACAAGGTTTGCTGATTATTGCATAAATATCGTTAGTGAGGTTATGAATTCACGTTGAATTGAGTATATAAAACAAAAGTGGGCAAGTATGCCCACTTTTTTGTTACCCTTAGGGAGGTTATTCGTATTATTTTTTCTTCGCGTATTTTAATGAGTCAATGGCTACCGCTAGAATAATAATGCTACCTTTGATGATATATTGCCAGTAAGGGTTTACACCGATATAAGTTAAACCGTAGTTGATAACAGTAAAGATGATAACACCTGTGATAACACCAATTACGGTACCTACACCACCAGCGAAAGATACGCCACCTACCACGCAAGCTGCGATAGCGTCTAATTCATACATAAAACCTAAGTTGTTAGTTGCAGAACCGATACGACCCGCTTCGAGCATACCACCAAAGGCATAGAACATACCTGCAATCATATAGATTACAACCAAGTTACGTGCAACGTTTACACCAGATACTTTCGCTGCTTCTGGGTTCCCCCCAATAGCAAAGACGTTTTTACCGAAGCGTGTTTTGTTCCACATCACCCAAACTAAGAATGAGGCAATGGCTGCATAGATTGTGATGTAAGAGAGTTTAAAACTGCCGATTCGGAAGAATCCTTGAGCAAATGTTGAGAAATTTTCGCTAAAACCTGCGATTGGAGAACCACCCACAGCATCATAATAAAGTGAGTTAAAACCGTATACGATAATCATCGTACCCATTGTTGCAATGAATGGGGTAACGTTTAAATAAGCGATAACTAACCCATTAATCAAACCAATTAGCGCACCTACAGCACAAACTGCAAGAATGACGACAGGAATTGGAATTTCACCCATTTCAGGGAATACACGGTTCATATTTTCCATTGACTGCAACATGGTTGCAGAGATAACCGCAGCCAAACCAACTTGGCGACCAGCAGATAAGTCTGTCCCTTGTGTAATCAATAAACCAGCAACTCCTAAAGCAATAATTAGGCGCACAGAAGATTGGGTTAAGATGTTACTGAAGTTGATTAAATTTAAAAAGGTTGGATCTTGCGCAATAATAATGCCGAGCAAAATCAGCAACACAAAATAAATCGCATTTTGTTTTAATAAATCAAAGGATTTGTTTTTTTCTAAGGCACTCATAATTCATTCCTTATATTTATAAATATTTCGCAGCGAGTTGCAAAATTTCTTCTTGTGAAGTTTTTGCTGTTTCTACAATACCCGCCAATTTACCATTACTCATCACTAAAATACGGTCAGTTACACCTAGTAATTCCGGCATTTCGGATGAAATCATAATAATGCCTTTATCTTTTTTAGCGAGCTCTTGAATGAGTTGGTAAATTTCAAATTTTGCCCCGATGTCGATACCACGAGTCGGCTCATCTAGCATCAAAATTTCAGGTTGAGTTAAAAGCCAACGACCGATAATAACCTTTTGTTGGTTACCGCCAGAAAGAGAACCAATTGTTGTTCTGTGTGATGGAGTTTTAACATTCATTGAATCAATCACCCACTGGGTATCACTTTTCATTTTCTTCGTGCTAAGTAATTTCCATGGTGTGAGATAAGATTTCATATTTGAAATCAATGAGTTAAATTCAATGCTTAAATTAGAGTAAATCCCCGTTGAACGACGCTCTTCAGTGACCAATGCAAAGCCATTATTAATCGCTTCAAGTGCGGTATGATTTTTCACGGTTTTTCCGTGTAACTTGATAGTTCCTTCGGTTAATTCACGTACGCCAAAAATAGCTTCAACGATATCGGTACGTTTAGCCCCCACAAGCCCTGCAATACCGAGAATTTCACCTTTGCGTAATTCAAAAGATACGTCTTGAATGGATGGTTGATTTTTAGCAGTAAGATTTTCCACCTGTAAAATTACTTCTTTTGGTGTGTTTGTTTTTTCAGGGAAACGCTGTGTTAATTCACGACCTACCATCATTCCGACAATTTGTTCCATTGTGGATTCTTTCACGTTTACCGTGTTGATCCATTTACCGTCGCGCAAAATAGTAATTTCATCACAGATTTTGAAGATTTCATCCATTTTGTGAGAAATATAAATAATGCCGCAACCGCGTTGTTTTAATTTGTCGATAATTTTAAACAGATGCTCAACTTCTTTTTCAGAAAGGGAGGATGTTGGTTCGTCCATAATTACGATTTTAGCGTTGTATGAAAACGCCTTCGCAATTTCGATCATCTGCATTTGAGAAACTGAAAGTTTGGCGACTTTTTCTTTAGGATCTACATCAATATCCAATTCATCAAAAATCGCTTTAGTATCACGGTACATTTTGGCGTGATCGACAAAAGGTCCTTTAAGTGGATAGCGTCCAAGCCACAAGTTATCCATTACGCTAGTTTGGCGCACGAGGTTGAGTTCTTGGTGCACCATTGAAATACCATTCTCAAGGGCTTCTTTAGATGTTTTAAAATTGACAGGTTTGCCTAAGAAAAGAATTTCACCTTCATCTTTGGCATAAATTCCGAACAGGCATTTTAGTAATGTAGATTTACCTGCACCATTTTCACCCATTAAAGCGTGAACAGAATGAGAACGAACCGTTAAGTTTGCGTTATCTAAGGCTTTGACACCCGGAAAGGACTTGCAGACATTGGTCATAGTGAGCAGCACTTGGCTGTCTTGACATTGAGTTTGAGCTGTCATATCCAACCTCTTTAAAAAGGGGAAGAAAACTTCCCCTTAGATTACAACAAAAATCGATGGAAAATTATTTTAAGAAGTCACCTAAGTTGTCTTTATCCACACCAACATAAGGAATACGTACAACACGATCTTTTAATTCCCATTTTGTGCCTTCAGTTGCTGCTTTGCCTTGTGCTAAGTTGTTAGATAATTGAACAACTGCTTTACCTTGGTTCACACCATCGTTTAACACAGTACCAGCAAGTTCACCTTTTTTGATGAGTTGTAATGCTTCTGGTAATGCATCGACACCGAAGATTGGGAGTTTTTTACCATGTGCTTTGGTTGCTTCTAATGCGCCTAATGCCATACCATCGTTGTTAGAAATAATGACTTCAATGTCGTTCGCTTTAGAGCTAGATAACCAAGCATCTACTTTATCTTTCGCCATTGCAGCATCCCACATACCAGTATCAATAAATAATTGTTCAGTTTGGATACCTTTCGCATTAAGTTCTTCAACTACGAATTTTGTACGAGCTTCAGCATCTGGGTGACCTGGTTCACCTTTTAATAATACAAATTGGATTTTACCATCTTTATTTAAGTCTAGAGCTGGATTCGCTTTCCATTGTTTTGCAATTAAATCCCCTTGAATTAAGCCAGATTCTTTTGGATCAGTACCTACATAGTAAGCGTGTTCATAAGAACCGATAGCTTTTGCACCTGGGTCTTTATTAAAGAATACAACAGGAATGTTATCTGGTTTTGCTTTGCTAATAATGGTTGGCGCTGCAGCTGGGTCAACTAAGTTAATTGCAAGAGCTTTCACACCTTTGGAAAGTAATACATCAACTTGGTCATTTTGAATTGATTGTGCATTTTGGGAGTCATTCATTAATAAGTTAATGCCACCAAGTGCTTTAGCTTCTTTATCAATTTCTTTACGCATTAAAGACATGAAGTTGTCATCGTATTTGTAAATGGTTACACCAATTTTGTTACTTGCTGCGAAGCTAGAAGATGCTGCACCTAAACCGATAGCCAAAGCAACCGCACTTAATACTGCTGTTTTTTTCATAATAACGCTCCTATTTTGGAATGTTGATGTTAGAGATAAATATTGCATTACATTCTGCAATTGGTGCCATATTAGCGAATAATCTGCTTGGAATCTGTGATCAAACTCACATAAATGAAAACGATTACATTAAAAATTCGGATTTGTGATCGCTATCACATTTTATGAGTGCGTTTATCTTCAAATTTAGATATATTCCACAGAAAAACGACGTACTAATGTTGGGTTAAATTGAATTGTTGATGGCGTTCTCACCTCATTATCGACAAGGCTTAATGCAAGGTTAGCTGCATAAGTTGCCATTAAATCAATAGGATAGCGAATGGTCGTCAATTTAGGAATTAAATAACGAGCAATTGGCATATCGTCAAAACCAATGATTGAAAATTGGCTTGGTACACTAATATTGTTTTCAGTGAGAACTGAAATGGCTCCCGCAGCCATTGAATCGTTATAAGCTACGACCGCAGTGAGATCTTTGTTATAACTAAGCAAATCAATCATGGCTTTTTCACCACCTTCGAAGTCTGGTGAATTGTGCGTTGTGGCATGCTCAATAATTGGATAATTGTGATCTTTTAATGCCGTAAGATAACCATCTCGACGCTCAATTTCATCGAAAATTGCATGATTAGAACCAATATAGGCGATATGTTTATGCCCACAACGAATAAGCATTTCTGTTGCTAAGTAGGTTCCCTTTTTATTATCTAAACTTACGCAACGATTTTCATAGCCTTGAATCACTCGGTTGATAATCACCATTCCTGGTACTGTTTTCAAATAATGACTAAGTTCATCGTCGGATAACGCCTTAGAATGCACTACTAAACAACTACAACGCTTGCGAAGTAAAGTATCAATAGCTTCACGTTCCTTCTCTGCATGGTGATAGCCAATACCAATCAAGATTGTTTTATGGTGGGCCTCTGCGACTTTATCTACGGCTTTCACTAAAATAGCAAAAAATGAGTCTGTTACATCCGTGACAACCACACCAATGGTATCGGTGTTTTGTATCGCAAGGGCTTTGGCATTTGCATTTGGCTGGTAATTAAGTTGTTCAATTGCTTGTTTTACTGTAAGGCGAGTTTCTTCACTTACAGAGGGATGTTGATTTATAACACGAGAAACAGTAGCAATAGATACATGAGCTAGCTCGGCTACATCATGAATGGTGCTCATAGAATACTTCCCATAATGAAATTACGTTTCTTAATTATGTTCTTTCTAAATAAAATTGAAAGCGATTACTTTTTGATTTGTAACTGAGATCACAAAAAACTTTCAGAGATTTTCATATTATGTGATACGGATCACGGTTTATTTTTGTGAATTTGCTATCTTATGCGTAGCATTTTGTGTAACCGTTTACAATTTAGAAAGGGAGCCAATTATGAGTGATATTTTTGAACCAACCGAGCATCCACATCGTCGCTATAATCCGTTAATCGATCAATGGGTTTTGGTATCACCACATCGTGCTAAACGTCCATGGCAAGGGCAACAAGAAAAGGTCAATGAAGAACAAAAACCAAGTTATGATCCAACTTGTTATCTTTGCCCGAGTAATAAGCGTATTACAGGTGAATTAAATCCCGATTATCGTAAACCTTATGTGTTTAAAAATGATTTTTCTGCTCTTTTAGAAGATACGCCAGCTCCTGAAAAATCCTCCGATCCACTTTTCCAAAGTTCTCAAGCTCGTGGTGAAAGTCGCGTTATTTGTTTCTCTCCAGATCATAGTAAAACATTGCCATTATTGACCGCACTTGAGATTGAAGAAGTGATTAAAGTATGGCAAGAGCAACTTCGTGAACTTGGTGCGAAATACCAATGGGTGCAAATTTTTGAAAACAAAGGGGCGGCAATGGGGTGTTCGAACCCACATCCACATGGTCAAATTTGGGCGAATAGTTTCTTGCCAAATGAGGTGGCTTGTGAAGATCGCACTCAACGCGATTATTTACTAAAACATGGTTCAATAATGTTAGTTGATTATGTGAAACGAGAACTGGCGCTGAAGGAACGTATTGTCGTTGAAACTGAGCATTGGGTAGCTTTAGTGCCTTATTGGGCTGTTTGGCCATTTGAAACATTGCTTTTACCAAAAACTCATGTAAAACGTTTAACTGAATTAAGTGACGAACAATCAAAAGATCTTGCGGTTATTTTGAAAAAATTGACGACCAAATACGATAATCTCTTTGAAACCTCTTTCCCATATTCAATGGGATTTCATGCGGCACCCTTTAATGGTGAAGATAACGAACATTGGCAGCTACATGCTCATTTTTACCCTCCTCTTTTACGCTCAGCAACCGTGCGTAAATTTATGGTGGGATATGAAATGTTAGGCGAAAGCCAACGCGATTTAACGGCAGAACAGGCAGCAGAAAGACTGCGTGCGTTGAGTGAAATTCACTATAAACTGAAATAATGCGCCCAATTCCCCTCTTTACAAAAGAGGGGCAGATCGAGTACAGATTTAATATAAAGGATAGAAATATGACCCCAATCCAAAATGCTCAACAAATTTTCAATAGACAGCATAAAAATTTGCCAGAAATTACCGTCTATGCCCCTGGCCGAGTAAATATCATCGGCGAACATACTGATTACAACGACGGCTTTGTTATGCCTTGTGCGATTAATTTTGGTACGGCCGTTTCTGGTACAAAACGAGATGATCATATTTGGAATGTTTATGCGGCGGATCTTGATGAAACTGATGAATTTTCTCTCAATGTAGAAATTCCTAAGAGTGAACACAAATGGGCTAATTATGTGCGTGGAGTGGTAAAATTTATCCAAGAACGTTACCCGCATTTTCAACAAGGTGCAAATTTAGTGATTTCTGGAAATGTGCCGCTTTCTTCTGGATTAAGTTCATCTGCAGCGTTAGAAGTTGCGGTGGGTAAATTCTGCCAACAACTTGGCGATTTACCGCTTTCTCACACGGATATTGCCTTGAATGGGCAAAAAGCGGAAAACCAATTTGTTGGTGCGAATTGTGGCAATATGGATCAGTTAATTTCCGCACTTGGGCAGGAAAATCACTTACTGATGATCGATTGTCGTAATCTTGAAACCACTCCAACACCTGTGCCACAAGATGTCGCCGTTATTATTGTGAATTCAAACGTACCGCACGATTTGGTAATGGGCGAATACAATACTCGCCGTCAGCAATGTGAAGACGCAGCAAAATTTTTTGGAGTAAAAGCATTGCGTGATGTTTCAGTTGAACAATTCCGAAAAAGAGAAGCAGAATTGACCGCACTTTCACCATTAGCAGCAAAACGTGCTCGTCATGTCGTAACAGAAAATCAACGGGTACTCGATGCAGTGGAAGCATTGAAGAAGAATGATTTGACCCGTTTAGGTGAGTTAATGGGGGAATCTCATGATTCAATGCATGATGATTTCGAAATCACCGTGCCACAAATTGATTATTTAGTTGAATTGGCTCAACTTGTTATTGGCAAAAGTGGCGGTGCGCGTATGACGGGCGGCGGTTTTGGAGGTTGTATTGTCGCACTTGCGCCTCATGATAAAGTCGATGCAGTTCGTAAAATTATTGCGGATAATTACGAGAAAACGACTGGTTTAAAAGAAACTTTTTATGTGTGCACTGCATCACAAGGTGTTCGAGTGATTTAAGAAAATGATGTTAGAACAAACCACTTTTAATGCGCCTGATGGTGCACCTTATCAGCTGATAACCCTGCAAAATGAAAATGGGATGCACGTTCAATTTATGGATTGGGGCGCAACTTGGCTTTCTTGTAAAGTACCAGTAAATGGCACTTTACGCGAGGTTTTATTGGGTTGTAAGGTAGAGGATTATCCCACTCATCAAAGCTATTTAGGCGCAAGCGTAGGGCGTTATGCAAATCGTATTGCAAATGCACAATTTGAATTGAATGGTGAACTTATTCAATTGAGAAGTAACCAAGGCAAACATCAGCTTCATGGTGGAGAGGGCTTTGATAAACGCCGTTGGGAAATTCAAGAGTGCGGTGAGAATTTTGTGTGTTTTTCATTACATTCAGAGGATGGTGATCAAGGTTTTCCTGGTAATATGGATGTGTCGGTAACCTATACGCTAACAGATGATAATAGCGTAAAAATTGAATATGCAGGAATGTGTGATAAGGATACTGCATTAAACTTAACAAATCATGCCTATTTCAATTTAGAAAATGCAGAACAAGGCAGTGACGTGCGTGAACATACATTACGTTTAAATGCTGATTTTTATCTGCCTGTAGATAATGAGGGGATTCCTAATTCTCCATTAAAGCATGTAGTGAATACAAGTTTTGACTTCCGTATTGCTAAACCCATCAAACAAGATTTTTTACAAGGGGATCAGCAAGCAACAAAAGGTTACGATCATTCCTTTATTGTCAATAAAGCTTGGCAAAAGCCTTGTGTTTTACTGACTTCTCCAACTGGAGATTTAAGTTTGGAAGTAAGAACCTCGCAAGCCGCATTGCAGGTTTATACGGGTAATTATCTTGCAGGTACACCAACGAGAAATGGCGAATTATATGCCGATTTTTCTGGCGTAGCACTGGAAACCCAATGTTTGCCCGACACGCCAAATCATCCTGAATGGCAAAATTACGGCGGGATTCAAAAAGCAAGCAAGCGATATTATCAATGGACAGAGTTTAAGTTCTTATAGAATTGAAGTGCGGTAGAAAATAAAGAGATATTTCACCGCACTTTTCTTTTATCTTGCTTTATCTTTTGCTTTATTTTTGCGAATATGCCCAAAATATGATACTTTTTCGCCGTCAATAAGACATCAACTACAAACCAATATGAACGACGAACAGCAAAATTCAAACCAATCTGAAAATACGAAAAAACCTTTTTTCCAATCTTTATTTGGTCGCTTTTTTCAAGGTGAACTAAAAAATCGTGAAGAACTTGTGGAAGTAATTCGCGATTCAGAACAAAACGATTTAATTGATCAAAATACGCGTGAAATGATTGAAGGCGTAATGGAAATTGCGGAGCTTCGTGTTCGCGATATTATGATTCCTCGTTCACAAATTATTTTTATTGAAGATCAACAAGATTTAAATACTTGTTTAAATACAATTATTGAATCCGCTCATTCTCGTTTTCCTGTGATTGCTGATGCGGATGATCGCGATAATATCGTGGGTATTTTGCACGCGAAAGATTTATTGAAATTTTTACGTGAAGATGCGGAAATCTTTGATTTATCTTCATTATTGCGCCCGGTGGTGATTGTGCCAGAAAGCAAAAGAGTGGATCGTATGTTGAAAGATTTCCGCTCTGAGCGTTTCCATATGGCTATTGTGGTGGATGAATTTGGTGCGGTATCAGGTCTTGTTACTATTGAAGATATTTTAGAACAAATTGTTGGCGATATTGAAGATGAGTTTGATGAAGAAGAAGTTGCGGATATTCGTCAGCTTTCTCGCCATACTTATGCGGTGCGTGCGCTCACCGATATTGATGATTTCAATGCACAGTTTAATACGGATTTTGATGATGAAGAAGTGGATACCATTGGTGGGTTAATTATGCAAACTTTTGGTTATTTACCAAAACGTGGTGAAGAAATTACGTTGAAAAATCTTCAATTTAAAGTCACCTCGGCAGATAGTCGCCGATTGATTCAACTTCGAGTCACTGTTCCAGATGAACATTTGGCAGAAATGGATGATGTGGAAGAAAAAGCTGAATAGCATTTTATCATCCTCAATGATGGCGCGCGTTTTCTAACGCGTGCTTTTTATTTACTTGAAATGGGATTTTAAATTCCAACACACAAGACGCTCGTAAGGGCGTGCAAAATATAATTGAATTTATGAATAAATATTTTACTTATCTTATTGCGCTTATATCTGGTTTAGCCGGTGTTTTTGCCTTCTCGCCATTTAATTATTGGCCTTTAGCCTATGTTTCTTTACTCGGTTTACTTTATGTCGCTAAAAATCCTAAAAAATCCACCGCACTTTTAGCGACGTTTTTGTGGTCGATGGGATTTTTCTGCTTTGGGGTGAGTTGGCTTAATGTCAGTATTCACCAATTTGGCGGCGCGTCTTTAGGTGTGAGTTATTTCCTTGTCGGTTTACTTGCGGCTTATCTTGCATTATATCCGATGCTCTTTACCTATTTGGTTCAGCGTTTCAACGTTCAAAGTGCGGTAATTTTTGCCGTGATTTGGACATTGACAGAATTTTTACGAGGTTGGATTTTTACCGGTTTTCCTTGGCTTCAGTTTGGTTATACACAAATTGACAGCCCATTTTATGGCATAGCCCCGATTTTTGGGGTAACAGGATTAACGTTTTTTACCGTTTGGGCAAGTGCGGTGATGTTTAATCTCGTTTCGTCTTTGTTTAAAACGAAAAATCTTAAATTAGTCTTGGCGAATGTTTTGTTATTGATCATCGTGGGGGGATTAAGTGCTTATTCATCCCGAATTCACTTTGTAAAATCTGTTGAAGATAAGGCAATTTCAGTCACGCTTGCTCAAGGAAATATTGAACAAAATCTCAAATGGGATCCCGCGTATTTCTATTCTACTTTGGAGATTTATCAAAAATTAATCGCAGAAAATCTTGGTAAAACCGATTTAATTATTTTGCCTGAGTCAGCATTGCCAACCCTCGAAAATGCGATTACCCCATTTTTTGAAGGGTTAGATCGTGCTGCTAAAGAAACGAAAACGGAGATAATGGTTGGAACCGTATTCCAAGATACGAAATCTGGTAAGTTGCTTAATTCTATTATGACTGCTGGAAACCCAGACTTTCCTTATCAGCCCGATACATCAAATCGTTATAGTAAGCATCATCTCGTGCCTTTCGGTGAATATGTTCCGCTAGAAAGTATTTTGCGGCCACTTAATTCAGTGTTTAATTTGCCGATGTCTGCATTTCAAAGCGGGGATGCGATTCAGCCATCTTTAATGGCAAAAAAACGCGCTTTTTCGCCAGCAATTTGCTATGAGATTATTTTTGGCGAACAAGTGCGGCAAAATTTGAAACAAGATACAGATTATTTGCTCACGATTTCTAATGATGCTTGGTTTGGTGATTCAATTGGGCCTTGGCAACATTTGCAGATGGCAAGAATGCGCGCTTTAGAATTGGGTAAACCGCTTATTCGTGCAACGAATACGGGGATTTCAGTTTTTGTTGATGCACAAGGTAAGGTGTTAGCGCAGGCACCGCAGTTTATTGAAACAACGTTGACGCATAAAATTGCACCTGCGGAAGGTAAAACGCCTTATTCTGTGCTAGGAAATATGCCTTTATATGCTTTGTCATTGCTGTTTTTAGTATTACACGGAGCGATGGCGTTTGTTCGTCGTAAGATGAACCTTTCACAAAAACGCTAGTCAAAACGACCGCACTTTTTATTTATAAACGAGATTTTAATGAATCAAAATCTAATTGAAGTTAAGAATCTCACCTTTAAACGCAGTGATCGCGTGATTTACGATAACCTGAATTTGCAAGTAAAAAAGGGAAAAATCACTGCGATCATGGGGCCGTCGGGGATTGGTAAAACCACCTTACTTAAATTGATCGGTGGGCAGCTAATACCAGAACAAGGTGAAATTTTGTTTGATGGGCAAGATATTTGTCGTCTATCTAATAGTGAACTGTATGAAGTACGCAAGCGGATGGGGATGTTATTTCAATCCGGTGCGCTTTTTACGGATATTTCTACTTTTGATAATGTCGCCTTTCCAATTCGTGAACATACGCATTTGCCTGAAAGTTTAATTCGTCAAATCGTGTTGATGAAATTGGAAGCTGTTGGGTTGCGAGGTGCTGCCGCATTGATGCCTTCAGAACTTTCTGGTGGTATGGCTCGTCGAGCTGCATTAGCACGCGCTATTGCACTTGACCCTGATTTAATTATGTTTGATGAGCCATTTACGGGGCAAGATCCAATCAGTATGGGCGTAATTTTGAGCCTGATTAAACGATTAAATGAAGCGTTAAATTTGACTTCTATCGTGGTGTCTCATGATGTTGAGGAAGTATTGAGTATTGCAGATTATGCCTATATTATTGCAGACCAAAAAGTTATCGCAGAAGGAACATCTGAGCAGCTTTTACAAAGCCAAGATCCGCGAGTGGTGCAATTCTTAAAAGGTGAATCTGATGGTCCAGTGCGCTTTAAGTACCCAGCGCAAGATTATGTGAAGGAATTGTTTGAATGATCGTCAATTTTATTTCTGCTTTAGGAAAGCAGGTGATCGACTTTTTCCGTGCATTAGGGCGAGCAGGTTTTATGTTATTTGGCGCATTGATCGGTAAGCCACAAATTCGTAAGCATTTTCCTTTGCTTGTGAAGCAAATGCATGTTTTAGGTGTCCAATCGTTACTCATTATTTTGTTGTCCGGTTTATTTATTGGAATGGTATTAGGACTACAAGGTTATGTTGTGTTAGTCGATTTTTCTGCTGAAACAAGTTTGGGGCAGTTGGTGGCACTTTCTCTTTTACGAGAATTAGGGCCTGTTGTTACCGCACTTTTATTTGCTGGTCGAGCAGGTTCTGCATTGACGGCTGAAATAGGCTTAATGAAAGCCACTGAACAACTTTCTAGTCTTGAAATGATGGCTGTTGATCCTTTACGTCGAGTGATTGCACCACGTTTTTGGGCAGGCGTTATTTCCATGCCAATCTTGTCTATCTTGTTTATCGCGATTGGTATTTGGGGCGGTTCCTTAGTTGGTGTGGATTGGAAAGGTGTTGATTCAGGCAGCTTTTGGTCTGTGATGCAAAATTCCGTGAGTTGGAGCTATGATATTTTAAATGGCTTTATTAAAGCGGTTTTCTTTGCTGTTGCCGTAACTTGGATTGCGCTTTTTAATGGTTATGATTGTATGCCAACATCAGAAGGTATCAGCCAAGCTACGACACGAACAGTTGTGCATGCCTCTCTTGTTGTTCTAGGATTAGATTTTATTTTGACTGCTATTATGTTTGGAGCAGGTTAAGGATTTTTTATGAGACAAACAATTAAATATGAATTTTGGGTTGGATTATTTTTATTACTTGGTATTGGTGCCTTAGTTTTTTTAGGTTTATGTGTAGCCAACGTACAAGGTTTTGGTGAGACGAAATCTTATACTGTGACGGCAACTTTTGATAATATTGGTGGACTTAAAGTACGAGCACCATTAAAAGTTGGTGGAGTGGTTATTGGGCGTGTGAGCGGTATTACGCTTGATGAAAAAAGCTATTTACCAAAAGTAAGTATCGCGATTAATCAAGAATATAATGAAATCCCAGAAAACAGTTCTTTATCAATTAAGACATCGGGCTTATTGGGTGAGCAATATATTGCATTGACAATGGGATTTGATGATGGTGAATCGGCCATGCTTAAAGAGGGTAGCCAAATTCAAGATACAAAATCTGCTATGGTGTTGGAGGATTTAATCGGCCAATTCCTTTACGGCGATAAAAAATCTGATGGTAACAGTGAAAAGACTGAGCCTACAGTACAATAACAACTAACATTTATTTAGGAGATTTATGATGAAATTTTTCCAAATGAAAAAATGGTTTGCAATTTTAACCTTAGTATTTACCGCACTTTTTGCTGCTGGTACAGCTACGGCTGAAACAAGTCCTTATGTATTGATGCAACAAGCGTCAGATAAATTGTTTTCTGATATTCAGGCAAATCAAAACCAGATTAAAAAGAATCCAAATTATCTACGTACTATTGTTCGTAATGATTTACTGCCTTATGTTCAAGTCAATTATGCAGGTTCTTTGGTTTTAGGTTCTCATTTCAAATCTACTACACCTGAACAACGTGAAAAATTCTTTAAAGCTTTTGGTGATTTTATTGAACAAGCTTATGCACAAGTATTAACAGCATATTCAAATCAACAAATCCAAATTGAGCCAGAAAAAGCATTAGGCGACAAAAATTTAGTAAATATTCGTGTGAATATTATTCAAGTTAACGGAGCTGCGCCAATTAAATTAGATTTTAAATGGCGTAAAAATAGTAAAACTGGCGAATGGCAAGCTTATGACATGGTTGCTGAAGGTGTGAGCATGGTTGTGACAAAACAACAAGAATGGAGTGGTATCTTACGTCAACATGGCATTGATGCATTAACTGCACAAGTACAAAAATCAGCAGCCCAACCTATAACATTAAGCAAATAATCTTGTTGCCATGTTAAATTGGGATTTAAAGAAAAATGATGATAAGATAGCGCTCCTTTTGTCTGGGGAGCTATCTCGCAACACGTTGTTGCCTATTTGGCAGCAGCGTGATGTTTTTTTATCAGCTAATGCGCTTGATAAAACGGTTGTTGAATGGGATTTGTCTGGTATTCAACATATTGATTCAGCCGGTTTTGCAGCTCTTTGTGATTTTTTACTAGAGTGCCAAAAGCTTAACAAAACAGTGCGATTAGTTTATCCACCCAAACAATTATTAACCCTTGCGGATCTTGTTGGTTTGTCTGATTGGATCGCAAATTTTACAGATCTTAATTAAACGGAAATCTGATGGAACTTCAAGAAATTGAACGAATTTTAAAAGATGCGCTAAACATAGAAGAAGTTTATGCTCAAGGTGAAAATGCGCATTTTGGCGTGATCGTTGTGAGTAATGAAATCGCTGCACTTTCTCGCGTAAAACAACAACAAACTATTTATGCTCCGTTAATGGCTTATTTTACTACTGGCGAAATTCACGCGTTAACAATTAAAACTTATACCACTGAAAAGTGGAAACGTGATCGTGCATTAAACCAACTTAATTAAGGATTCAAAAAATGGAAAAATTCCGTGTTTATGGGCAATCTCGTTTAAGTGGAACCGTGAATATTTCAGGTGCAAAAAATGCCGCACTTCCAATTCTTTTTGCCGCTATTTTGGCAACAGAACCAGTTAAACTCACAAACGTTCCTGAGCTTAAAGATATTGAAACCACTTTGAAAATTTTACGTAAATTAGGCGTGGTTGTAGATCGTGATGAAACTGGCGCAGTTTTATTAGATGCATCGAATATCGATCATTTCACTGCCCCTTATGAATTGGTTAAAACCATGCGTGCTTCGATTTGGGCATTGGCGCCTTTAGTTGCTCGTTTTCATCAAGGCCAAGTATCGTTACCTGGTGGTTGTTCTATTGGGGCTAGACCTGTTGATCTCCATATTAGCGGTTTAGAAAAATTAGGTGCAGATATCGTTCTTGAAGAAGGATATGTAAAAGCACAAGTATTAGATCGTCTTGTAGGAACTCGCATTGTAATGGAAAAAGTGAGCGTAGGTGCAACTTTATCTATTATGATGGCAGCAACGCTTGCGAAAGGCACGACCGTGATTGAAAACGCGGCTCGTGAACCTGAAATTGTAGATACTGCAGATTTCCTTAATAAAATGGGTGCAAAAATAACAGGAGCAGGTTCTGATCACATTGCGATTGAAGGTGTTGAACGTTTAACTGGTTGTGAGCATAGTGTCGTGCCAGATCGCATTGAAACGGGTACATTCTTAATTGCTGCAGCAATTTCAGGCGGTCGTGTTGTTTGTCAAAATACTAAGGCTGATACTTTGGATGCAGTAATCGATAAACTTCGTGAAGCTGGTGCTCAAGTTGATGTGGCTGAGAATACTATCACTTTAGATATGCTTGGAAATCGCCCTAAAGCAGTGAATATTCGTACGGCGCCACATCCAGGTTTCCCTACTGATATGCAGGCTCAATTCACCTTATTAAATATGGTAGCAGAGGGCACAAGTATTATTACTGAAACGATTTTTGAAAATCGTTTTATGCATATTCCTGAATTAATTCGCATGGGCGGTAAAGCTGAAATTGAAGGGAATACTGCGGTATGTCATGGTGTTGAACAGTTGTCTGGTGCAGAAGTGATGGCGACAGATTTACGCGCATCAATCAGTTTGGTTCTTGCAGGTTGTATCGCAACAGGCGAAACCATTGTAGATCGTATTTATCATATTGATCGTGGTTATGAACATATCGAATATAAATTACGTGGCTTAGGTGCGAAAATTGAACGTTTTTCTGGAAGTGATGAAGCGTAATTAGGTTCGCTACTTTTCTATTAGAAATTACAAGTTTATTTATAATCTTAAATTTCTACTAATGCCTTTCTTTAGAAAGGCATTTTTTTACTGAAATTTTATAAGAGTAGATTGATTACATTGTTTAGAAATGTGTTTTTCTACAAGAAAGTGCGGTAGATTATTTTCTTATTTTGATAGTAATCTGTTATATCGCTTTTTTATAACTAAAATTCATAAACTATGAATAAATAATCTTGTTTTTTCATAAATTTGCTTTTTATAATCGTGCTTAGACAAACACAACACAAGGAAGAAAAAATGAAAAAATTATTTTTTACAACCGCACTTTTAAGTGCTGGTATTGCTTTCTCAACATTTTCTCATGCTGGTGAAATTGCTGACCGCGTTGAAAAAACTAAAACTTTATTAGTGGGAACTGAGGGAACTTATGCTCCATTTACTTTTCATGGTAAAGACGGTAAGTTGACAGGTTTTGATGTGGAAATCATTGAGAAAGTGGCAGAAAAATTAGGTTTGAAAATTGAATTTAAAGAAACTGCTTGGGATGGAATGTATGCAGGTTTGAATGCAAAACGATTTGATGTTATTGCAAACCAAACGAACCCAAGTCCAGAGCGTTTAAAAAAATATGATTATTCTGCGCCTTATAATTATTCTGCTGGTGTTATTGTGACGAAAGAAAATAATAACAGCATTAAGACTTTCTCTGATTTAAAAGGTAAAAAATCAGCGCAATCAGCAACGAGTAACTGGAGCAAAGATGCTCGTGATAATGGTGCGATTATTGTGACAGTGGATAGTCTTGCGCAAAATCTTGAAGCGGTCAAACAAGAACGTGTTGATGCAACAGTGAATGATAAATTAGCGGTGCTTGATTATTTCAAAAAACAACCAAATGCAGGTTTAAAAATTGCCGTTGAGAGTGATAAGAAAATTCCGACAGGTTTTGCATTTTTGAAAGGTGAAGAAGAACTCATTGCAAAAGTGAATAAAGCACTAGATGAACTACGTCAAGACGGTACATTAAAACAACTTTCAATTAAATGGTTTGGTGATGACATTACTCAATAATTTGTTAGCTAGTCTTCCATTTATGAGTGCAGAACGAGCTGATTATGTAATCAGCTCGTTTTGGCCTATGTTGGAAGGCGCAATTTTATATACGATTCCCTTAGCCGTTATTTCCTTTTTTTGTGGTTTATTTATTGCGGTAATTGTTGCCGTAATTTGTACACTTCCTCATCCAAATTTTATGACTAAACTTTTGCAAAGTATTTGTCGCGCTTATATTTCTATTATTCGTGGTACGCCAATGCTTGTGCAGATTTTTATTATTTTCTATGGATTGCCTGAAGTCGGCATTAAACTTGAGCCTTTCCCAACTGCAATTATTGCCTTCTCAGTCAATATCGGTGCTTATGCTGCAGAAACTGTGCGCGCATCAATTATTGCGATCCCAAAAGGGCAGTGGGAGGCTTCTTATGCTGTAGGAATGAATTATCAACAGGCATTTATTCGCACGATTATGCCACAGGCATTACGCATTTCCGTGCCATCGCTTTCTAACACTTTTATTAGTACGGTGAAAGATACCTCTTTAGCTTCTTTAGTGTGGATTGCAGAACTCTTTCGTGTCGCACAAAATATTACAGCTGAGAATTATGAGTTTATTTTGATTTATAGTGAGGCTGCATTGATTTATTGGGTTTTCTGCCTTGTGTTATCTATTGGTCAAATGCGTTTAGAAAAACGTCTTTCTCGTCACTTGTAAGGATTGTCTATGTTAAAAGTAAGTAATATTCAGAAAAACTTTAATGGCAATCACGTGTTAAAAGGCATTGATTTTAAAATTAATAAAGGTGAAGTGGTTGCAATTTTAGGGCCTTCTGGTTCTGGAAAAACCACCTTTTTACGTTGCTTAAACTTGCTAGAACGGCCAGAGCAAGGCATTTTGGAATTTACTGATGGTAGTCTAAAAATTGATTTTAGCCAGAAAATTAGTAAAGCAGATGAATTGAAGTTGCGCCGACGTTCATCAATGGTATTTCAACAATATAATTTATTTCCTCATCGTTCCACCCTTGAAAATATCATGGAAGGAATGGTTGTCGTACAAAAACAAGATAAGAGTCAGGCGAGAGAAAAGGCTCTTAGCTTGTTAGAGAAGGTAGGGCTAAAAAATAAAGCGGATTTATTTCCATCTCAACTTTCTGGCGGTCAGCAACAGCGAGTCGGAATTGCCCGAGCCCTTGCGGTAAAACCTGATATTATTTTATTAGATGAACCTACATCGGCGTTAGATCCAGAATTGGTTGGCGAAGTTTTACAAACACTAAAAATGCTCGCTCAAGAAGGATGGACAATGATTATTGTTACTCATGAAATGCAGTTTGCGAAAGATGTTGCAGATCGTGTAATTTTGATGGCGGATGGGCATATTGTAGAACAAAATACAGCAGATAAATTCTTCTCTTGCCCACAACACGAGCGGACTAAACAGTTCTTGCTACAAGCAAAAATACCACTTGAGCCAGATTATTGTATTTAAAGTGCGGTAAATTTTTAGAGAGTTTTCTGAATAATAGATTACTTAGGATTTGAACGAAATGTGATGAATTTCACAAGTTGAGAATTAAATGTCTCTGAATCTTTACATTATCAACGCACAATGCAAGAATGCTCGCATTCAAATTTAAGTCAACAGGGGTAAATAATGACTTTGGCAGAACGTTTAAAACAAGAATTTGTTTCTGGTTGGAAACCTTTTGAGGTAGTTTGGCTTGCGCTTTTCATCATTGCGCAAATTTGGGCTTATGTACAAACACCTGATTCTTGGCTGGCAATGATTTCTGGCATTTCGGGTATTTTGTGTGTGGTATTGGTAAGTAAAGGTAAAATTAGTAACTATTTCTTCGGATTAATTTTTGCTTACACTTATTTTTATGTTGCTTGGGGATCGAATTTCTTAGGCGAAATGAATACCGTGCTCTATGTATATTTGCCATCTCAATTTATTGGTTACTTTATGTGGAAAGCCAATATGCAAAATAGTGATGGTGGAGAAAGTGTGATTGCAAAAGCGTTAACTGTTAAAGGATGGATGACATTAATTGTTGTGACTACGGTTGGTACTTTGCTTTTTGTTCAAGCATTACAAGCGGCTGGCGGTAGTTCAACAGGTTTAGATGGTCTAACTACCGTTATTACTATTGCTGCTCAGTTACTAATGATTTTGCGTTATCGTGAACAATGGCTCTTATGGATTGGATTAAATATTCTTTCTATTTTCCTTTGGGCAGAAACACCAGCCATGTACTTAATGTACTCAGCCTACTTACTTAACTCGTTGTACGGTTATTATAACTGGACGAAATTGGTTAAACGTAGCTAAACATACTCAAGCAAAATTAAAAACCAAAGAGTGATAATAATGAAGCTTTTCCTCCAAAATTAGACTGTTTAATCAAGGACCGAGATCCTGATTAAACAGTCTAATTTTTTGAGATAAATCATTTTTACAAGGCTTCTTTATCAGATCTAAATATTATCTAGCATTACAAAATCATTTTCACCAATTTATCCGCTTTAATCCGTGCAAATTTTTTCAAGAGTTTTTGCACTGGTTCTGGGTATTGATTCAATTCTTCTAATTCAGTGTAATGTTTTAATACTTTTGTATGTTGGCGAATTTGGTTTTGCTCTTTTTCCACTTGGGCTAAAAGCTGTTGTTGTGGATCGTAAATTAATAAGCCATTTTCTGCATCCAAACGCCATGCTCGAGGGTTAAGATTATTGCCCGTAAGTAAAATATAACGAGCATCTACCCACACACCTTTTAAGTGATAGGTATTATCGCCATCACGCCACAAACGCACCACAAGCTGACCATTTTCAATTTGAGTCTCAAATTTTTCACAGAAACGGCGAAGATTACTTTCATAAAGATAAGGTAACGCCCCCGCCATTTTGAATGGTTGTTCTGGTGGAATATAAAAATCGTTTGCGACTTTATCGCCAACAATAATTTCTACTTGTTTACCATTTTCCAGTAACGTTGCTATTTTATGTTGCAATGTGCGTGGGAAATTAAAGTATGGCGTACAAATCACCAATTTTTCTTGTACTTGTAAGAATAAATCTTCAATCACTTGATTTAATTCATTGCCTGATGCCCCTAAGCCAAACAGCGGCGATACGCTTAAAACATTTGGTAATTTCACCGCACTTTTTAATGAATATTCTCCATTTTGTGCAAGATCTTTACGATAAGCGCGAATATTACCGCGGATCTCTTTGGTGCGAGGGCGGTTGGTGACATCAAGTGGATAAACTGCACTGAAATCTAACAAGTAATCATTGATGAAATTCACCATCGAATCAGCTAATTCGGCATGAGTGATTTTTTGATAGCGATCGTAACGATATTTTTCAAATTGATGAAGATAGACATTATTAATGCTTGCACCGCTATAAAGCACCGTATCATCAAATACAAAACCTTTAACGTGCAATACACCAAAAACTTCGCGTGTATTAATTGGCACGCCAAAGAACATATTCGGATCATCAGGCAACTGATAAGTTTGGCGTTGCTCGCAATACCAATCTGCATTGGTGGCCGATTTTTCCGCGCCTAATAAATTGCGTTGTGCGCGATGCCAATCTATGAGAATTTTTACATCCAAGTGTGGATTTTCTTGCTTCACGCGATAAATTTCATCAAGGATTTCCTGCCCCGCTTCATCTTTTTGCCAATAAAGTGCGGTGACATAAATACGTTTTTTTGCGTTTCTGATTAATTCAATAATTTGAGTTTTAAATTCAGCCGGGCTACCCAAAAATTCAATTTGCTCAGCTTGCAAAGCAAGGAATGGCAAATTATTTAAATTTTGTTCAGCTCGTTTGGTTTTATTGATTAACATAATCCATCTCGTGATTAAAGACTAGTGCGTTAGTTTACAATATTTCACGTGCTTATTAATAGAAAAAAGGCTTTTTTTCGTTATAATGCTCACAAATTTTAGCATTTTTTGGCTAAAAAATAGCCATTCTTATTCAGGAAAACCCTATGAACGACAAACGCAAACCGTCTTTTCAATCCGCTGGCAGAACCTTTCAAGAACGCACTGTGGGGGAAAAGTATCGAGAAAAACCAAGCCAAAATAGACCGCACTTTAATGATAAATTTAATGGAAATAGAAACGAAAAATCTCGTTTTCCTCGTGATAAACAAGAAGTGAAAGAAACTAAAATTACGCAACTTTCTTTATCTCGTGCGCCATCAAATAAAAATGCAGAACAACCTAAGGTTCAAGTGACGATAAAAAGTACGGGGACGGTTTATAAAACAAAAGAAAAGAAAACGGGTGCGCTTTCTCCTCGTGCGCCTGAAAAAATTAAGAAAAACCGTGCGGAAGAAATGAAAGTTTACGGTGAAAATGCCTGTTTAGCTTTATTTGCAGAGCGTCCTGAAAGTATTGTTCGATTGTGGGCAACTGTGCAAATGTCACACAAAATTGGCGAAGTATTGAGTTATTTAGCCGAAAACAAAAAGGCTTATCATATTGTAGATAGCGAAGAATTAGCTCGCGTGAGCGGAACAGAACATCACGGTGGCATTTGCTTATTAGTGAAGAAACTGCGAGCTTTCACGTTGCAAGGATATTTGGATATTCCTCGTAACGAGGATTGTTTAGTGCTATTGGACAATGTGAATAATGCGCAAAATATTGGTGGCGTATTGCGTACTTGCGCTTATTTTGGCGTGAAAAATATTGTCGCTGATAATGTGGAAAATCTGTATTCGGCAGCCTCAATGCGCGTAGCAGAAGGTGGCGCAGAATATATTCGTGTGTTAGAAACGGATTATATTGATTCGGCTTTAATGCAATTGCGCAAATCAGGCTATCAAATTATTCACATATCGCACAATAAACAAGGCGAGCCGTTAGATAAAGTGCAGATAAAAAATAAAGTAGTTTTTCTGCTAAGTGAAAGTTCTACGGAAAGTTTAGCTAATCCAGAAGATACACAAGTGCGTTTAACGCTCGCAAGCCCAATTAAATCAGGCTTAAACATTGCAGTGAATGCGGGTGTGTTGTTAGCGAAGTGGTATTTTAGATAGTTTATGATTAAAGGGGAAAATGATTTCCCCTTTAAAATTTCAAATAAAAGTCTTTAGTCAATTCAATAAACGCTTCAGTATATTGATTATCCTCGTCATAAATCACCAATTGATCTTGCATTAAAACTTCTGGCTGTTTAGCAAAGGTAAGTAGCATTCTTTGGGGCGTTTTTCCCACTTTAGTAATGACATTCGTCTGTTTTATGCAAAAAAGTGCGGTGGATTTTGTGAGCGTTTTCCCCGCATCATAAGGCAAAACAAAACTTATTCTCCCATTTTCCGATAAGCGTGTGGCAGCCCATTCTAACCAATTTAAATGGCTTTGCTTGGTATAACGAGCCAATTCTCTTTCCTCATTTTTGCAGGCAATACCTTGTTCAAAATAAGGTGGATTTGCCACAATTAAATCAAAGGTTTGTTCAGTGGTTTGTAAAAAATGTTGTATATCTGTTTGAATAAGTTGAATGCGATTTTTCCAGACAGAATCATTGATGTTTTCTTGTGATTGTTTTGCTGCTATGGGATCCAACTCAACCGCTTGAATTTGGCAGTTTTCTTCAGTTCGTTGTGCCAACATTAAAGCCAATAATCCTGTGCCACTGCCCATATCTAAAATATTTTTACAATGTTTTACATCTGCCCAAGCACCTAACAAAATGCCATCTGTGCCGACTTTCATGGCACAAGAATCTTGATTGATATGGAATTGTTTAAAGGTAAATCCGCTCATAAATTTTTCGTAAATTGACCGCACTTTCAGGTGCTTTTCAGGTATAATCCGCGCCAATTTTAACAAAGAACCACACAATAATGAATTTATCCCAATTTGAACAATTTGATCTTTCTCCCGAACTTTTAAAGGCGCTTGAGAAAAAAGGTTATTCCCGCCCAACAGCTATTCAAATGGAAGCCATTCCTGCCGCAATGGAAGCGCGTGATGTATTAGGCTCTGCACCAACGGGAACAGGGAAAACTGCTGCTTTTTTATTACCTGCGCTACAACATTTATTGGATTATCCGCGTCGTAAACCAGGTCCACCGCGTATTTTGGTATTAACGCCAACCCGTGAACTGGCAATGCAAGTGGCTGAACAAGCGGAAGAATTAGCGCAGTTCACCCATTTAAATATTGCGACAATTACAGGTGGCGTGGCGTATCAAAATCACGGTGATGTATTCAACACTAATCAAGATTTGGTGGTGGCTACGCCTGGTCGTTTGTTGCAATACATTAAGGAAGAAAATTTTGATTGCCGTTCCGTTGAAATGCTGATTTTTGACGAAGCCGATAGAATGTTGCAAATGGGATTTGGACAAGATGCGGAAAAAATTGCAGCTGAAACTCGTTGGCGAAAACAAACCTTGTTATTTTCTGCAACCTTGGAAGGGGAGTTATTAGTCGATTTCGCGGATCGTTTGTTGAATGATCCTGTGAAAGTAGATGCGGAACCAAGTCGTCGAGAAAGAAAAAAAATCAACCAATGGTATTACCATGCAGACAGCAATGAACACAAAATCAAATTGCTCGCGCGTTTTATTGAAACTGAAGAAGTGACGCGTGGAATTGTGTTTGTTCGTCGTCGTGAAGATGTGCGTGAACTTTCTGAAACATTGCGTAAACGTGGCATTCGTTCCGCGTATTTAGAAGGTGAAATGGCACAAACTCAACGTAATAATGCGATTGATAAGTTGAAATCAGGTATTGTGACGGTATTGATTGCAACGGATGTGGCGGCGCGTGGTATTGATATTGACGATGTAAGCCATGTTATGAATTTTGATTTGCCCTATAGCGCGGATACTTATTTGCATCGAATTGGACGTACAGCGCGAGCAGGTAAAAAGGGCACAGCGGTTTCTTTTGTTGAAGCCCATGATTACAAGTTACTTGGTAAAATTAAACGCTATACCGAGGAAATTTTAAAGGCGCGTATTTTAGAAGGTTTAGAACCTCGCACTAAGCCACCAAAAGACGGTGAAGTGAAATCTGTAAGTAAAAAACAAAAGGCTCGCATTAAAGAAAAACGTGAAGAAAAGAAAAAAACAGAGGCAAAGAAAAAAGTGAAATTACGTCATAAGGATACGAAAAATATCGGAAAACGACGTAAGCCGAGCAGCAACTCTAATACTGAGCAATAATTCAATAATTAGAGAGCCTTTCTTAAGATTTTGGAAAGGCTCTTGTCTATGCTCGATTTAACCTCTGTCTAGGCAAACATTGTTCAAGCAAAAGTGCGGTAAATTTGTAATATGATTTTACAGTCTAGTTTTTTCGCCACCAAATTCATCTAATAAATTTTCGGTGAGTTTGGCTAGAATACCAGTCATCAGTACAAAATCTGCATCGAAACGCTGTGTAAAATCTTCTTTCAGAATATCATCATTTTTTTCACGTATACTATCTGCAAATTTTAAACGTCTGATTGTGCAATCTTCGTTAAAAACGAAAGTTAAGGTGTCTTCCCATTCTAAAGCTAATTTACTTACTACTTTTTTACCATCTTGCAGAAGTGCGAGAATTTCTTCATTTTCTAAGGGTTGTTTTTTACAACGAATAACGCTGTCTTCCTGACTGCCACGAAGCTCGGCTTCTTCTAATGCAAGTAACCAATGCGGTAAGCTATCTTGAAGGATCCAATTGGTTAAAATCGTACTGGGTTCATTAGCAAAGGTTAAAGGCACGACAGGGAGCGATCCTAAGGATTTACGCAGTAATGCGAGCGCATCTTCCGCGCGTTTACTCGATGCGGCATCAACATGAACAAGATTATTTTCCGTATCAATCCACAGTGCCGTATGCTGATTTTTACTAAACGCACGAGGTAATAAATTCATCACGACATCATCTTTTAATGTCTGTTTTTCTACCTTTTTAAGTTTGCGATTTTCTTTTTGTTCAAGGCTTTCAATGCGCTCATCTAATTCACGTTTGACCACATTTGCCGGCAAGATTTTTTCTTCTTTTTTCGCCACTAATAGAATTTGTTTTCCTACAGAAAAATAGAGTAAATCAGAGCCTCTTAATGGAGCAGACCAACCAAATTTACTTTGATCTTGAGCACCGCAAGGATGGAATTGACAATCTTCCAGTTGAGTTTGTAGCTGTGCAAGATCCCAATCTAGCGGTTTAGTCAGCCTATAAGTCATTAAATTTTTGAACCACATCGTAACACTTCCTTCAATATAGGGTAGAATGTGCGGCATTATAGCTCATAAAAGTAGGAAAAACGATGCAACACAAATTGATTGCCTTTATTGGCGGCGGCAATATGGCGCAGGCTATTATTCTTGGATTATTGAAACAAGGTTATCCTGCCGAGCAAATTATTGTGAATGATCCGAATCAGGAAAAAAGAGCATTCTTTGCCAATCTTGGTGTGGCAACTTCAGAAAATAATGTGGAAAGCGTAATCAAAGCGGAAGTTGTGTTGCTTGCGGTAAAACCTCAAATGATGGCTGATGTTTGTTCGCCATTAAGTGCGGTAGATTTTTCCGATAAATTATTAATTTCCATTGCTGCGGGGATTTCAACTGAACGCTTGAACTCATTAATTCCAAGTATAAAATCGATAGTGCGCGTCATGCCAAATACGCCAGCATTAGTAGGGGAAGGCATGGCAGGTTTATTTGCACCGAAAAATACGAGCGAAAATCACCGCACTTTTGCACAAGATTTATTGGGGGCGGTGGGAAGAACGGTTTGGGTGAGTGATGAAACTCAAATGCACGCAGTAACTGCCGCGTCAGGAAGTAGCCCAGCCTATTTCTTTTTGATGCTGGAGGCGATGCAGCAAGCCTTAATCAAAATGAATATTGATGAGAAAACTGCGCGTGAATTAGTGCAGCAATCCATGCTTGGTGCAGCAAAAATGGTGACAGAAAATCCGCAAATTGCGCTTTCAACTTTACGAGAAAATGTCACTTCGAAAGGTGGCACCACTGCGGCGGCGTTAGCGGCATTTGACGCACAACATTTTAATCAAACTATAGAGCAAGCTATGCAGGCTTGCTTGTCTCGTTCACAAGAAATGGAAACTTTATTCTGATGCAAGTTCGTCCTTTTTATTGGCTCGCACTGAGCTTTCTAGGTTACTACTGCGCTTATGGCGTATTTTTGCCGTTCTTCCCAGCATGGTTGAAATCACAACAATATGGTGAAGAAATGATTGGTCTGGTGATCGGGAGTGCTTATATTTTCCGATTTGCGGGCGGATTATTTTTTTCATCGCTGATTAAAAAAGCCAATCATATTATTAGTTCCTTACGCCTATTGGCGTTAGCATCAGCTATTATTATGGCGGTTATGAGTTTAGTTGCACATAATTTTTGGTTGTTGTTTATTGCTATCGGGTTGTATGCTTCTGTGAATTCAGCGGGAATGCCGATTGGGGATTCGTTAGCCTCCACTTGGCAACGCCAAATCGGCTTAGATTACGGCAAAGTGCGTTTAATTGGCTCTTCTGCCTTTATTCTTGGCGTGGTGGTATTCGGTGGCATTATTGGTTGGGTTGGTGAGCAAAATATCGTGTGGATTTTAACCGCACTTTTATCTTTCTATACCATCATTCAGCTTTTAAAACCGACCATTCCCCCAAAAGATGAAATACCCGAAGATGGCACTCAAAATCATATTGGTTTCATTGCTTTACTGAAAAATCCTATTACATTGCGAGTCATGATTGCAGTGGGGCTGATTCAAGGCTCTCATGCGGCTTATTATGTTTATAGCACGATTTATTGGACAAGCATTGGAATTTCTGTTTCACAAACTAGCTTACTTTGGGGCATTGGCGTATTAGCAGAAATTGTATTATTTTTCTTTTCTCGTCGTTTATTTCAAAATATTTCTATTAGTGTGTTGCTTTATATTTCTGCACTTGCGTGCGTTGGACGCTGGGCTGTAATGGGATATATTGAAGATTTTTGGTTAATATTCTTATTGCAACTTATGCACAGTCTAACCTATGCCGTTTGCCATTATGCGATTGTTCGATATATCACGACCCAGCCGCAAAGCCATATTGCGAAGTTGCAAGGTTTGTATAATGGCTTATCGAATGGTGTGCTTATTGCCATTTTCACCGCGATTGCAGGTATGATTTATCCAACTTCTCCAGCGATGACATTTTTATTTATGAGTATCATCGCGGCTGCTGCATTTTTTGTGATTCCTCGTAAGTTAAATGCTTTTTTGATTGTTCAGCATAAATAGGATGCATCGCTTGCCTTGTAGAAAAGTAATATGAAAAATCTTGCGCTCATTGATTTGTTTCTTAATGAATATTGGATTGAAAAAGGGCTTTCAGAAAATACCGTTCAATCTTATCGTTTAGATTTAACCGCACTTTGTGATTGGTTGGATAAAAATGACTTGTCTTTGGAAACCTTAGATGCTGTTGATTTGCAAGGTTTTCTAGGTGAGCGCTTGGAGAAAGGTTACAAAGCTACGAGCACCGCGCGAATGTTAAGTGCAATGCGTAAACTTTTCCAATATTTATATCGGGAAAAATATCGAGTGGATGATCCGAGTGCGGTGCTAAGTTCGCCTAAATTACCTAGTCGCCTGCCAAAATATTTAACTGAGCAACAAGTGTCAGATTTGCTCAATACGCCAGATGTGGAAGTCCCTTTGGAATTGCGTGATAAAGCAATGTTAGAGTTGCTTTATGCGACTGGGCTTCGTGTAACGGAGTTAGTTTCGCTGACGATTGAAAACATGAGTGTGCAACAAGGCGTGGTGCGAGTGATTGGTAAAGGGAATAAAGAGCGTATTGTGCCAATGGGGGAAGAAGCTGCCTATTGGGTTCGTCAATTTATGCTTTATGGTCGTCCTGTGCTATTAAATGGGCAGAGTTCTGATGTTGTGTTTCCAAGTCAGCGTGCACAGCAAATGACTCGTCAAACTTTCTGGCATCGTGTAAAACATTATGCCATTCTCGCGGATATTGATGCTGATGCACTTTCCCCTCACGTTCTTCGCCACGCTTTTGCCACTCATTTAGTGAATCACGGTGCGGATTTACGCGTGGTGCAAATGTTGCTAGGGCATACAGATTTATCCACAACACAGATTTATACTCATGTGGCAAAAGAGCGATTGAAACGATTGCATGAAAGATTTCATCCTAGAGGATAGATTGGTCTAACAAGGCTTTACATGCTAATTGTGGTTTTCTAATTGAGTTCATTGACCAAATCAGGTAAACTACCGTCCCGTCTTTGATAGCTAGTTATCTTCGATTTTTGACCGCACTTTTGGTTGATTTTGTCTGTAAGATGATTAGCTATAATCATTTATATCCCAATACAGATTAGGTTCCCTATGGCTACAAATTATATTTTCGTCACTGGCGGTGTGGTTTCATCGTTAGGTAAAGGCATTGCGGCAGCATCATTGGCGGCAATTTTAGAAGCTCGTGGTTTAAACGTAACTATTATGAAATTAGATCCATATATTAATGTGGATCCAGGTACGATGAGCCCAACCCAGCACGGGGAAGTTTTCGTCACTCAAGATGGTGCTGAAACAGATTTAGACTTAGGTCACTATGAGCGTTTTATTCGCACGAAAATGACTAAACGTAATAACTTCACCACAGGTAAAATTTATTCTGAAGTATTACGTAAAGAGCGTCGTGGCGATTATCTTGGTGCAACAATTCAAGTGATTCCACATATCACCAATGAAATTAAAGATCGTGTCATTGCAGGCGCTCAAGGTCACGATGTTGTGATTGTTGAAGTGGGCGGTACCGTTGGGGATATTGAATCACTCCCATTCTTAGAAGCATTACGTCAATTAGCCGTTCAAGTTGGTCGTGAACATACGTTATTTATGCACTTAACTTTAGTGCCTTATATTCCAACGGCGGGTGAAGTAAAAACTAAACCAACTCAACATTCTGTAAAAGAATTGCTTTCTATTGGTATTCAACCTGATGTGTTGATTTGTCGTTCAGATCGCATGATTCCGCCAAATGAACGCGCGAAAATTGCTTTATTTTGTAATGTTGCAGAACGTGCAGTCATTTCATTAAAAGATGTAAATTCGATTTATCAAATCCCAGCATTATTAAAATCTCAAGGTTTAGATGATTTCGTCTGTGATCGTTTTCGTTTAACTTGCCCTGAAGCAGATCTTTCTGAATGGGAACAAGTGCTTTATAAACAAGCAAATCCAGTGGGAGAAGTGACCATTGGAATGGTAGGTAAATATACTGAGTTACCAGACGCCTATAAATCTGTAAATGAAGCGTTGAAACACGCAGGTTTAACGAATCGTTTAAGTGTAAACATTAAATACATTGATTCCCAAGATGTTGAAACCAAAGGTGTTGAAGTATTAAAAGGCGTTGATGGCATTCTTGTTCCGGGTGGATTTGGTTATCGTGGTGTAGAGGGTAAAATTCGTACCGCACAATATGCACGAGAAAACAAAATTCCTTACTTGGGCATTTGTTTAGGTATGCAGATCGCATTGATTGAATATGCACGTAATGTAGCGGGTTTGACTAAAGCAAATTCATCTGAATTTGATAAAGATTGTGAGCAACCAGTGGTGGCATTAATCACGGAATGGCAAGATGCAGATGGTAATACTGAAGTGCGTACCGATGAATCTGATCTTGGCGGAACAATGCGTTTAGGTGCACAACAATGTCATTTGGTGTCAGGTAGTCGCGCTCGCGAGCTTTATGGCAAAGAAACCATTGAAGAGCGTCATCGTCATCGTTATGAAGTGAATAACACGTTACTTCCACAAATTGAAAAAGCAGGATTGAAAGTAACGGGCTTATCTGCAGATAAAAAATTGGTAGAAATTATCGAAGTGCCAAATCATCCTTGGTTTGTCGCTTGCCAATTCCACCCAGAATTTACTTCTACGCCTCGTGATGGCCATCCGTTGTTTGCAGGCTTTGTAAAAGCAGCTTATGAAAATCACAAACAATCTGTGAAGTAATGGATTAAATTAGAGTAAAAAGAGCGGTGAGAAACGATGAATTTTTTCACCGCTCTTTTATTTTTTAAAAATAGATAAAGATCAAAGCATACGCATTTTTTACAAGACAAAATCTCAAAATAGCTTTATCATATCGCCTGTTTTAGGCTCGCCTAACCCGTTTTAATTAACTTAATTGAGGAAAATAAAAATGGCAAAAATCGTTAAAGTGATTGGTCGCGAAATCATCGACTCACGCGGTAATCCAACTGTTGAAGCTGAAGTTCATCTTGAAGGTGGTTTTGTTGGTTTAGCTGCGGCTCCATCTGGTGCATCAACTGGTTCTCGCGAAGCATTAGAATTACGTGATGGTGACAAATCTCGTTTCTTAGGTAAAGGCGTATTAAAAGCTGTAGCAGCAGTAAATGGCCCAATTGCTGAAGCAATTCTTGGTAAAGATGCGTCTAACCAAGCTGAAATCGACCAAATCATGATCGATTTAGACGGAACCGAAAACAAATCTAACTTTGGTGCAAACGCAATCTTAGCGGTATCTTTAGCAAACGCAAAAGCAGCAGCAGCATCTAAAGGTTTACCTCTTTACGCTTACATTGCAGAACTTAACGGCACTCCAGGCGTTTACTCTATGCCATTACCAATGATGAATATCATCAACGGTGGTGAACATGCAGACAACAACGTTGATATCCAAGAATTTATGATTCAACCAGTAGGTGCGAAAACCTTACGTGAAGCACTTCGTATCGGTGCTGAAGTATTCCACAACCTTGCGAAAGTATTAAAAGCTAAAGGCATGAGCACTGCTGTAGGTGATGAAGGTGGTTTCGCGCCTAACCTAGCATCTAACGCAGACGCTTTAGCATGTATCAAAGAAGCAGTAGAGAAAGCAGGTTATGTTTTAGGTAAAGACGTAACTTTAGCGATGGACTGCGCATCTTCTGAGTTCTACAACAAAGAAACTGGCAAATACGAAATGAAAGGTGAAGGCCGTTCATTCACTTCTCAAGAGTTCACACACTATTTAGAAGAATTAACCAAACAATACCCAATCGTATCTATCGAAGATGGTCAAGATGAATCTGACTGGGAAGGTTTTGCATACCAAACTAAAGTGTTAGGCGACCGTGTTCAATTAGTGGGCGATGACTTATTCGTAACTAACACCAAAATCTTAAAAGAAGGTATCGAAAAAGGTATTGCAAACTCCATCTTAATTAAATTCAACCAAATCGGTTCTTTAACTGAAACTTTAGCAGCAATTAAAATGGCTAAAGATGCAGGTTACACCGCTGTGATCTCTCACCGTTCAGGTGAAACCGAAGATGCGACTATCGCTGATTTAGCGGTGGGTACAGCAGCTGGTCAAATCAAAACTGGTTCTATGAGCCGTTCTGACCGTATTGCGAAATACAACCAATTAATCCGTATCGAAGAAGCATTAGAACGCGCAGGTACTCCAGCAGCATTCCCAGGCTTAAAAGCGGTTAAAGGTCAAGAGTAATTCTTGCTGAATTTACTGTAAAATCTCACCGCACTTTGTATAAAAGTGCGGTGTTTTTTATTAAATTGCAAAGCAATAGCTTGCCTACTATTTTTATCTAAATATTATCTGATTAACTAATTAAACTCAGTAAAAATCATGAATGCAAAACTAGAGCTATACAGAAGATATTATTGTGTTGAAAGAAATATCAATGATTTTTCCGTATTAACCGAATGGGCTACCACTTATCTTATACAACAAGAATATGAAGATAATATTTATGAATTAGCACTAGCAAAAACTAGAAAAGAGGCATTATTTTTATCTGATAAAATTCTAGAAAATGTTGTATTTAATGACCAAAACTTACAAATAGCGACTATAGATGATAATACATCTATGTTTGATGTATTACCTAATGATATCAATTCTGCTGTGCTATTAGATGAATGGTATAATTGCCAAGTATACCAAATCGATTTGATGTTGATTTATCAAATTCAATTTGAACATAAATTATTAAATAGAATAAATAAAATATTCCATAAAGAAACAAACCTCTTTACATTTAAATGTAACAAATGGTTTGAAAAAATTTGTAAAAACAAAAATAAAATCAGGAAACATCTATTTAACTATCTAGAAATAGAATATGCAGGAGAGTTTAGTCTTTATAAAGAAGCCAATGTTTTGGATTATCTTTATGGAATCACAGATATAAGTTTCAATATAAAATCAAGCTTATCAATAATATCTCTTAGAAAAAGTGATTTTAGTCCTGAAGAATATAATTTACCAGATCTACCAGCTGAGTATATAGAGATAGAATTAGATAGAGATATTAATATCATATCAATATATGATTAGCACATTAAAAAACTTCAATTCAAGAGGAAATACCATGTTACACTTAACCCTCGAAGATCAACTCTTTCTCGGTCAACCAAAGCAAGTAGGTACACACTCGACTGTGCATGATCACTTGGCAGTGATGTTTGAAGATAACGGCGAAACAGGCTATTTTTATGCACTTGATATGCGTCAAAATGCTCAACCGATAGTTGATATGTTGCACGTGTATAATGTTGATTCAACCTCTAATCATCATGAGGCACGCAAACTTGAAATTTGTTGGGATGAAAGTGGTTATTTAGCATTGTTGCTTATTAATGGCTATCCTCATGCCGTATTTAATTTTGCCCGTTTAGTAGGCTATAACAGCAATAAATATCCACAACCAGATTTAATGAGTATGTGGACTCGTGAAGAAATTACTAATAAACAGGCCGAGCAGTGGCTAGGCGTGAAAACCATTCGATAAAAATTGAGAACAATGAAAAAGAAAAATCAGATTTTAGTTAGTTTATCTATTGTGGCCTTATTAGGAGGCTGTTCAGAAGAACAAGTACAACGTGATGTGTATCAGTCTTTAGACGATTGTTTAGCGGATTGGAAAAAAATTGAGCTTTGTGAGGCTGATAAAAACACCGAGAGCACTCAGAAAACTGAAACTACACCACAACAGGGGCTTGGTTTAAATATTCGTGATAACGGTAATGCAGAAAGTGCGGTAAAAAATCCAGCTGAAAATAGTGCTCAAGCTAATCAAAGCGAGAATAATGCGGAATCAACAGCAAAAGCTGAAAGTACCGATCCTTCTTTAGGGGCTGCGATTGCTGGTGGCGTTATGGGGTATATGGCGGCACGTGCAATTAGTAGTTTCCTTGGCCCAAGCTATCATCCTGGCAATCGAGCTGTCACCACACCAACAGGGCAAGTTGTGCAACCGCAAACGAATCGTTCTGTTGGAAAACCAATGCTTGTGAAAGGAAATGCAGGAAGCATGAATAGCAAACCTGTATCTCGTGGTGGTTTTAGTAGCCCAAATAATACTAATCGTAGCAGTGGGGGCTAAATGAAACGTGTAACAGGGTTTCCTACTCGACCAGATATGGTGCAACAGCTACTTAATGTTGGATTTGATTATTATAACTTGCCTTCTAGTGATGGATCTCATTATTGGTCTGATAATGTTGCCTATGAATTTACCTTAGCGGAAATTGATCGCATTGAGGATACAACTAACGAATTACATTCAATGTGTTTAGATTTTGTGGCGGATGAAATTAAAAAAGGCGATTATGAAAATTATCGTTTTACAGAGTTGCAAAAACAGCTTATTGAAACCTCTTGGCGTAATCAAGATCCTTATTTATATGGACGCTTTGATTTTGGCTATGATGGTGACAACCTAAAAATGTTTGAATATAACGCCGATACGCCAACATCCTTGTTGGAGGCTGCGGTTGTTCAATGGCAGTGGTTGGAGCAAATTGAGGGCTTAAAACATCGTGATCAATTTAACTGGATTCATGAAGAATTAATAAAACATTTCCAATTTTTGAAACAACAAAGTGGCAAAACAGATTTCCATTTTAGTGCCATGCAAGATGCTGGCCGTGAAGATTGGGGCAATGTGGATTATTTAGCTGATGTGGCTTATAACGCGGGTTGGAATATTCATCAATTAGCGGTGGAAGATATTGGCTATAACAGCGAAACAGAAAAATTTGTAGATTTAAATGATCAGCCTATTGAAATGTTATTTAAATTATATCCGCTGGAATGGCTAAGCCACGCTGAGTTTGCTCGCCATATTACAACCGCTGAAACACGATTTATTGAGCCTGCGTGGAAAATGTTGTTAAGTAATAAAGCACTATTGGCAAAACTTTGGGCGCGTTATCCTAATCATCCGAATTTATTGCCTGCTTATTTTACGCCTTTTGAATTACCAAAAGATTTATCGATGTGGGTTAAAAAACCATTGTTAGGTCGAGAAGGTGCCAATGTCTTCTATTATGAGAAAAACAATGGCGTAGAATTTGCAGCGAAAGGAAGCGAGCACTCAACGTTTTATGGTAATTCAGGTTATGTTTATCAACAAAAATTTGAATTACCGAGTTTTGATGGAATGTATCCAATTATCGGCTCTTGGGTTGTGGGTGATGTGGCTTGCGGTATGGGATTACGCGAAGATTTTACTGCCGTCACTGGCAATGACAGTCATTTTGTGCCGCATTATTTTGTACCTTAATGTGTCCTGAGTATTGCTAAAATAGCCAGAAAATTAACCGCACTTTTGTCTTTTTTGATAAAAGTGCGGTTTATTTTTTGTGGATTTTATTTAACCCGAAATGTGTATAGAGTATTTTCTTTAACAAATCTTGTAAAAAATCAAATTTTGTTGAAATAAATAGTAGTTTTCTTTGCAATACAAGGGGAGGAGAGTAAAATGGTGACGGTTGTAGAAGTATTTGAAGTTGTAAACCTATTAGAAGTATTAAATTTTCATTCACTTTTTCAATATTTGGAGTTTGATTATGGCATCAGAAAATCAAAAACTATCTTCTGTTGCGCTCACACCTGTTGAAGCAACGGATTATGCAGAAAATACAGCGACTTATAAAGCAAATAAACGTCCATTTTTATCGTTTATGTCTGGCATTAGTGCTGGAGCTTGTATTGCCTTAGCCTTTGTATTTTACACGACAACACAAACTGCTAGTGCAGGCGCACCTTGGGGATTAACCAAGTTAGTAGGTGGATTAGTCTTCTCCTTGGGCGTAATTATGGTGGTGATTTTAGGATCTGAATTATTCACCTCTTCTACTTTAACCTTAGTTGCCCGCGTAGGCGGAAAAATAACAACAACCCAAATGATTCGAAATTGGATCGTAGTATATTTGGGCAACTTCGTTGGCGGTTTATTTATTGCGGCTGTTATTTGGTTTGGTGGTCAAACAATGGCAGCAAATGGCCAATGGGGTTTAACAATTCTTGCAACCGCCCAACATAAAATTCATCACACGTGGTTTGAAGCTTTTAACCTAGGTATTTTATGTAACATTATGGTGTGTGTGGCGGTTTGGATGTCTTATTCTGGTAAGACTGTTACAGACAAAGCTTTTATTATGATTATGCCGATTGGTTTGTTTGTCGCGTCAGGATTTGAACACTGTGTGGCTAATATGTTTATGATCCCTATGGGAATTATTACCGCACATTTTAGTACACCTGAATTTTGGCAACAAATCGGTGTTGATCCGATGAAATACGCAGATTTAGATTTGTACCATTTCATCGTGAAAAATTTAATCCCTGTAACGTTGGGAAATATTGTCGGCGGGGCAATTTGTATTGGTGTATTCCAACGTTATTTAACCAAAACTCATTAAAGATTTACTTATTTATTAATTAACAAAGGAAATGACTATGTCAGAACTTAATGAAGCGCAAAAATTGGCGTGGGCTGGTTTTGCTGGTGGCGATTGGCAAAACAATGTCAATGTACGTGACTTTATCCAAAAAAACTATACCCCGTATGAAGGCGATGACTCTTTCTTAGCTGGTCCAACTGAAGCAACAACTAAGCTTTGGGAATCTGTGATGGAAGGAATTAAAATTGAAAACCGTACTCACGCGCCATTAGATTTTGATGAACATACTCCATCTACCATTATCTCTCACGCACCAGGTTACATTAACAAAGATTTAGAAAAAATCGTTGGTCTTCAAACTGATGAACCTTTAAAACGTGCCATTATGCCATTTGGCGGTATTAAAATGGTGGAAGGGTCATGCAAAATTTACGGTCGTGAATTAGATCCTGAAGTGAAAAAAATCTTCACTGAATACCGTAAAACGCATAACCAAGGTGTATTCGATGTTTATACGCCAGATATTTTACGTTGTCGTAAATCTGGTGTATTAACTGGTCTTCCCGATGCTTACGGTCGTGGCCGTATTATCGGTGACTACCGTCGTGTAGCACTTTACGGTGTAGACTTCTTAATGAAAGATAAATACGCACAATTCTCTTCTTTACAAAAAGATTTAGAGGATGGCGTAAATCTTGAAGCAACAATTCGTTTACGTGAAGAAATCGCAGAACAACACCGTGCATTAGGCCAATTAAAACAAATGGCTGCAAGCTATGGTTATGATATTTCCAACCCAGCAACTAATGCTCAAGAAGCCATTCAATGGATGTACTTTGCTTATCTTGCTGCAATCAAATCACAAAATGGTGCGGCAATGTCATTCGGTCGTACTGCAACCTTTATCGATATCTATATCGAACGTGATTTACAAGCAGGTAAAATTACTGAAACTGAAGCGCAAGAATTAGTTGACCACTTAGTTATGAAACTCCGTATGGTTCGTTTCTTACGTACACCTGAATACGATCAATTATTCTCTGGTGACCCAATGTGGGCAACTGAAACTATCGCAGGTATGGGTTTAGATGGTCGTACATTAGTAACCAAAAATACATTCCGTATTTTACACACCCTTTACAACATGGGTACTTCTCCAGAGCCAAACTTAACGATTCTTTGGTCTGAACAATTACCTGAAAACTTCAAACGTTTCTGTGCGAAAGTATCGATTGATACCTCATCCGTTCAATACGAAAACGATGATTTAATGCGTCCAGACTTCAACAACGATGACTACGCAATCGCATGTTGTGTATCACCAATGGTTGTTGGTAAACAAATGCAATTCTTCGGTGCACGTGCAAACTTAGCGAAAACATTGTTATACGCAATCAACGGCGGTATCGATGAAAAATTAGGTATGCAAGTAGGTCCGAAAACTGCACCAATCACTGATGAAGTATTAGATTTTGATACAGTAATGACCCGTATGGATAGCTTTATGGATTGGTTGGCAAAACAATATGTGACTGCCTTAAACGTAATCCACTATATGCACGATAAATATTCATACGAAGCAGCATTAATGGCATTACATGATCGTGATGTATACCGTACTATGGCTTGTGGTATCGCAGGTCTTTCTGTTGCAGCAGACTCACTTTCAGCAATTAAATATGCGAAAGTTAAACCAGTTCGTGGCGACATCAAAGATAAAGATGGTAATGTTGTAGCAAGCAACGTAGCGATCGACTTCGAAATCGAAGGTGAATATCCACAATATGGTAACAACGACAACCGTGTTGATGACATCGCTTGTGACTTAGTTGAACGTTTCATGAAGAAAATTCAAAAACTTAAAACTTACCGCAACGCTGTGCCTACACAATCTGTATTAACCATTACTTCTAACGTAGTTTATGGTAAGAAAACGGGTAACACCCCAGATGGTCGTCGTGCTGGTGCACCATTCGGACCAGGGGCGAACCCAATGCACGGACGTGACCAAAAAGGTGCGGTAGCATCATTAACTTCTGTGGCTAAACTTCCATTTGCTTATGCGAAAGATGGTATTTCTTATACCTTCTCAATCGTACCAAATGCGTTAGGTAAAGATGCAGAAGCACAACGCCGTAATCTTGCTGGCTTGATGGATGGTTACTTCCACCACGAAGCAACTGTTGAAGGTGGCCAACACTTAAATGTGAACGTGTTAAACCGTGAAATGTTGTTAGATGCAATGGAAAATCCGGATAAATATCCGCAATTAACCATCCGTGTATCTGGTTACGCAGTACGTTTCAACTCTTTAACTAAAGAGCAACAACAAGACGTCGTAACCCGTACATTTACTGAGTCTTTCTAAGTAAATAATATTATGTTTTAATATAAACCACTCACAGACTAGTTTTGTGAGTGGTTTATTTTTATATATAGGAGAGCAAATTATGCTAACAGTTATTGCCCAATTTTCAGTAAAAGCGGACAAAATTAATGATTTTCTAACCCAATGCCAAGAATTAATTAAGCATACTCGTCAAGAAACAGGATGCGTATCTTATGAATTACAACAAAATAGCGAGCAGGCTAATCATTATGTTTTTATTGAGCAATGGAAAAGCAAAGCCGATTTAGAACAACATTTTGCAACGCCACACTTTACCTCAATTGTACCTGTATTGGTCGAGTATTGTGAACAAGCGCCAGTGGTGCAAACCTTTCAAAAAGTCAGCGAATAATGACCGCACTTTGATAAATATATTTTAATTATGAGCCTGATTTAAATCATGCTCATTTTTTATAGACTAAATATTTGGTAAAATTTAGCTATATCTAGTTTTAGGAAATTTATGTATGTCAGTTCTTGGAAGAATTCACTCTTTTGAATCTTGTGGCACTGTAGATGGGCCCGGTATTCGTTTTATTTTATTTATGCAAGGCTGCTTGATGCGCTGCAAATATTGCCACAATCGTGATACCTGGGATCTTGAAGGTGGTAAAGAAATCAGTGTCGAAGATTTAATGAAAGAAGTCGTGACTTATCGCCATTTTATGAATGCTACTGGCGGTGGTGTCACGGCATCTGGTGGCGAGGCTGTGTTACAAGTTGAGTTTGTGCGCGATTGGTTCCGTGCTTGTAAAGCAGAAGGGATTAATACTTGCTTGGATACAAATGGTTTTGTACGTCATTATGATCATATTATTGATGAATTATTAGATGTAACAGATCTTGTTTTACTCGATTTAAAAGAGCTTAATGATCACGTTCATCAAAATCTTATTGGGGTACCAAATAAACGTACCCTTGAATTTGCAAAATATTTGCAAAAACGTAATCAACGTACATGGATTCGTTATGTTGTGGTTCCTGGTTATACTGATAGCGATCACGATGTGCATTTATTAGGTCAGTTTATTGAGGGTATGACCAATATTGAAAAAGTTGAACTTCTTCCTTATCATCGATTAGGTGCACATAAATGGAAAACCCTTGGGTTAGATTATGAGCTTGAAGATGTATTACCGCCAACCAAAGAATCGTTAGAGCATATTAAAACAATCCTAGAAGGTTATGGACACACTGTAAAATTCTAGAATAAATGCTAGCTAACATAAGGACTAAATAATGAAAAAAATTATTTTAACATTATCACTTGGGTTACTTACCGCTTGTTCTGCTCAAACCCAAAAGGCTGAACAAAACGATGTAAAGCTGACACCACCTACTGATGTTCAAAGCGGATATGTACGTTTGGTGAGGAATGTAAATTATTACATCGATAGTGAATCGATCTGGGTGGATAACCAGGAGCCACAAATTGTACATTTTGATGCTGTGGTTAATTTAGATAAGGGATTGTATGTTTATCCTGAGCCTAAACGTTATGCACGTTCTGTTCGTCAGTATAAGATTTTGAATTGTGCAAATTATCATTTAACTCAAGTGCGAACTGATTTCTATGATGAGTTTTGGGGGCAGGGTTTGCGTGCCGCGCCTAAAAAGCAAAAGAAACATACGTTAAGTTTAGCTCCTGATACAACGCTTTATAATGCTGCTCAGATTATTTGTGCGAATTATGGCAGAGCACAAACTTCAGATAAAAGGCAATAGGACAAAATAGTTGGTAAAAAATATGCCCACTCAAATGTGTCAATTCCATCCTGTTGCCATTGTAATGAGAACATTAAGAAAAAACATCAATCACATGCAGGAAGAGAATTAAAAAGTATTATTAAAACGTTAAAAACGAGTGCTAAGAATGAATTCTATTTAAAAATATATTGAATGGAAGGAAAAACATCATGTTTTTTTAAATGAACGTTCAGAGACGCAAAATGAGAAAGGGAAATATCTTTATAATCATAGAAGTGTAAGAAGTGCGAGGCAAGTATAAATCGATATTACGAATATATTTTTACTTATGAGAAATATCCAGAATTACATATTGAAAAAACTATAAATAGGATAGAAGATTTATTTAAGGAGCTTAAGGATAAATTACCTCCTCATAATAGTTTAACGAGAAAGCATAAGATCTTTTTATACAGGATTTTTTTAAATAAGAAAGCTGGCAAGGATTATAAAATTTAATTCTTACTAACAATTTTGCTCTATATGCCTGCTTTTTCGTTTAGTTTCGTTGAGTTAAAATAGGTCAAATGGTGCTCTGGGCGAGACTTGAACTCGCACGACCTATGGTCACTACCCCCTCAAGATAGCGTGTCTACCAATTCCACCACCAGAGCGTTAATTTTTATACTAATCCTATTTTATTGTGGGATGTCGCTATTTTTATTTTCTTTCGCTGGAGCTACTTGTTGCTGAACTTGCTCTGCAGCTTGTGATAAATCGTCAAAAGCACCCTTTTGAATATTGCCTTTATGTGAATTCATGTTGCCTAAAACAAGGGCGATAACAAAAAATGCGGTTGCTAAAATCGCACTGGTACGTGTTAAAAAGTTACCTGCACCAGCAGAGCCAAACATTGTACCTGATGCGCCACCACCAAAGGATGCACCAGCGTTCGCCCCTTTACCTTGTTGAACGAGAATAAACCCGATCAAGGCAATCGCGACAACAACATAAATAAATAAAAGAACTTGATACATTTTTTCTCTCTAATTTGCAATTTTGCAAGAAAACTGGTCGTGAATGTTATAGAAAATTCAATTTTCTCGCAAGTGCTTTGCATAAAAAAAATATTAATTGGTTTAACTTTAATCAGTTTGATTGTTTGATTTACTCGATTTTTTTACCGCACTTTTAGGTTTTGTTCTATCGGATTTAATCATTTTAATCTGGATTAATTGTCTTAGTGCATTAAGATCTACAAAACGGACTAAATCAGGCAACATTTGATTCAAGTTATACATAAATTGCTGATAGGTTGCTTGTTTTTGACTAATGTCTGTGAGTTGAGATTCCCAATGAGCCGTCATATCTGGTTGGGTGGCAATATCTGGTAATGCCTGAATTAAAATTCTTCCAGTTTCTGTGCTATGAATATTTCGCCCTTTTTTCGTTAAAAAACCGCGTTTAAAAAGTAATTCAATGATGCCAGCGCGAGTAGCTTCTGTGCCCAATCCATCGGTTTCTCGCAGAATTTTTTTGAGTTCTTTATCCTGTACAAATCGCGCAATGCCCGTCATTGCTGAAAGCAAGGTTGCATCGGTGAAAGGCTTTGGCGGCTGAGTTTTTTTACTAATTACTTCTCCGCGTTCACAATGCAAAATTTGTCCTTTCTTTACTATTGGTAATAAGGGTTCTTGATTTTCTGTATCGTCTTCTTTGCCTAACAATTCTTTCCAGCCAGCCGTTTGTAAATTTCTCGCTTGAGCTATAAAAGTACCACCGGCAATATTCAATGTGATTTTACTTTTACGATATTCTGCGTCAGGACAGAATTGCATTAAATATTGGCGAGCGATAAGGCTGTAAATATTACGTTCTTCTTGTGTTAGATTTACTGGACGATTTTTGGCAGTCGGAATGATTGCGTGATGAGCCTCTACTTTTTTATCATTCCAACAGCGATTTCTCTGTTCAGTTGAAATAACATTCGGTAAGCGTTGATAAGCTTCACAATGGGTTGAAATTGCATTTAGTACATTGTGTCGTTCGGCAAAATGCTCTTCGGGTAAATATCGGCAATCAGAACGCGGATAAGTAATTAAACGATGAGTTTCATATAGGCGTTGGCATGTATCTAATACGGCTTGAGCGGACATACCAAATCGCTTTGCTGCATCAATTTGTAACGCAGAAAGGGAATAAGGCAAGGGCGCCGTTTCTTTTTCACGAACGTCTTTGTATTCGATTACTTCTGCAGGTTGATTTGTAATACGTTTTACAACGTTTTCTGCTAATCCTTTAGAGAGAACCCTGCCGTCATCATCTTGGTAATCTTCACAAGCTTTGCTGGGCTGCCATAAGGCACTGAAAAGTGCGGTTGATTTTTCTGGAGTTTTTTCTTCTTTGCTCTCTGGATTAACCCAAGCGAGTACTTCAAAGAAATCTTTCGGTTGGAAATGTTCAATGTCCAAATCTCGACGTACAATTAAACCCAGCACAGGAGTTTGCACTCGGCCAACAGAAAGCACGCCATCATAGCCAGTTTGTCTGCCACGAATGGTATAGGCTCTGGTCATATTAATGCCATAAAGCCAATCTGCGCGGGCTCGTGCGAGTGCAGATGTGGCAAGAGGAATAAAATTACGGTTGGGTTGTAATTTTTTTACTGCTTTTTCTACCGCACTTGGATTTAGGTCGCTAATCAAGCAGCGTAAAATTTTATCGCGTTTTTCGGCAGATAAATTGGCATAACTGAACACTTCATCTACAAGTAATTGTCCTTCTCTATCAGGGTCTCCTGCATTAACAAGTGTATCGGCTTGATGGATCAGTTTTTCTACCACAGAAAGTTGTTTTTTTACTTCTTTTCGCGGTAAAAGTTGCCATTTTTCTGGAATGATAGGGAGATGTTCTAAACGCCATTGTTTGAATTTAGGATCATAGGCATCGGGTTCTGCTTGCTCGAGCAAATGCCCTACACACCAAGTTACCACATCATTATCGCCACATTTAATAAAACCATCCCCGCGTTGATGGGGTTTTGGGAGCACATCAGCAATAGCGCGAGCTAAGCTTGGTTTTTCGGCGATAAATAAACGCATAATGGTATGAGAAGATTAGTCGATTTGACGACGACCTAGAAAAGAGTGAGTAAGCGTTGTGCCGTCCACAGTTTCCAGTTCGCCTCCGACTGGAATGCCATGAGCGATACGGCTCACTTTGATATTGTGCTGGCGGCACATTTCAGCGATGTAGTTTGCTGTTGCATCGCCTTCCACTGTTGGATTTGTTGCGAGAATCACTTCGTGGAAAGATTCTTCCACTAAACGTTTTTGCAGTAAATCTAAACCAATTTCACGAGGACCAATACCATCAAGTGGCGATAAGTGTCCCATTAAGACAAAATAACGTCCTGAAAATTGTCCAGTTTGCTCAATAGCTTGAATATCTGCTGGCATTTCAACGACACAAAGCAAACCTGAATTTTGACGGCGAGGATTATTGCAAATATTGCAAATTTCCTCCTCAGTAAAATCCCGACACTGTGAACAATGACCAATTCTAGACATCGCTTCTGTGAGAGCTCGAGCTAAATTCATTCCACCGCTACGATTACGTTGTAAAAGATGATAAGCCATACGTTGCGCAGATTTAGGCCCTACGCCTGGAAGACAACGTAAGTTTTCAATAAGGTGTTCTAAAAGTGGGCTGCTTTGCATAATTTGAGATGAAATATAAGGCTACTTTCCGCTCCCTCTATTTACGGAGGAAGCTACCGAAGGCTTAGGGGCCCCCCTTCCGTCGCTTTGCGACACCTTCCCCCGCAAGCAGGGGAAGACAAGTGTTCGATTAAAAAGGAAACTTCATTCCTGGAGGTAATGGCATTCCAGCGGTAACCGATGCCATTTTTTCTTTTTGTAATTCTTCTGCACGACGTACCGCATCGTTAAAAGCAGCCGCGATTAAATCTTCTAACATTTCTTTATCGTCTTCCATTAAAGACGGATCAATGTCAATGCGACGGCAGTTATGTGCACCATTAATTGTGATTTTCACTAACCCCGCACCAGATTCACCCGTTACTTCTAGTTGCGCGATTTCTTCCTGCATTTTTTGCATTTTTTCTTGCATTTGTTGGGCTTGTTTCATCAAGCCGCCTAAACCGCCTTTTCCAAACATAATGTTATCCTTTATTAAGTCAAAAATTGCGTGCATTCTAGCGAAAAAATGAGCTTTTGGGAACAGTGGGGTTTAATGATTTGGGGTATTTAAAATCTCAGAAAATTTCACCGCACTTTTGAAGTAAAGTGCGGTGAAATTTAGTGGTGTTTAGAATGGGAAGAGACGGTTATTCTGGTGTAATCCATTCGACAGTCCAGCTTCCTGTGCCTTCTGGAACTAATGTTTTTGTGAGATAAGGCAAAATTTCTTTCATTTGAGTTTCTAATGTCCAAGGTGGATTAATTACCACCATACCGCTTGCCGTCATACCTCGTTGATCGCTATCAGGGCGAACGGCGAGTTCAATTTTTAGAATTTTTCTAATTCCCGTTGCTTCTAAGCCCTTAAAAATACGTTTAGTTTGTTGGCGTAATACAACAGGATACCAAATCGCATAAGTGCCAGTGGCAAAACGCTTATAGCCTTCTTCAATGGCTTTAACGACGAGATCATAATCTTCTTTTAATTCATAAGGCGGATCGATTAGCACTAAGCCACGGCGTTCTTTTGGAGGTAGCGTTGCTTTGACTTGTTGAAAGCCATTGTCACATTTTACGGTGACATTTTTATAGTCACTAAAATTATTTCGAAGGATTGGATAATCGCTAGGATGAAGTTCGGTCAATAGTGCGCGATCTTGTGGGCGCAATAATTCCGCGGCAATTAACGGTGATCCAGCGTAATAACGTAGTTCTTTGCCACCATAATTGAGTTTTTTGATCATTTTTACATAACGAGCAACATCTTCGGGTAAATCTGTTTGATCCCACAAGCGTCCAATACCTTCTTTATATTCCTCCGTTTTTTCTGATTCGTTTGAGGATAAACGATAACGACCTACACCAGAGTGCGTATCCAAATAAAAAAAGCCTTTTTCTTTGAGTTTAAGATTTTCTAAAATGAGCATTAAGACGATATGTTTTAAGACATCAGCATGATTGCCCGCATGGAATGAGTGACGATAACTCAGCATAATATATCCTTTGTTTTATAACGAAGGCGAGCCAATTGACTCGCCTGATTACACACTAAAGTGCGGTCATTTTTAGAAGAGTTCTTGTGGTTGCGCCGCTGGCGTATTGCCTTCATTATTTAAGCGTTGCTGTAACTCTTTAGGAACGTAATAACCGCGCTCTTGCATTTCCGAAAGATAGGTTCGAGTTGGTTCAGTACCTACAATAAAATATTCTTTGCGCCCACCGTTTGGAGAAAGTAATCCAGTCATCGTATCAATACTTTTTTCCATAATTTTTGGCGGCAGTGGCAATTTACGTTCTGGCTTATCACTTAAAGCCGTTTTCATATAAGTGATCCAAGCAGGCATTGCTGTTTTTGCACCTGCTTCTCCACGCCCAAGTACACGTTTGTTGTCGTCAAATCCAACATAAGTTGTGGTGACTAAGTTTGCACCAAATCCTGCATACCAAGCTACTTTTGAACTGTTGGTGGTACCTGTTTTACCGCCTATATCGCTACGTTTAATGGTTTGTGCGATACGCCAGCTAGTTCCTTTCCAGTCTAAACCTTGTTCTCCATAAATCGCCGTATTTAAGGCACTACGAATGAGAAAAGCAAGTTCGCCACTAATGACACGTGGCGCATATTCTATTTTCGACGAGGCATTTTTTGCTGCAGCCATTAAATCAATCGCATCTTCTTTAAGTGCGGTCATATTTGATTGTAATTCTGGCAGTTCAGGCACAGTTTCAGGTTGTTGATCTAATTCTTCGCCATTGGTGCTATCATCTGTTGGTTTTAAGGCATTCTCGCCTAAAGGAATATTCGCAAAACCGTTGATTTTGTCTTTGGTTTCGCCATAAATTACAGGTATATCATTACATTCAATACAAGCAATTTTAGGGTTTGCGACAAATAATTCTTTCCCTGTGTTATCTTGAATTTTTTCAATAATATAAGGTTCAATGAGGAAGCCACCATTATCAAACACAGCATAAGCTCGCGCCATTTCTAATGGTGTGAAAGAGGCCGCGCCAAGTGCTAAGGCTTCGCTAGCAAAATATTGATCACGTTTAAAGCCAAAACGTTGTAAAAATTCTGCGGTGAAATCAATACCTGCCGTTTGGATCGCACGAATAGCAATCATATTTTTGGATTGACCTAATCCTACGCGTAACCGCATTGGACCATCGTAACGATCAGGTGAGTTTTTTGGTTGCCACAGTTTTTGTCCTGGTTTTTGAATAGAAATTGGGCTGTCTTGTAATACGCTTGAAAGTGTTAAGCCTTTTTCTAATGCTGCCGCGTAAATAAATGGTTTGATAGAAGAACCCACTTGAACTAAAGACTGTGTGGCTCGATTGAATTTACTTTGTTCATAGCTAAAGCCACCCACCACTGCTTCAATCGCGCCATTATCTGAATTAAGAGAAACTAATGCTGAATTTGCTGCGGGAATTTGTCCTAATTGCCATTCCCCATTAGCACGCTGACGAATCCAAATTTGCTCGCCGACTTTCACAGGATTACTTCTACCAGTCCAACGCATTGCATTGGTTGATAAGGTCATTTTTTCCCCAGAAGCGAGCAATATATCAGCACCGCCTTTTGCAATTCCAATCACTGCCGCAGGAATAAATGGCTCTGAATCAGGTAGTTTGCGTAGAAAACCGACAATACGATCATTGTCCCAAGCTGCTTCATTTTTTTGCCATAATGGCGCACCACCGCGATAACCGTGACGCATATCATAATCAATCAAGTTATTACGCACAGCTTTTTGGGCTTCATCTTGGTCTTTTGAAAGTACAGTGGTAAATACTTTATAACCACTGGTGTAGGCATTTTCTTCACCAAAACGGCGAACCATTTCTTGGCGTACCATTTCAGTGACGTAATCCGCACGGAACTCAAATTTAGCCCCATGGTAACTGGCGACAATAGGCTCTTTTAATGCAGCATCATATTCTTCTTTGCTGATGTATTTTTCATCTAACATTCGGCTTAACACCACATTGCGGCGTTCTTCTGAACGTTTTAAAGAATAAAGCGGGTTCATGGTTGAAGGTGCTTTTGGCAAGCCTGCGATAATGGCCATTTCCGATAACGTCAATTCATTCAATGATTTACCGAAATAGGTTTGTGCCGCCGCTGCAACACCATAAGAGCGATAGCCTAAAAAGATTTTGTTTAAATAAAGCTCTAAGATTTCTTGTTTGTTGAGGGTATTTTCGATTTCTACCGCAAGCACTGCTTCACGAGCTTTACGAATAATGGTTTTTTCTGGGGTTAAGAAAAAGTTACGTGCTAATTGTTGAGTAATTGTACTTGCACCTTGTGATGCACCGCCATTACTCACTGCGACAAACAATGCACGGGCAATGCCAATAGGGTCTAATCCGTGATGATCGTAAAAACGACTGTCTTCCGTCGCTAAAAATGCATCAATTAAGCGTTGTGGCACATCGGCTAATTTTACCGGAATACGGCGTTGCTCGCCCACTTCGCCAATTAATTTACCGTCAGCCGTATAAATCTGCATTGGTTGTTGTAATTCAACGGTTCTTAATGTTTCTACTGAGGGCAATTCAGATTTTAGGTGGAAATACAGCATTCCGCCAGCCACTAAACCTAAAATACATAAAGTTAATAGGGTGCTTAATATTAATTTTGCGATCCGCATCGTAAAATTCTCGCTTCGTTAATGAATATTCTTGTCAAGAGACCTATGATTTGGCTGCTAAGTATAAAAGATTCAGCCTTTAAATAATAGGAAAGAATATGCAATTCTCCCTGAAAAATCACCGCACTTTACAAATCGGCATTCATCGTAAGCAGGGTTATTTTGATTTCGTGTGGTTTGATGATCTCGAACAGCCACAAAGTTATCAAATCTTTGTTAATGATCGTGATTTTAAAAATCGTTTTTTACAACAGCTAAAAACACAATATCAAGGGAAAACCTTTCCTTTGCAGTTTGTGGCAAGCATTCCCGCTCACTTAACTTGGTCGAAAGTATTAATGTTGCCGCAAGTATTAAATGCGCAAGAATGCCATCAACAATGTAAATTTGTGATTGAGAAAGAGTTGCCTATTTCTTTAGATGAATTATGGTTTGATTATCGTTCTACCCCGTTAAAGCAAGGTTTTCGATTAGACGTTACTGCAATTCGTAAAAGTACTGCTCAAACTTATTTGCAAGATTTTCAGCCATTTAAAATTAACGTATTGGATGTTGCGTCAAATGCTATTTTGCGTGCATTTCAGTATTTGTTGAATGAACAAGTGCGGTCAGAAAATACCTTATTTTTATTTCAAGAAGATGACTATTGCTTGGCGATTTGTGAAAGGGCGCAGCAATCGCAAATTTTACAATCTCACGAAAATCTGACCGCACTTTATGAGCAATTTACCGAACGTTTTGAAGGGCAACTTGAACAAGTTTTTGTGTATCAAATTCCCTCAAGTCATACGCCATTACCAGAAAACTGGCAGCGAGTAGAAACGGATTTACCTTTTATCGCACTTGGCAATGCGCTGTGGCAAAAAGATTTATATCAACAAAAAGTGAGTAGTTAAATGTCGATGAATTTATTGCCTTGGCGTACTTATCAACATCAAAAACGTTTACGTCGTTTAGCTTTTTATGTTGCCTTATTTATCTTACTTGCTATTAATTTAACTTTGGCTTTTAGTAATTTAATTGAACAACAAAAACAAGATCTGCAAGCGCAGCAAACATCTTTTGAACAACTTAATCAGCAACTTCATAAAACAACCAAGCAAATTGAACAGTTGCGTAGTGCAGTGCAGGTTGGCGAAATTTTGACATCTATTCCCAACGAGCAAGTAAAAAAGAGTTTACAACAGCTAAGTGAATTACCTTTTCAACAAGGAGAACTGAATAAATTTAAACAAGATGCTCATAACTTAAGTTTGGAAGGTCTCGCACAAGATCAAAGAGAATTTGAACTGATTCATCAATTTTTAAAGAAACATTTTCCCAATGTGAAATTAAGCCAGTTTCAACCTGAACAACAGTCATTGTATTTTCGCTTTGATGTAGAACAAGGAGAAGAAAAGTGAAAGCCTTTTTTAACGATCCTTTTACTCCTTTTGGAAAATGGCTAAGTCAGCCTTTTTATGTTCATGGCTTAACCTTTTTATTGCTATTAAGCGCGGTAATTTTTCGCCCCGTTTTAGATTATATAGAGGGGAACTCCCGTCTCCATGAAACTGAAGATGAGTTAGCGGTGAAGCGTTTGGAATTGCTGCATCAACAGAAAATTTTAACCTCTTTACAACAGCAGTCGGAAAGTCGAAAACTTTCTCCAGAACTGGCAGCACAAATTATGCCTTTGAATAAACAAATTCAACGTTTAGCTGCACGTAACGGTCTATCTCAGCATTTACGTTGGGAAATGGGGCAACAACCCATTTTGCATTTACAGCTTACAGGGCATTTTGAAAAAACGAAGACATTTTTAACCGCACTTTTAGCTAATACGTCACAGCTTTCTGTAAGTCGGCTGCAATTTATGAAACCCGAAGACAGCCCATTGCAAACCGAGATTATTTTTCAGCTAGAGAAGGAGACAAAATGAAGTATTGGTTTTTCCTAACTGCATTGCTTTTTATAAATTGCAGTTGGGGACAAGATCCTTTCGATAAAACACAGCGTAACCGTTCTCAGCTTGATAATGCACAAACAGTAATGGAACAGACAGAAATAATTTCCTCAGATGTACCTAATAATCTATGCGGAGCGGATGAAAATCGCCAAGCGGCTGAAATTCCTTTGAACGCTTTAAGATTGGTAGGCGTAGTGATTTCTAAAGATAAATCCTTTGCGTTATTGCAAGATCAGGCTTTGCAAGTTTACAGCGTTTTAGAGGGCGTTGATGTGGCTAAAGAGGGCTATCTAGTGGAAAAAATTCATCAAAATAAAGTGCAATTTATTCGTAAGCTCAGTGAGCAATGTGATAGCACTGAGCAGAAAGAATTAAGTTTTTAAAGGAAGATTATGAAGAAATATCTTTTAAAGTGCGGTTGTTTTTTAATGTGTTTTGGGTTGCCATTAATCGTTTTTGCTAATCCCAAAACTGATAACGAACATTTTTTTATTCGTTTATCGCAAGCGCCTGTAGAGCAAACTCTGGAGCAATTAGCTTTTCAACATGATGTCAATTTAGTGATGGATGAGACGCTAGAAGGCAATATTTCTTTGAAATTAGATAATATTGATATGCCACGTTTGCTACAAATAATCGCAAAAAGTAAGCATCTTACTTTGAATAAAGACGACGGTATTTATTATCTGAACGGTGGGCAATCAGGAAAAGGTCAAATTGCAGGAAATCTTACTACAAATGAACCGCACTTAGTGAGCCATACAGTAAAACTCCATTTTGCTAAAGCCTCTGAATTAATGAAATCCTTAACCACAGGGAGCGGTTCTTTGCTTTCTCCTGCTGGGAGCATTACCTTTGATGATCGTAGTAATTTGCTCGTGATTCAGGATGATCCTCGTTCTGTGCAAAATATTAAAAAACTAATTGCTGAAATGGATAAACCTATTGAGCAGATCGCTATTGAAGCGCGAATTGTGACGATAACCGATGAGAGTTTGAAAGAACTTGGAGTTCGCTGGGGAATTTTTAATCCAGCGGAAAATACGGGGCGTGTAGCGGGTAGCTTAGCCGGCAATGGCTTTGAAAATATTACGGATAATCTTAATGTGAATTTTGCGACAACGACGACACCTGCTGGATCGATAGCATTACAAGTCGCGAAAATTAATGGGCGATTGCTCGATTTAGAATTGAGCGCTTTGGAGCGTGAAAATAATGTAGAAATTATCGCAAGTCCTCGCTTACTCACTACCAATAAGAAAAGTGCGAGCATTAAACAGGGGACAGAAATTCCTTATGTTGTGAGCAATACTCGTAACGATACACAATCTGTGGAATTTCGTGAGGCAGTACTTGGTTTGGAAGTGACGCCACATATTTCTAAAGATAACAATATTTTGCTTGATTTATTAGTGAGCCAAAACTCACCAGGTTCTCGTGTCGCTTATGGACAAAACGAGGTGGTATCTATTGATAAGCAAGAAATTAATACTCAGGTTTTTGCCAAAGATGGGGAAACCATTGTGCTTGGTGGTGTGTTCCACGATACGATCACGAAAAGCAAAGATAAAGTGCCATTACTTGGCGATATACCTGGCATTAAACGATTGTTTAGTAAAGAAAGTGAACGACATCAAAAACGTGAGCTCGTGATTTTCGTGACACCGCATATTTTAAAAGCAGGAGAAACGTTAGAGGCGTTGAAAGAAAAAAGTGCGGAGAAAAAGTTACAATGAGTTACTGCCGTTTGTTTTATCACATTGTTTTTAGGACAAAAGACAGTGTTTATGCCATTAATGAAGAAAATGAGAAAATTCTCTATGATTACATTTGGGGATTTGTTAAATCACACCATTCTATACTTCATCGAATTAATGGTATGCCAGATCATCTACATTTATTTGTTGAATTACACCAAACGATTTCAGTGGCTGAATTTGTTCGTAAATTAAAAAAATCGACACACTGTTTTTTAGATGAAAATAAATCATTATTTCCAGAATTTACGGCTTGGTCAGTAGGATATTGCGCATTAACTTATAGCGACAGGGATAAATATCAACTTATTAATTATATTAAGAATCAAAAACATCATCACAAAGAAACCCATTTCAATGATGAAATGAAGAGCCTATTTCAACGTGAAGGAATAGATTTTAACGTAGAATGGTTTGAGGAAAATGTTTAGTGGTTTTTGGGGAACGCTTATGCCTACTCTAGATTTGTAAGCCGTGGGTAAGTATACCCACGGTTAGTGATAGTAATCGTAGTTCCCCTTTGGGGAACGATTACATCTACCCCAGCGGGGTAGCATTGTGATTAGCCTAGGGTATACCTACCTTAGGTTACTAAATCTACCCTAAGTTGCAGTAATCACTAATAAGGATCAAATGAATTTCTTCAATTTTCGCTGTATCCACTGTCGTGGCAATCTTCATATCGCAAAAAATGGGCTATGTTCGGGTTGCCAAAAACAAATTAAATCTTTTCCTTATTGCGGTCATTGTGGTGCGGAATTGCAATATTATGCGCAGCATTGTGGTAATTGTCTTAAACAGGAACCTAGTTGGGATAAGATAGTCATTATTGGGCATTATATTGAACCTCTTTCGATATTGATTCACCGTTTTAAATTTCAAAATCAATTTTGGGTTGACCGCACTTTGGCTCGGCTTTTATATCTTGCGGTGCGTGATGCTAAACGAACGCATCAACTTAAATTGCCAGAAGCAATCATTCCAGTGCCTTTATATCATTTTCGTCAGTGGCGACGGGGTTATAATCAGGCAGATTTATTATCTCGGCAATTAAGTCGTTGGCTGGATATTCCTAATTTGAACAATATCGTAAAACGCATGAGACACACTCATACTCAACGTGGTTTGAGTGCAAAAGATCGTCGTCAGAATTTAAAAAATGCCTTTTCTCTTGCTGTTTCGAAAAATGGATTTCCTTATCGTCGTGTCGCGCTGGTGGATGATGTAATTACTACCGGTTCTACGCTCAATGAAATCTCAAAATTGTTGCGAAAATTAGGTGTAGAGGAGATCCAAGTCTGGGGGCTGGCGCGGGCTTAATATAAAGCACTGGAAAAAAAAGCGCGATGAGCGTATTATTCCTGATACTTTCTATCAAGTATTTAGGACATAATTATGGAACAAGCAACCCAGCAAATCGCTATTTCTGATGCTGCACAAGCGCATTTTAGAAAACTTTTAGACACGCAAGAAGAAGGAACGAATATTCGTATTTTCGTGGTTAATCCAGGCACACCTAACGCAGAATGTGGCGTATCTTATTGCCCACCGAATGCCGTAGAAGAAAGTGATGTTGAAATGAAATATGACACTTTTTCTGCATTTATTGATGAGGTCAGCCTGCCTTTCTTAGAAGAAGCAGAAATTGATTATGTTACCGAAGAACTTGGTGCACAACTTACCTTAAAAGCACCGAATGCCAAAATGCGTAAGGTGGCTGATGATGCGCCATTAATTGAACGTGTTGAATATGTGATTCAAACTCAAATTAATCCACAGCTTGCAAGTCATGGTGGACGTATCACCTTAATTGAAATTACTGAAGATGGTTACGCAATATTACAATTCGGTGGTGGCTGTAATGGTTGCTCAATGGTGGATGTTACGTTAAAAGATGGCGTAGAAAAACAACTTATTAGCCTATTCCCGAATGAATTAAAAGGTGCAAAAGATGTAACTGAGCATCAGCGTGGAGAGCACTCTTATTATTAGTGAGTTGTAAAAAGAAGACTTATAATAACCGCACTTTTGAAAGTGCGGTTATTTTTATGGAGTAAAAAATGAAAACACTTAATCCGGATGATTTTGGTTATTGGTTGTTTACTCAAGGTTCGAATCTTTATTTGCTGAATAATGAGTTGCCTTGTGGTACGGCTAAAACCCTTGGAATCGAAGAATTGCAGGCAATGCAAATCGGTGAATGGAAAAATCATCCGTTGTGGCTTGTGGCTGAGCAACAAAGTGATGAACGAGAATATGTAAGTTTGCGTAGATTACTTTCACTGCCAGAGGATGAATTCCATATATTAAGTCGTGGTGTGGAAATTAATCATTTTCTGAAAACCCATAAATTCTGTGGAAAGTGCGGTCATAAAACACAACAAACTCAAGATGAACTTGCCGTGCAATGTACTCACTGCGGGTATCGAACTTATCCTGTGATTTGCCCATCCATTATTGTTGCGGTTCGACGTGGCAAAGAAATATTGCTTGCTAATCACAAGCGTCATTATCACCCGAACGGAGGAATGTATACCACTCTTGCAGGTTTTGTAGAGGTTGGTGAAACATTTGAACAAACGGTGCGGAGAGAGGTTTTTGAGGAAACAGGGATTTTGATAAAAAATATTCGTTATTTTGGTAGCCAGCCTTGGGCATTTCCGAATTCTCAAATGGTCGGTTTTCTTGCTGATTATGAGAGCGGTGAAATTACTTTGCAGGAAAGTGAAATTCATGATGCACAGTGGTTTTCTTATGATCAACCCTTGCCAGAATTACCGCCAACAGGTACTATCGCTCGCAAATTAATTCATGCGACGCTTGAACTTTGTAAAGCGGAAAATAAATGACATTCCAACTCTTGCAAATTAAGGAAATAAGATGCGAAATCCGATTCATAAACGCTTAGAAAACTTAGAAAGTTGGCAACATCTTACTTTTATGGCTGCTTTATGTGAACGTATGGCACCAAATTTTAAATTGTTCTGTCAAATGAACGAGCTTAGCGCTGAAGTCAAAACGTATCAAAATATTCTCAATTTGGTGTGGGAATATTTAACGGTTAAAGATGCCAAGATCAACTTTGAAAATCAGTTGGAAAAATTAGAAACGATTATTCCTGATGTGAATGATTATGAGAGTTTTGGTGTTGTACCTGCATTAGATGCATGTCAGGCTTTAGCTGAAATTTTACATGCTATTATCGCTGGTGAAACATTAGAAAGAGCGGTGGAAATGAGTTTAATTTCTTTAGGAACGGTAACGAGTTTATTGGAAACTGAAACGGGGCGAGATTGGTCGGAAAGTGAACTTAAAGAAAGTGAAGATATTCAAGCTGAACTTGATGTGCAATGGCAGATTTATCGTTTACTTAAAGAATGTGAAAAACGTGATATTGAATTAATTTTAGATTTAAAAAATGAGATCCGAGCCGAGGGAATCTCTAATATTGGTATAGAATTTCATCAATAACGTGAGATTTGTCACAATTTTTAAAAATCTTGCTTTTAATTCATCGTAAGTTAGATTATCCTTTGCACAGCTTTTGTGGTTAGCCCGCAGGCATATTTTGAAGAGTCAAATTTTTATTTAACAGAAGGTACAAATTTATGAACAAAACAGATTTAATTGACGCAATTGCAAGTGCTGCAGAATTAAACAAAAAACAAGCTAAAGCTGCGTTAGAAGCTACTTTAGAAGCGATTACTGCAAGCCTCAAAAAAGGTGAACCTGTACAATTAATCGGTTTCGGTACATTTAAAGTAAATGAGCGTGCTGCACGTACTGGTCGTAACCCTCAAACTGGTGCTGAAATCCAAATCGCAGCATCTAAAGTGCCAGCATTTGTATCTGGTAAAGCGTTAAAAGATGCAATCAAATAATTAATATTTGAATGATTTTAAACCCTGCCAATGAGCAGGGTTTTTTGTTACCTAAAATTTACTTTACAAAACAATATTGTTTACATAAACTTTCGAACCAAAACTTATTGCATTTAAGGATAGCTTTATGAAAAAAAATAGCCAGCCTCGTAATACTAAACAACGTCGCCATACTATTATGCAACTTTTGCAAGAACAAGGTGAGGTGAGTGTAGAACAGCTAGTGCAGCTTTTTGATATATCTGAAGTGACTATTCGTAAAGACTTAAGTGCGCTAGAAACAAATGGTTTTTTATTGCGTAAATACGGCGGCGCAATTTTAATGCCAAAAGAAATTATGGATGAAAACGAAAATGATGAATTTACGAAACGAAAGTTTGTCATAGCGAAGGCCGCCGCTGAACGTATTCGTGATCATAATCGTATTATCGTAGATAGCGGTAGTACTACGGCGGCTTTGATTAAACAACTTAATTTAAAACAAGGCTTAGTGGTCATGACGAACTCGCTTTCGGTGGCAACAGAATTGAGAGCATTAGAAAATGAGCCAACGTTGCTGATGACTGGTGGAACTTGGGATACTCGTTCAGAATCGTTTCAAGGAAAAGTAGCTGAACAGGTGCTACGTTCTTACGATTTTGACCAACTTTTTATTGGTGCCGATGGCATTGATCTAGCGCGAGGTTCTACGACTTTTAATGAACTTGTAGGATTAAGCCAGGTGATGGCGGAAGTTTCTCGTGAAGTTGTTGTCATGGTGGAATCTCAGAAAATTGGTCGAAAAATGCCAAATTTAGAATTAACTTGGCAACAAATTGATGTGCTTATTACTGATACAGGATTGTCAGAACAAGATAAACAAGCCATTTTAGCTCATGGCGTAGAAGTCATTTGCGTATAAAGTGCGGTTAAAAAAGTAGATGTATTTTTTCTTTAATTAACAATAAGGAAAGCTTATGTGTGGTATTGTCGGCGCGGTAGCGCAACGTGATGTAGCAGAAATCTTAATTAATGGTTTACATCGTTTGGAATATCGTGGTTATGATTCTGCAGGCGTTGCAGTGGTAAATGAACATCATGAATTACAACGCGTGCGCTGCTTAGGTAAAGTTAAAGCATTAGATGAGGCAGTATCGGAGAAACCATTGATTGGTGGTACAGGGATTGCGCATACGCGTTGGGCGACTCATGGTGAACCTTCAGAAACCAATGCTCATCCCCATGCGTCAGGCACTTTTGCCGTAGTACATAATGGTATTATTGAAAATCATGAAGAACTTCGAGAATTATTAAAATCTCGTGGTTATGTCTTTTTATCGCAAACCGATACTGAAGTGATTGCTCACCTCGTCGAATGGGAAATGCGTAGCACGGATTCACTTTTAGACGCTGTGAAAAAAGCAGTAAAACAACTCACGGGCGCATACGGTATGGTGGTAATGGATAGTCGTCATCCTGAGCATTTAGTTGCGGCTCGTTCTGGTAGTCCGCTTGTGATTGGTTTAGGTATTGGTGAAAATTTCTTAGCTTCAGATCAACTTGCGCTTTTAAGTGTTACCCGCCGTTTTATCTTTTTAGAAGAAGGGGATATTGCAGAAATTACACGTCGTACAGTTGATATTTATGATACTTACGGCAATAAAGTTGAGCGTGAAATTCACGAATCTAATCTTGAAAATGACGCGGCAGAGAAAGGTAAATTCCGTCATTTTATGCAGAAAGAAATTTACGAACAGCCAACCGCACTTATCAATACAATGGAAGGGCGTATCAATCATGAAAATGTGATTGTCGATTCAATCGGTAATGGCGCAAAAGACATTTTAGAAAAAGTTGAGCATATTCAAATTGTTGCTTGTGGAACATCTTATAATGCAGGTATGGTGGCGCGTTATTGGTTTGAATCTTTGGCTGGCGTGAGCTGTGATGTTGAAATTGCATCAGAGTTTCGTTATCGCAAATTTGTTACACGCCCAAATAGCTTATTGATTACCCTTTCTCAATCTGGCGAAACAGCCGATACTTTGGCGGCGCTTCGTTTAGCGAAAGAAAAGGGCTACATGGCGGCATTAACAATTTGTAATGTTGCTGGATCTTCGCTAGTACGCGAATCAGATCTTGCATTTATGACGCGTGCCGGTGTTGAAGTTGGGGTGGCATCAACAAAAGCATTTACGACACAGCTTGCTGCGTTATTAATGTTGGTGACGGCACTTGGTAAAGTTAAAGGTCATATTTCTGCAGAAAAAGAGCATGAGATTATCAAAGCAATGCAATCTTTACCTGCTGAAATTGAAAAAGCATTAGCATTCGATACAGAAATTGAAGCATTGGCTGAGGATTTTGCTGAAAAACATCATGCGCTTTTCTTAGGTCGTGGTGCATTTTACCCAATTGCCGTAGAGGCCTCTTTGAAATTGAAAGAGATTTCTTATATTCATGCTGAAGCGTACGCAGCCGGAGAATTGAAACATGGTCCATTAGCGTTGATTGATGCCGATATGCCAGTAATTGTTGTGGCGCCAAATAATGAATTATTAGAGAAAGTAAAATCGAACATTGAAGAGGTTCGTGCTCGTGGCGGTCAATTATGCGTATTTGCCGATAAAGAAGCAGGCTTTACACCAAGTGAGGGAATGAAAATCATCACGATGCCGAAAGTCAATGATATCGTTGCACCGATTTTTTATACCATCCCAATGCAGTTGCTTTCTTATCATGTGGCTTTAATTAAAGGTACTGATGTAGATCAACCTCGTAACTTAGCGAAATCCGTCACCGTAGAATAAAGCGCGGTTGATTTTAAAATAAATTTAAAGCACAGGTTATAGCTTGTGCTTTATCTGATTGAATGAAAAGGGCGAACATTAAAATGTTCTCCCTTTTCTGATCTAAAAAAACGTATAACTTAGCCCATACCGTATTTTTTTAGTTTTTTACGTAATGTACCACGATTGATACCAAGCATATTGGCTGCGCGAGTTTGGTTACCGCGAGTGTATTGCATAATCATATCTAACATCGGGTGTTCAACTTCCGCTAATACTAATTCGTAAAGATCATTCACATCTTGACCATCTAATTGTGCTAAATAATTACGCAATGCTTGTTTTACTGAATCGCGTAATGGTTTGTTGGTCACTTGTGATTGCGCATTTAATACTGATACCGTTAAGGCTTCAGCAGGACTACGTTGTTGTTCTAACATTTTTCTTTATCCAAAATTAAATTGAAAAAATCTTCCAATACAATGAGTTGCTCTTTCGGATCACTAATTGCATTAAAAGTCTGTTTAAAAACGGAATCAGGTTGAATTCCCTGTAAATACCAAGCCACGTGTTTACGCGCAATGCGATAGCCTTTTTGTTCGCCATAGAATTGATGTAATTCTTGAATATGACGCAAAATTTGACCGCACTTTTCGTTTAAACTTGGCATTTGGCTTACCGAATCATACTCAATTAGGCTTTCCACTGCTTGAAATAACCAAGGGTTACCTAACGCAGCACGACCGATCATAATGGCATCCGCTCCGGTATAATCGAGAACGAATTTTGCTTTCCGAGTAGAATCAATATCACCATTGGCTATAACCGGTATGGCAATCGCTTGTTTAACGGCTTTGATATTGTCATATTCAGCTTCGCCTTCAAAAAGACAAGCGCGTGTACGACCATGCACCGTTAATGCTTGTATGCCACATTGTTCTGCAATTTTGCCGATTTGAACGCAGTTTCGATTAGATTTATCCCAGCCTGTGCGAATTTTTAAGGTCACTGGCACATTGACGGCGGACACTACTTCTCGCAAGATTTTTTCCACCAAATCTGGAAATTGCAACAACGCAGAGCCTGCGAGTTTGCGATTTACTTTTTTGGCGGGGCATCCCATATTAATGTCAATGATTTGAGCGCCATATTCCACGTTGATAGCAGCAGCTTGCGCCATCTTGAGTGGATCACTACCTGCAATTTGCACGGCATTAAGACCTAAATCTTCGCTATGTGCCAAACGCAATTTGGATTTTTCGGTATGCCAAACTTGCGGATTTGTGGACATCATTTCTGAAAATGTGAGTCCAGCACCATAATATGCACAAAGACGACGGAAAGGCTGGTCGGTAATGCCTGCCATTGGTGCAAGTAAAACACGATTTTTTAATTGGTATGAACCGATTCGCATTTTACGTTACCTTCCTAGCAAGTCTAAATCTAATAAGTGTCGAACTGGTCGACGACCGACAAGGCTGGCTATAATACGCATTTTGCCTTACTTTGCAAAGTGAAATTTGTTTAAAAAATACACTTTTTTTGATTGACAAAAAGAAATTAAAGCGTTTTTAGCTTACCCGTAATTCGGCACCATTCTTCTCTGACTGCGACTGGCTCTAACGCAAATGTTTGCGTATAGGCATCACATACCGATTGAGCTTGAGTTTCTAAAATGCCCGATAAACCAAGGTCGCCATTAGGTTTAACAAGTTGGCTAATGATGGGGTAAAGTTCTTTGAGAGGGCCAGCAAGAATATTTGCCACCACGACATCAGCTTTTAAATCAGAGGGTTTTTCATCAGATAAGAACAGCTGTAGGCGATCTGCAACGCCATTTTGTTCGGCATTATTGCGACTGGCTAGAATCGCTTGTGGATCGATATCAATTCCCACCGCACTTTTCGCACCAAGTTTTAATGCGGCAATAGCTAAAATGCCTGAACCACAACCAAAATCAATGACGGTTTTATCTTTTAAATCTAGGCCATCTAGCCATTCTAAACATAGTGCGGTTGTAGGATGCGTGCCTGTACCAAACGCTAAACCTGGGTCGAGCATCACATTGACGGCATTTTCATCAGGCACATCACGCCAACTTGGACAAATCCATAAACGCTTACCAAATTGCATTGGGTGGAAGTTATCCATCCACTCGCGCTCCCAGTCTTTATCTTCTATTTGTTCAATTTTGTATGCCGTATTGCTATCTAAGTGTTTCGCTTCTTTTAATAAGCGGACTATTTCTGCCATATCTGTTTCTGCATCAAATAACGCAATAACATCGGTGTTGCCCCATAAACGAGTTTCACCAGGCAAAGGCTCAAAAATCGGGGTGTCTTGACTATCCATAAAAGTCACAGAAACGGAGCCGATTTCTTCTAAAAAATCACTTATTTGTTCTGCTTTTTCATTGGTGCTATTTAGGCGAATTTGAATCCAAGCCATTTGTTTTTTCCTTTATTTCATAAAATGGGGCGTATTATACCGATTTTTTCAAAAGTTTCGGCAGTAAAGTCGAGCCAAGAGTGGCAAGCATGATGATTGTTATACCAAGTGCGGCTGAAAATGACAGTGTTTCACCAAGTAATGATACGGCAAATAAGATGCCGAATAACGGCTCAAGTGCGACTAAAATACCGGAGATATTGGCATCCACACTATTAAGGCCTTTATTCCATAACCAATAGGCAAGCCAGCTACAGCCAATGGCAAGATATAATAAACCTGCAATACCCGTAGAATTTAATGATATTTGCCAGTTTTCTGTGAGTAATAGCGTAAATGGCAATGTTGTGATGGTCCCAAGTACAATGCTGACGGAGGTATAAGCTTGCGTTGAGATTTTGGCTACAACTCGCTGTGTCCAACGTAATACGGCAGCGAAAATGATCCCGGCACTTAGCACTAATAAACAGCCGAATAAACTGATGTTATCAATGCCTTCATTATTTTTTCCACCATTGATTAAAATCGCCACGCCAATAAATGCCATTGCGCCGAGTAGCCAGTGAAACCATTTTGCTTTGTCTTTAAAGAAGAAATGACCGACAAATACAACGAGCAGCGGTTCTAGCCCAATCATGGTGACTGCACTGGACGCAGAGGTATATTTTAGCCCGATGAATTGCAATAAAAATACGGCGGTGTAGTTAAAGAATGCCAACCACCAAAGCTGTTTACGCATGGGTTTATCAATTTTTTTCCAACGACGTAAAAAGAGTGGCATGACAATAATCATTGCAATAATTAACCGCACTTGCACAACAAGCACAGGATCCATCATTGAATAAGTAAGCTTACCGACGATTAATGAACTGCTCCAAATAAGTAGCGCGAGAATCTGATAGAGCATTGATGTATTCCTGTGAATTGTTCCAATTCTATGTTTTAGCGTAGAAATTGCTGAAAGTGAGAAAATTAAATATCACCTTCCTCTCATTTAGAAGAAGGTGACAGCATATTGATTAATGCTTAAAGTGCGGTAACTTTTAATTGAGTTTTATTGATACGGCGTTCGCCCAATTTATTACCCACTAAAAATGCAATCAATCCAAATACTAATGACGGTACAATTTGATGGAAGTTAAATAATTTTAGGCCAAGTTGAGTGAGCAAGATATAACTTCCCAAGCCGACAATCATTGAGCTTAACGCACCATAAGCATTTGCTTTATCCCAATAAATACCTAGCACAATCACCCATAAGAATGCGGATTCCAACCCGCCAAAAGCAAATAGATTTAACCAAATAATCATATCTGGTGGATTGAGGGCGGCAAAGATTAAAAGTGCGGTCAAAATCAGCGTGATAATTGATGAAAAATAACTCACTTTTTTCTCATTTTTTGCGGATTCTGGTTTTGTAGAAAGGTATAAATCTTTTACAAAAATAGAAGAAGATTGAATAAGTTGCGCATCAATTGTGGACATAATTGCTGACATTGGTGCGGCTAAGAAAATACCGGCAATAATAGGTGGTAATACTTTTAGCATTAAAGTTGGAATCACTTGATCCGATACCGTTAAATTTGGAATAACTGCACGACCAAGTGCACCGGCTAAGTGCATACCAAACATAATGATGGAAAGAACAATTGTTCCAATCAGCATTCCTCTATGTAAGGCTTTGCTGTCTTTAAATGCCATGCATCGAACAGCAGTATGTGGAAGCCCTACGACACCGAAACAGACGAGCACCCAGAAGGAAGCCATAAATTGAAAATCTAACATTCCATTTGGCCCGTAAGGCGTGACTAACGCAGGATCGATTTCTGTTAATTTATGAACCGCACTTTCTACACCACCGAGCGCATAAATGGTTCCTACAAGGAGAATAATGGTACCTAAAATCATGACGGTACCTTGAATGGTATCCGTGAGTACGACAGCACGGAATCCCCCGATAAATGTATAGATACCTACCGTTAAAGCAAATAAGAGCAATGCTTGAGTATAAGAAATGCCGATGGTTGTTTCTAATAAACGTGCACCGCCAATAAATTGCACAGTCATGGCTGCAAAAAATGCGAGAAGAAGGGCAAGGCTTGATAACCAGACTAAATATTTGTTTTTATAACGATAAAGGAAAAGATCGTTAATCGTTAATGCATTGGTTTCTCTTGATAATAGTGCGAATTTTTTACCTAATGCACCTAATGCAAGCCATACGGCTGGCACTTGAATCATCGCCAGTAATACCCAGCTTAATCCGTATTTATAAGCTGCACCAGGCCCTCCGACAAAAGAACTTGCACTGGCATAAGTTGATGCGGTTGTCATTGCTAGAACAAAACCAGTCATGGAGCGGTTACCTACATAATATTCCGTTAGGAAATCGCCTTTTGTACGTTTTACATAAGCGAAAATTGCCGCGCCAAAAACAAAAGTCAGATAAATAATTAAGGGAAGAATAATGCCGAGATTCATTTTTGATTCTCCTGATCGTTAATTTCAAGAGAAATATCCTGATAAATAATTTTGACAATCCAATAACCAATCACGATGAATAAAATTGGTAAGTAAATACAAGAGAGTTCGAACCAGAGGGGAAAACCAATCGGCCCTTGAGTTTCTTTAGGCAAATAAGCACATAAGCACCAACCTATAACATATAAAATAGATAGGCCTAATGCCCAACTAGCCTCCTTGGCAGCTTGTTGATAACGTTGTTTTAATGTCATGTTTCTTCCTTAAAATTTTTATAAGTGAAAGTATATTTTTGAATGGTATAAGGGGCGTATATTTCATACGCCCCTTGTGTTTGCTAATCTTACAACTTTTTTGAATAATTCAAAATGTTTTGCTGATTCTAGTGTTTATTATTAAATAAGTTTTAGGAACATGTGAAAATGGCTAACATCTGTTAGCCATTTAAAATTTAATTATTCATGCATACCTAATTTTTTCTCCAAATAGTGGATGTTTGTTCCACCTTTTTGGAAATTTTCATCTTCAAGAATTAATTCATGAAGTGGGATATTGGTCTTGATACCATCAATAATTGTTTCAGATAATGCATTTTGCATACGACGGATTGCAACTTCACGTGTATCACCATAAGTGATAAGTTTTGCGATCATAGAGTCGTAATGTGGAGGTACCGTATAGCCACCATAAACATGAGAATCCCAACGAACACCCAAACCGCCAGGTGAATGTAAGTGATTTACTTTACCCGGAGACGGTAAGAATGTTTTTGGATCTTCTGCGTTAATGCGGCATTCCATTGCATGGCCTTTAACTTTGATGTCTTCTTGTTTAAAGGAAATTGGCAAGCCTGCTGCAATGCGTAATTGCTCTTTCACTAAATCTACACCTGTAATCATTTCAGTTACAGGGTGTTCCACTTGAATACGAGTATTCATTTCAATGAAATAGAATTCGCCATTTTCATATAAGAATTCAAACGTACCTGCTCCGCGATAGCCGATTTCTACACAAGCTTTTGCACAGCGAGAGCCGATATCGCGGCGAACTTCTTCTGTAATACCTGGAGCTGGTGCTTCTTCCACAACTTTTTGATGACGACGCTGCATTGAGCAGTCACGTTCAGCCAAATAAACTGCATTACCGTGAGTATCTGATAACACTTGAATTTCCACGTGACGTGGATTTTCTAAGTATTTTTCCATATAGACCATATCATTATTGAATGCAGCTTTCGCTTCTGCTTTGGTCATCGCAATAGATTCTTCTAATGCGTCTTCGCCACGAACAACACGCATACCTCGGCCGCCACCACCGCCTGATGCTTTGATGATGATTGGATAGCCAATACGTTTGGCGATTTCTTTATTTTTAGCAATATCATTACCTACAGGGCCATCAGAACCCGGTACGCAAGGCACGCCTGCTTTTTTCATTGCTTTAATAGCTGAAACTTTATCGCCCATTAAACGGATGACATCTGCAGTAGGGCCGATGAAAGTGAAACCTGAACGTTCAACTTGTTCAGCAAAGTCAGCATTTTCAGATAAAAACCCGTATCCTGGGTGAATTGCATCTGCGCCTGTTACTTCGGCGGCAGCAATGATAGCTGGAATATTTAAATAACTTTTTGCGGAAGGTGCTGGACCGATACAAACGGTTTCATCAGCGAGTAAAACGTGTTTTAAATCACGATCAGCGGTGGAGTGAACCGCCACTGTTTTAATACCTAATTCTTTACAAGCACGTAAAATGCGTAGTGCAATTTCACCGCGGTTAGCAATCACAACTTTTTCTAACATAAAAGAGTCCGTTTAGTCAGATAGACGTGAATTTTTATGTAGGTTTTTGAAATATTGTTCTCCCTACTCAAATTTGGCGTGAACAGATTTCAATTTATATTGCCTACGATAAATTCGCTCTAATTGTTTGTATATGAAATAGGCGGACTAAAGTCCGCCCGACGAAAATATTGGAAATTATTCTATAACGATTAATGGTTCGTCGAATTCAACAGCGTCACCGTCGTTGATAAGAATTGCTTTTACTACGCCAGCTTTGTCTGCTTCAATGCGGTTCATCATTTTCATTGCTTCAACGATACAAAGCGCGTCGCCAACTTTCACAGACTGACCTACTTCAACAAATGCTTTTGCTTCTGGGCTTGGACTGCGATAGAACGTTCCTACCATTGGTGAACGTACGAGATGGCCTGATAATTCATCAGATGCAGCTGGTGCTGGTGCCGCAGCTGCTGGTGCTTGAGCTGGCGCAGCCGATGGAGTTGGTGCTACTACTGGTGCTGCAGCGTATTGAACTGCTGCTGGAGCAACTGCTGGCGCTGCACGGCTAATACGTACTGTACCTTCTTCTTCTTGCACTTCTAATTCAGTAATGCCAGATTCTTCTACTAATTCGATTAATTTTTTGATTTTACGAATGTCCATACGTTCTTCCTAAAAAGATTGAAATTTTAACCGCACTTTTAAACGAAAAAGTGCGGTTATGAATAAACTTGTTTTTGTGTTGCAAAGATTACCTTAAATTTTGGAAATTTGCGATAAAATTCTGTGAATTTCGCCAAAAATGCTCGATTTTCTTATTTTTTAGTAAGGTAATCGATAGCAAATAAAAAGGCAAACTCGTAACCTTTTGCACCCAAACCGCAAATAACACCTTCAGCCACATCGCTAAAATAAGAATGATGACGAAATGGTTCACGTTTATGCACGTTGGATAAATGAATCTCCACAAAAGGAATTGAAACGGCTAAAAGTGCATCGCGCAATGCTACACTGGTATGGGTATAAGCCGCAGGATTGATTAAAATAAAATCGACTTGATGAAAACTTTCGTGGATCTTATTAATTAATTTTTCTTCACTATTGGTTTGAAAACATTCCACTTTTACATTGTGCTGAGTGGCTAATGTTTGTATTTTCTCTTCAATGGATGCAAGAGAAATACTGCCATAATGTTTTGGCTCGCGAGCCCCTAACATATTTAAGTTCGGGCCATTTAACAGCAAAATTCTGTGTGTTTGCGACATTTTTAATCCTTTTTGTGTGGTGCATTATACTGGTTTTTCGATTTTTGGTGGTCGAATCAGATAATTTTAGTGATAAATTCAGATTCTAAATCCACAATAGGTAAATTAGAAGCAGGCCAAGCACGTAGTACTTGATATTCCATCAACTCTAACGTGTCTAAGCCTGGCGTTACATTCGGGGTGTATTGTTGTGCGATTCGCGCAAGTTGAGAAAGCCCTAAACTGCTTTCGATACTTGAACTAATAACCGCTTTTAGACCTAACGAATGTGCTTGATTAATGAGCTCAGCACAACGTTGGATTGAACCAATTAAAGTGGGTTTGATTACGACAGCCGATAAGTGCGGTTCTTTTTCTAGGCAAAAATTAGGCTCTCGCACGGATTCATCCCATGCAATTGCGATGTCGGTTTGAGCTGCAAATTCACGACTGAGTTCTTGAGTTTTACAAGGTTCTTCTAAAAATTGAATACGTTTTCTATGTTGCTGTTTGACTTTAGCGGCAAATTGTAACGCTTTTTCTAACGACCAATGACGGTTTGCATCTAGTCGTAATTGTAAATCGGGAATGGCTTCTAAAAACATATCGGCAATTAATCCATCGCGATTGGCTTCGTATATTCCCACTTTCATCTTTGCCACTTTTTCGCCTTTAATGCTCGCAAGTTTAGCGTACAGTTCATCTGGATCGCCATAACAAAGTGGTGCCGTATGATAATTGCCTTCAGCTTGTAAATAACCTTTCATTTCATCCATTGAGCAACTGATACCAAAAGCAACGGAGGGATAGGTGCCATCTAATGGGACGCGAGGTGCGTCACAGCTTGCATTGCACCATGTCGTTAGCCATTCAATTGCTTGTTCTTGAGCTTGGTCTAGGGTTTCTTCGCTAAAACCAGGTAGCGGGGCGATTTCTCCCCAGCCGTCTCTGCTGCAACTCACTCTTACGATTAAGCCTTCACGGCGTTTTAAAAAACGATCACGCAGAATAAGTTGGCTATCAACGGGGATGGAATAACGGTAAAGATTAAATGATTTTTCAGCCATGCTTGCTCCCAATACAAAAGTGCGGTCAAAATTCATGAAGATTTTTAACCGCACTTTAGAACGATAATTTAAGGGTTACGTCTGAATTTACTGAAGTCTGGGGCGCGTTTTTCGTTAAACGCATTGCGACCTTCTTGACCCTCTTCAGTCATGTAGAACAACATTGTTGCGTTACCCGCTAATTCTTGAAGACCTGCTTGGCCATCACAGTCAGCATTTAATGCCGCTTTCAAACAACGAATCGCGATTGGGCTATTGCGTAACATTTCACGACACCAACGCACGGTTTCTTTTTCAAGATCAGCGTAAGGCACAACAGTATTGACTAAACCCATGTCTAATGCTTCTTGTGCATTATATTGACGGCATAAGAACCAAATTTCACGCGCTTTTTTCTGACCCACTAAACGAGCCATATAGCTTGCGCCCCAACCACCATCGAATGAACCGACCTTTGGCCCAGTTTGACCGAAAATAGCATTTTCAGCAGCAATCGTTAAATCACAAAGCATATGAAGTACGTGACCGCCACCAATTGCATAACCTGCCACCATTGCTACAACTGGTTTTGGACAAGAACGAATATCGCGTTGGAAATCTAATACATTTAAGTGATGTACGCCGCTGTCATCTTTGTAACCGCCGTAATCGCCACGCACTTTTTGGTCTCCACCAGAACAGAATGCTTTTTCGCCTTCGCCAGTTAATACGATAACACCAATATTTTCATCGAAACGAGCATCAGAAAATGCGGTGATCATTTCTTTCACTGTTTGTGGACGGAACGCATTACGAACTTCTGGGCGGTTAATCGTGATTTTGGCAATACCATCAGTGGATTTATGATAGCGAATGTCGCTATAGCCTTCACTATGGTCGACCCATTCAACAGGCGCATATAACACATCATCTTTTGGATTTTGCATGAGAATTCCTTTAATTAACGTAAAAAAGTGCGGTCATTATAGCGGAAGTTTTTCAGATCAGGAAAACTAAATTCATTTGCTACTTTATCTGTCGTGAAGATATTGCTAGAATTTTGCGTATTCTCTCTTTTATAAGGATCAAATGTGAAATTAATCGCAACCTTAGGTGTGGCAGTATTGCTGTCTGGCTGCTCAATGTTTGGTAGCTCACAATCCGCAATCCCAGGTGAATTTGCGGGGGCGGATTACCAACTTTCCGATCAAGATGCAAAACAATGGGCGATTGCAAGTAAGCAAGCAGAACAATGCGTTTACCCAAATTTAACTCGGATTTTGCAACAGCATTTTTCTAAAGAAGATAGCTATATTCACTCACAATATGTCTTTTTCTATCCGTTGGAAAAAATTATTGGCGAGCAATATGTGAAGATTATTCAAGGTGATGAAAAATCGATGAATTACGCAAGCTATCAGTTTAAAAAATTTCGTACCGAAGTAGGCAATGTTGAGCCTTTAACTGAACAGGCGTGTTTAAAATTACGTAATGAAGCGCGCGATGATTTGGCTGTCGTGAAAGGTCAATATAAAAATGGTATGGTGGAAGTGCAGAAAAATGAAGATGGCACACCAAAAAATCAAGATGGTATCGCGACGAATGAAAATAAATTCTTCTTTGATATTATCAAATGGGGATCGATGTTGTTGCTTTAGTCTGAAATTCAATGAAATAAAAAACCGCACTTTAAAGTGCGGTTTTATTTTTTATTCTTTCTAGCTAAAAATTACGCTAATTTTTTGATTTGTGCAGCTAATTTAGATTTGTGGTTTGCTGCTTTGTTAGCGTGGATTAAGCCTTTAGAAGCCATACGGTCAACAACTTTTTGCATTTCAACGAATGCTGCTTCAGCTGCTGCTTTTTCACCTGCTGCTACTTGAGCATATACTTTTTTGATGTAAGTACGCATCATAGAGCGTTGGCTTGCGTTGTGTTGGCGGCGTTTTTCAGATTGAACCGCGCGTTTTTTTGCTGACTTGATATTAGCCAAGGTCAAACTCCTAAAATTTCTGTTGATTGATAGACAAAATAAAGGGCGTCAATATGCCGATTTTTTATACTTTTGTCAATGGAAAATTTGTGTTGATTTCGGTGAGACACAACCGAAAGTAAGTATCGTTATTTTTACAAGCTCTTTCAATATGGGCTCACACAAACGATGTGCGGCGGATTTTATCAGTTTTTTTTCACGGAATATAGCGTAAAAACAAAATTTCTATACAATTAGGCAAAAATTTTAGGGTAGAGAAGAATATTTTGAGTAAACGACTTTTAAAATCTAGCATTGTTGTTAGTTCTATGACTTTATTATCAAGAGTGTTAGGTCTTGTGCGCGATGTGGTTATCGCTCATCTTATTGGTGCTGGTGCCGCAGCAGACGTTTTTTTATTTGCTAATCGTATTCCAAATTTTCTTCGTCGTTTATTTGCTGAAGGGGCTTTTTCTCAGGCTTTTGTACCTGTTCTCGCAGAATATCAAAAATCTGGTGATATTAATAAAACCCGTGAATTTATTGGAAAAGTTTCTGGTACCCTTGGGGGATTGGTCAGTATTGTTACGATCCTCGCGATGGTTGGATCGCCTGTCATTGCCGCTTTATTTGGGATGGGCTGGTTCACCGATTGGATAAATGATGGCCCTGATGCGCATAAATTTGAACAAGCCTCTCTTCTCCTTAAAATAACTTTTCCTTATTTATGGTTTGTCACTTTTGTCGCGCTTTCTGGAGCTGTGCTTAATACGATTGGGAAATTCGGCGTGATGTCCTTTTCACCCGTGTTATTAAATATAGCGATGATTGCCACCGCACTTTTCCTTGCACCACAAATGGACAATCCAGATCTTGCACTGGCTATCGGGATTTTTCTTGGCGGATTATTACAGTTCTTATTCCAAATTCCATTTATGAAACAAGCCGGTTTACTGGTTAAACCCAAATGGGCTTGGCGAGATGAAGGCGTAACCAAAATTCGTAAATTAATGATCCCTGCTTTATTTGGTGTATCGGTAAGTCAAATTAATCTTTTGCTGGATACAGTGATTGCGAGTTTCTTAATGACGGGCTCTATTAGCTGGTTGTATTACTCCGACCGTTTACTGGAATTTCCTCTCGGTTTATTTGGCATTGCTATTTCTACCGTAATTTTGCCAACACTTGCTCGTCACCACGTCAATCGTGAAGGCGATTCAGATAAAAGTTCGGTTGATTTTCGTAATACAATGGATTGGGGCGTGAGAATGATTTTATTACTTGGCGTTCCTACTGCCATTGGTATTGCGGTATTGGCTCAGCCAATGTTACTTACGCTCTTTATGCGTGGAAATTTCATGCTAAATGATGTTTATGCCGCCTCTTATTCTTTATGGGCCTTTAATGCGGGTTTGCTTAGCTTTATGTTGATTAAAATCCTCGCCAATGGCTATTACGCTCGACAAGATACCAAAACGCCAGTGAAAATCGGCATTATTGCCATGGTGAGTAATATGGGCTTTAACTTATTGGCGATTCCTTTCAGCTATGTAGGATTAGCAATTGCTTCAGCAATGTCGGCAACCCTTAACGCCTACTTACTCTATCGTGGCTTAGCTAAAGCGGATGTGTACCATTTCTCACGTAAAAGTGCGGTCTTTTTTGGAAAAGTTTTATTGGCAGCAATCGCAATGGGTGCGGCAGTTTGGTATTACGTGCCTGAAATCAACCAATGGGCGAAAATGGATTTCTTCATGCGTGTTTATTGGCTTGTTTGGTTGATTGTATTAGCCGCAATAGTTTATGGTGCAACGTTGATTTTATTAGGCGTTCAAAAGCACCATTTGCTGACAAAAAACTAACTTCTCGCTATAATGCCGAAATTCTCTTATTTTCATGGATAAGGACATGCAATTAATTCGCGGGCTTCATAATGCAAATCGTGTTTTACAAGGTTGTGCGCTAACGATCGGCAATTTTGATGGCGTGCATTTAGGGCATCAAGCAGTCCTTCGCCATTTACGTCAAAAGGCTGACGAATTAAATTTACCCATGGCGGTATTGTTATTTGAATCACAGCCACGTGAATATTTTATGAGAGAAAATGCACCAGCGCGTTTAATGCGTTTGCGTGACAAAGTTTATTATCTAGAAAAGGCTAAGGTTGATGTCGTAATTGTGGCGAAATTTGACCGCACTTTTGCTGAGCAACCAGCTGATATTTTTATTGAAGAAACGCTTGTTAATCATCTACATGTGAAATTTTTAAGTATTGGCGATGATTTTAAGTTCGGCTCAAAACGCCAAGGCAATTTTGCAATGTTGCAAGCAGCTGGTCAGCGTTTCGGTTTTGTTGTTGAAGATAACCGTAGCTTTTGTCTAGATGAACAGCGAATTAGTAGCACTGCGATTCGCGAAGCGTTGGCGAATGATGATTTACAACTTGCAGAAAATTTACTCGGTAAACCTTATCGTATTTTCGGGCGTGTGATTCATGGTAATAAGTTAGGCAGAACAATAGGATTTCCAACGGCAAATATTCGTTTGCATAGACAAGTCAATCCAATCAAAGGCGTTTATGCCGTAAAAGTGCGGTTAAAGTCAGGCGAGATTTTTAATGGCGTGGCAAATATGGGAAAACGCCCAACTATAAATGGATTAATGCAATTATTAGAAGTTCATTTATTTGATTTTTCTCAGAATATTTATGGCCAAATAGTGGAAGTGGAATTCTGCCACAAGATTAGAAACGAGATTAAATTTCCGTCTTTTGATGATTTAAAAATGCAAATTGAGAAAGACGTAGAAACTGCGAAAGCGTTTTTTAACAGTTAATTTTAAAATGTAAAAATTGGAAAATAAAATGACAGTCGATTACAAAAACACTCTTAACCTACCGGAAACCAGTTTTCCAATGCGCGGTGATTTAGCTAAGCGCGAACCTGATATGTTGAAAAATTGGTACGAGAAAAATCTTTACAAAAAAATTCGTGAAGCGAGCAAAGGCAAAAAATCTTTTATTCTGCATGATGGCCCTCCGTATGCGAACGGTAACATTCATATTGGTCACGCAGTAAACAAAATTCTGAAAGATATTATTATTAAATCCAAAACGGCATTAGGTTTTGATTCGCCTTATATTCCAGGCTGGGACTGTCATGGTTTGCCAATTGAATTAAAAGTAGAAGGCTTGGTGGGTAAACCAAACGAGAAAGTGACTGCCGCTGAATTCCGCCAAAAATGCCGTGAATACGCCGCGGAACAAGTAGAGGGTCAGAAAAAAGATTTTATCCGTTTAGGCGTGTTGGGCGATTGGGATAATCCTTATTTAACGATGAACTTCGATACCGAAGCGAATATTATCCGCACTTTAGGTAAAGTGATTGAAAACGGTCATTTATATAAAGGTTCAAAACCAGTGCACTGGTGTTTGGATTGTGGCTCTTCTTTAGCAGAAGCAGAGGTGGAATATGAAGACAAAGTTTCTCCATCTATCTATGTGCGTTTTCCTGCAGTAAGTGCGGTTGAAATCGAAGAGAAATTTAACGCAGTAGGCAAAGGCCATGGCAAATTATCTGCAGTCATTTGGACTACCACACCTTGGACAATGCCATCTAACCGTGCGATTGCGGTAAATGCAGACTTAGAATACAACTTGGTACAACTTGGCGATGAGCGTGTGATTTTAGCTGCTGAATTAGTGGAGTCTGTGGCGAAAGCCGTGGGCGTAGAACAAGTTGAAGTTTTAGGTTCAGTAAAAGGTCAAGCACTTGAGTTAGTACGCTTTAACCATCCGTTCTATGATTTCACCGTGCCGGTAATTTTAGGCGATCACGTGACTACCGATGGCGGTACAGGTTTAGTACACACTGCACCAGATCATGGTTTAGACGACTTTGTTGTGGGTAAACAATATGATTTACCGATGGCGGGTCTTGTATCTAATGATGGTAAATTTATTTCAACGACTGAATTCTTTGCAGGCAAAGGCGTATTTGAAGCCAATCCATTGGTTGTTGAAAAATTACAAGAAGTGGGCAACTTATTAAAAGTTGAGAAAATCAAACACAGCTACCCACACTGCTGGCGCCACAAAACGCCAATTATTTTCCGTGCAACACCACAATGGTTTATCGGTATGGAAACTCAAGGTTTACGCCAACAAGCATTAGGCGAAATCAAACAAGTTCGCTGGATTCCAGATTGGGGTCAAGCACGTATCGAAAAAATGGTTGAAAACCGCCCAGACTGGTGTATTTCCCGTCAACGTACTTGGGGCGTGCCGATGACCTTATTCGTGCATAAAGAAACCGAAGAACTTCATCCGCGTACCTTAGAGTTACTTGAAGAAGTAGCAAAACGTGTAGAAAAAGCTGGCATTCAAGCATGGTGGGATTTAGACGAAAAAGAATTATTAGGGGCGGATGCTGAAACCTATCGAAAAGTGCCGGATACCCTTGACGTATGGTTTGACTCAGGATCAACCTATTCCTCTGTTGTCGCGAATCGTCTAGAATTTAACGGTCAAGATATCGATATGTATTTAGAAGGTTCTGACCAACACCGTGGCTGGTTTATGTCTTCTTTAATGCTTTCTACCGCAACAGACAGCAAAGCACCATACAAACAAGTATTAACTCATGGTTTTACCGTGGATGGTCAAGGCCGTAAGATGTCAAAATCTATCGGTAACATCGTGACCCCACAAGAAGTCATGGATAAATTCGGTGGTGATATTTTACGTTTATGGGTTGCTTCAACAGATTACACTGGTGAAATGACTGTTTCTGATGAGATCTTAAAACGTGCGGCTGACAGCTATCGTCGTATTCGTAATACCGCGCGTTTCTTATTAGCAAACTTGAATGGTTTTGATCCAAAACGTGATTTAGTCAAACCAGAAGAAATGATTAGTCTAGATCGTTGGGCGGTAGCTTGTGCATTAGATGCACAAAATGAAATTAAAGATGCCTATGATAATTACCAATTCCACACTGTGGTACAACGTTTAATGCGTTTCTGTTCGGTAGAAATGGGCTCATTCTATTTAGATATTATCAAAGATCGTCAATATACAACAAAAGCAGACAGCCTTGCTCGTCGTAGTTGTCAAACTGCGTTATGGCATATTGCTGAAGCATTAGTTCGTTGGATGGCGCCGATTTTATCTTTCACTGCCGATGAAATTTGGCAACACTTGCCACAAACCGAAAGTGGTCGTGCAGAATTCGTATTTACTGAAGAATTCTATCAAGGCTTATTTGGTTTAGGCGAGAATGAAAAATTAGATGATGCTTACTGGCAACAGCTGATTAAAGTTCGTTCAGAAGTGAACCGCGTATTAGAAATTGCGCGTAACGATAAAGTGATCGGTGGTGGTTTAGAAGCAGAAGTGACCCTTTATGCGAATGGCGAATATCGTGCATTGTTAGAACAATTAGGCAATGAATTACGTTTCGTGTTAATCACCTCAAAAGCAGAAGTGAAAGCATTAGCAGACAAACCTGCAGATGTGGCTGCGGGTGAGTTAGAAGGTATTGCAGTGAATGTAGCTCGTTCTAACGGTGAAAAATGCCCACGTTGCTGGCATTATTCTGACAAAATTGGTGTAAATTCAGAACATCCAACACTTTGTCCACGTTGTGTAGAAAATGTGGCGGGTAATGGTGAAGTGCGCTATTTTGCATAATTAAATTCGTTGTAAAACAGAAAAGTGCGGTTTATTTTAACCGCACTTTTTTACTTTTGTACAAAAGGAAGTAGAGATTATGTTAGAGAAAGAAATGATTCGCTCTAAAACAATGTGGTTTTATCTCTTATTGGTTATTTTCTCCATTTTTACCAATATGGGGTTGGGTAATGTATTAAGTGAGAATATTCCCGTTTCAGATTACGCAATTTTATTTGTTATCACGGTGATTTCTTTTTATTTCACCCCTTGGCTTGGGAGAATATTGATCACTGTATTATTTCTCAGCGCGCTATTTTATTGTTCTGCTGGTTTTTTCTATGGTATTCCATCTTTGGGTATTATCGCTTCTGTTTATGAAACAAATATTAATGAAACTTTGGAATACTACACAACCATTCCTTTTTGGATATTTTTATTTCAAGCTAGTTATCTCATCCTATTTGTTGTTTTAATGAAATTAAGTTTTCATGCTAAACAACAAGCATTTAAATGGCTGAATACAGGTGTTATCGGCATATTATTAGTTTTTTCTTACAATCAATTTTCTGATTGGAACTATGCGTATAAATTCCGTTTTTATCCTGTTCTGTTTTACTCAGAATTTGATCGTATGAATGATCTGTATTTAGAACAACGAGATTTTCTAAATCAATCCGTTAATGCGCCTTCTCAATGGGATATTCAATCTTTCACGCCAAAGTATAAAAATTATATTTTGATTATCGGTGAAAGCATGCGAAAAGATTATATGTCGTTATATGGCTTTCCATTGAAAACCACTACATTTTTAGAGCGTGTGAAAGGCACAGTTTTTGAAAACTATTATTCTGCGGCACCAAATACGCAACCGTCTTTACAACGCACCTTGTATCGAGCAGATAAAGGGGAAACGGTTTATACGGATAATATTATTTCTTTAGCCAAAAAAGCGGGTGTGAAAACCTATTGGATTTCTAACCAAGGCAAAATTGGGGAATTTGATACGATGGCCTCTCGTATTGGTCAAAGTGCGGATGAAACAATTTTTATGAAGCCGTTAGGTTATAACTCTAAAAAAGTTTATGACGATGAAATGTTGCCCGTATTAGATAAAGCCTTAAAAGAAAATATTACGAATCCAAAATTAATTGTGATTCATTTAATGGGTTCACATCCAGCCTTTTGCGAGCGTCTTCCGTACGAGGTTAAAAATTATTTTATTAATCAATCTATGTCTTGTTATTTAGAATCGATTAAATATACGGATCAGTTTTTAGAAAAATTAAATTTACAATTGGTGGCACAAAATGAACCCTATTCGGTGATTTACTTTTCTGATCACGGGCTTGCTCATTATGAGGATTCTAAAGGCTTATCATTGCATCCAAATAATCTTTATAAACAAGATTATGAAATTCCTTTCGTTATGTTTTCGAGTGATAGCCAAAAGGTAGAAAAAATAAAAACGCCACAATCTGCATTTAATTTTGTTTATGGTTTTGCTGATTGGATGGGGATTAAGGAAAAACATTTACAAGGCGTGGATTTCTTCCATCCTGATAAACAGGAAATTAAGGTATTCGATTGGAAGAAAGTGGTAAATGTCAAAGAATTGGCTGATGATCCAGCAAAATTACCAGAAGCCGTTCAGTAAATAAGATCGTGCTTTATCATTTATCGGCTTATGCTAGAATTAGCGGAATTTTTTTAATAAGGAAATATTATGTCCAAAAAATCAGGGCTTTCGTTTTTATGGTTAAGTGCAGTCGCTTTCGTGGTTGATTTGCTCACTAAATACATTGTGGTACAAAAATTTGATTTGTATGAAAGCGTTAATGTGTTGCCTGTTTTCAATCTTACCTATGTTCGCAATTATGGTGCGGCATTTAGTTTCTTAGCGGATCATAGTGGCTGGCAACAATATTTCTTTATTTTGTTAGCGTTGGCTATCTCTGGCATGTTGGTTTATTTTTTAGCAAAAAATAATGCCGAACAAAAAATCCAAAATTCTGCTTATGCACTGATTATTGGTGGTGCATTAGCGAATATGGTAGATCGCGCTTACAATGGTTTCGTCGTGGATTTCTTTGATTTCTATTGGGATATTTATCATTATCCTGTGTTTAATATTGCCGATATTGCCATTTGTATTGGCGCAGGGTTATTAGCATTGGATGCTTTTAAGAGCGAAAAGAAAAAAGTACAAGATAAACAAGTAGAAAAGTGCGGTCAGAAATGAAAATAATTTTAGCGAATCCACGAGGATTTTGTGCCGGTGTAGATCGCGCCATTAGTATTGTTGAACTAGCTTTAGAAATTCATGGCGCACCGATTTATGTTCGTCATGAAGTGGTGCATAACCGATTTGTTGTGAACGGATTACGTGATCGTGGTGCAATCTTTGTGGAAGAATTAAGCGAAGTACCTGATGGCGCTATCGTTATTTTTTCTGCGCATGGTGTATCTCAAGCCGTTCGACAAGAAGCGAAAGACCGTAATCTCAAAGTATTTGATGCCACTTGTCCTTTGGTAACTAAAGTACATATGCAAGTTGCGCGTGCAAGTCGAAAAGGGACAAAAGCGATTTTGATTGGGCATAAAGGACATCCTGAAGTTGAAGGCACAATGGGGCAGTATAGTAATGAAGATGGCGGTATTTTCCTGATTGAAAAAGTAGAAGATATTGCGCGTTTGCCAATGCAAGAAAATGATGATTTAACCTTTATGACGCAAACCACTTTGTCGCTAGATGATACGGCAGAAACCATTGCTGTATTAAAGGAAAAATATCCTGCTATTCAAGGTCCACACAAAAACGATATTTGTTATGCGACAACTAATCGTCAAGAAGCGGTGCGAGAATTGGCAAAATTATCTGATTTGGTATTGGTAGTTGGTTCTAAAAATTCATCAAATTCAAATCGCTTAGCTGAATTAGCGTCTCGAATGGGGGTTAAATCACAGCTTCTTGATGATCCTTCCGATATTCAAGCGGATTGGTTTAATGATGTGAAAACCATTGGGATTACAGCTGGCGCGTCTGCACCAGAAGAATTAGTCCAATCGATTATTTCCCGCTTAAAAGAGTTTGGTGCGGATACTATAGAAGAGCTGCAAGGTTTAGAAGAAAATATGTTCTTTGAAGTTCCAAAAGAGCTGAGAATAAAAGAAGTTAACTAATCTTAAGGGCTTGTCGTAAATGATAAGCCCTTTGTTTTTTCATGCAAATTAAGAATTTTTGCGATCTGAATCGCAGAAGTGCGGTAAGAATCTTGAGCGTTTTCTTGAAAGCATAAAAAATGACTGTGTTGATATGCTCGTCAACATGTTCATATTAAAAGGAAACCTCTATGAAATTAATGAAAACATTATTTACTTCAGTTGTATTGTGTGGCGCTCTGGTTGCCTCTTCGGCTTTTGCTGAGGAAAAAACTGCAGAGCAGGCTGTTCAACCTGTTGTGGCTACTCAAACTGAGGCTCAAGTTGCACCGGCTACTGTGAGCGATAAATTGAATATCAATACGGCAACCGTTAGTGAAATTCAAAAAGCCTTAACAGGAATCGGTGCGAAAAAAGCAAAAGCGATAGTGCAATATCGTGAAAAACACGGTAATTTCACGAGTGCTGAACAACTATTAGAAGTGCAAGGGATTGGTAAAGCAACGCTTGAAAGAAACCGTGATCGAATTACTTTTTAATTTTAAAACCGCTTATGAATGCCCTGTTTTACAGGGCTTTTTTATTGTGCACTTTAAGCCATTTTTGCATTTGTTCAATTTCCGCTTGTTGTGCGTTAATAATATTCTCAGCAAGCTTACGCATCTCAGGATCTTTTCCGTATTTTAATTCAACTTCCGCCATTTTTACTGCGCCAATATGGTGTGGCAACATACCTGCTGCAAAAGCAACATCAGGATCTTTATATTGCATGGCTGCCATCATGTTTTGGTGCATTTGATTCATACCTTGCATTAATTCTTGTTGCATTGCAGAATCTGTCGGCATTGGCATATTCATGTGTGCTTGATGCGGTTGTTCATTAGCTTGGGCACAAATTGAAACTGCAGCAGCGCTAAGTGTGATAAAAGTCATAAGTTTTTTCATGTTTTTCTCCTATGTGATAACTGAATGAGCACGAATCATAAACCTTAACCTAAGGTTAAGGTCAATACTTATTCCGAAAATTTTTGGTGAGATATTAAAATAAGACAATGTTTGATATGAGGAACAGAATTACGAAGCAAAGATTTGTACTTGCCACGGGCAATAAAGGCAAAGTAAAAGAAATGGCAGATGTGTTAGCTGATTTCGGTTTTGAAGTCATTGCTCAGACAGATTTAGGCATTGAAAGCCGAATCGAATCACTTTTTAATTTTAAAACCGCTTATGGATGCCCTGTTTTACAGGGCTTTTTTATTTTTTCAGAAAGAAAATGTAGAAAGTTTATTTCTTTTTAAAAATCCGTTGGCAATCTTAGTAAATTTTAATACACTAAAAAGCCTAGTCGGGGTGCAATATGCTGAGATCATACCCGTGAACCTGAAACAGTTAATACTGACGTAGGAAACTAGGAATACAACCTTATCTCCTTCCCGTCATTATTGCTGCCTTTTGATATAAATAAGGATGTAATAATGAAACTTCTTAAATTAACCTTAATTTCTACCGCACTTTTTTCCGCCGCTGCATTAGCTCAATCACAACAAAGTGTGAATGTATATAGCTATGATTCTTTTACTTCTGAGTGGGGCGCAGGTCCAAAAGTAAAACAAGATTTTGAAAAAGCGCACCCACAATGCACTATTAATTTTACCCCTTTTGAAAGTGGTGGCGTGTTGCTCAACCGTGTTCGTTTGGAAGGAAAGAAAACAAAAGCGGATATTGTGCTAGGTTTAGATAACTTTGTTTTAGAACAAGCTGAAAAAACTGGTATTTTTGCGCCAAATAACGTGGATTTAACTCAGCTTGATTTACCAACAAAATGGGCGAATAAAACATTCTTGCCTTTCGATTTCGGTAACTATGCTTTTGTGTATGACAAAACTAAATTACAAAATCCGCCAGAAAGTTTGAAAGAATTGGTTGAACGCCAAGATATCCGTGTAATTTATCAAGATCCTCGCACCAGCAGTGTGGGTCGTGGTTTGTTGGTTTGGATGAATGCCATTTACTCTGCCGATAAAATTCAATCCGCTTGGAAAGAGTTGGATAAGCATACGGTAACAGTGGGTAAAGGTTGGTCGGATACTTATGGTGCATTCTTAAAAGGCGAAGCTGATTTAGTGTTAAGTTACAGTACATCGCCACTTTATCACCAACTTTTTGAGAAAAAAGATAATTATGCAGCGACAGATTTTGCGGAAGGGCATATAACCCAAGTGGAATTAGCGGCTCGAGTCGCAAACCATCCAAATCAATGTGCGGATGATTTTATGGCATTTTTAATTTCACCTACGGCACAAAAACATATTGTGACAGCCAATATTATGTTGCCAGTTATTCAAGGTGAAATTGAACCGCACTTTGATGCGCTTAAAGCTCAACAAAAAACTCAAACTCCAATCAATCCAATGGTGAATGCCGAACAATTAAAAAATTGGATTAGTACTTGGCAAACCACATTAACAAAATAGTTTGATGTTTTCGTTATTTAATCATCCACAACTCCGCCCTCGTCATTATGTGGGCGGCGTTGTTGTCATTAGCTTTATTACTCTTTTTTATGGTAGCGCCTTAAGTTCGATCTTTGCATTGGGTGATGAATTGCAATGGCGATCTTGGTTCACGGATGATTACCTACAGCATCTGATTTTTTTCAGTTTTGGGCAAGCCTTACTTTCTACCGTTTTATCTATTTTTTTTGGTCTGCTCCTCGCTCGAGCATTGTTTTATCAACCATTCTCAGGAAAAAAGTGGCTATTAAAATTAATGTCGCTGACCTTTGTTTTACCTGTTTTAGTGGCAATTTTTGGTTTGATCGGTATTTATGGTTCAAGCGGTTGGTTAGCTTGGTTTGCTAACTTTTTGGGAATGTCGTGGCAGAGTCATATTTACGGACTCTCGGGTATTTTAATTGCCCATCTTTTTTTCAATATTCCACTGGCTGCGCAACTTTTCTTACAAAGTTTGCAAAGTATCCCTTATCAGCAACGTCAGCTTGCCGCGCAACTCAATTTACAAGGCTGGCAATTCGTGAAATTAGTGGAGTGGCCCGTTTTTCGTCAGCAATGTTTGCCTACATTCAGCTTGATTTTTATGCTTTGCTTCACCAGTTTTACCGTTGTTCTTACACTAGGCGGTGGGCCTCAATATACAACATTAGAAACCGCAATCTACCAAGCGATTTTATTTGAATTTGATTTGCCAAAAGCAGCACTTTTTGCCATGTTGCAATTTATATTTTGCTTAGTTTTATTCAGCTTAACATCGCGTTTCTCACCCTCTAATCAAAATGGCTTGAGTAATAGTAATCCTTGGTTTGAGAAGCCTAAAAGTGCGGTCAAAATTTTCCATATTTTTGTCTTACTTATTTTTGTATTTTTCCTTTTTTCGCCAGTATTGAACATTCTTATCAGCGCATTGAGTTCACCAAGTTTGCTCTCAGTTTGGCATAATTCTCAGCTCTGGCGTGCGTTAGGTTATTCGCTTTCTATCGCGCCCTTATCCGCATTACTTGCATTAACGATGGCAATCGCCTTATTGCTTTTATCACGCCGTTTAGAATGGTTGCATTATCAGAAAATCGCTCAATTTATTATTAATGCTGGAATGGTGATTTTGGCAATCCCGATTTTAGTACTTGCGATGGGATTATTTTTATTATTACAAGAGCGTGATTTTTCGAATATTGATTTATTTGCCATTGTTGTATTTTGCAATGCGTTAAGTGCAATGCCTTTTGTTTTACGTATTTTGAGCGCACCTTTTCATAACAATATGCGTTATTACGAAAATCTGTGTAATAGTCTGGGAATTGTGGGTTGGCAACGTTTTTCTCTGATTGAGTGGCAAACTTTACGTGTACCATTGCGCTATACTTTTGCTTTAGCCTTGGCGCTATCTTTAGGGGATTTTACGGCTATTGCGTTGTTTGGCAATCAAGAGTTTACTTCCCTACCGCACTTGTTATATCAGCAGCTAGGGAATTACCGTAATCAAGATGCCGCTGTAACCGCAGGGATTCTATTATTGCTTTGTGGCATATTGTTTGCCTTTATTCACACATATAGGGATGCCGATGATTTATCTAAATAATGTGATTTTGAATGATAAAACCTTACCGATGTGCTTTAATTTGAGCGTAAATGCTGGCGAACGTGTTGCAATTATTGGCGAAAGTGGAGCGGGGAAAAGTACGTTATTGAATTTAATCGCTGGATTTGAATTTCCTCATCAAGGAGAAATTTGGTTAAACGATAAAAATCATACGCGTAGTGCGCCTTATGAACGACCAGTTTCGATGCTATTTCAAGAAAATAATTTATTTCCTCATTTAACCGTACAGCAAAATCTTGCGTTGGGTTTAAAACCCTCTTTAAAATTAACCGCACTTGAACAGGAAAAAATTGAACAGGTCGCTTGTTCTGTAGGATTGGGCAGTTATTTACAACGTTTACCGAATTTTCTTTCAGGGGGGCAAAAACAACGAGTGGCATTGGCGCGTTGTTTGTTGAGAGATAAACCCATCTTGTTATTAGATGAGCCTTTTTCCGCATTAGATCAGAAACTTCGTGTAGAAATGCTTGCTTTAATTGCCAAACTTTGTGATGAGAAAGATCTGACGTTGTTACTTGTTACTCACCAACCATCAGAATTAGTTGGTACGATAGATCGAGTATTGCTGGTGGAGAATGGTCAGATAAGTCAATTGCAAAAAGAGACGTAAAATTATATAGATTTTATAACCGATGAATCTATTCACTGGCTATCGATACTAGCCTATACACTGAATAAAAATAAGATACAAAAATGCGGTGATTATTCACCGCACTTTCAAAGGAAAAATATGTTAACTGAAAAACTACAAATTAACTCTATTACACCACATCCAAGCGTTGAATATTGGTCTGTTTGCAAAGTTGAGGCGTTATTTGAAACGCCATTTTTGGAATTGGTTTACCGCGCTGCGCAAGTTCATCGCAAGCATTTTAATCCTCAAGCGATTCAGTTATCCACGTTAATGTCTATCAAAACGGGTGGATGCCCAGAAGATTGTGGTTATTGCCCTCAATCAGCCCGTTATCATACTGGCGTACAAAATCAGCAGTTATTAGATGTTGATGAGATCGTAGCGAAAGCAAAAATTGCGAAAGCGCGTGGAGCGGGGCGTTTTTGTATGGGCGCAGCTTGGCGAGGCCCTAAGCCAAAAGATATTGAGAAAGTCACAGAAATTATTAAAGCAGTGAAATCGCTCGGTTTAGAAACTTGCGGTACTTTTGGTTTATTGCAAGATGGTATGGCGGAAGATTTAAAAGAAGCTGGATTAGATTATTACAATCATAATCTTGATACCGCACCAGAACATTATGCAGAAGTGATTGGTACTCGTCGTTTTGATGATCGTCTTAGCACGTTAGGAAAAGTACGCAAAGCTGGGTTAAAAGTGTGTTGTGGCGGCATTGTGGGAATGAATGAAACCCGCAAAGAACGGGCTGGATTAATCGCGAGCCTTGCAAATCTTGATCCGCAACCTGAATCGGTGCCGATTAATCAACTCGTTAAGGTTGAAGGTACACCGTTAGCTGATGCGGAAGAATTAGATTGGACTGAATTTGTGCGAACAATTGCCGTTGCACGTATTACCATGCCAAAAAGTTATGTTCGCCTTTCTGCAGGCCGTAGTGGTATGAGTGAAGAAATGCAAGCGATGTGTTTTATGGCGGGTGCAAATTCAATTTTCTATGGTGATAAATTACTTGTCACGGGCAATCCAGAAGAAGATGGCGATCAGTTATTAATGGCAAAATTAGATTTAGAGCCAGAAAATGCAGAAAATAAAAAAGCTTCTTGAATATCAAGAAGCTAATTATTTAAGGGGTTGATGTAGATTAGCCCCTAACTTTTTTATTTTTGTTGAGTCTGTAGTTGTGGATCTTGTCCATACAATGGATGTCTCGGACCATAAAGCAAACAACCATTGCAAGGTCCATTAAGCATATTTCCTGTTGCCCACGCAGCAACCTTGTACCCTTTATCTGATACATTGTTCGCAATTTGTTTCACTACAGCAGTAATCAGCATTACGATGGCATTACTGTTGTCATTGCGATCTGCATCGTCTGCGTAGCCTTTACCTTCCCATAAGGTTTTACCACTACGTAAATCAACAAGTTTGCCACTTACTCTTACTTTAGTAACACTATCAAATACTTGGTAATTCACACCGTAATCATCTACATTAATGTAAAGAACTGCATCAGCACCAAAAATATCATGTAATTTTTGTGGATTTACATTATGGATTTCTTGAGCCTGTGTTAAACCATTGTGTTTAAAAGTTTCATACACAAGCGCAGGAGGGAAAACATAATACCCTTCTTCCGCCAATGGAGAAATTGTATGTGCTAATACAGCAGGAGAACCTTTAACATCATTTGTTGTATCCGTAGGAAGTAATACCAAGATAGAACGCGGTTTACTTTCTTGATAGTTCGTATAGTCATAAGGCGTTGGCTTCATTGTTGAACAGGCAGAAAGCAAAAATGTACAAGCCATTACTAAATAGAGAGAGAGTTTTTTCATTTTTTCGCTCCTTTTTTCACTTTTTTACTTCCAGTGCTTTCTGTGCTCGCATCCGATTTTTTTCCTTTATTTAACAAGAAGTTAATATATTGAGTTGATTCAGGAAATAAAGTCATTTCTTTTTGATAGGCTTCTGCCATTTTACCAGCGTTGCCTAATTGACCATATAAAAGACCAATCTGCGCATACAGACCAGGTGGTACTTTTTTACCGCTATCAAGTTGAGCAATTTCTTCTAATTTTTGAAGTTGTTCTTGTGGATCGCCGTCTTGAGTTAGATATTGGTATACGGAAGTTGGATAGGTATCTCCATTCCAAGTATACAATGTATTTGGTTTACTGCCTGATGAACAGGCAGTCACCACTGCAACAGCTGATAAACAAATAAAAAGTTTTAGTTTATTCATAATAAAATCCTTAATTTGAAGGCTTCCATTGACCTGATTCAACACCAGAAACAAGGTTATTTACGGCTTCACGAATGGCTAAATCTAATACTTTACCATTAAGAGTTGAATCATAACCTGCGGTGCCACCAAAACCTAACACTTCACGGTTTGAAAGATTATATTCACCAGCACCTTGAACAGAATAAACCACTTCTGAAGTTTGAGTATTCACCACATTCAATGTTACTTTTGCATAAGCCACTTGTTGTTTACCGCGACCTAGAATACCAAATAATTGCTGATCGCCTACTGTTTTACGACCAAATTCAGTCACATCGCCAGTCACCACATAATTCGCGCCTTTTAATTTTTGTTTTTGACCTTTGATTTTTGCTTCTGTCGCCGATTCTGACATATTGGTGCGATCCAACACACTAAAACGACCTGATTGTTGTAAGTGAGACACTAAAATGGTTTTGGCTTGATTACCTAATTGATCCACGCCGTCAGAGAATACGCCATTGTTATAGCTTGAACGATTATCAAATTTACCCACAGAAATAGGGGCTTTCACACCGTTATACGCGGTGTTATAGCTCGTTACTTTTTGAACTTCAACAGTACGAGAACCCTCGGTTGCACAACCAGATAAAGCTAAAACGCTGACAGATAATAAGATTGGATAGAGTTTTTTCATTGCAGAATCCTTATAATATAAAGTGATAAAAAAGCTCCTTGAGTTATCAAGGAGCTTCCATTTTAAAGAATTTCTTTAGCTTTCGCTACCACGTTTTCAACAGTGAAACCAAAGAGTTTGAATAATTGATCCGCTGGTGCAGACTCACCGAAACTATTCATACCTACTACACGGCCGTTGAAACCAACGTATTTATACCAGAAGTCTGCAATACCCGCTTCAACCGCAACACGTTTAGTTACTGCTGCAGGTAATACGCTTTCACGGTAAGCTGCATCTTGTTTATCAAAACGGTTAGTGCTTGGCATAGAGACGACACGTACTTTTTTACCTTCTGCACTTAATGCTTCAGCTGCTTTCACTGCTAATTCTACTTCAGAGCCTGTCGCAATGAAAATTAATTCTGGTGTACCTTCGCAGTCTTTTAACACATAAGCACCACGTTTAACCGCATCTAATTGTGCAGAAGTGCGGTCCATTTGTGCTAAGTTTTGACGGGTAAAGATCAACGCACTTGGGCCATCTTGACGCTCGACCGCTTGTTGCCATGCAATGGCTGATTCCACTTGGTCACATGGACGCCATGTTTCAAGATTTGGAATTAAGCGCAATGATGCAGTTTGTTCCACAGGTTGGTGAGTTGGACCATCTTCACCTAAACCGATCGAGTCGTGTGTATAAACAAAGAGTGAACGTTGTTTCATTAATGCCGCCATACGCACCGCATTGTGTGCATATTCGTAGAACATTAAGAAGGTTGCGCCGTAAGGAATGAAACCTCCGTGTAAAGCAATACCGTTCATAATGGCAGACATACCAAATTCACGCACACCGTAGTTAATGTAGTTACCACCTACGTTTTCATGCGCACGAATCGGTTTAGAACCGCTCCATAACGTTAAATTAGAGCTTGCTAAGTCTGCAGAACCACCTAAGAATTCAGGTAATATATGAGCATATGCTTCGATTGCATTTTGTGATGCTTTACGGCTTGCAATACTCGCTGGATTTGCTTGTAATTTTTCAATGAACGCTTTGGATTCAGCCGCCCAGTTTGCTGGTAATTCACCGTTTACACGACGTGTAAACTCTGCAGCAAGTTCAGGATATGCTTTTGCATAAGCAGCAAATTTTTCTTCCCAAGATTTTTCTGCTGCAGAGCCTTTCTCTTTTGCAGACCATTCAGCATAGTATTCAGCTGGAATTTCAAATGGAGCATATTCCCAGTCCAGTGCTTTACGAGTTAATGCGATTTCTTCATCGCCTAATGGTGCACCGTGACAATCATGTGATGCAGATTTGTTTGGTGAGCCAAAACCAATGATCGTTTTACAAATAATTAAGGTTGGTTTTTCTTTTTCTGCTTGAGCAAGGATGGTTGCGGCACGAATTTGTTCTGCATCGTGGCCATCCACATTGCGGATTACTTGCCAGCCATAAGCTTCAAAACGAGCTGCGGTATCATCGCTGAACCAGCCATCAACATGACCATCAATCGAAATGTTGTTGTCATCGTAGAATGCGATTAATTTACCAAGACCTAATGTGCCTGCTAAAGAGCAAGCCTCGTGTGAAATCCCTTCCATTAAACAGCCATCGCCTAGGAATACATAGGTGTGGTGATCGACAATTTCATGACCTTCACGGTTAAATTGACCCGCTAAGGTTTTCTCAGCAATCGCCATCCCTACTGCATTAGTGATACCTTGACCTAATGGACCTGTCGTGGTTTCTACACCAGGCGCATAACCATATTCTGGGTGACCTGGAGTTTTAGAATGTAATTGACGGAATTGTTTTAAATCTTCGATAGAAAGATCATAGCCAGTTAAATGTAAAAGACTATAAATCAACATAGAACCATGGCCGTTAGAAAGTACAAAACGATCTCGGTCGGCCCATTTAGGATTGGTTGGATTGTGTTTTAAAAAGTCGCGCCATAATACTTCAGCAATATCCGCCATCCCCATTGGTGCACCAGGGTGACCTGATTTAGCTTTTTGCACAGCATCCATTGATAAGAAACGAATTGCATTGGCTAATTGTCTACGAGTTGCCATTTTGTTCTCCTGTTATAATTCGCTTTGAAAAAATAATCTTGCGCATTCTACCTTATTTCTGAAGGAAATTTAGCAAAAATCCGCACTCAATTTAATAGTTTGTGACAATAATCAAATTCTACGGCGACGCTGGTGAAAACGCGTGCTACTCGATTTTACTTTCAAATTTACCGTACTTTTTTTCTCTTTGGATTTGCGGTAAGTCCGTCGATAGTGACTTAAAAAATAATGAATAGAGCTTGCCATCACCGCGCCAAGTAAAAATACAATAATAAGCTCACCATATAATTGGTGAAAAATTTGATTAATTTTTGATTGGTTAGATTGCGTATATTGAGAATCAATGGTGACGCGTAAGAATCCTTTAATGCCGCTTTGGGCGTAAAGTGGCTCTACAATTTGTTGATTGTTTGCATCGGAGGAGTTGCGCATTTCGCGACTTTGAGCCAGTAATTTTCCTTCGCCATCATATAAGCTGGCATCTAAAATAAAGTCTTCTTTGACTATTTGATCAAGATTGTCCGTTAGTTGCTCTGTTTTAGCATTGTTTGTGAGTAAAACTGAAAATAAATTGGCTTGTTGACGAACCAAAATATGTGAGATGTTCGCCACTTGGTTTATGCTAGCAAATTGTGAACTTAGCTTAAATTGTTTTACACCAAATAAGATAACGCTAAGTGCAGTTAGGCTTAGCACAATAATCGTTGCAAGCATGGTTGATTTGATTAGTTTTTCTTTAATTATTTGCACTTTTTCAACTCACATCGGTTAAAATCTTTCCATTCGTCACAATTTACAGGATTTTTATGCAAATTCAACGTTTCCAGAGTATTACACAAAAATACCCACAATTTCCTACCGCACTTTTGGCTAATGAGGAACCTATACAGAACGGAGAACCTTTTATCTTATACGGCACAAAGTTGGACATAACTAAGTTGGAAAAATTTCAACAAAAGTGCGGTCAAAATTTCCAGATTTTAGATGTTTGGATGGTGGAGCAAAATATTGTCGTTTTATTGAAAGGTCAATGGTTTGCTGACTTCCTTAACTTTGCTCATGATGTTGAAGTGGATATTGCTAAATTAGATTTTAGCCCTAAATTGTCTCAAGCTGGGTTGTTGGTGATGGATATGGATTCTACCGCGATTCAAATTGAGTGTATTGATGAAATTGCGAAACTAGCAGGTGTTGGCGAACTTGTTTCTGCGATTACGGAAAGCGCAATGAGAGGTGAATTAGATTTCGAGCAAAGTTTGCGTCGTCGAGTGGGTACATTAAAAGGTGCGCCAGAAAACATTTTGCAGCAAGTTAGAGAGAATTTACTGTTAATGCCTGGATTAGTTGAAACGATCCAAACCTTACAGAAATATGGTTGGAAAACCGCAATTGCTTCAGGCGGATTTACTTATTTTGCGGATTATTTGAAAGCCTTATTACAGCTTGATTTTGCTGCATCAAATCAATTTGATATTGAAGATGGAAAACTCACAGGCTTAGTTAAAGGTGATGTGGTTGATGCCCAATACAAAGCTAAAACATTACAACATTTGTTAGAGGAATACGGTATTGATTCACAACATTCTCTTGCTATTGGCGACGGCGCGAATGACTTGGCAATGATGAACGTGGCGGGGCTAGGTGTTGCGTTCCATGCGAAACCTAAAGTGCAACAACAAGCGCAAATTGTGGTAAACTTCGCCGACTTAACCGCACTTTTATGCCTTTTAAGTGCTAATGATAGAATTTAATAAAATGGGAGAAAACTATGCCATCTTTTGATATTGTTTCTGAAATTACTTTACACGAAGTCCGTAATGCAGTGGAAAATGCAAACCGAGTGCTTAGTACTCGTTATGATTTTCGTGGTGTAGAAGCGGTAATTGAATTAAATGAAAAAAATGAAACGATTAAAATCACCACAGAATCTGATTTCCAACTTGAGCAATTAATTGAGATTTTAATTGGATCTTGTATTAAACGTGGTATTGAGCACAGTTCTTTAGATATTCCAGCAGAAAGCGAACACCACGGTAAACTTTATAGTAAAGAAATCAAACTCAAGCAGGGGATTGAAACAGAGATGGCGAAGAAAATTACTAAATTGGTAAAAGATTCTAAAATCAAAGTTCAAACTCAAATTCAGGGTGAACAAGTGCGTGTGACTGGTAAGTCACGCGATGACTTACAGGCAGTCATTCAACTTGTTAAAGGTGCTGAATTAGGCCAACCATTCCAATTTAATAATTTTAGAGATTAGTTTTCAAATAAGGGCGAAATGTTGTCATCGTTTTTTGATAAAACTTGACGAACACCGCTTTCAAGCGTAACATTCGCCCGATTTTTTAACGAGAAGGACACACACTTTGGACAGTCATAGTCGATACCGAATATCGCTCTAGACGCCCGCCTTTTTATTATCGGCGCGCGTTCGCCGGTAAATTTACCGTTGTTTCGGCATCTCTTAACGAAAACTTTGCGATTTTTCACCGCACTTTCGTTTCTTCTTTAATTTGTTCACTGTTAGCTGTTCATAATCCTATAAGGAGTATGAAATGATCAACGCGTTTGCTATCAATGATTCCCGCTTGGTTCGCATTGACGAAGACCAAACCGATCTCAATACTGCCATTTGGCTTGATTTACTTGAGCCGACAGGCGAAGAACGTGAAATGCTACAAGAAGGCTTAGGCCAGAGCTTAGCATCTTTTCTAGAATTGGAAGATATCGAAGCTTCCGCCCGTTTCTTTGAAGACGAAGATGGTCTACACCTTCACTCATTTTTTTATTGCGAAGATGAAGACAATTATGCTGATTTAGCGAGCGTTGCTTTTACTATTCGTGATGGTCGTTTATTTACGTTGCGTGATCGCGAGCTACCCGCATTCCGTTTATATCGTATGCGCTCACGTAGCCAGCGTTTGTTAGAATGTAATTCCTATGAAGTTTTACTAGATTTATTTGAAACGAAAATCGAGCAATTAGCGGATGTGATTGAAAATGTTTATGCAGATTTGGAAGAGTTGAGTCGTGTTATTTTAAACGGAAAACAAGATGAAGCCTTTGATGAAGCATTAAATACACTCACGGAACAAGAAGATACGAGCTCAAAAGTTCGTTTGTGCTTGATGGATACTCAACGCGCACTAGGTTTCTTGGTTCGCAAAACGCGCTTACCAACAAACCAGTTAGAACAAGCACGAGAAATCTTACGAGATATTGAATCTTTACAGCCGCATAATGAATCCTTGTTCCAAAAAGTAAACTTTTTAATGCAAGCTGCAATGGGTTACATCAATATTGAACAGAACAAAATTATGAAATTCTTCTCAGTTGTTTCTGTGATGTTCCTTCCTGCAACATTAGTGGCGTCTACCTATGGTATGAACTTTGATTTTATGCCTGAATTACATTTTAAATATGGTTATCCAATGGCAATTGGGTTAATGATCGCAGCAGCATTGACGCCATATATTTATTTTAGAAGAAAAGGATGGTTATGATGGAATTATCCCAAACCGCATTATTTATTGGATCAATTATTAATCTTTATGCACTTGTATTAATCTTACGAGCTTGGTTACAGTTTGCTCGAGTGGATTATTACAACCCTGTTTCAACATTTGCAGTAAAAATGACTGATCCAGTATTAAAACCTCTGCGTAAAATTGCGCCTACAGTGAAAAATATCGATACTTCTGCTTTACTGTTACTATTTATTATCGGTATGTTGAAAGGTATTATTTATTTTGGTTTATCAGTAAATGTACTCTTAGTATTAGGTGTGTTAACTGTATTGAAAAGCATTGGTTTAGCCATTTTTTATGTGCTTTTTATTGGGGCTGTTTTAAGTTGGTTTAATCGTGGTAATAGCCCTGTGATTTATGCGTTTTATCAACTTTCAGAACCACTTTTAAGACCTATCCGTCGATTCTTACCAACATTAGGCATGATTGATTTTTCCCCTATGGTCGTTGTATTTATCTTATTGTTCTTAAATAATCTAATGCTTGATATGTTAGGTGGACTTTGGATGATTGCTGGTTAAAGACCAATAGGTTATTGAATAATAATTTAAACAAGAAAAAAGGCGTATTTATTAATACGCCTTTCTTATACACATAATTCTGATTTATGCTACTGTTAATTGTCCCGCATATAAAACAAAGAAACGTAAACAGAATACCCCAATTAAGTCAAAAATTGACACCAAGATAATAAAGTTACGGTTGTATTTTAAACGGTCATTCACAAACATATTGGCGATTAATGGGATCAAGATACCAATAAAGAATACCCCAATCCAGAATACCGCACCCCAGAAACCAGATAATGCATTATGTAACGCAACTGTTTTTTGGCCGCCACCAAAATGTAAGCCAACGAAGAAACACACAAGCAAACCAAGTTCTGTCACCATAATTGGCACTTCGAATTTGTGGATGAAGTGCAATTCGTGAGAATCACCTTTTAATTTTCCCGCAATTAAGATAATTAAGAAGGTTGCAGCAATACCAGATGATGTACCAGAAGCTAAGAATAATGCCGGTAATACTGGGTTATTCAACATTGGATAGCTAATTAATGCAGAAAGTAAGAACCCTGTGTATGCACCAAGTACAGCAGCCAATACGAAAAGAACAACTTCGACTGGACTTGCAAGACGTTCTGCAATACCGATGAGTTTCATCACAAATTGCAGTTTTGGTATAAAGCGATTAATTAATGCTTCGATTTCTTTTTTGAAAATCACCACTCCCCAAATCACTAAAAACAACATATAAATTTGGAATAGCATGACCCCCATCGACATTACGGAGTTAAATTGATAGTTAAACATCAATTTCCAGAATGTCCAAGGTCTTGCTAAGTGGAAAACTAATAGCGTTAAACCAATTAATGTTGGTACAGATCCCAAAATCACACCAGATCGAATAATCCAATTTTGACTTGGGTTCATTAATTTATTACTACGTTTATAAGCAATTGCCAACTGCACCGCACCAGATGAGATCCCCAATAAAAACAAGTAGATCGCAATGGTAGAATCCCACACTAGATTAGGCGTATGAAATGGAACTGGATAATCTAATGTCATCTTCTAGGCTCCCCATGTTGGAATGGAATGTGGTACAAGTTTGGTTGTGTACCTAACTCCACTTTAGTGCGATAAACCGGTTTTTCTTTCACTTTACGTGAAACTGCACTCATCGGGTCATTCATATCCCCAAAAGTTAATGCTTTGGTTGGACAAGCTTCCACACAAGCCGGTTGTTTACCATTAGCTAAATTTGTATCACGGCAGAAGTTACATTTATCTGCGGTACGATGTACTGGATGAATAAAACGTACACGATATGGGCAAACTGCTATACAGTATTGGCAGCCTACGCATAAATCTTTATGTACATCTACAATACCAGTCTCTTTATCAATAAAAGATGCGCCAGTTGGACAAACTGCTACGCAAGGTGCGTTTGTACAATGTTGGCAAGATTGACGGAAGAACTCATATTCCTGATTTGGAAATTCACCGTAAGGTTCACTGCGTAGAATCTCTAAGCGAGAAACGCCTTCTGGCACTTGGTTTACATCACGGCATGCATCCATACAGGCTGTACAGCCGATACACGAATTTTCATCGTGTACCATTGCGTAACGTTTAGGTTTATCCGCCTTGTCTTCTTTCGCAAAAGAAGGTAAAGATGTCCCCGTCATAAGGATCACTGCCCCCATACCGGAAACAAAGTTTCGGCGTGAGCAGGCTGTCATTGTTTATCCTTTTGTTCGGTTAGTTTATCTTGTTCAGCTTTACGTTTTTGTTGTTCACCATGGCAATCTACGCAAAGTTTAACGCGTTGTTTTGGTTGAATACCTTTCATTGCGTCTTCTTTAGGGTGAAGAGTATGGCAACTTGCACAAGGTAATTTCATTGCGTGTACATCATGCGCCCATAGTTTTTCACGAAGTTTGTCAGGTTGGTGACAAGCAAAACAAACTTGGTTTTGTTCTTGAACTGAATACATCGGTTTTTTATTACCGAAAATATCCCCTTCAAAACGCATAACATCTTTAGCACCACGACGGTGGTTTTCAGAAACGTTACCGTGACAGCTTACACAAGTAATTGCTTTACCGTTATTTGGATTTTTCTTATCTAAGTGTGCACCATGGAATTTACCAAAGTGGAGTTCGCCACCAGACTGATCTACAGTTTGGTTTTTATCTACTTTGTCGAATTTATGGCATTTAGCACAATATTGATTTGGATCGCGTTGGTTATCTAATTGCGGTTCATAAGTAAAATGATCCGCAGGTTTTTGTGCATCATCAGCATGAGCCAAAAATGACACTGCTACAAATGCTGCACTTAACGCTAACGCTTTTGCAGATTTGTTGATTAAAGAAGTTAAATTCATTTGGGTTACCTCAAATTTGACCTTGAAAATCACCGCACTTTCCAGTTTGCACTTAAAAGTGCGGTGGATTTTTCATTTATTTTTGTGCTGGTGGATCAACTAATAAGCCTTTTTCTTTAGCTTGTTGTTCCCATTGTGGTACCACAGTTTTTAAGAATTCTTCTTTAGCTTTGCGTTCTTTTTCAATATCAATACCCATTACTTTCCACGCTTTATCAGCTGTTGAAATATCTGGGATTTGAACTGGAGTTTTCACACCGTGTTTAGTTAAGATTGCTGCAAGTTTAGTACGAGCATCAGCCGCTTTATCTAAGCCAGAACCTAATACACGAAGCATGACTTCAGGTGCGTGCATATGGCCACCGTGGCTTGCTGCAGAATAATCCCAACGCCATTGAGCATGACGAATATCCATTAATGCCGCTTCCATTTCTTCTTTAGTTGCACCTGCATCCCAAGCCGCTTTCGCTTCAAAGTGAGCTTTGACAACTTGCTCTTCTAAACGCCCCATTACATCTTTCACTTCTTTTTTACGTGAAGTGACGATATCGCGTAATTTTTCTTTGCTTTGATCGTGACAGTTTGCACAAGTGCGGTCAAATGCATCAAATGGATTTTGGATTTGGTGATCAGTATAAACTTTACCGTCTTTACCTTGTACTTTTGGCATATGACAGTCTACACAAGTTACCCCATTTTTACCGTGCATACCTAAAGACCAAATTTCAAAGTCAGGATGTTGAGCTTTTAACATTGGTGCTTTAGAAAGACTGTGAGTCCAATCAGAGAAACCAATATCATCATAATATTTTTCAATATCATCCACAGTTTGACCATTATCCCAAGGGAAAGTCACTTGTTTAATGTCGCCTGCGAAGTAGTATTCTACGTGGCAGTTTGCACAGATTTCTGCACGTTTTTCGGTACGAGCTGCAGTGTTGAAACTTAAATTGTTGTGTGGACGACCTTCTGCTTTATCTTTTTCAGCAGTTGCTTTTTCTAAAGCGTCAAGCGCGCGTAATACGTGTGGACGAGCAATACGTAATGCTGGTTTGCCTTCAGCAAAATCTTTAGAGGTCGTATCGTGACAGTCAGCACAACCGATTGAGTTCACGATTTCTGGACCACCTTTTGCCCATTTCGCGTTGAAATAATCTTTTTCGCCCCATTCCGCAATTAAACGTGGAACATCAGGGCCTTTACATGTCCAACATGCCATTGGTTGTGGACCATCATTTGCAGTTTTTGGTGCGCCAGTTCGTAGAATGTTACGAACATCAGTCACCGCATAAAAGTGACCACGCGGTGCATTGTATTCTTTTGCAAATGCATAACCGCCCCAAAGAACGATTAAGCGTGGATTTTCTTCATCGGCATAAATAATTTTTTCGCCGTTGCCGTTTGCAGTTGAACGCCAGCTGTTATATTGATTTGGATATTTTTCTGCAAATTTTTCATTTACAGATTCAATTTTCAAATCTGGTTTTACTGGTTCAACAGGTTGTTCTAATGGCTTATAAACCATATCAGCTGCCGCTGAGTTAAATAAGCTTAAACTCGCGAAAGACGCTGCCACAATGAGGCTTTTTTTGAATGCGTTCACGATAATCACTCCATTTGTTGTAATAAAAAGGTTAGGTTAAATAGAAAGTTGAGAATTATTCTTAATCCCACAAAGAATATGTGGATATAGATTCATTCGCGCGTAAGATACCAAAAGAAAAAAGTTTTTCTACTCGCAGAATTAAAAAATGTGAGATTGATCAACATTATTTCTTAAAATACTTACAAAGAGGTATGCATTATTTGGAATAAATTAAGGCGGTTTATACCGCCTTAATTTTGAGTATTATTATCATTAATATTGACTAATAATATTTACTATTCTTTTATCCGATATTTGATATTTTGTTCCTAGCTGTTGAGCAAATAAACTGACTCGTAATTTTTCTATCAAGTATTAAATTTATTCGTTAAATCATTAAATTACGCCAAGAATAGTAGCTCATCCAAAACGGTTTTGCCGAAAAAACGGCATCGCCCAAAGTGCTATCAGTCGTTTTGAATCTGGCAACCCAAAAACCTCACTTGCCTTTTTACAACGTATTGCAGAAGGATTAGGAAAGAAGATTTATGTGGAGTTTCGATAAGAAAAAGTGCGGTAGATTTTGAACGTGTTTTTGAGGTTGAAAAACGTTTGAAAAAATGACCGCACTTTTTGAGTAAATATTACTGATTACGCTGGCGCGCGTCTCCTGACGCGCGCTATCGTGGGGCTCTATCTAAGTGGTATCTATAATACCTTGCTTTTGTATAGTTTATCCTTGCCAATATTTTAGAATTCCATTTATCGGAATATGTCAAAGGTTCAGGATATTTTAGTCTAGATACAAGAGACAACATTTCATTCTCAGTTAATTCAATTATGTTTAGCCTTTTTCTTACTAGAAAATTATCCAAACCAATTAATCCTAAGCCATAAAATGCTACATTTATATAACTTCTTGCAATAGAATCCTTATCTTTAACATAAAAATCTAAAAGCAGAGCTAGCAATTGTTCTCTAAATTTACGTCGCTTAGTCCTTTCATACCTACGGGTTACAGTCCTAATAAATTGTTGCTCAATAGTACTTGCACCTTGATATTTCCTATATCTTATATAAATATAGATAGCCCTTAAAATAGCAATAGGATCAACTCCTGTATGGTATCTAAACCGATGATCCTCAGCCGAAATTAAAAAATTTATGAGCTTAACATCATAATAGGTAGAATCGTTAGCTATACAAATCATAAGGCTACGAAAATCCTTCTTTAAACTAGCATTTAGTTTAAGTAAAACTAGCGCTAAAAAAAGAAAAGGTGTATTCATTAATAAATATAATATTTTAAGCAGAATATTTTGCATCTTTCTTATCAAATTCATTCCTACTAATTTCAAAGATACCTGTTTGTTTTGCAATGGTAGAACTAAATGATCCATCATAAAATAATACGTTGCCACAGAAATAATATTTCTTGCGCAACTTCACATAGTAATATGTGGTTGATTTACGTTTTTCATTTTCTTCAAATGACTGAAACTCTAGGATATCATAAAAGGATAAATATCGTTTTTGTATTATTCCTTCAATCTTACATATACTTCTATTTTTTCCTTCATAATGAATTATATGCTCTTTCCCCTTACCCACAGATGAATTTTCATAAATTTTTTCTGCTGAACCATAAACTTTATTTCCCTCAAGTCGTAAAGATAGCATATATTGTAGCTCCATTTCTTTGTAAGGGTTATATACTGTATTTTCTGTTCTTTGTCTTAAATAGAAAATTCCACCTATATTAGGTATACGAAAGACTTTCTCTTTAAAAATAAAAAACAGAAATGCAATCATCAAACCTGCTAATAAATTAGCAAAAAAGCTATCTTGAAATCCTTCTCTAAATAAAAACATTCTAGAAACTCCTACGTTAAAAAATCTTAATTTTATATAGCCATAATCACATTCAAAATCCGCTTATCTGACACCTGATACTTCGTTCCCAACTGTTGCGCAAATAAACTGACGCGTAATTCTTCAATCATATAACGAATCTCAGCCACATCATCAGAAATAGGTTTAGATTTTGGCAGTTTAGACAGCAATTGTTGGTAAGCCTGTTGCACTTGTTCCATGCGTAGCATAGCCGCACGGTCTCGATTTACATCTTGAGCGAGTTTATCAATACGTTTATCAACGGCTTGCAGATAGCGCTGTAAATCTGGTAGGCGATCATAACCGCTCTTTTGCACAAAACCTTGATACACCAGGCCTGAAAGTTGTGATTTGATGTCAGATAATGCAAAAGCCATGGTAAAATCCATTTTGCCTTTTAAACGTTGGTTTAAGGCATGGTTAAGGAATAGGATTTGCTCTACTTTCTGTGCTATATCCACGGTCACTTCGTTAAGGTTTTCTCGAACGAAATCACGCAATTTTTCAAAGCCTGCTTCATCCCAAACAAAACCGCCGAAATCGGCAATCAGTTTATCCACCGCACAAGCAATACAGTCGTCAATCAAATCCAGCACGCGACCAAATGGCGTAAAATACAGCCCCAATTTGGCTTTATTCGGCAATTTTTCATGCAGATACTTAATTGGTGATGGCACATTAAGTAACAACAATCGACGCAAACCTTGTTGCATTGCCACTGCTTGCTCAAACTCTGTTTCAAACAGTTTAATACCTACCGCATCTTTTTCATCTACGATGGCTGGGAACGCTTTGACGCTGAAACCACGTTGTTTTTGTTCGTAACATTGTGGTAACTCTGCAAAGCTCCAAATATGCAGGCCACTTTGTTCAATGCCATCATCGGCCACAGCAGAAATACTTTCCTGCACGCGATCTTTTAAGTTGAATTTCAGCTCGTCCAAATTCATGGATTCAACAATTTTCTTGCCATTTTCGTCCACCACACGGAAGGTCATTTTCAAATGACTTGGGATTTGTTCCCAATTCCAATGTTCCACTTCTACGGTGACGCCCGTCATACGGCGCAATTCATAAATTAGCGTATCCAATAATGGCTTTTCCAACGGCACGGCACGACTTAAAAAAGCTTGGGCATAATTAGGTGCCGGTACGAAATTACGGCGATAGGATTTCGGCAGCGATTTAATCAGCGCAATCACCAATTCTTCACGCAAGCCTGGAATTTGCCAGTCAAAGCCTGTCATTTCCACTTGATTGAGCAACGGCAACGGAATATGCACGGTCACACCATCTGCATCGGTGCCTGGTTCAAATTGATAAGTCAGTTTGAGTTTTAAATTGCCTTGATGCCAGAAATTTGGGAAGTCCAACTTGCTCACTTGCTCCGCATCATCATTAATTAAGAATGAACGTTCAAAATTAAGCAATTCAGGATCTTTTTGCTGCGCCTTTTTCCACCAGGTATCAAAATGTTTTTGAGAGACGACTTCTGTGCCAATACGCTGATCGTAAAATTCAAAAAGCGTGCGGTCATCCACCAAAATATCACGACGACGGCTTTTGTGTTCCAACTCTTCTACTTCTCGAACGAGTCGTTGATTTTCTTTGAAGAATTTATGTTTGGTATTCCAATCCCCTTCCACTAAGGCAGATTGAATAAAGATCTCGCGGCTTATCGTTGGATCGATAGAGCCGTAATTCACTGGTCGCGCAGCCACAATCGGCACACCGTAAAGCGTGACTTTTTCATCGGCAATCACGGCGCCACGGGATTTCGACCAACGCGGTTCGGAATAGGATTTTTTAATTAGATGCTCGGTAAGTGGCTCAATCCATTCTGGCTCGATTTCCGCCACCATACGCCCCCAAAGTTTGGAGGTTTCCACTAACTCTGCCGCCATCACCCATTTCGGTTGTTTTTTGAAAAGTACAGAATTGGGGAAAATCGCAAAATGGGCATTACGTGCGCCAAGATATTGTTGTTTCTCCGCTTCTTTTAAACCGATATGAGAAAGCAAACCGCTTAAAAGTGCGGTATGAATTTGCTGATATTCTGCTTTTTCGGAATTAATCGGCAAGCCCATTTCACGTACAGTTAAACGAATTTGATGATAAATATCTTGCCATTCACGAATACGTAAATAATTTAAGAAATCCTTTTGGCATTGGCGACGGAATTGGTTTTTACTCAATTCTTTTTGTTGTTCTTGTAGATAACGCCAAAGATTGAGGAAAGCCAAGAAATCTGATTTCTTATCCGCAAAACGACGATGTTTTTCATCAGAAGCTTGCTGTTTTTCTTGTGGTCGCTCGCGAGGATCTTGAATGGATAACGCGGCGACAATAATCATCACTTCATGCAACGCACCTTGTGAGACGGCGCTCAGCAACATCTTCGCTAAACGAGGATCCACTGGGAGTTGAGCTAATTGACGACCTACTGCCGTTAATTGACGTTTCTCACCTGATTTGGTGCGAACGATTTCAAACGCACCCAATTCTTCCAACAGTTTTATCCCATCTTGAATATGGCGTTTATCTGGCGCATCAACAAACGGGAAAGCTTCAATATCATCTAAGCCCAATGCCGTCATTTGCAAAATAACGGAGGCTAAATTGGTGCGAAGAATTTCAGGATCGGTAAACTCTGGACGAGAATTAAAATCCTCTTCCGAATATAAACGAATACAAATCCCTTCGCTCACACGACCACAACGACCTTTACGCTGATTAGCAGATGCCTGTGAAATGGGTTCTATCGGTAAACGTTGTACTTTGGTGCGATAGCTATAACGGGAAATACGCGCTGTACCCGGGTCAATCACATATTTAATGCCCGGCACGGTCAATGAAGTTTCCGCGACGTTGGTCGCCAACACGATGCGATTTAATCCGCTCGGATGGAAAATTTTATTTTGTTCTTGTGCAGACAAGCGGGCAAAGAGCGGTAGGATTTCCGTGTGTTTTAAATTTTGCTTTTGCAAAGCTTCGGTGGTATCACGAATTTCTCGCTCGCCGTTCATAAAGATCAAAATATCGCCGCGCCCTTCTGCTTGCAGTTCATCCACCGCATTGAGAATGCCTTGTAGCTGATCTTGATCGTCTTCTTCCACTACGGGACGATAACGCACTTCAACAGGATAGGTTCTGCCCGAGACTTCAATAATCGGGGCATTGTTGAAATGTTTGGAAAAGCGTTCTACATCAATGGTCGCAGAAGTGATGATAAGTTTTAAATCACGACGAAGTGGTAAAAGCTGTTTCAAGTAACCGAGAATAAAATCATTGTTCAGGCTGCGTTCGTGCGCTTCATCGATAATCAAACAAGAATATTGATTGAGAAAACGATCGTTTTGAATTTCTGCTAACAGGATCCCGTCAGTCATCAATTTGACTTGTGTATCATCACTGATTTGATCGTTAAAACGAACCTTATAACCAACTAAACTGCCAAGCTCTGTTTCCAGCTCTTCTGCAATACGCGCTGCCACTGAACGAGCGGCAATACGGCGAGGCTGAGTATGACCAATCATGCCCAAATTGCCGAACCCTAATTCCAAACACATTTTCGGCAATTGGGTGGTTTTACCTGAACCGGTTTCCCCTGCCACCACAATGACCTGATGCTCAGAAAGCAGTTTTTGAATTTCTGCTTTGCGTTGGCTAACGGGCAAACTCTCTGGAAAAACAATCGGATTTTTAACCGCACTTTTACGATTTTCTACACGTAATTGGGCCTGTTTAATCTGCATCTGGATTTCAGCAGCCACAGCTTGTTGAGCCTCTTGGCTTTTAATTTTTCCAATCCCATGAATGCGGGCAGATAAACGACGTTGATCCACCAACATAATGTCATTTAATTGAGAAAAAAGAGATTGTTGTAAAGGAGTTAATGCGTGTTTTACCGATCTGTTTTTCATAGCGATTTACTTTTGAAACTTCCGTAAGCTAAGCTAATCCATCCGATTAAAAATAAAGTGCCGCCAATAGGCGTAATCCACACTATTACATTGCTTGCTCCAAAAGCAAGTGCGTATAAACTTCCACTAAATAATAAGGTTCCAATTAACCAAGAAGAGATGGATAATCGGGCGAATTTGTTGTCACTTAAAGCAGATAATGCAACGGCAAGTACTGCAATGGTATGGAACATTTGATATTTTAAACCCGTATCAATCCATGATAATGCTTTGGCTTCTAATATATGGCTTAGGCCATGAGCTGCAAATGTGCCTAGTGCGACACAGAAGAATCCGCTTAAAGCAGCAAGAGTAAGGTATTTGTTTTTCATTTAAATTTTCCCTAAAAGTAAAGCTAATATACCTGCAGCAATAAGTGGGCCAACGGGAATTCCACCTAAAAATGCTACACCAATAATTGTGCCGATAAGCAAGCCTGTGACTAAAATCGGTTGTTCGCCCATTAAAGGTACACCTTTGCCGGCAAGCCATGCCACAAGCACACCAACGGAAATGGAAAGTGCCATTTTCCAACTAAGAAAACCTGATAAATCAGGCAACTGAATTTTCCCTGAAACTAAGGGGCTTAAAACACCAATGGTTAAAATAATGATACCAATTTTAACGCCATATTTTTCGAGCAAAGGAATGTGTGAAGATAAAAAAGTTTGCTGCATGATAAGTAATACGGCAGCAGAAATGGTAATTGCGCTGTTGTGACTGAGTAACCCGAGAATAATTAAAATCACCAGCAATAAGGCGATCATATTGAATTGTAACGACATACTTGAAAAGTGCGGTGAAAAATTGTGACGAATTATATCAAGTTTAAGTTATCGATGTGTTTTTTTATTTAGTAAAAACAAGCTAGAATGTAAGCAATCTTTCCCCTTATTCGAGAATGCCTATGTCAAATGCTGTTGCCCATCTTGCCGATTCAGATCTGATTAAAACCGTAATTTTGCTTGCGTCGAGCGTGACTATTGTGCCGTTGTTTAAACGTCTAGGGCTTGGTAGTGTGCTTGGGTATTTAGTGGCGGGTTGTATGATTGGTCCCTCAGTTTTCGGTGTCATTCAAGATCCGGCTTCAGTCGTGCATTTGGCTGAATTGGGTGTAGTGATGTTCTTGTTCATTATTGGGCTTGAAATGCACCCTGAACGGCTTTGGTCTATGAAAAAAGCAATTTTTGGTCGGGGATTGTTACAAGTTGGGTTCTGTGGTGTATTGCTTACTTTCGCTGGAATTTATTTGCTCGATTTACCGAAAGAAGTCGCGTTTATCGCAGGCATGGGATTTACACTTTCTTCAACCGCGATTGTGATGCAAACTTTGGAAGAACGTTGTATTACCAGTACATCTAAAGGTCAGCGAATTATTTCAACTTTAATTTTTGAAGATATTGCTATTGTGCCATTATTGGCATCAGTGGCGTTTCTTGCACCTCATTCTGAAGAAAGCACTCATACCGATTGGATGTCAATCGGCATCGCATTAGGGGCAGTAATCGGCTTGATTGTTGCGGGTAAATGGTTAATGAATCCGTTATTCCGATTAATTTCTAAAGCACATATTCGTGAGATGATGACGGCGGCGGCTTTATTAGTTGTACTTGGCGCAGCATTAGCCATGGAAATAGGTGGACTTTCAATGGCAATGGGGGCATTTGTAGCGGGAGTTATGCTGTCAGAGTCTTCGTTCCGCCATCAATTAGAAGCGGATATCGAGCCATTTCGTGGTTTATTGCTTGGCCTGTTTTTTATGGGCGTGGGCATGTCGTTGGATTTGAGCTTAGTGTTTAATCACTGGTTATTACTACTCGGAATTGTATTCCTTTATATTATTGGCAAAGGACTTTCTGTGTATGTTGTTGCTCGAATCACTCGCTTAGAACATAGAGAAGCAGTGGGAAGAATGTCACTTTTGGCGCACGGTGGTGAATTTGCTTTCGTACTTTTCTCTGCAGCTACAACAGCTGGCGTAATGAGCAACCATGAAAATGCCACTTTTACTGCTGCAGTAATTATTTCCATGTTGTTTTCTCCATTTATTACACAAATTACTCGTAAATTAGCGCAATCTGGAGAGAGAAAATCAGCAAATCAACCAGATACGAGCGATCTATCCCCTATTGATGATTTAGAAGATAACGTGCTTGTAATTGGTTTTGGTCGTTTTAGCCAAATCGTATGTCAAACATTATTAATCCGCGGCATCAGCGTTTCAGTGATTGATCGTAATATAGAAAATATCCGTGCTGCGGCAAAATTTGGTTTTAAAGTCTATTATGGTGATGGTATTCGTTTGGATGTACTTTACGCCGCGGGAATTGAAAAAGCTAAATGTGTGGTGATTGGTATTAATGATACAGATCGCATTGAAACGATTGTTAGCCAACTTAAAAGGGCTTATCCAAACTTGCCGATTTTAACCCGAACTTATGATAGAAAAACGACCGTGAGCCTAATTAAGCAAGATGTGGATTTTATTGTACGTGAAACTTTTGAATCCGCCATTGCGCTTAGCCAAGCAACACTAATGAAACTTGGTATTGATAAGATTGAGGCTGATGAAGTTATTAAAGAAGTTAGAGCATTGGATCAAGAACGTTTAAATGAAGAAGTTCTGCATGGTTTTTCTAATGAAATCTTAAAAAAATATTGGACGCCAAAACCACTCATTAAACCTCATGTCGATGCTCAGGCATTAAATGATGAAACCGCAGGAATATTGATCGAGGAATCTGAAGAAACGTCAAACAATAATTCTTAAAATGATTTCAATACATTTCAACTACAAAAGGAAGCAAATTGCTTCCTTTTTGTTTTGAGTTCGTTTGAATTAAAACGGAATATCGTCATCAAATCCATCCATTGGTGGCTCAGCCTGTGGTGCAGCTTGTTGTGGCACTGGGCGAGATGATTGATAACTACCACCATTGTTAGTTTGACGAGCTTGGTAAGAAGGTTGTGGTGCAGCTCCCATCTCATTAGAGAAACCACCCGCGTTTTGATTACGCCCACCAAGCATTTGCATTACATCACCTTGAATTTCTGTGGTGTAACGATCTTGACCATTTTGATCTTGCCATTTACGGGTACGCAAACGACCTTCCACATACACTTGAGAACCTTTGCGTAAATATTCGCCGCAAATCTCTGCTTGACGACGATAAAATACAATACGGTGCCATTCTGTTACTTCACGGCGTTCGCCCGTATTACGATCGTTCCAGCTTTCACTGGTTGCTACGCTAATATTTGCTACGGCATCGCCATTCGGCATGGTACGAATTTCAGGATCATTGCCTAGATGACCAACAATAATGACTTTATTAATTCCAGCCATAAAAAACCTCATTTTTTATCTAAAAAAGTGCGGTTATTTTGCCTGAAATTTTTTAAAAGATCTATATATTTTAACTGGATATTTGCACAGATATTAAAATATGCGATAATGATCGCAAAATTTACACTTATTTCATACTTTTGAGTTATTTTATGGAAAATATCGATATTCGCGGGGCTAGAACCCATAACCTGAAAAATATTAATTTAACCATTCCACGCAATAAACTTGTGGTAATCACAGGGCTTTCAGGTTCGGGGAAATCCTCTTTAGCCTTTGATACGCTTTATGCGGAAGGGCAACGCCGTTATGTTGAATCACTTTCTGCTTATGCCCGTCAGTTTTTATCTTTAATGGAAAAGCCTGATGTGGATTCTATTGAGGGGCTTTCGCCTGCAATTTCCATTGAACAAAAATCTACTTCACACAATCCACGTTCTACAGTGGGAACAATTACAGAAATTTACGATTATTTACGTTTATTGTTTGCCCGAGTAGGTGAACCGCGTTGTCCAGATCATGATGTTCCATTAACGGCACAAACGATTAGTCAAATGGTGGACAAAGTATTAAGTTTGCCAGAAGACAGCAAGATGATGTTACTTGCGCCAGTGGTCAAAAATCGCAAAGGCGAACATGTTAAGATTTTAGAAAATATTGCTGCACAAGGTTACATTCGGGCGCGTATTGATGGCGAAATTTGCGATTTATCTGATCCGCCAAAATTAGCTTTACAGAAAAAACATACAATTGAAGTGGTGGTGGATCGCTTTAAAGTGCGGTCAGATTTAGCAACACGTTTAGCCGAATCTTTTGAAACCGCATTAGAGCTTTCAGGTGGCACCGCAATTGTGGCAGAAATGGATAATCCGAAAGCGGAAGAATTAATTTTTTCGGCAAATTTTGCTTGTCCGCATTGTGGTTATTCTGTGCCAGAATTAGAGCCTCGTTTGTTTTCCTTTAACAATCCTGCAGGTGCTTGCCCAACTTGTAATGGCTTGGGTGTGCAGCAATATTTTGATGAAGATCGTGTGGTGCAAAATCCAACGATTTCCCTTGCAGGCGGTGCAGTGAAAGGTTGGGATCGTCGTAATTTCTATTATTATCAAATGCTTACATCATTGGCAAAACATTATAATTTTGATATTGAAGCCCCCTATGAATCTTTGCCAAAGAAAATTCAACACATCATTATGCATGGCTCAGGCAAAGAGGAAATTGAATTCCAATATATGAATGATCGTGGCGATGTGGTTATTCGCAAGCACCCTTTTGAAGGGATTTTGAATAATATGGCGCGCCGATATAAAGAAACAGAATCAATGTCGGTGCGTGAAGAATTAGCGAAAAATATTAGCAATCGACCTTGTGCTGACTGTGGAGGATCTCGTTTACGTCCAGAAGCGCGTAATGTGTATATTGGAAAAACGAATTTACCGATGATCGCAGAAAAAAGTATTGGTGAATCGCTTGAATTTTTCACCGCACTTTCTCTCACTGGTCAAAAAGCGCAAATTGCGGAAAAAATTCTTAAAGAAATCCGCGAGCGTTTGCAGTTCTTAGTCAATGTTGGTTTGAATTATCTTTCTCTTTCTCGTTCTGCTGAAACTCTTTCAGGTGGTGAAGCACAACGTATTCGCCTTGCTAGCCAAATTGGTGCGGGGCTTGTTGGTGTGATGTACGTATTAGATGAACCCTCTATTGGCTTGCACCAACGTGATAATGAACGCTTACTTAACACGTTAATTCATTTGCGTAATCTTGGTAATACGGTAATTGTTGTGGAACACGATGAAGACGCGATTCGTGCGGCTGACCATATTATTGATATTGGACCTGGAGCAGGCGTGCACGGCGGACAAGTTATTGCGCAAGGAAACGCTGATGAAATTATGCTGAATCCAAATTCCATCACAGGAAAATTCTTATCAGGCGCAGATAAAATTGAAATTCCTAAAAAACGCACCGCACTTGATAAGAAAAAATGGCTCAAACTTAAAGGCGCATCAGGTAATAACTTAAAAAATGTAAATTTAGATATTCCCGTTGGTTTGTTTACTTGCGTGACTGGTGTGTCTGGTTCGGGAAAATCCACGCTTATTAATGACACCTTATTTCCACTTGCGCAAAATGCATTAAATAGAGCTGAAAAAACCGATTATGCACCTTATCAATCTATCGAGGGATTAGAACATTTCGATAAAGTTATTGATATTAACCAAAGCCCGATTGGGCGCACGCCACGTTCAAATCCAGCCACTTATACAGGTTTATTTACTCCGATTCGTGAACTTTTTGCAGGCGTGCCAGAAGCACGTGCGCGTGGTTATAATCCAGGGCGTTTTAGCTTTAATGTACGTGGTGGACGCTGTGAAGCCTGTCAGGGCGACGGTGTACTCAAAGTTGAAATGCACTTTTTACCCGATGTTTATGTTCCTTGCGACCAATGTAAAGGTAAGCGCTATAATCGTGAAACCTTAGAAATTCGTTATAAAGGCAAAACGATTCATCAAGTTTTAGATATGACGGTGGAAGAGGCTCGCGAGTTTTTTGATGCGATTCCAATGATTGCAAGAAAATTACAAACCTTGATGGATGTGGGATTATCCTATATTCGATTAGGTCAATCTTCTACAACACTTTCAGGCGGCGAAGCACAACGCGTTAAGCTAGCGACTGAGCTTTCTAAACGTGATACGGGTAAAACCTTGTATATTCTAGATGAACCGACGACTGGTTTGCATTTTGCTGACATTAAGCAATTACTTGAAGTATTGCATCGATTACGCGACCAAGGAAATACTATTGTCGTCATTGAACACAATCTTGATGTGATTAAAACCGCAGACTGGATTATCGATCTTGGCCCTGAAGGGGGAAGCGGTGGCGGACAAATTATTGCTACTGGCACGCCTGAAGAAGTCGCTAAAGTCGAAGGATCTCATACAGCGAGATTCCTTAAACCAATTTTGGAAAAACGTTAAAAATTACCGTACTTTTAGTATCAAGAATCGTAAAATTACAATTGGATTTGGTTTCGTGTGAATAGATCTTTTGATTTAACACTGGAAACTTTATTTAATTAAAGGTATCTAAGTAGCACCCTGTATAGGGGATTAATTAAGAGGATTTAATAATGAATTTAACTAAAATTTTACCAGCATTTGCTGCTGCAGTCATATTATCTGCATGTGCAAAAGAAGCGCCAGTAATGGAAAAAGCGTCGGCTCAAATGGCTGCTCAAACTGCGTCAACTATTACTGACAAAACAGTAGTTTATTCTTGCAATAAAAAAACTGTGACTGCAGTGTATCAATTTGAAAACCAAGAGCCAGTTGCGGCAATGGTTAGTTTAGGTAACAAAATTATTGCGAAAGATTTTACTCGTGATAAATCACAAAACGATTTTACAAGTTTCACTTCTGGTGACTATGTTTGGAATGTAGATAGTGGTTTAACTTTAGATAAATTTGATTCTGTTGTGCCGGTGAATTTAATTCAAAAAGGCAAAACTAGCGATAAGATCATCATCAAAAATTGTGATGTAAACGCAAAAGCAACTAAAAAAGCAAATTTATAATTAATCCCAAATGACCAGCATAATTGCTGGTTATTTTATCTTTCCTGTAGAAAAGATTTTTTCTTGAGATCATCCCCGATTCAAACTAGACTTACCGCCTATTTTATTTAACCTAAACTTTATTATGCGTGTTTCAGATTTTAATTTCGATTTACCTGATGAACTTATTGCTCGCTATCCAAAAGAGGATAGAGCATCTTGTCGTTTATTACATTTGAACGGGGAAAATGGCGCGGTAATTGACCGCACTTTTTCAGATGTATTGGATTTAATTGATGAAGGTGATTTATTGATTTTCAATAATACTCGCGTTATTCCTGCAAGAATGTTTGGGCGTAAAGCTAGCGGTGGGAAAATTGAAGTTTTAGTTGAACGCATGTTAGATGAGTATCGTTTCTTAGCGCATATCCGTTCATCAAAATCACCAAAAGAAGGGGCTGAATTATTTTTAGGTGAAGATAAATTAGGCGGAAATAATGGAATTAAAGCGGTAATGACAGTGCGTCATGGTGCGTTGTTTGAAGTAGAATTAAGTGATAAATCAACCGCCCTTTTAGATGTACTGCAATCCATTGGACATATGCCATTGCCGCCTTATATCGATCGTCCCGATGAAGAGGCCGATCAAGAATGTTATCAAACCGTTTATAGTAAAGTCCCAGGTGCTGTAGCAGCGCCAACGGCAGGCTTACATTTTGATACCCCCTTGCTTGAAAAACTTAAAAAGAAAGGTGTGAATTTTGAATTTGTCACATTGCATGTGGGCGCGGGAACATTTCAGCCTGTTCGTGTCGAGAATATTGAAGATCATGTGATGCATGCAGAATACGTAGAAGTTTCTCAAGAAGTTTGCAATGCGATTATCGCAACAAAGAAAGCGGGTAAACGTGTTATTGCAGTGGGAACTACTTCTGTTCGTTCTATTGAAAGTGCGGCGCTTTCTGCGGAAGAATTTGGCAATCCAGATTTAATTGAGCCTTATTTTTCTGATACCTCTATTTTTATTTATCCTGGTAAAAAATTCCGAGTGGTGGATTGTTTAATTACTAATTTCCACTTACCTGAAAGCACATTGATTATGTTAGTTTCAGCTTTTGCTGGTTATAAAAATACAATGAATGCGTATAAACATGCAGTGCAAGAAAAATATCGTTTCTTTAGTTATGGCGATGCGATGTTTATTAATAAAAATTCTAATGTGAGAGGATTGGAATAAGTTGTTTGACTTGTAATTAGTCAGCACCTACAATAAAGAACAAGAGATGGCGGTAACCATCCCTTGTCGGCATCAACTACTAATAGCCAGTGCTACTTTTTAATAACAGGCAAAGTAGAATAATGATGACCAACTTAATCATAAATTTAGTCATATTTTTATCCTTAGTATGATTAACAAACTCTGGATCTACGAAATAGCCCGACAGCGGCAACTGGCGGACTATCTTAGCAGATCCGCCTCTGCTCAAAGAGCATTGGAAATATGATACCACAAAGCCTGTATTTTTTAACAGGCTTTTTTGTTCAAAAAAATCTTCGAACTGTTTATTCGTTGGAGCAAAAATGAAGTATGAATTAAATAAAACAAGCGGCAATGCCCGTCGTGGTCGCTTGGTATTTGAACGTCCACAAGGCACGTTCAGTGTAGAAACCCCAGCATTTATGCCAGTGGGCACTTATGGCACCGTGAAAGGCATGACACCAGAAGAAGTGCGTGCGACAGGTGCAGAGATTTTACTGGGTAACACCTTCCATTTATGGCTTCGTCCTGGACAAGAAGTGATGCGTAAACACGGTGATTTACATGACTTTATGCAATGGCATCGCCCGATTTTGACTGACAGTGGCGGTTTCCAAGTATTTAGTTTAGGTAAATTACGTAAAATCACTGAAGAAGGCGTGAAATTCCAAAATCCAATTAACGGTGAGCGCATTTTCCTTTCACCTGAAAAATCCATGGAAATTCAATATGATTTAGGTTCTGACATCGTGATGATTTTCGATGAATGTACGCCTTATCCAGCGACTTTAGATTATGCGAAAAAATCCATGGAGATGTCTCTTCGTTGGGCAAAACGCAGCCGCGATCGCTTTGATGAATTAGGCAATAAAAATGCGCTATTTGGTATTATCCAAGGCGGCGTATTTGAAGAATTACGTAAAGTCTCATTAGAAGGCTTAGTCAATATTGGCTTTGACGGTTATGCGGTGGGCGGTTTAGCTGTCGGCGAACCAAAAGAAGACATGCACCGTATTTTGGAATACATTTGCCCGCAAATTCCTGCGGATAAACCGCGCTATTTAATGGGCGTGGGCAAACCAGAAGATTTAGTGGAAGGTGTACGTCGTGGTATTGATATGTTTGACTGCGTTATGCCAACCCGTAATGCTCGCAATGGTCATTTATTCGTTACCGATGGTATTGTCAAAATCCGTAATGCAAAATATCGTGATGATACTAGCCCGCTCGATCCTCATTGTGATTGTTACACTTGTAAAAACTATACGAAAGCTTATTTATATCACTTGGATAAGTGCGGTGAAATTCTAGGTGCACGCTTAAATACCATTCACAATTTACACTATTATCAACGTTTAATGACGGAAATTCGCCAAGCTATCGAAGACGATCGTTTTGATGATTTTGTGGTAGAATTCTATGCTCGCATGGGCAAACCTGTTCCACCATTACAATTAGCGGATAAATCATAATTGATGAAAGTGCGGTAGAAAAATGAAGCGTTTTTTGACCGCACTTTTTAACAAAGGAAACCTTATGCAAATCCTCGAACCTCAACAATTTGCCACTTGGAATGAACCGATTGATATGCTTTATGCCTGTCATAGTAAGGTAAAACGTTTCTGTCTCCAGTTAAGCATTTTACCTGATTATCTAGAAAAACACGGCTATACTCAGGCCGTATTAAATGATGTTGAGCAAATTTTAACTTATTTCAATCGTGCCGCCCCCCTACATCATGAGGATGAAGAATTAGATTTTTTCCCTCAATTAGTCAAAGTGGCTCCGCAAGCACAAACTTCCATTGATGAATTAGAAAAACAGCACGGATATTTGCATGAAAATTGGAATGCACTATCTGCTCAGTTAGAAGAGCTTATTTCTGAACAACGTCAAAATATTGATGAACATTTAATTGAACGCTTTGTTCAAGGTTATGAGCGTCATATTACGTTAGAAGAACCTTTATTTGAAATGGGGCGAGAATGCTTAAGTGCGGATATTTTGGCTGAAATGGGCAAGAACATGAGTGCTCGTCGTCAAGTTAAAGAATGAAATATCAGCTCAATTTAACCGCACTTCGATGTCCCATTCCTCTTTTAAGTGCCAAAAAAGCCTTAAAAAATTTGGATAAAAATGACGAGCTAATGTTGATTTTAAACCTTGAAAGTGCGGTGGAAAATTTTTCTATTTTTGCAGAAGAAAATTCTGTTGCTTTGGTCGAGCAATATTACGCTTCGGAAAAAGAATTTATTGTTATCTTGAAAAAATAAAATTAATCGTCATAAGTAGGATATTGAACGCAGTTCGCCTTTCCCAATGAAGCAATTTATGGTATTTTACGCAAAATTTTTAACTTAAATTAATAAGGAAAACACAATGGAAGCACAAAGCCCAATGTCCACGCTATTTATTTTCGTGATCTTCGGTTTAATTTTCTACTTTATGATTTATCGCCCGCAATCTAAACGCAATAAAGAACATAAAAAATTGATGTCTGAGCTTGCAAAAGGTACTGAAGTTTTAACTGCTGGTGGTTTAATCGGCAAAATTACTAAAGTAACCGAAGGTAGTGATAGCATCGTGATTGCGTTAAACGACACGACAGAAATTACGATTAATCGTAACTACATTGTGAGCGTTCTTCCTAAAGGTTCATTAAAATCACTTTAAGAATAACGTTAAATTATTTTCCAGAGCCACGCATTGTGGCTCTGTGCGTTAGAAAAGAAAAGGAAAACTATGTTAAACCGTTATCCATTATGGAAGAATTTGATGGTGATTTTTATTGTGGCCATCGGGATTTTATATTCTCTTCCAAATATTTATGGTGAAGATCCTGCGGTTCAAATTTCTGGTACGCGCGGTCAAGAAGCGAATACTAGCGTGCTTGGACAAGTTCAAGATGTGCTTAAAACCAATAATCTTCCAACCAAATCTGTCGTGCTTGAGAACGGCTCAATTCTAGCTCGTTTCACTAATACCGATGATCAACTCCTCGCTAAAGATAAAATTGCTGAACGTCTTGGCAATAATTACACCACCGCATTAAATCTTGCTCCAGCCACTCCAGCTTGGTTAAGCATGTTTGGTGCTAACCCAATGAAATGGGGATTAGACTTACGTGGTGGGGTTCGTTTTTTGATGGAAGTCGATATGAATGCTACACTTGTAAAACGCCAAGAGCAATTACAAGACAGTTTACGTAACGAACTTCGCAAAGAAAAAATTCAATATACGGCAATTAAAAATACTGAGCATTTTGGTACTTCTGTCACATTGGCCGATGCAAGTCAACGCTCTAAAGCGGAACGTATTATTCATCAGTTGCATCCAACCTTAGATATCACAGAGTTGGATAACGATAGTATCAATTTAGGTCTTTCAACTTCAGCATTAAATGAAGCACGTGACTTAGCAATTGAGCAAAACTTAACGATTTTACGTAAACGTGTTGCTGAATTAGGGGTATCTGAGGCGGTTATTCAACGTCAAGGTGCTGAACGTATTGTTATTGAGTTACCAGGTGTTCAAGATACCGCACGTGCAAAAGAAATTTTGGGTGCAACTGCAACGCTTGAATTTCGTATCGTAAATCAAAATGTTACGGCCGATGCAATTTCTCGTAATATGTTGCCAGCTGATTCGGAAGTTAAATATGATCGCCAAGGTCATCCTGTTGCATTATTTAAACGCGCGGTATTGGGTGGTGAACATATCATTAATTCAAGTTCTGGTTTAGATCAGCATTCAAGTACCCCGCAAGTGAGTGTAACCTTGGATAGTGAAGGTGGTGAGATTATGTCTCAAACCACCAAAAAATATTACAAGAAACCAATGGCGACGCTTTATGTTGAATATAAAGATAACGGCAAAAAAGACGAAAATGGTAAAACTATTTTAGAAAAACATGAGGAAGTGATTAATGTGGCGACGATCCAAGGTCGTTTCAGTTCTAATTTCCAAATTACTGGTGTCGATAGTATTGCAGAAGCGCATAACCTTTCTACCTTATTGAAATCTGGGGCATTAATTGCGCCAATTCAAATTGTTGAAGAACGTACTATTGGCCCATCTTTGGGTGCGCAAAACGTAGAACAAGGGATTAATGCGAGCCTTTGGGGATTAGTTGCGGTTATTGCCTTTATGTTGTTTTACTACAAAATGTTTGGTGTGATTGCAAGTTTTGCACTTGTTATTAATATCGTATTACTTGTGGGATTAATGTCTATTTTACCAGGCGCGACACTTTCAATGCCAGGTATTGCGGGTATCGTTCTAACTTTAGGTATGTCAGTAGATGCGAACGTATTGATTTTTGAACGTATTAAAGAAGAAATTCGTAATGGTCGTTCAATTCAGCAAGCGATTAATGAAGGTTATAACGGTGCATTTACTTCTATTTTTGACGCAAACTTAACCACAATCTTAACCGCAATTATTCTATACGCGGTTGGAACAGGCCCAATTCAAGGTTTTGCGATTACGCTTTCACTTGGTGTTGCGATTTCTATGTTTACCGCGATTACAGGAACTCGCGCATTAGTTAATGCCCTTTACGGCGGTAAACAACTTAAAAAATTATTAATTTAGGCGGGAAATGATGAAACTTTTTACAAAAGATAAAGACGGACATTTTATCCGTGAAATCAATGGGATCAAGCTCCCGTTCCCATTGACCGAATTTATGAAAGTGCGTAAATGGGGCTATGTTTTTTCCGCACTTTTAATGGTAATTTCTCTATTTTTTATTATTACCAAAGGATTTAACTGGGGCTTAGATTTTACTGGCGGAGTAGTATTTGATACTCACTTCTCGCAATCCGCTAACCTTGAACAAATCCGTAGTAAACTTCACGAAAATGGAATTGAAAGCCCAATTGTACAAACCACAGGTTCGGTTCAGGATGTGATGATTCGTTTACCTGCAAGTAATAATGATTCTACCATTGGTGAACACGTCAAAAGTATGCTACAGAATGTAGATAAAGGCATTCAAATTCGCAGTATTGAGTTCGTTGGTCCAAATGTCGGTGAAGAATTAGCACAAGGTGCGGTGTATGCAACTTTAGCGACATTAGCAATGGTGCTTATTTATGTGGGGTCACGTTTTGAATGGCGTTTAGGCTTTGGTGGTATCGCCTCTCTTGCGCACGACGTAATTATTACGCTAGGGGTATTCTCTGCATTACAAATTGAAATTGATCTCACTTTTGTCGCAGCGATTTTATCTGTGGTGGGTTACTCCATCAACGATAGTATTGTGGTATTTGACCGGGTTCGTGAAAATTTCCGAAAAATTAGACGATTGGATACGATTGATATTATTGATATTTCTTTAACGCAAACTTTATCAAGAACTATCATAACCTCTGCGACAACGTTAATTGTTGTTATTGCATTGTTCTTTTTCGGCGGTCCATCAATTCATAACTTCTCTTTAGCGTTACTTGTAGGTATTGGATTTGGTACATATTCTTCAATCTTTATTGCAATCGCAATTGCATACGATGTTGGATTACGCCGTGAACATATGATCCCGCCTAAAGTAGATAAGGAAATTGACGAATTACCTTAGTTAACTTCTATTCTTAGAATAAACTTCAATAAAAAATAGTTAACCAAAAATTCATGGTTAACTATTTTTTTGTTTGTATCACTTTTTAATTTAGACTTTTAATCTTGCGGTAAGGCATTTATCACTGCTTTCACTAAGGTAGCTAAAGGAATGGCAAAGAATACGCCCCAAAATCCCCATAAACCGCCGAAAATTAATACTGAAATGATAATAATCAATGGATGCAAATTCACTGCTTCAGAAAATAAATAAGGGACGAGTAAGTTTCCATCTAAGAGCTGACTCACAGCAAAAGCGATGATGATATACCAAAATGTTGGGCTGATTCCAAATTGGAATAACGCAACCAATGCAACAGGAATCGTGACAATTACTGCGCCAATATAAGGAACGAGAACTGAAAGCCCCACCGCAAAAGCCAATAAGAGCGGGTAATTTAGCCCGAATATTAAGAAAATAATGTAGGTGATGAGCGTGACAATCAGTATTTCTAATAATTTTCCATGAATGTAGTTGGAAATTTGCTGTTGCATTTCTTTCCATACTTTGAAGGCTAAGTTTCTATTTTTCGGTAAGAAACGGCTCACACCTTGTAAAAGTTCTGATTTATCCTTCAACATAAAAAACATCATTAACGGTACTAAAAAGGCATAAATCCCTAAAGAAACCAAGTTCATAATAGAGGCTAAAGAAAGTTTTACTGCAGATTCACCAAAACCAAGGATTTTTTCTCGCACAGAATTGAAAATAGAATCTACCATTGAATAGTCGATGAGTTCAGGATAGTGCTCTGGTAAGTTTAATAACCATTCATTAAGCTTATTAAACATTGCAGGTAAATCGCTTAATAAGGAAATAGTTTGATTCCATAACATTGGCATCAGAATTAAAAAGAAGATTGTCGCGAGTCCAATAAAGCCACCAAAAATGATGATTGTGGCTAACATTCTCGGGCATTTTAAATGTTTATGCAAAAAATTGATCGGCATTTCTAGTAAATAGGATAGTACTAGAGCAATTAACAAAGGCGCGATTAAATTTCCAAAAAAATAAATGGAGATAAAGCCAAATAATAATATTGCTAATAGACCCATTGCTTGCGGATCACTTAAGCGACGCGAGTACCAGCTTTTCAACATTTCTAGCATAATTTCTTTTCCTATAAGTATTTTTCGCCATTATAAGTTAAAATTTATAGTGTTTATAGCTACTAAGAGGAAATCCTATGTCTGTCGTTATTTATCACAACCCTCGTTGTTCAAAAAGTCGTGAAACTCTAGAATTGTTAGAAAATCAAGGTTTTCAGCCAATAGTTGAATTGTATTTGCAAAAGCAGTATTCCATTGATGAATTACAAAGCATTGCCCAAAAATTAGGGATTGATGATGTGCGTCAAATGATGCGTACGAAAGATAATTTATACAAAAGCTTAAATTTAGACAATTTAGAGCTCTCTCAAGCTGAATTATTAAAAGCGATGAGTGAACATTCTGCGCTTATTGAACGCCCAATTGTTATCAATGGTAATCAAGCTAAAATCGGGCGTCCGCCAGAAAGTGTACTTGAGATTTTGTAATTTAAACGTTTGTGCGTATAATACCCCCGCCGTGGAAATCCTTCCGCGGCTTTTTTAAGGAAAAATTATGGCAAAGCAACAAAAAAGTGCGGTTGAAAATGAAACCGTTTATGAGCACACTCGAGGAGTGATCAAAGATAATGCAGTAATGGCATTATTACATGACAAACTATTTCGTCAGCGTGTTGAGAAAAAACGTAAAGGGAAAGGCAGTTACCAACGTAAAGCGAAATACGCAGGGAAAATGTTTGAAAAGCCCGATTATAAATTTTTTGATTACAGAAATTTTATAATCGGGTTTTTCTTAGGTTAAAAATAATAAGGAGTAAAATATGTCAAAACAACCTCAAATTCTACTTAATAATACGTGGAATGTGCGTATTAGTGATCCTGGAGAGGAAGGGGCAAAAAGCCATTTCTTTGAAACGATTTATTTAACCCTAACGGCTTATTTTGAAGAAAATAACATACGCTATGAATTTGTGCGTAAAGTGGAGGATCAAATAAAAATTCAACGCTCTTTCACAGAACTGACTGAGTTATTCAAATTTCTGGGTGATTATTTCGATCCTGTTTTTATTGGATTATTAGGCGTAAAAATTGGGAACCTTGGTGTTAAATCAGAATAATAACTTGACTAATCCACAAAACATTTTAGTATTCTACCCCTATTTTGTTATATCGACAAAATAGGGATCGCACTCTAGATTGTATAAACAATGACGTAAAAGTGCGGTTATTTTTTCTTTACTTTTATTGGAGAGCAAAATATGTCAGGTATTTTTACTCAAAGTCCAGCAAACCGTCGTCGTTATGGCGTGGCAATATTTGTTGGTATCGTTGCAGGAATTATTTCCGCTTTTGTTAAATGGGGCGCAGAGCATCCATTTCCACCACGTAGTCCAATCGATTTCTTTGCGGCTGCTTGTAAAGTGGATATTACAGGTTTAACACAGGATCAAGTGCTGGCAGTATGTTCCCGTGCGTTTTTAAATCCACCACATGTGTTTTTACGTGATTATTTAGGTATTGATCCAACAGATGCTGCATTTACCTTTGCGGATCATGCATTCAATTGGATTGGTGTTACCCATATGATCTTTTCTTTAGTTTTTGCGATTGGTTATTGCGTAGTCGCAGAACGTTTTCCAAAAATCAAATTTTGGCAAGGTATTGGTGCAGGGATTATTGCTAATATTTGCGTGCACTATATTACTTTTCCAGCACTAGGTTTAACCCCACCAGTTGCAGAATGGCCGCTATATGAACATATTTCAGAACTAGTTGGTCATATTTTCTGGTTCTGGACTATTGAGGTTATTCGTCGCGATTTACGTAATCGCTTAACTGGCGAGCCAGATGCAGAGATTCCTTTAGCTTAAGCTAAACAGTATAAATTTTGATAAGAAACGGGTTAAGACTAATAAGTTTTAACCCGTTTTTTTGTTGGATAGAGATGCTTTAATTAACAACAAATTTCTTGTACGACAAATTGTAATGAATGTCTCGCAAATTGCTGTTGTTTACGGTGTTTCAAGCGTCTCAAACGTAGATTACGTGATAAAGAGGTTTGTTGTAAATTAGTTTTCTTTTTAAGAAAAGTTTTGCGTTTTAACATTTTATTTATCCTTTTTTTCTTTTATTTCTTCTGAATTCTTGACCGCACTTTCATTGTTGGCATTATCATTCGTTGTTTGATTTTCTTGGACCCGATGATAATTCACTATGCTATTCATGTAGCGGCGAATATTTTCTACATATTGATGGGCTTCATAGCCTCGCGCATAGCCGTATTTGAGTTGGGAATAATAACGTTTTTCTGCTAATAAAGGCAGATTTTTTTTCACATCGAGCCAATTATCTGGATTTCCTCCAAGATTTTTAGTTAAACGACGCGCATCAATTAAGTGGCCCAGTCCCATGTTATAGGCGGCTAAAGCAAACCAAATTCTTTCTTCTTTTTCAATGGTTTCTGGAATTTGACTAATCAGCCAGTGTAAATATTCTGAGCCAGCTTTAATGCTTTGTTCAGGATCTGTTCTATCGCTGATTTTCATATGTTGAGCGGTATCTTTCGTTAGCATCATTATGCCACGCACGCCCGTAGGTGATGTTGCATCTGGATTCCAATGAGACTCTTGATAAGCGACCGCTGCGAGTAATCGCCAATCTAATTCACCTTTATATTTTTCAAAGAGCGGTGAGAATTGTGGCAGTGTATTTTCAATTGCCTTCATATAAGAGCGCGTATCCACGTAATCAAATTGTGAAATATGCCCTAAATATTTTTCTTTTAAATTATCTACTAGCCCTGTTTCTTGTGCATTATTCATAAAATTGAGTAAGGCAGCTTGCAGATCGTTGTAGGGATTATTTGGTAAATACCAGTGAATGTTTGCTTCATCAGTAATATCAAAGGCAATGGCTAATTCTGGTTTGATTTGTTGGAGCGCCGCGGTATCAATGGAATTTGCAATAACGTAAGGAATTTTTCCTTCAGACAGTTGTAGCAATAGTTCTTCTTGAGTAAACGCTTGATTTCTTTTCCAAGTTAATTGTGGATATTGTTTTTGTAATTCTTTTAGTGTTTCTTCTAATGATGAATTGTTAGCGATATAAATTTCTTTCTTAATATCGCCTAGATTTTTAGGGCGTTGTTCATCTTTTCGATAAGCTAATTGCCATGAAGCTGAATGATATGCTGGGCCAATTTGGAAACGTTCTGCATGATTAGGATGATATAAAAGGTGAGCCGCAGCTAAATCAATATTATGCTTATCTAACTCATTAAATAATTGCTCTTGATTATCGAAAGTTTTAATTTCGAGTTCTACACCTAGTGAATCAGCAAATGCTTTAGCCAATTCATATTCAAAGCCTCGTTCGCCGTCTTTATTTATAAAATAAGAAATTGGGTTGTTCATTGTGCCCACAATGAGTAAGCCTCGTTCTTGAATTACTGTATAGTGGTTTTCTTCAGCATGGCGTAGAAATTGCCATGGGAATACCATATCAATGGCCCAAAGCAATAAAGCTAAGGCAGTAATAATACGTAAAAAGAGACCTTTCAATGATTTTTCCTATATAAAAAGCTTGCGGGATTGTAGCTAGAATTTAAGCAATAGACAATAAAAAGCCCCTTGAGGTTCAAGGGGCTAAGTTTTGTTCACCGAGTAGTGCTAAATTTTAAATGATGCAAAACATTAGGAAATAGCACTATTCTTTATATCGCAAGGATATTATCCTCGGCGATCTCGGCGTGGTTTATCGCTAAAAGTGCGGTTACTTTTTTCATTAAATTTACGATTTCCACGATTGTCACCAGTGCGTTCATTACGTCCGCGTTCTCCACGGAAATCGCCACCACGGCCTTTACGTTTACCGTTAAAATCATCGCCGCCACGCGAACTATCAGACTTTACAGCACCTAAGAAAGACATTTGCATTTGTTTATTCAATACGCGTGTTTTACCGAATTGTTGCAATAATTCTTTCGGCATACCTTGTGGCAATTCAACGGTAGTGTAATCATCATAAAGTTTAATATGACCAATATAACGGCTGTTAATATCGCCTTCGTTAGCAATCGCACCAACGATATGGCGAACTTCTACACCATCTGCACGACCGACTTCGATACGATATAAATCCATTGGTTGTGGATTTCCATAGCCTTTACGTTCGCCACGACGTTCAGCTGAACGTGGATTTTCACGGCGATCACCTCGTTCATTACGTTCACGACGACGTTTTTCCATTGGTGGATCAGGTGGAAGAATTAATTTTTGTTTGCCTTGTAGCAACATTAACATTGCTGCAGCAATATCTTCTTGATCCTGATCGGCTGTGAATAAGTCTTCTAATAAACTACGATATTGTTCTAAATCGTGATGCTCGAGTTGTTTCGTAATTTTTGCAACGAATTTTTTGCGGCGGCATTCTTGTAACACAAGATGATTTGGCAATTCTACTTCATTGATACCTTTTTTCATTAGGTGTTCAATATTACGAAGTAAACGACGCTCGCGAGGTTCAACGAACAATAAAGCACGACCAGAACGACCAGCACGACCAGTACGGCCAATTCGGTGTACATAAGATTCTGCATCAAGCGGAATGTCGTAGTTCACCACAAGGCTGATGCGTTCAATATCAATACCGCGTGCGGCTACATCGGTTGCCACAACAATATCTAAACTGCCGTTACGTAAGCGATCGAGTGTTTGCTCGCGCAATTGTTGTGTCATATCACCATTAAGTGCGGCAGAACGGAAACCATTTTTTTCAAGTAGTTCTGTAATGTCTAACGTACCAGTTTTAGTGCGAGCAAAGATAATCGCTGCATCAAAATCTTCCACTTCTAAGAAACGAAGAAGGGCTTCATTTTTACGCACGCCGTGCACATACCAACAACTTTGGTCGATATCTGGGGCATTTTCGTTATTAACTTTGATCTTCACTTCTTTCGGATCATTCATAAAACGTTTTGTAATACGACGGATCGGTTCAGGCATTGTTGCTGAGAATAATGCTGTTTGGTGATTTTCTGGTAATTCTGCCATGACGGTTTCTACATCATCAATGAAACCCATACGTAGCATTTCATCTGCTTCATCTAATACGATAAAACGAAGTTCAGAAAGATTTAATGTGCCGCGACGAATATGGTCAAGAATACGGCCTGGTGTACCCACAACCACTTGTGCGCCTTGTTTTAATGCACGAAGTTGGATGTCATAACGTTGGCCACCATATAAAGTAACAATGCGAGTGCCATGAGCATATTTAACAAATTGTTCGCACGCATCGGCAACTTGAATAGCAAGTTCGCGAGTTGGAGCCATCACTAACATTTGTGGATGTTTTTCACTTGGATCGATTTGCGCTAATAAAGGCAGTGCAAAAGCAGCGGTTTTACCACTACCCGTTTGTGCCATACCTAGCACATCATTGCCACTGAGCAAATGCGGGATACAAGCTTGTTGAATTGGAGAAGGGGTTTCAAAACCTAAGTCAGAAACAGCTTTTAAGATGAACTCAGGTAAGCCTAAGTCATTAAAAGTAATTTTGTCAGTCATTAAAATACTCGAATATAAATAAGGAAAGCTCAAAGAGGCCTTCGGTTTATTAAGTTGAACAGAGCGAATGAATTTTTCTATCCGTTCTACTGTAAAGAGCGGTGAGTTTTTGATTTTTTTTTAGAAAACAATCGCTTTTGTTACCGCACTTTTCTCTTCTTTTTCGTCTTCTGTTTGAACCGGTTTTAATTTCATTAGTTCAAACGCGGCAAAACGATACTCAACAAAGTTATAAACCTGATTTGCCATAGCTAGTTTAAATAAAGCTGCTGCTTCATCTACTAGCCCTACATTGAGTTTTTGTTTTGCTAGATAAAAATAGGTTTCTGTGAGAATTTCAGCATATTGTTGTGAATTTTCAGCAAATTCACTCGCACGTTGTTGTAATTCTTCTACAGAGATGTGTCCTAAGTAATATTGAACGATATGTGTACCCCAGAAGTCCTCTGATAGCCCTTTTGCTCGTTCAACAAGGTTTGTTTGGGCTTCTTGTGGTTTTAATTTTTGTTCGTTCAAATATAGCCATAAGACACGATAGGGATCTTTTGTATCGGCTTGGTAGAACTGTAAGAAATCTTGCTGAGCAAGATGGTAGCGCCCTACATAATAAAAATTTAAACCACGATTAAGGTGGGTATAGTCGTAACCTGAATCTAATTCAAACACCGTATTGAATGCTTCCAATGCGCCGTCGTAATCTTCTTCAAGCAATAAATAAAGCCCTAAGTAATTGTACACAGATGCCATTTTAGGCTGTAATGCAAGGGCTTGAGTAAAATCGTAACGAGCAAGTCCCCATAATCCAAGGGAATCATAGAGTACGCCACGTTCAAAATGTAGCGATGCACGTTCTTCATTACTCATTTTTCCAACGAGTAGTACTTGGCTTAATCGCACGATCATCACTTCCTGTTCAAAGTGAGTATTCGGGTTTTGCTCAGCCAACACGACATGATTTCTAGACACAAAACCGCCCCTAGACTGAACACAGCCTGCAAGGAATAAGATCGCACATAAGCTAAATAAATAGACTATAAAATGGCGAGATAAGCGAAAACACCGCATTTGCTTTCTTTATGCCTAAAAGTTGGAAAACAACAAAACTTGGCAGCGAATGCTACCAAGTTTTGATTCGATATTCCAAGATTATTCTTGTTCTTCTACAGAATCTTCTTGGTTAATTTCAGTTTCTTGTTTCGGAGCCAAGTCTTTCATTGTTAAACGAATACGACCTTGACGATCGATTTCAACAACTTTTACGTTTACTTCTTGACCCACTTGGAGGTAATCGCTAACTTTTTCTACGCGTTCTTCAGCAATTTGAGAAATATGAACTAAACCTTCTTTATTTCCAACGATTGCTACGAATGCACCAAAATCAGCAAGACGAGTCACTTTACCTTTGTAAATTGCGCCAGCTTCAACTTCTGCAACGATTTCTTCAATACGTCCCATCACGTTTTTCGCTGCATTGCTATCTACTGCGGCAATTTTCACTGTACCATCGTCATCGATATCAATTGAAGTACCAGTTTCTTCAGTTAGTGAACGAATTGTTGCACCACCTTTACCAATGACATCTTTGATTTTCTTAGGATCAATTTTCATTGTGTAGATGCGCGGCGCGTAATCTGAAATATCCGCACGTGGAGCTGGGATTGCTTGTTCCATTACACCAAGAATGTGCATACGAGCACCTTTTGCTTGGTTTAATGCAATTTGCATAATTTCAGGGGTGATACCTTCAATTTTGATGTCCATTTGAAGTGCAGTGACACCTTCACGTGTACCAGCCACTTTAAAGTCCATATCACCTAAGTGGTCTTCATCACCTAAGATATCTGAAAGAACCACGAATTTCTCTTCTTCTTTCACTAAGCCCATTGCGATACCCGCAACCGCTGCTTTGATTGGAACGCCCGCATCCATTAATGCTAAAGACGCACCACATACAGATGCCATAGAAGAAGAACCGTTAGATTCAGTGATTTCAGATACAACACGCACTACATACGGGAATTCCGCAAGGCTAGGCATAACAGCCGCTACACCACGTTTTGCTAAACGACCGTGACCAATTTCACGACGTTTTGGTGAGCCGATCATACCGGTTTCACCTACAGAGTATGGAGGGAAGTTGTAGTGGAATAAGAAGTGATCTTGACGTTCACCTGTTAATTCATCAATGATTTGTGCATCACGTTCAGTACCTAACGTTGCAACGGCTAATGCTTGCGTTTCACCACGGGTGAAAATTGCAGAACCGTGAGTACGTGGTAATACACCAGTGCAAATATCTAATGCACGAACGGTATCAACGGTACGGCCATCAATACGTGGTTCGCCTGCAATGATACGGCCACGAACGATTTGGCTTTCAAGTGCGGTGAAAATATCCACGATTTTACCTTCGCTGATCTCTTCATCTTCAGCTGTGATTTGTGCAATCACATCTGCTTTAATCGCATCGATTTGTTCGTAACGAGCTTGTTTTTCAGTAATGCGGTATGCATCGCCTAAACGTGCTTCAGCAGTCGCTTTTACTTTGTTGATTAAATCTGTGTTTGGTTGTGGCGCAACCCAATCCCAACGTGGTTTGCCAGCTTCTTTTGCAAATTCTTTGATGGCTTCAACCACAACTTGTTGTTGTTGATGACCGAATACGACTGCCGCTAACATTTGTTCTTCAGTTAAAATGTCAGCTTCAGATTCAACCATTAATACGGCTTTGTCAGTACCTGCAACCACTAAGTCCAAACGGCTTTGTTTTTGTTCAGCCATAGTTGGGTTTAATACGAATTGGTTGTCGATAAAACCAACACGCGCTGCACCAATAGGGCCATTGAAAGGCACGCCAGATAAGGTTAATGCTGCAGAAGCACCGATCATTGCCACTAAGTCTGGGCTGATTTGTGGGTTTACAGAAACTACAGTTGCCACAACTTGGATTTCATTGAAGAAACCTTCAGGGAATAATGGACGAATTGGACGGTCGATTAAACGTGCAATTAAAGTTTCGCCTTCAGATGGACGACCTTCACGTTTGAAGAAACCACCAGGGATTTTACCCGCCGCATAAGTACGCTCTTGGTAGTTCACAGTTAATGGGAAGAAGTCTTGACCTTCTTTCACATCTTTTTTAGCCACAACAGTCACGAATACCGTGGTATCGTCCATGCTTGCCATGACCGCAGCGGTTGCTTGACGTGCAATCGCGCCAGTTTCTAGAGTAACGGTGTGTTGACCGTATTTAAATTGTTTAACAATTGGATTCACAATGTTTTCCTTCAAAATAATATTTAAAACAAAGCTTTATTTTCCAGATTGCGACTAGCGAAAGGAATTTCTTATTTTACATAGGGCAAATGTAATTTGCCCCTACGTCAATATAACAACGATTGTGCTTATAAAATCCCTTTTGATAGCCGCACGCTAATGTAGAAAATAAAGCCCGTGCATTATACAGGATGTTTGGCTTTAATGGCTAACTTTATTTCACATTGCCAACTTGTTATCATTGCCTAGACAGTAGTTTTCCTTCAAAATGAATTACGCTATCTCTGAAATTAGATCCTTCTATATGAAATATAATGTAATGATGGCTAGTGATGCCAACTATCTTCCTTATGTAGAAATTACACTCAAGTCTTTGTTAATGCACCATGAAAATCTTTCTGTTTTTATTTTACATACAGGAGATATTCCTGAATCATGGCAAAATGATCTTCAACCTTATTTTGCTAAACGCTATTCAACATTACAATTAGTTCATATAAATAAATCAGAATTAAATTCTTTTAGTGTAAATAATTATATTACTCCTGCTACTTATTTAAGATTTTATATTGATCGATTACTTCCTTATAGTGATATTCCTTATTGGATTTATCTTGATTGTGATATTGTAGTTAATGGCAATATTATACTTCCTTTTGAATACTTAGATTTCTCTCGTCATACACTAGCAGCAGTTTTAGATCCTTATGTGACTCGCATTGGTCATCCTTATCAAGATGGGGATTATTTTAATGCGGGTGTTTTATATTTGAATATGAAGAAGTATCGCTTAGGCATTTCATCATTTTCTAAAGAATTATTTGAATTACATGAAAAGTTAAAAGAAAGTTTAATTTATGGTGATCAAGATATTCTAAATTACTATTTTGAGGATCAGTGGATTTCATTAGACAAGCGTTATAATTTCCAATTAGATCATATGATTTCATTTGATTCCCTCGATACTTCCCCTAATATTTTTCATTTTACAGGTCCTCATAAGCCTCTTGATAATATTTTTTCTGAAAATGTTTGTGTTAGTGCCGTAATTTCATTGTTTAGGCTTTATGCTTCAATAAGTTGGCAAGATATTTGCTCTCTTCCACTCGGTACTATAAGAGCTAATTGGACTAATCAAAAGAGATGATGTAATCGGTAGCTTTATTTCATTTAACCGACTTGGTATCATGGTGCAACTTTTATCCACCATAAGGAAAATTCTATGATTATTAGCAGCTTAACCAGCCCAAATTTTAAAGTTGGTTTACCAAAAGTGATTGCTGAAGTATGTGATTATTTGAATACGTTAGATTTGAATGCGTTAGAAAATGGTCGCCATGATATTAACGATCAAATTTATATGAACGTAATGGAGCCGGAAACGGCAGAGCCAAGTAGCAAAAAAGCAGAGTTACATCATGAATACTTAGATGTTCAGGTGTTAATCCGTGGTATGGAAAATATAGAAGTTGGCGCTAATTATCCTGATTTGTCTAAGTATGAATCTTACAACGAAGCAGACGATTATCAACTTTGTGCAGATATTGATGATAAATTCACCGTCACAATGAAGCCAAAAATGTTCGCTGTATTTTATCCTTACGAACCACATAAACCTTGCTGTGTAGTGAATGGAAAAACAGAAAAAATAAAAAAATTAGTCGTGAAAGTACCTGTTAAATTAATTTAATTTTTGAAAAAGGGCGGTTAAACATGTTTTTGATCTAACCCCAAAAAGTTAGACTGTTATTTAAAGGATTGTTTTCGATATTGTATCGGACTCAGT
>NZ_LDVZ01000001.1 GCF_001276515.1 Haemophilus sp. C1
CTGAACAACAAGGTAATCAAGAAGTAGTTAATCAACTTAAAAAAGATATTCTTCAAGCTGAAGCGCAAGCCGAAAATTGGGGAACAGGTGGTAGCACCAAGCGTGCGGTTGATGCCATTACTCACGCCGGTTTAATTGCGTTAAGTGGAGGCTCAAGTCAAAGTATCGCGACGGCAGCGGCCTCACCTTATGTAAACCAATTAATCAAAAAGGCGACGGAAGATTATCCAGCATTAAATATTCCAACGCATATTTTATGGGGGGCGGTAGAAGCGGAGTTGATGGGCGGAAAAGCATCAACTGGTGCAATTTCGACTGCAGCAGGTGAATTAGGTGCGAAATACTTAACAGAGCATCTTTATAACAAAAAAGCTGAACTGACTGAAATTGAACGTAGTCAAGTGAAAGAAATGGCAAAAGCACTTGCTGGTGTGGCAGGTGGTTTAGCCGCTGCTGGTCAAGGTTCAAGTGCGGTCAAAATTTTGAGTGAATCATCGATAGGGACAACGGTGGCGAATAATGCTGTGGAGAATAATTATCTCACGGCTAATGAAGCTGCGAGAAAAGCGGATCTATTGATGCTAATTCAGAGAGAAAATGATCCTGAGAAAAAAGCAAAATATCAAGAAGAGTTGGACAGTCTTGTTGCTAAAGATATTCGTACTCAGAAAGAAATTGAAGATAACTGTCCAAAATTTGGGAAAAATTCAAGTGCTTGTCAGGCCTCAATCCAAGATGCTGAAAAGGCAAGACGTAGTTACAATGCCTCTACAGATAAATATCAACCTGTGGGGTATACTCAAGATAAGCGCCAATACAAAAATGTGTTCAGTAATGATTATGCTCGAACAAATGAAGCTTTAGCTGGAAAAGATTCACTTACAATTCAGAAGGAAGCATTTGCTATTGATGTTGCAAAATCCAAAAATACATCACCTGAACAGGAATATAATTGGATAAGCAATGGTATTGATCTAGGCTGGTTAGGTGAATTCCAAGGCTGGGGGCGAGCAATTAAGGGATTGCCTAAAGGATCCAATGCAAATGAGAAATTGCCGATTATTGGGGGGACTAAGGGGTATAACACCACAAAAGTTAATTTAAATAACTTAGAAATTGAGATATCTAAGCAAAATAAGCACTTAGAAAATACGAATGAGTATAAAGTTTCTCTTGCTAATGGACAACAGAAAAGCCTTATCACTGTAAGTTTAGATTCTTTAAAAGGTTATGTAGGAACTGGACAGCAAGTGGGAAAAATTGAAATTGGGCTTCCAGGCTCTAAAGAAAGGGTGAACTTCAATAAAAATATCGGTATTTATATTGATCCTGTTACAGGAAATCAAACTCCAACAACTATGGGAATTATTCACTATAGTAAAAATGGATATCATATAGTTCCAGCTAAACCAAAGGAATAATAGTCTATGAATAATGAAATTATAAGATTAAGAATTGTTACCCAAAATGCCTTGATAGGCAAAATTACCAAAGAGGTTAGAGGTGTTTATGTAAGAATCAATGAAAATTGTATAAGTATTTATGTTGTTATTGATGGAGATATCTCTAACTATTGGAATGAAGAGATCTATGAAATAGGTACAGATATTATTTCTAATTTCGGTGAAGATTATACTATTGATGAGAATTTAGTTAGGATTGATTATCCTAAATATCTACCTTTTGATAATTATATATGTGTATATAAGCGCTATGAAAAGTATGAATAATATAGGTCCCTAGATAGCACGTGTTTCCTGATGCGTGCTTGTGTCTATCTAAAAATAAACAAAATGAAGTTGTTAATGAAAATAGTATAAATCTGAATTAAACGAAATTGATGTTTTGGGCACGCGTTAAGAAACGTGCGCCATCGTGGGCGAGAATGGCAGTCTCACGGTTGCGGCAGAAAACATTGCGTTAAATACCGTCAATCTTATCAATGAGGGCAAAGGGAAAACACAACTTCATGCCACGCAAAATCTTGATTTAGGTACATAAAGGCAAGGGGAAATAAATATGAAATTTTTTTTATCAAAAGAAAAAGAAGAAAAGTGTCTTTTTTATAAACAATCAAGAGAGCATGTAAGAACTGTTTTAGCTTCTAATTATGTAGAGTTTAGAAAAAGTCAATTTTCATCGAATACTGCAGATAATTTCAATAAGTTGGGTGTTCATTGTTTTTATGATGAATATAACCTCTTGCAAGAAATTGAAATTTTTAGACCTAGTTTTGTATCTATCCTAGATATTGATTTTTTAGGTAAGAGAAAGGATGAACTTGAAAAAATTTTATCTGATTTAAATATAAAATATGATTCTGATGATATGGGTGTTATTATTGAGGAGTTAGGTGTTAGTACCATTTCTGATAAGATGAATATAACGGAGTGTATATATTTTAATTTACTTGACTCTCAGTATATAAATTTATCTTTATAATAAGGTGGTATCTATTTAAATAATTTATTTTATTAATAATAAGTTTTAAATAATCGCAAAAATCCTTATACAGGAAATCAAAAATGAAAGAACAAGAAATTTACCAGAAAATTGGGGAGTTATTGTGGTCAATAATGCCTGACGAAGCTGTAAGGATTGATTTTATTGGTTCTATTTATCCTGAACATTATTCTGGTGGAGCTGAATGGGTTGTTGCGAATGGTGATATTCATTACTTTCCATTAGGTCAAAGACCTGATGAAATTGAAGGTGAAATTATAAATTTAATGAAGCAATTGAGAGCAACCTTATCTCAAGAATGGACTCAATATAAGTTTTCCCTATTTGATAATATGGAATTTAATATTAAATTTGCATATGTTCCAGATGAAGATAGTTGGCCAATGCTCTATCTTCGAGGCGTTAGTGATCTTGAAGAAAATGAGATAAAGGAATATGGGATTCCTAGAGAGATTTGGGAAGAGCGAATAAAAGCGAAGGAAGAAACAGCAAGATAGCTAATCTTTGCATGAAAAGTGCGGTTAATTTTGGAGAGATTTTAAAACTCCTTAAAAATTGACCGCACTTTTGTATTTTCAATGATGCTTATGTTAAGCAAACCTTATAATTTTACATTTAACTTATCGTAAGCTAGCTCTACTTTTTCCACCAAAATATCACGAGTGAGTAACACACTTAAACGGCGATGGCTATTGACTTCGCCTTTGCCGTACACAAAATATCATAATTAAAGATGACGCGGAGCAATTAAAACGTACAGGCAAAATGGTACAAGAAGAAATTGCTGAGATTAAAACAGATATCACAACAGAGCTTGCACTAAGTCAAAGTGGTAAATTAGAGTCGTTTTAATGAAGAAGTGTTGGGTAACTATTCCGCTGGAGTGCAGTAATTTTTTGAGATGTTTTTTTATGTGGGATTTTTCGTGATCCCTATCACAATATCTTGTAAAACCACTTAAAAACGTTACCTATTTTCATTCAATCAATGATACAGTTGTATCCGTTTGACTTTTTGTCATTTTAACGATGAATAGGCGAAGGTTTGTTCATTAATCTCATCAACCCAATCATCAATCAGAGGGAAACAGTATGTTAATTGGTGTACCTAGAGAGCTGCTTGAGAATGAGAACCGTGTGGCGGCAACGCCGAAAACGGTTCAGCAAATATTGAAATTGGGCTTTGACGTGATCGTGGAACACGATGCAGGTTTTAAAGCTAGTTTTGAAGATCAAGCATTTTTAGAGGCTGGCGCGAAGATCGGTACGTCGGCTGAAATTTGGCAATCGGATATTATCTTCAAAGTAAATGCACCGACAGATGAAGAAATCGCTCAAATGAAGGAAGGGGCAACGCTTGTGAGCTTTATTTGGCGTATGCAAAATCCTGAGTTAATGAAAAAACTCACCGCGAAGAAAATTAATGTGTTAGCCATGGATGCAGTGCCTCGTATTTCTCGTGCGCAAGCATTGGATGCGCTTTCTTCTATGGCGAATATTTCTGGTTATCGCGCTGTTATTGAAGCTGCGCATGAATTCGGTAGCTTCTTTACTGGTCAAATTACTGCTGCAGGTAAAGTTCCACCAGCAAAAGTGTTGGTGATTGGTGCAGGTGTGGCTGGTTTGGCGGCAATTGGTGCAGCAAATAGCCTTGGGGCGATTGTTCGTGCTTTTGACTCTCGTCCTGAAGTGAAAGAGCAAGTTCAAAGTATGGGTGCAAGCTTCTTAGAAATTGATTTTAAAGAAGAAGGCGGTAGTGGAGATGGTTATGCGAAAGTGATGTCGGAAGAATTTAACCGTCGTGCGATGGAGCTTTATACAGAACAAGCTAAAGAAGTCGATATTATTATTACTACGGCAGCCATTCCGGGTAAACCAGCGCCTCGTTTAATCACCAAAGAAATGGTGGATTCAATGAAACCAGGTTCGGTGATTGTGGATTTAGCGGCTGCAACTGGCGGTAACTGTGAATATACGCAAGCAGGGAAAGTTGTTACAACTGAAAACCAAGTAAAAGTGATTGGTTATACAGATTTCCCAAGCCGTTTACCAACACAATCTTCTCAACTGTACGGCACAAACTTAGTCAATTTATTAAAACTTTTGTGCAAAGAGAAAGATGGCAATATCAATATTGATTTTGAAGATGTGGTTCTTCGAGGTGTGACTGTTGTTCGTGATGGGGAAGAAATTCCACCAGCACAAATCCAAGTGTCTGCACAACCAAAACAAGAAACCAAAGCTGCACCAGTGGCAGAGAAAAAAGAATCTAAACCAACAGATCCTCGTGTGAAATACGGTGTGATGGCAGGTGTAGGTGTGTTATTCCTTTGGTTAGCTTCTGTTGCACCCGCTGCATTTTTATCACATTTCACTGTATTTGTTTTAGCTTGCGTGGTGGGTTATTACGTGGTTTGGAATGTTAGCCATGCACTTCATACACCATTAATGGCAGTAACAAATGCAATTTCAGGCATTATTATTGTAGGGGCGTTATTACAAATTCGTCAGCCAACAGGCAACCTATTTATCGATGCCTTAGCTTTTGTGGCGATTTTGGTGGCAAGCATCAATATTTTTGGTGGTTTCCGTGTCACACAACGTATGTTAGCAATGTTTAGAAAAGGTTAAGGAGCGCACAATGTCTGAAGGTTTAGTACAGGCTGCGTATATTTTAGCAGCATTACTTTTCATTATGAGCTTGGCAGGACTTTCTAAACATGAAACTGCTAAAGCGGGTTGTTGGTTCGGTATTGTTGGTATGACAATTGCCCTTATCGCAACAATTTTTGGGCCTCATTCTGAAGGAACATTTTGGATTATTATTGCAATGATCATCGGTGGTGCAATCGGTGTTCAACGTGCATTAAAAGTAGAAATGACTGAAATGCCAGAACTTGTGGCGATTCTTCACAGTTTCGTCGGTTTAGCGGCTGTACTCGTAGGCTTTAATAGCTATGGTTTACACCATGAGGCATTAATGCCTGAAGGATTAGATGCAGCAGCACAAGCGGCATTCGCAGCAGAACAAGCAGTATTAACGAATATTCATAATGTTGAAGTATTTTTAGGTATTTTTATCGGTGCAGTAACTTTCACTGGTTCTGTTGTTGCATTTGGTAAATTAAGCGGAAAAATTAATTCAAAAGCATTAATGTTGCCACATCGCCATAAATTAAATTTAGCCGCACTTGTGGTATCTGCATTATTGATGGTTGCATTCTTAAATAATCCAGAAAGCATTTTTCCTGTGTTATTAATGACAGCGATTGCGCTTGCATTTGGATGGCACTTAGTGGCATCAATCGGTGGGGCAGATATGCCAGTTGTGGTATCAATGCTTAACTCTTATTCTGGTTGGGCCGCGGCTGCAGCGGGTTTTATGTTGAATAATGACTTGCTAATCGTTACAGGTGCGCTTGTTGGTTCTTCTGGTGCAATTCTTTCTTACATCATGTGTAAAGCAATGAACCGTTCATTTGTGAGCGTAATTGCGGGTGGTTTTGGTAATGATGTTCAAGTTTCTTCAAGCGAAGAACAAGGCGAACACCGTGAAACTACGGCAGAAGAAGTGGCTGAATTGTTGAAAAATGCAAGTTCTGTGATTATCACTCCGGGATATGGTATGGCTGTTGCACAAGCACAATATCCAGTCGCTGATATTACGGCAAAATTGCGTGAACGTGGTGTGAACGTTCGTTTTGGTATTCACCCGGTTGCAGGACGTTTACCGGGGCATATGAATGTGCTTTTAGCTGAAGCGAAAGTGCCTTACGATGTGGTACTTGAAATGGATGAAATCAACGACGATTTCGCTGATACTGATGTGGTATTGGTTATCGGTGCGAACGATACGGTAAATCCAGCTGCGATGGAAGATCCAAATAGCCCAATCGCGGGAATGCCTGTGTTAGAAGTATGGAAAGCACAAAATGTGATTGTGTTCAAACGTTCTATGGCCGTGGGTTATGCAGGTGTACAAAACCCACTATTCTTCAAAGAGAATACGCAAATGCTCTTTGGTGATGCAAAAGATCGTGTTGAAGATATCTTAAAAGCATTATAAAAATACATCTAAAAATAACCGCACTTAGGGTTGCCTAAGTGCGGTATTTTTTTATGGCGTTTAGTGACTATCTTTAGGATTTTCCAAAATTTCTGAACACAAGCCTAAGCCAGATAAAAATTCAATAAATGCCCGCACTTTTATTGGTAAATGTCTTCTATTCGGATAGACCACATGAATTTCTAATTTTTGTTGTTTATATTCTGGTAATATTTCAATCAGTTCACCTTTTTCGAGAGATTGACCAATAATAAATCTCGGTAAATTCACAATACCTAGTCCTGCTTTTGCCATTTCTAATAAGGCTAAACCACTATTGCTCACAACCTTTGATTGGATTTTGAAACGTTGTGTTTGATTTATGCGTGAGCCAACCCAATTCACTTGATTCATTACATTTTTATAAAGTAAGCCATTGTGATGTTCTAAATCATCAGGTGTTTGTGGAATACCATTCGCTTCAAGATAGCTTGGTGATGCCACAAAGTGTAGCGTATTTGTGCTGATTTTGCGTGATACAAGAGAACTGTCCGCCATATGGCCGATACGTAATGCAAGATCATAGCCTTCTGCCACAAGGTCAATTTTTTTGTCATTAAACTCAATTTCAACATGTAGATTAGGATGTTCGGCAATAAATAGCGGTAAATTCGGTACGATGAAAAGCAAACCGAAATCACGAGGAACAGAAATAAGTAAATTTCCTTGTAATGAACTGGTAAGGTGAGTGATGCTAGAATCAGCCTCATCTAAATCAAGCAAAATTTCTTGGCAGCGTTGGTAATACATCATCCCTGCTTCAGTAGGCATAATTTTTCTAGTGGTACGTTGTAACAGGCGTGTTTTTAAATGTTCTTCTAACTGTGAAACTAATTTGCTAGCCATTGCCACAGAAATATTTTGTTGCTTTGCTGCCAATGTAAAACTTTGGGTTTCAATGACTTTGCAGAAAATAGAAATCGCGTTGAGTTTATCCATTTATAGACCTTTTTTGAAAAAATGCTTGATTTTGCCTACATAACTTTGCACTATACCCCCAATTTTACAAAATTCTAGTGATATTAGGTAATCAAATGAGTAAATCCTTGGTGATTGTGGAGTCGCCGGCAAAAGCAAAGACCATCAATAAATATTTAGGTAGCCAATATGTGGTGAAATCTAGTGTTGGACATATTCGTGATTTGCCGACGGTTGGTTCTAGTACAGGTGAAAAAGCTAAACCAATTTCAACCAAAGGTATGGATGCCGAAGAAAAAGCAAAAATTAAGGCTGAGAAGGAACGTAACGCCTTAGTTAAACGTATGGGGATTGATCCTTATCACGATTGGAAAGCAAATTATCAGATTTTGCCTGGTAAAGAAAAAGTGGTTTCCGAATTAAAATCGCTTGCTAAAAAAGCAGATCATATTTATCTCGCAACCGACTTGGATAGAGAAGGGGAAGCGATTGCATGGCATTTACGCGAGGTGATTGGTGGCGATGATGAGCGATTTAGCCGTGTAGTGTTTAACGAAATCACTAAAAATGCCATTAAACAGGCTTTTGAAAAGCCTGAACAATTAAATATGGATCGCGTTAATGCACAACAAACTCGTCGCTTTTTAGATAGAGTAGTCGGCTTTATGGTATCTCCGCTACTTTGGAAAAAAGTCGCGCGCGGGCTTTCTGCGGGTCGAGTTCAATCTGTTGCAGTTAAATTATTAGTAGAACGCGAGCGTGAAATTAAAGCCTTCCAGCCTGAAGAATATTGGGAAGTTGCCGTCCTTACGAATAATCAAAATAAACAAGCTATACGTTTGGACGTAACGGATTATAAAGGCAAGAAATTTGATCCAAAAAATCAAAAAGAAGCACAAAGTGCGGTAGATTTTCTGAATGTTTCAGATTACGTTGTCACAGATTTGGAAACTAAGCCAACAAGTTCTCGCCCTCGTGCACCATTTATTACGTCAACGCTTCAACAAACGGCTAGTACTCGCTTGGGATTTGGTGTTAAGAAGACAATGATGTTAGCCCAACGTTTATATGAAGCGGGCTACATTACTTATATGCGTACAGATTCAACCAATTTGAGTCAAGATGCGCTGAATATGGCGCGTAGCTATATTGAAAATCATTTTGGTGAACAATATTTACCAGAAAAACCAAATTTTTATTCTAGTAAAGAAAATGCGCAAGAGGCGCATGAGGCTATTCGTCCATCTGACATTCGAGCATTGCCTGAATCCTTAGAGGGAATGGAAAAAGACGCAGTACGTCTTTATGATTTAATTTGGCGTCAATTCTTAGCATGTCAAATGCCACCTGCTCAATATGATAGCAGTACATTGACCGTATCAGCTGGCGATTATACCTTGAAAGCAAAAGGCCGAATTTTACGTTTTGATGGTTGGACAAAAGTATTGCCACAGATAGGCAAAAATCCTGAAGATCAAGAATTACCTTCAGTTGCTGTTTCAGAAAAACTTGCTTTAAAAGAAGTGCAACCCACTCAACACTTTACTAAACCACCCGCTCGTTTTACTGAAGCGGCTTTAGTAAAAGAATTGGAAAAACGTGGTATTGGCCGACCTTCCACTTATGCGGCAATTATTTCTACCATTCAAGAACGTGGTTATGTTCGTACTGAAAATCGTCGTTTCTATGCAGAAAAAATGGGCGAAATTGTGACTGATCGCCTCAATGAGTCTTTTGGTGAATTAATGAATTACGATTTCACCGCGAATATGGAAGATACTTTAGATAAAATTGCCTCTGGTTCAGTGAATTGGAAAACTGAATTGAATCAATTCTTCAAGGATTTTTCTAGCCAGCTTTCTAAAGCTGAATTGGATGAACTTGAAGGCGGTATGCGCCCAAATAGCCTTGTGGAAACCGATATTAAATGCCCAACCTGTGGTAGAAAAATGGCCATTCGTACGGCGAGTACGGGGGTATTTTTAGGATGTACAGGTTATGCATTGCCGCCAAAAGAGCGGTGCAAAACAACGATTAATTTAATTCCTGAAGCAGAATTATTGAATGTTTTAGATGAATCTTCAGAAACCAAAGCATTAATGGATCGTAAACGTTGTACAAAATGTGGAACGGCAATGGATAGCTATGTAATCGATGCCCATCGTAAAATCCATATTTGCGGTAATAATCCAAATTGTGATGGATATTTAATTGAAGAAGGTTCATTCAAAATTAAAGGTTATGATGGACCTGTTGTTGAGTGTGATAAATGCGGTGCGGATATGCATTTAAAACTTGGTCGTTTTGGCAAGTATATGGGATGTACAAATTGCGATAACACGCGCAAAATTTTGAAAAATGGCGAAGTCGCACCGCCGAAAGAAGAGCCAGTACATTTCCCTGAGTTAAAATGCGAAAAATCTGATGCATATTTTGTATTGCGTGATGGTGCGAGTGGTGTATTTATGTCAGCGCATAACTTCCCGAAATCCCGTGAAACACGTCCAGTTAAAATCGCAGAATTAGTGCAATATCGCGAGCGTTTACCTGAAAAATTAGCTTATTTAGCCGATGCACCACAAAAAGACCCAGAAGGGAATGAAGCGATTGTTCGTTTTAGTCGTAAAGAGAAGAAACAATATGTGACTTCTGAAAAAGATGGAAAAGCAACGAAATGGATGGTTGATTTCATCAATGGAAAATGGGTTGAACGAAAGAAATAAGAAGAAAAGTGCGGTAAATTACCGCACTTTTTTGTTTGTAATACATTTTCTTATATTTTTTAGATTATCTGAGAATTAAAGGCTTGCGATAAGTTCATTAATTTTATTTTTCGCAGATGATTGTGCTTTTTCAATGGCTTCAGCACCTAATCCAATGCCTTGCGCATAAACAAATTGCACATCTGTGATACCAATAAAGCCCAAAATAGCTTTCATATACTGTGTCACTAGATTTTCTTCATCATACAATCCACCAAATGCACATAACACAATCGCTTTTTTACCTTTTAATAACCCTTCAGGGCCGTTTGCCGTATATTGGAAAGTAATGCGTGGACGTGCGATAAAATCAAAATAAGTTTTTAATTGTGTTGGGATGCCAAGATTATACATTGGTGCACCAATAACCAGAGTCTCTGCATTTTTTAATTCGGAGACTAATTCATCGGAAAGTGCAAGAAGTTGTTTTTCTTCATCGTTTTTAGGTTCACCACGTACAGCCGTTGCTGCTGTAGCATCAAAATATGGAAGCGGTTGTTGGGCTAGATCGCGTACGACAATGTTATTACTTTGTAATTTTTCGATAACATAATCGGCTAATTGATTGGTCTGGGCGTTATTTCCTGAAATGCTAGATTTTAATACTAATACGTTGCTCATTTTTATTCCTTAACTGGGTATTTAAAAGTGCGGTTATTCTAGCCTCTATTTTTAGGATATAAAGCCCCTAACCAGAAAAACATTATTTCCTTTCTGTAAAATATGGGCATTTATTTAACAATACCTTAAGAAAGTGATAGAATTTGCCACGCATTTTTTGCCTAATTTCACTCGTTCAATGGTAGGAATGAAGCCAAGTAGGGCAAAAGTGCGGTTAATTTTTATAGAATTTTAAACGAACACGTTACCTTTCGTATGGGTGACCACTGTATAAGGAAAAAACAATGCCAATTATTACTTTACCTGACGGTTCCCAACGTCAATTCGATCATCCTGTTTCTGTTCTTGAAGTCGCACAAGATATTGGCGCAGGTCTTGCTAAGGCCACGATCGCAGGTCGTGTAAATGGTGAGCGTCGTGATGCATGCGATGTTATCGACCAAGATGCAACGTTAGAAATTATTACTGCAAAAGATGAAGACGGTTTAGAGATTATCCGCCATTCTTGCGCTCACTTGCTCGGGCACGCTATTAAACAATTATTCCCAGATGTAAAAATGGCAATCGGTCCAACCATTGAAAATGGTTTCTACTATGACATCGATTTAGACCGCTCTTTAACGCAAGAAGATTTAGATGCCATTGAAAAACGTATGTTGGAATTGGCAAAAACCAATTATGACGTCGTGAAAAAACGTGTTACTTGGCAAGAAGCGCGTGATACCTTTGAAAAACGCGGCGAGCCATATAAAATGGCAATTTTAGATGAAAACATTGAACGTACTGCAACGCCTGCGTTATATCATCATTTAGAATATATTGATATGTGCCGTGGCCCACACGTGCCAAATATGCGTTTCTGTCAGCATTTCAAATTACAAAAAGTTGCTGGTGCGTACTGGCGTGGTGACAGTAAAAATAAAATGTTACAACGTATTTATGGTACGGCTTGGGCGGATAAAAAACAACTTGCTGAATACTTAACACGCTTAGAAGAAGCGGCAAAACGTGACCACCGTAAAATTGGCAAAGCATTAGATTTATATCATATGCAAGAAGAAGCGCCAGGTATGGTGTTCTGGCACAATGATGGATGGACAATTTTCCGTGAACTTGAAACGTTCGTGCGTACTAAATTAAAACAATACGATTATCAAGAAGTAAAAGGTCCGTTTATGATGGATCGCGTGTTGTGGGAAAAAACAGGTCACTGGCAAAATTACGCAGATTTAATGTTCACAACTCAATCTGAAAACCGTGAATATGCAATTAAACCGATGAACTGTCCAGGACACGTTCAAATTTTTAATCAAGGTTTAAAATCTTACCGCGATTTACCAATCCGTATGGCGGAATTTGGTTCTTGCCATCGTAATGAGCCATCAGGTTCTTTACACGGTTTAATGCGTGTGCGTGGCTTTACTCAAGATGATGCACACATTTTCTGTACTGAAGATCAAATTGAGAGTGAAGTAACTAGCTGTATCAAAATGGTGTACGATATTTATAGCACCTTTGGTTTCACTAATATCGCAGTAAAACTTTCTACTCGCCCGGAAAATCGTATCGGTTCAGATGAAATGTGGGATCGTGCGGAAGCAGGTCTTGCGGCTGCATTAGCACATAATGGCTTGGAATATGAAATTCAAGAAGGTGAAGGCGCATTCTATGGTCCGAAAATTGAATTTGCATTACGTGATAGCATTGGCCGTGAATGGCAATGTGGTACCGTTCAATTAGACTTCGCATTACCAGGTCGTTTAGATGCAACTTACGTGGCAGAAGATAATAGCCGTAAAACCCCTGTCATGATTCACCGTGCGATTTTAGGTTCTATTGAGCGTTTCATTGGTATCATTACTGAAGAATATGCAGGTTTCTTCCCAGCATGGTTAGCACCAACCCAAGCGGTTGTAATGAATATCACTGATAGCCAAGCTGACTATGTACAAAAAGTTGCGAAACAGCTTTCTGATGTAGGTTTACGCGTGAAAATTGATTTACGTAACGAAAAAGTGGGCTTCAAAATTCGTGAACATACTTTACGTCGAGTACCTTATATGCTTGTTTGCGGTGATAAAGAAATCGCAGAAGGCAAAGTTGCTGTACGTACCCGTAAAGGTGCTGATTTAGGCACATTTACTGTGGAAGAATTTGCGGAAATCTTGAAAAATCAAGTAAGAAATCGTGAATTAAAGTTATTGAATGAAGAGTAATACTTCTCGAAAATAACCAATATAATTTACTGTTTAAACAGTAATTTCAATTTAACGGTGATCGTTTAAGCGATTGCCGTTATTTTTATCTGTTTCAGATCTATTGAGATTTCATTTATTTTCTAATAAGTAGTTGCTTTTAATATACTGACAAATCTGCCTGATTTTTTTAGGGCTTTTTGCGCCAACGCATCTATTGTGGCTTTTGTCGCTAACTGATCTAAATGTTGATAGGTGTAAATAGCATCTGGATTATCTTGTTGCCAGTAACTTTCTTCAATAATCGAAGCAATTGAAACTAAAGAATCAAATTCACGTCGAATCTGAGTATGTTGTTCCGCTAGTTTTTTACGTAATAAGTTTTCATCAATGCCATTTTTTACAATATCATCTAGCACCTGATTTGTGAGATGCGTAAGTTCTTCTACTCGCTTAGGATCGCAACTAAATTCAATTTTTCCCTCAATTTGTGGTGTATGAACATCTTGCATAAACCAACTATTTACAGAATAAATCCCTGAAACTTTTTCACGTAGAATTAAGCGTAATTTTTCTTGCACAATATCAGCAAGAATATTGAATAAGTATTTTTGTTCCGCTCGCCAAGTATTATCTGCGGTAAGGTATATTTCTACATCAGCTCTCGGTTCTTTCAAGCCATTCATCATAAATGATTGAGTTGGTGTATGAATAATAGTTGGGACAAGATGGCGTATCTGAGTTTTCGATTTAACAGAAGCTAAATAATGTTCTGCCAATTTCTTTACTTGATTAAGTTCAATATCACCAATAATAAAATAGGTAAAATCTGTTTTATCTAAAATATAATGTTGATAAGCGTTACTTAATTGGTTTTTATCAAATGCTAATTGCTGTGCTTGTTTTTGAGTATAGACAGTTTCAATATTTGGAAAACGCAGTTTTGAAACGGCTTGCATAAATTGTGTTTCTAAATCAATCTGTTTGAAATAATCGCGGATTTCACGTCGATATTTTTCTAAGGCAAGATCGGATATAGGAGAAGAACGTAATTTTAAGCGGAACAATGTCAGTAAATTTTCCAAATCTTTAGGTTTAGATACACCAGTAAAACCTTGTTTATCATCATCAATTACAGTTGCAATCACCAATGGATCGCGCGAAAAAATTTGATTAACCGCAGAAAGAGAAAGTTCTCCAACACCTGTTTCATCAACTACACTAACGGCTGCACGCAATAAGTGATAGTCCTTATCTGGGATAGAACGTAAACCACCTTGAGTAACAGCACGAAAATGTACTTGATTTGGAGTTTTGTCACTATAGTGATAGATCAATTTACTTCCATTACTTAAACGAAATTCATAAATATCGCCGCGATCCCAGTATTTTTCTTGAGAAAGTGAGCCTGTGTTAAATGTTAAGTGCGGTAATTTTTCGATTTGTTTTTTTTCATCCCATTGGTGTTGTTGCATTTCCATTGCATTGTTCCAACGAGTTTCTATTTCTACTACATCAAAAGGCAAGGCTTTTTGTGGCAAAGGTTGAATGATTAATAATAATTTTGCTTTTAATGCTAAGGTTTGATTTAACGTGCGTTGTAAATCAGCTAATGTAATTTGAGATAAAAAATGTTTATTGAGTTCATAACGATCATTTACGCTCAATACCACTTGCTTATTTGCCACAGAAGTAATGAGATCATCGGCAATTTTTAAGCTACCAGAACGAATATTTAATTGTTTTTCATTGAGTTGAGTTAAGCGTTTAATCTCGCCGCTTAATTCATTTTGAGTAAAACCTTGTTGTTTTATACTGGCAATAAAGGCAAATAATTTATCTATCGTTTTTGAATATTGTGTATCTATAAGCTGGAGAGAAAAAATGCTTTGTAGTGTTTCTTTACCTAAATGAGTGCGATAAAAATTTGCAGAATCTACGCCATTTTCTGTTTCCTTTTCCCATTGCTGTAAACGTAAGTTAAGCAATCGAGTGGTAATTTGCTGAATTAATTCCTGCTTATAACTCGCTAATGTATTGGTTTCAATTGTATTTTCAAAAAAACTTAATTCAATACTCGGAATTGTTGTGCCTTGTTCAGAAATAGAATCTAATCGCCATTTGTTGATAAGAGGAATATTAAAATCAATTTTTTCCAATGTTGTTTTAGTAATTGGGTTTTCTTGAGATAGGTTTTGTTTTAATAGTTTTACTACTTGTTTTGTATCAATATCGCCTACAATAATGACTGACATATTATCTGGTCGATACCATTTGTGGTAAAAATCAGCGACGCGTTTAGCTGAAATTGTTTTAATAATATCCATATCTCCAATAGGATCACGCAACACATAACGAGAACCCGCCATTTCAATAGCACTTTTCTTATTGCCAATACGTAGCATAGGGCTTAAACGTCTCCGCCATTCTTCTTGTACTACGCCACGTTCGCCATCCACATCTTTAGGCAAAAAAGTAATATTATTCATCCATTCATTGATGACATCAAACGCCAATTCTAATTTTTGCTGATTGTTGCTATCTAAATTTAAAGTATAGACAGTATTTTCAAAATCGGTGAAAGCATTAATATCTCGTGCAAATTTCATTCCAAGTTTTTCTAACGCATTAATAATTTGATTCTCTGGATATTTCTTTGAGCCATTAAATGCCATATGTTCAACTAAATGAGCAATGCCTTTCTGATCGTCATCTTCATGCATAGATCCAGCATTGATCACTAATCGAATATAAACGCGTTCTTTGGGTTCAGTATTTTTTAATACAAAATATTGCAGACCATTTGATAGTTTACCGTGCTGAATATTTGGATCAAAAGGTAAATTATTATTGGTCGATAGTTCCAATGATTGACAAGCAATTAGTGAAAAGATAAGTAAAAAAAGTGCGGTTGTTTTTTTCATTATTTTACCTAGAAAAAAGAAAACTCTACGCTAAGTAAAAATAAGCGTAGAGTAGGGCTGGTGGATGTTTCAAAAGCCCACAAGCCCTATACATTGAATATAATTAGAATTGATAGCCAACTTCTAGCCAAAATTCACGCCCAGGCGTATAGACACCATATTCATCGCTAGTAGAAATAGTAGCGACTTTATTTTTACGTGTTTTATTAAGTACATTTAAAATATCTACTTGTATATAAACGCTATGCTTACCTCTAATGGTTGGTTGCCAACGAATGCTGCTATCCCATTGTGTATGTCTGCCATAATGATAGCTACGATAGCGTGGAGGAGCATTATCGTCATCATTATTTTCATTAATTGGATCATAACGACGAATTGGTGCTTTCATATACACTTTATTTGACCAAGTAATATCGTAATCTGGTATCGTCATATCAATACCTAAACGAGCAATCCAATCTTCAGTGTTACTATTAACTTGTCGTAACATTTCACGATAAGTCATTAATTTACCATCTAAAGAAACAAGTTTATTTAGATCAAATTCTTCGCCATCAGCTCGTTTTGTATTTAACCAATCAAAACCAAGTGACGTAGTCCAATAAGTTTTACCTAATTTCCAAGGTTCTATATTGTTAAGTTGGAAAGTATAAATATCAACACCAAACGGACGCCCATTGATATAACTAGTTTTTCTTTTACCCATTATAGGCTCTCGTTTCAATATGATACGATTTTTATTATCACGATGAATATAACCGAGTTTCAGTGCCAAATTACCCATATTCTGATCAAAACTTAAGCTTAATTCATCTGCATAAGGGCTTTTTAGGGATGAAAAATTCTGATGCTGACGTGTTGGATCATTATTAAGCTTTAAAATACCATTCGCTAATTTTAACGAAGCAAAAGAACGACCATAATAACGATTTAAACCCAATGTAAATCCTGTATTATCCCAAGGTCGGTAACGTGCAACAAAACGCGGGGCAAGATTATTGTTTTTTAAATAGTCATTACGTTCAATACGAATGCCCGGTCGAAATTCAAATTTACGCCATTTAATCAAATCTTCAGCATAAATAGCGATATTTTGATAGTTGGTTTTAACACGACCTTTTGATGTTGTACTTTCTGGAAAAGGGAAAGGATCTATAGTCCCATCATTTTGTAAAGTAGATAATATTATTTTTGAATGAACATCTTGTGGACGATAGAATTGATATTTAGTTGCCTGATAAATTCCACCAATAGAAACAGAATGCTCCGTAGAAGCTAAATAAAAAGGATCCATGACATATTCAGTTGAAAAATGTAAATTATCTTGGGTTAAACGGCTATTGCCATGTCCGCCTTTTTCAAAATTATAAAGTTGCTCACCATCTTCATCTGACACAGATGTTGTTTCAACATTATTCGAGGATGATTTACGCTTATCCTTAAAACGATCGTATGCTAAGGTATTTGTCCAAATGCCAGAGTCAAATGAATGCACCCAAGCTAGTGTTGTCCCCAATGCTTGATGATAATCGCTTACGTTGTTATTTATATTTTCCTGGAAATATTTCAATTCTTTATAATTTGAATAACGTAAACCGAGTTCAATACGTTCTTTTTCTTGCGGTGTCCAATTGAAATTTAATAAAAGATTATCGGAAAGTCGTTGATGATTTTGTTTGTCTAACTGTGCTTTATTATTGGCATTTTGATCAAAGCCAATTAAACGATTTTGTTCAATAGATGATGTTCTACGGCTATAGCCAAAAACCATTCCTAAATTATCATTTAGCCTTTTTTCAGCCAAAATATTGAATGTTTGTTTATCATATTTAGGTTGTAGCTCTGCCACTCCGACAAGATCTGGTCTTACTTGTTTAAGTATTTTTTGTACTGAGTCTCCAGCTTCCATTTTTGCCCAAGAGGAATTTGTCGTGCGATATTTAAGTTTTATGCTATCAGTGCCGCTATATTGTTTTGTTTTGGCGATAACGGCACCCCCCATAAATCCCCCTAAGCTAGCAGAAATATTACTATCTTGTACCTCCACTTTAGAAAGCATAGTCGCATCAAAGAAATAAGCTTGAGTGTGACTAATTCCGGGTACAACTTGCATAGAACCATCAAAAATATCGCTATCAGCAGTAAGTTCATTATTTATATTGACATTATCAACAAAATAAGCAGTTTGATTTGGATCGGCACCGTTAATTGAAATATTTTCAGGCTTGATTTCTCCACGTTGAAAACCATCTTGGTCGCTATTTTCATAACGAATATGGGGATTAGAACGAAGATAATCAGTGATATTACCGTTTGATGTAGGCGTTTTACTTATCTCGTCAGAAGAGAGTGTTTTAACGGAAGAAAGTGATTTATTATTGTCGCCATACACAACAATTTCGGGCAATATATTTTTGTTGGTTGTTGGTTGTTGGTTGTTGGTTGTTGGTTGTTTCAATAGTTTTCCCCATAACAAATGGACTAACAAATGTTGTGCAGAATAACAACATTAATGGCTTTTTTTGATACATAGTATAGTTCCCTAAAATAAAAGATATAAATAAGAATGATTATCATTATATTTTTAAAATTTATAAATGCAAGGGGAATTCGACTTAAAAGAGGTATCAAAGAAATAAAAAAACCGCACTTTTAAAAGTGCGGTTATATTCAATTCTGTTTTATGGAAGAAATTATTCTACGCCAACCATTACAGAAGTTGCTTTGATGATTGCGTATGCTTCTTTACCAACTTCTAAGTTTAATTCTTTAACTGCTGCTAAAGATACAGTAGAAGAAAGCACGTTACCACCACCGATATCAATGTGAACGATTGCATTTACTGAACCGTTTTCGATTGAAACAACTTTACCTTTTAGTTGGTTTCTTGCACTAATTTTCATAACATTTCCTTGTTAGTTAGGGTTTAGAAGAGCCTGTATTTTATTCCTTATCTTAAAAAAGACAAGTCATAAGTAAAAAACACAAGTGTTTAAAAATTTTTGGAAAATTGACCGCACTTTTATAGGCATTTTGCAGGTTTCGGCAAGCCTGCTAATTTTGTGGCTTGTTTTGCCGGGCCTTCAGGAAATAAACGCTGCAAATAACGGCTGTTGCCTTTGTCTGCTCCCAGTTTTTCAGCCATGGCTTTTACCAACATACGAATGGCAGGGGAAGTGTTATATTCTTGATAAAAGTCTCGCACAAAATAAATCACTTCCCAATGTGCATCTGTTAATTCGATACTTTCTAACTGCGCAATAGAGCGAGCGACATCTTCGTTCCATTGTTGGCTATGGAGCAAATAACCGTCTTTGTCAGTTTCAACTTCCATTCCATTGATATTCAACATATTAATTTACTTCTTTAAAGTTAATCATTTCGTTGTTTGAAAAATCGGTTTGATCTTCGTTTTCAAATTGCATTGGCGTGATTTGTTCTTCATCAAATGCGGTATCTCCTTCAATGCCATCAATTACTTGCCCATGTTTGATTCCTTTGAAATTAAATAATTTTGGATCACACATATGTGACAATGTAATGTTTTGCATTGCGCTGAACATGGTTTCTAAACGTCCAGGATATTGGCGATCCCAAGTATTAAGCATTTCTTTTACAACTTGGCGTTGAAGATTTGGTTGTGAGCCACATAGGTTACAAGGAATAATCGGAAATTCCTTCGCGATGGCATATTTCTCAATGTCTTTTTCTTTGCAATAAGCAAGCGGACGAATCACAATTTGTTTGCCATCGTCAGAAATTAATTTAGGTGGCATCGATTTCATTTTGCCGCCATAAAACATATTTAAAAATAGTGTCGCTAACATATCGTCTCGGTGGTGTCCTAAAGCGATTTTGGTTGCACCAAGTTCTGTGGCAGTGCGATATAAAATTCCACGGCGTAGGCGAGAGCAGAGCGAACAAGTTGTTTTTCCCTCTGGAATTTTTTCTTTCACAATGCCGTAAGTATTTTCTTGTACAATTTTGTAATCTACGCCAATACTTTCTAAATATTCAGGCAATACATGCTCTGGAAACCCTGGTTGTTTTTGATCGAGGTTTACTGCCACAATATCAAATTTAATCGGTGCATTTTGCTGTAAATTCAACAAAATATCGAGAAGCGTATAACTGTCTTTGCCTCCGGATAAACATACCATGACTTTATCGCCATCTTCGATCATTCCAAAATCTGCAATGGCGTTGCCTACATTACGGCGAAGACGTTTTTGTAATTTATTGAAATTATAGGTTTGTTTTTTTTCTTGTTGGTCTAACTGGGTCATTCTGTTATCTTTAGTTATTCATGAAAGGCGCACATTATACGTGAAAAATAGGAAAAGTGCGGTCAATTCAAAAGAAGATTTTTAAGATCCGTAAAAAATCCTGTATAATCTTTCCAATTTTTTGTTCAATTTTAACGCTTTGCAATTCAATGATTGAAACATCCCAAACTATTCCTGAACTCGTCTCTTGGGCAAAAGATCGCGAGTTTTCTTTGAATTTACCTACCGAACGCTTGGTTTTCCTGCTGGCGATTGCAATTTATAACAATGAACGTTTAGACGGCGAAATGTTAGAAGCTGATCTTGTGGATATTTTCCGCCACACGATGAATGCTTTTGAGCAATCCACGGATGCTATTGCAACACGAGCGAATAATGCAATTAATGAATTAGTGAAACAACGTTTGTTAAATCGTTTTAGTAGCGAATTTACTGAAGGCTTGGCGATTTATCGTTTAACGCCATTAGGTGTTGGCGTGTCTGATTATTACATTCGTCAGCGTGAATTTTCGGCATTGCGTCTTTCAGTGCAACTTTCCATTGTGGCAGATGAAATTCAACGTGCTTCTGACTCTGCAGAAGAAGGCGTGGAGAATAATGAAAGTGAACATTATTGGCGTCGTAATGTGTTTGCGCCATTAAAATATTCCGTTGCAGAGATTTTTGATAGCATCGATCTTTCACAACGCATTATGGATGAAAACCAGCAAAGCATTAAAGATGAAATTGCAGAGCTTCTTACTAAAGATTGGCAAGCGGCAATTTCAAGCTGTGAACGTTTATTAGATGAAACATCAGGGAATTTGCGCGAATTGCAAGATACGCTAAATGCAGCAGGGGATAAACTTCAGGCGCAATTATTGCGTATTCAAGATTGTGTGATCGGGCGAGATGATTTGTATTTTATTGATCAATTAATTACCGATTTACAATCTAAACTTGACCGAATTATTAGTTGGGGACAACAAGCCATAGACTTATGGATTGGTTACGACCGCCATGTGCATAAATTTATTCGTACTGCCATTGATATGGATAAAAATCGTGTGTTCTCACAACGTTTACGTAATTCTATTCATCATTATTTTGAGCATCCTTGGTTCTTATGGACAGCGCAAGCCGAGCGTTTAGTTGATCTACGCGATGAAGAAATGGTGTTGCGTGAAGATGATGCGTTAGGTGAATTACCAGAAGAATTGCAATACGAATCCCTTTCTGATTTACACGATCAAATTGTAGAGCATATGCAAGGCTTACTGATTGCTTATCGTGAAAATAACCGTCCGATTGATTTGAGTTTAGTGTTAAAAGAACAACTGGAAAATTATCCACTTTCTCGTCATTTTGATGTGGCTCGAATCATTGTTGATCAAGCCGTACGCCTTGGTATGGCAAATGATGATTTATCGGGTATTTATCCAGATTGGCAAGCAATTAATCAACGTGGCGCAGAAGTGCAAGCGCATGTGATTGATAAGTATTGATTTTAAGATAATTTAAAAGCTAATTTCGACGGAATTACTTCTGTTAGATCTCTCCAATCCCTCTTTGCTAAATAGGGGAATAATAATGAAATAATCGATATTGAGATTATTTCATTGTGTTAGAAAATGCTGAAGGAATCAGCAAAAATTGATTTGTTAAAGAATATCCCCCTCTTTAGCAAAGAGGGGCTAGGGGAGATTTGGCAATAATGATTAACGAAGAAAGTAACTGAATAAAGTTTTAATAGAGAAATAACCTATGACAGACAACCTTCAAGATGTAATTTCCCCAAAACTCGCTGTGGCGATTGCAAATCCAATATTTCCAGCGGTGGATAGCCTGTTACGTTCCGGTCGCCATATCAGCACGGAGCATTTAGATAATCACGCATTTTTAATGGATTTCCAAAATGAATTGGACGGTTTCTATCGCCGTTATAACGTGGAACTTATTCGTGCACCGGAAGGCTTTTTCTATCTTCGCCCGAAAGCAACGACATTAATTGCGCGTTCAGTACTTTCTGAGTTGGAAATGCTTGTGGGTAAAGTGCTTTGTTATCTTTATTTAAGCCCAGAACGTTTAGCTCAACAAGGCATTTTTAGTACGCAAGAAGTGTATGATGAATTATTAAATCTTGCCGATGAAGGAAAATTATTAAAAGCAGTTAATCAGCGTTCAAGTGGTTCTGACCTAGATAAACAAAAATTGGCAGAAAAAGTGCGGGCGGCAATTAGTCGTTTACGTCGTTTAGGTATGATTCAAACTGTTGGCGAACAAAATAGTGGGAAATTTACGATTTCTGAATCTGTATTTCGTTTTGGTGCGGAAGTGCGTAGCGGAGATGATCCATTAGAAGCACAAGCTCGACTTATTCGTGATGGAGAAGCGGCAACACCAGAATCCTTAGCGTTGGAAAAACAAGCACAATTAATGGAAAACGATGCAGAAAGTGCGGATGAAATTGACGAAGAATTTGACGGAGAACAAGAATAATGTCTGATGTTTTTGGATTAGAAAATGAAATCGAATTAGAGAGCGATGAAGTCATTATGGAAAATGAAAACGTCGAAGAAATCGTTGAAGCACCTATGCCTTTTAGCATGACGGCCAATAATGGTGTAGAGCGTGGTAAATTCCGTTCTTTAACCTTAATTAACTGGAATGGTTTTTTTGCGCGTACTTTTGATTTAGACGAATTAGTTACCACACTTTCTGGGGGTAACGGTGCGGGTAAATCAACCACAATGGCTGGATTTGTGACAGCATTAATTCCCGATTTAACTCTTTTACATTTCCGTAATACAACAGAGGCTGGCTCCACAGGCGGTTCTCGCGATAAAGGTTTACATGGTAAATTGCGTCCGGGTGTTTGTTACGCGGTATTAGATACCATTAACTCACGTCATCAACGTATTCTTGTTGGTGTGCGTCTGCAGCAAATTGCGGGTCGTGATAAAAAAGTTGATTTAAAAACGTTCTCAATTCAGGGCGTTGAATTATCTCAAAATCCGACCGCACTTTTCACTGAAACAGTGGGCGAACGTCAAGCACGCGTACTCAATTTAAACGAACTTAAAGATAAAATTGAAAATATTGGTGCGCAATTTAAACAATATCATTCCATCACCGATTATCACGGCATGATGTTCGATTTAGGTATTATTCCTAAACGTTTACGTTCAGCATCAGACCGCAGCAAATTCTATAAACTTATCGAAGCATCTTTATACGGTGGTATTTCCAGTGCGATCACACGTTCTTTACGTGACTATTTATTGCCAGAAAATTTAGGCGTACGCAAAGCTTTCCAAGATATGGAAAGTGCATTGCGTGAGAACCGTATGACTTTAGAGGCGATTAAGGTCACGCAATCAGATCGCGATTTATTCAAACATTTAATTACTGAAACCACCAACTATGTTGCTTCAGATTATATGCGCAATGCGAATGAACGCCGTGGCAATATTGAAGCTGCATTAGAATCTCGTCGCGAGTGGTATAAAGCAAAAGCAGAGCAGAATTTATCTCAACATCGTTTAGTTGATTTAAGTCGAGAAGCGGCTGAATTGGCAGAAAATGAACGTACTTTAGAAGTTGATCACCAAAGTGCGGTTGATCATCTTAACTTAGTGCTAAATGCTTTGCGTCATCAAGAAAAAATCACGCGTTATCAAGAAGATATTGCAGAACTCACCGAGCGTTTAGAAGAACAAAAAATGGTGGTTGAAGATGCGAATGATGCGTTAGAAGAAAGCCAAGCCCAATTTGAGCAAACTGAAATTGAAATTGATGCGGTGCGAGCCCAATTAGCAGACTATCAACAAGCACTAGATGCCCAACAAACTCGCGCACTTCAATATCAACAAGCCATTACAGCTCTTGAAAAAGCGAAAACATTATGCGGTTTAGCGGATTTAAGTGTTAAAAATGTGGAAGATTATCACGCAGAGTTTGAAGCACATGCTGAAAGTTTGACAGAAACCGTACTTGAGCTTGAGCACAAAATGTCTATTTCTGAAGCAGCGAAATCTCAGTTCGATAAAGCGTATCAATTGGTATGCAAAATTGCAGGTGAAATGCCTCGTTCTGCAGCCTGGGAAAGTGCCAAAGAATTGTTACGTGAATATCCAAGCCAAAAATTGCAGGCACAACAAACGCCACAACTTCGCACAAAATTACATGAACTTGAGCAACGTTACGCACAACAACAAAGTGCGGTCAAATTACTTAATGATTTTAATCAACGTGCTAATTTAAGTTTACAAACGGCAGAAGAATTAGAGGATTATCACGCAGAGCAAGAAGCGTTAATTGAAGATATTTCTGCTGAACTTTCAGAACAAGTGGAAAATCGTTCTACACTTCGTCAAAAACGTGAAAATTTAACCGCACTTTATGATGAAAATGCGCGTAAAGCACCGGCATGGCTGACAGCTCAAGCTGCATTAGAACGTTTAGAGCAACAAAGTGGCGAGACGTTTGAACATAGCCAAGATGTGATGAACTTTATGCAATCACAACTTGTGAAAGAGCGTGAACTCACAATGCAGCGTGATCAACTTGAACAAAAACGTTTGCAATTAGATGAACAAATTTCTCGTTTAAGTCAGCCAGATGGTTCAGAAGATCCTCGTTTAAATATGTTAGCAGAACGTTTTGGTGGGGTATTGCTTTCAGAGCTTTACGATGATGTAACCATTGAAGATGCACCTTATTTCTCCGCACTTTATGGGCCTGCACGTCATGCTATTGTTGTGCGTGATCTCAATGCTGTGCGTGAACAACTTGCGCAATTAGAAGATTGCCCAGACGATTTGTATTTAATTGAAGGTGATCCTACCGCATTTGACGACAGCGTATTATCCGCACAAGAACTTGAGCTAGGTGTTGTCGTGCAAGTTTCAGATCGTGAATTACGCTATTCAAGATTCCCTGAAATACCGTTATTTGGGCGTGCAGCACGTGAAAAACGTTTAGAAGAATTACAAATTGAACGTGATGAAGTGGCAGAACAACATGCCCAAATTGCATTTGATGTACAAAAATGCCAACGTTTACACGAACATTTCAGCCAATTTGTTGGGTTGCATTTGGCGCTGGCATTCCAGCCAAATCCAGAAGAGTTAATGTCTGAGATTAATCGCGAACGCAATGAAATTGATCGTGAATTAAACCAATTTAATAGCGGCGAACAACAATTACGCATTCAATTAGATAATGCAAAAGAAAAACTGCAATTACTCAACAAGTTAATTCCACAACTCAATGTATTAGCTGATGAAGATTTAATTGATCGTATTGAAGAATGTCGCGAGCAATTAGATATTGCAGAGCAAGATGAATATTTTATTCGTCAATATGGTGTAACGTTGTCACAATTAGAGCCGATTGCCAATAGTTTACAAAGTGATCCAGAAAATTACGAAGGCTTAAAAAATGAATTAACTCAAGCGATTGAGCGTCAAAAACAAGTTCAACAACGTGTATTTGCGTTAGCTGATGTTGTACAACGTAAACATCATTTTGGTTATGAAGATGCAGGGCAGGCTAAAACTTCTGAACTCAACGAAAAACTTCGCCAACGTTTAGAACAAATGCAGGCTCAGCGAGATACGCAACGTGAGCAAGTTCGCCAAAAACAAAGCCAATTTGCTGAATATAACCGCATATTAATTCAGTTACAAAGTTCTTACGATAGTAAATATCAGCTTTTAAATGAATTGATTGGTGAGATTAGCGATCTTGGCGTGAGAGCTGATGATGGTGCTGAAGAACGCGCGCGTATCCGTCGTGATGAATTACATCAACAACTTTCAACGAGCCGTCAGCGTCGGTCTTATGTAGAAAAACAACTGACATTAATTGAAAGCGAAGCTGACAACTTAAATCGTCTAATCCGCAAAACTGAACGCGATTATAAGACTCAACGTGAATTAGTGGTGGCAGCGAAAGTGAGTTGGTGTGTAGTTTTACGTCTATCACGTAATTCTGATATGGAAAAACGCCTCAATCGCCGAGAGCTTGCTTATTTATCTGCAGATGAATTACGTTCAATGTCGGATAAAGCATTAGGTGCGTTGCGTACAGCGGTGGCAGATAATGAATATCTACGTGATAGTCTAAGAATGTCTGAAGATAGTCGTAAACCTGAAAATAAAGTTCGGTTCTTTATTGCGGTGTATCAGCATCTACGTGAACGTATTCGTCAAGACATCATTAAAACGGATGATCCAATTGATGCCATTGAACAAATGGAAATTGAGCTTTCTCGTTTAACGGCTGAATTAACTGGCCGTGAGAAAAAATTGGCTATCAGTTCTGAAAGTGTTGCAAATATTATGCGTAAAACGATTCAGCGTGAACAAAATCGTATTCGTATGCTCAATCAAGGTTTGCAAAACATCTCGTTTGGTCAAGTAAAGTCTGTTCGTTTGGTAGTGAATATTCGTGATACCCATGCCATGTTGTTGGACGCACTTTCTGGTCAGCAAGATGAATATCAAGACTTATTTAACGACAACCGCATTACTTTCTCTGAAGCTATGGCGAAGCTCTATCAACGCATCAATCCACATATTGATATGGGGCAACGTACAGCGCAAACAATTGGTGAAGAATTGTTAGATTACCGTAATTATCTTGAGCTAGAAGTGGAAGTATTCCGTGGCGCAGATGGTTGGTTACGTGCAGAAAGTGGCGCACTTTCTACTGGTGAAGCTATCGGTACAGGTATGTCAATTCTCTTAATGGTTGTTCAAAGCTGGGAAGAAGAAAGCCGTCGAATTCGTGGTAAAGATATTGTGCCTTGTCGCTTGTTGTTCTTAGATGAAGCAGCGCGTTTAGACGGTAAATCTATTTCTACCTTATTCGAACTTTGCGAACGTTTGGATATGCAGTTGCTTATTGCGGCGCCAGAAAACATTAGCCCGGAAAAAGGTACAACCTATAAACTCGTACGTAAAATCGCAGGCAACCAAGAACATGTACACGTTGTTGGTTTACGCGGATTCGGTGCGACAGAATAAAAAATAGAAGGGAAGTGCGGTTAAAATTTTAAGATTTTTTGACCGTACTTTAATTATATAAGGAATTTAAATGCACAATCTTATTCTTGCCATTCTTTGCAGCGTAGCTGTTTCAGTCTTGCTTAAAATAGCTCGTAAAAAAAATATCATTATTGAACAAGCTATCGCATTCAACTACATCACAGCCATCACCTTCAGTTATTTCTTACTCAAACCTGATTTTAAAGGTTTAGAATTTACTGATTACATCGTACAAAGCGAAAACTCACCCATTTTTTTAGCGCTAGGTTTATTGTTACCTAGCGTGTTTATTATTATGTCAAAAGCGGTGGAGTTTGCTGGAATTGTACGTTCTGACGCTGCACAACGTCTTTCGTTATTTCTTCCTATTTTATCAGCGTTTTTAATTTTTCATGAAACACTAAGCCAATCTAAAATCATTGGCGTTGTATTAGCCTTTATTGGTTTGTTTTGTTTATTAACTAAGCCAAATCAAGGGCAAAGTGCGGTGAATTTTAAAGGTGTTTTAGGATTAATCGGTGTGTGGTTTGGTTACGGCATCATTGATATTTTATTCAAGCAAGTGGCGAAAAGCGGCGGTGCATTTCCTGCAACATTATTTATTTCCTTCTCGCTGGCAGCTTGTGTTATGTTTATCTATTTATTCTTAAAACGTGCCCAATGGACAGCATCAAGTGTAATTGGCGGCATCGTTTTAGGTGTATTGAATTTCTTTAATATTTTATTCTATATAAAAGCTCATCAAAGTTTTGCTGGAAATCCGACGCTTGTTTTCGCTGGAATGAACATCGGCGTAATTTGTTTAGGTACGATAACTGGAGCATTAGCTTTTAAAGAAAAAATCAGTAAGCTAAATTGGATTGGTATTATTTTTAGTTTATCAGCTATTTTTTGCCTATATTATTTAGATAAAATCATCGCGTAAAAGAGAGTAGTCATGGCAAAAGATTTCAGCTTTTTTATTTACGATTATGAAAGTTTTGGTGTAAATCCAGCAACAGATCGTCCTGCGCAATTTGCGGGTATTCGTACAGATGCTGATTTTAATATCATTGGTGAACCAATAATGTTTTATTGTAAACAAACCAACGATTATTTACCGGCTCCTGAAGCGGTAATGGTAACAGGAATTACACCACAAGAATGTAATGAAAAAGGGCTTTCTGAGCCTGAATTTGCCGCAAACATTTTAGCAGAGTTTTCCCAACCCAATACTTGTGTCATGGGCTATAACAATATTCGCTACGATGATGAAATGACGCGTTATACGTTTTATCGTAATTTTATTGATCCTTATGAATACAGCTGGAAAAACGGGAATTCACGCTGGGATTTGTTAGATTTAGTGCGAGCTTGTTATGCCTTGCGTCCAGAAGGGATTAATTGGGCTTATGACGATGATGGAATGCCAAGTTTCCGATTAGAAAAACTCACTAAAGCAAATGATATTGCGCATGAAAATGCTCACGATGCCATGGCGGATGTATATGCAACTATTGCTATGGCGAAATTAATTAAAGAAAAACAGCCTAAATTATTCCAATATTTCTTTGAAAACCGAGGTAAAAAAGAAATTGAAAAGTTGGTTGATATAGGAGCAATGGTGCCTTTAGTGCATGTTTCTGGAATGCTAGGAAATTATCGTGGAAATTGCACTTGGGTTGCACCTTTAGCTTGGCATCCGACAAATCAAAACTCGTTAATTGTGTGTGATTTAACTGGCGATGTTGATAATTTATTAGCCAAAAGTGCGGATGAATTGCGAACAGATTTATATACCAAAAAATCGGAATTAGAAGAAAGGGGAGTTCCATCTGTTCCATTAAAGCTTGTGCATATTAATAAATGTCCTATTTTAGCGCCAGCCAAAACCTTGTTGCCAGAAACAGCAAATCGCTTGGATATTGATCGACAATTATGCTTGGATAATCTTGCAAAATTACGAGCATCTTTTGATATTCGTGAAAAAGTGGCGGATATTTTTAATGAAGAACGTCAATTTGAAGCGAATGATAACGTAGAAACTGAGCTATACAATGGCTTTTTCAGCAATGCTGATAAAAACAATATATCTATTTTACGTAGTCTACCTGCAGAAAAATTAGCTGAACATGGTTTAGCTTTTGAAGATAAACGTATCCCTGAATTATTGTTCCATTATCGCGCTCGTCATTTTTATAAAACCCTCACACGCGCTGAACAAATTAAATGGCAAAAATACCGACAGAATAAACTTGAAAAAAGTGCGGTAGATTTTGAATCAAGTTTACAACGTTTAGCAGAGGAACATTCAGATAACCCTGAAAAACTATCTTTGTTACAACAAGTATATGAATATGGTATAAAACTACTAGGTTAGTTAATACGTTGTCACATTTTGTCAAAAAGCACGTTTTAAGAAAAACGTGCTTTTTTGTGTTTTTTCTGGGAAGGAATTATCCCCAAAATTATTCAGATTTTACGTAGCGTAATCGCATAGATTTATCTTATTTCACCTTTACATTGTCTTTACATTTCAATTCATCCATTCAATAACTCTATAAAATGACGCGTTACAACGTGTTATCTAGCCTTATTTTGTCTTGTTTTGCTAGTACCTGTGACTTGTGCATAACTGTGTGATTTATTTAATCCGTAGTTTTCGCTAACCTGATAACTAATTTCGCATAATGTATATTATGTTAAATTAAGCAAGTGTAAAAGTAACTTTTGTGAGGTGCCAAAAGGGATACTTTGCTTCTTCTCTATTCAAAAGTTAAAGTAATAATATTTAATTCTAGATTTGGATTGCGCTAGGTGAAATCTGAATAAATTGACAGAAGATTTGCTAGTAGATTTAACATCTTTAGTTTTAATTGTGACATTGTAATTATTTTATGCGCCTAGATTATTCAAATGAGAATAATTGTTTTTAATTTTTCTTTTTAAAATTAATTGGTTATATGAATTTTATTTTAATAAAAACTTGCAATTCTCATTTGTAAGCTTAAAATGAGAATTGCAAGTCAAGTTTTATTGCACTTTATCAATCAAATGGAAAGGAATTAGTTATGCTTAATCAAATCATCACAAACAAGCTGAATGACCAAATAAATTTAGAGTTCTACTCTTCTAATGTATATTTACAAATGAGTGCGTGGTGCTCAATTCATGGCTATGAAGGTGCAGCAGCATTTTTACTTCGTCATGCAGATGAAGAATTAGAACATATGCAAAAATTGTTCAATTATGTAAGTGAAACTAGCGGTATGCCGCTTCTAGGAAAAATCGATGCACCTAAGCACGATTATTCTTCATTAAGAGAAGTATTTGAAACAACTTTAGAACATGAAAAATTAGTAACTTCCAAAATCAATGAATTAGTTGAAGTTACTTTTGAAAATAAAGACTACTCCACTTTTAACTTCTTACAATGGTACGTAGCAGAACAGCACGAAGAAGAAAAATTATTTAGTGGCATTATTGATAGATTTAACCTTGTTGGCGAAGATGGTAAAGCGTTGTTCTTTATTGATCGTGAGTTAGCAACTTTATAATAGATAGGAGAAATAAAATGTTATCAGCAAATGTAGTAAAACTATTAAACGACCAAATGAACTTGGAATTTTATTCTTCTAATTTATATCTACAAATGAGTGCTTGGTGTGAGCAAAAAGGTTTTGAAGGTGCTGCAAAATTTTTATCAGCTCATGCTGCTGAAGAAATGCAACATATGCGTAAATTATTCACTTATTTAAATGAGACAGGCTCAGTTGCTCTAATTTCTGCAATTGAAGCCCCATCACACGAATATAAATCATTAAAAGAAGTGATTGAAATTACCTATGAACATGAGAAATTGATTACAAGTAAAATCAATGAATTAGTAGGTAAAACTTTTGAAGAAAAAGACTACTCTGCATTTAATTTCCTACAATGGTATGTAGCAGAACAGCATGAAGAAGAAAAATTATTCAGTAGCATCTTGGATAAATTGAATCTTCTTGGCGAAGATGGTAAAGGTTTATTCTTAGTTGATAAAGATTTAGGTAATCTTGCTAACGAAGCTTAGTCTAAGAGTATAAAATATTTATGAGCCTAGTATTACACTAGGCTTATTTTTTTATTTGAGATATTGATTTTATAAAGAAAAACCCCGTATAAAATTATACGGGGTTAAATAATTGTGGTGCCTAGGGTCGGACTCGAACCGACACGTTTATTCAACGGCGGATTTTGAATCCCATAATTTATCAGTAAAAAATACATTAATTAATAATTAAATCAAAGACTTGCACATCATTTTTTTGATTTACCATTTTCATATTTTACCCATCTTTTTTATATTTTAAGTCAAAGTTACGTCAAAGTTTAGTTACAATGTCACTCTATTTCAATTGCATATAAACGAAACTCTACTTACGATAGGTTAAATTATAAGAACAAACAACGGCGGAATTATCCGCCGTTTTAATTTTAAAAACAGTTACTGTATTTTGGATAGTTTATTAAATCGTGCATCATGCTGTTTGCCTGAAACCTCGCTTTCATAGGCTGTTTTGCAGTGATTGCTATCAAAGAAGATACCGTTTATGAAACGATATAGTACTCGCCAGCGTTTTTTCGGCTGTGGTTTTAAACACGCGCGATAAGTTCGGCTAGAAAGGGTTTCATCTGCTGCGCCACCTGTGAGGGCGTTAAACAGTTGGTCTATGGCAATCACAACGTGATAGCCATAGCGTTTTAATTTGCATTGAATATCCATGCTTCAATCTCCTGTTCAAGTGCGGTTAAATCATCGGGCGTTTTTAAAGCCAGTAAGCGGTCTTCAAATGCCTGAGCAAACTGAGCGGATTTTTCAATCACTTTGCTAATTAGCATATCCAGTGGTACACCACGTACACGCGCAATTTGTGAAAGCATCGGTGTGGGTGTGTTGTGGTCGGCTTGCCATGCGAGAGCCTCTTTTTCTTGACGGTAAAAACTTTCAATTTCCGTCTGTGGATAGCCTGCCAGCAATCCATTTTTAAGTTGGTCGGCTTTGTCCGCTAACTTATTGAGCAACCCTTCTTTTTGTTGTGCAAAAAGTGCGGTTTGTTTTCAGCTGAAATTTCCCACGTAAGTGTGTCAAGATTTAACACATGTGCTGCACTGGGTTGTGGGTCAATTAATACAGGATTGCCTGTTTTATCTGCAATGATTTGTTTGCCTTGCGTTTGCCCATTTAACAAGGTGCTATATAAATCATTGGTAATTTGTACTGCATGAGCTGGGATATTATGGATATCGTCACTCAAAAAACACTTGTTTGCACTATCATAGTAATACATATTTAGACTCCTATTGCACGCCAGTAAATAACAATATCTCGGTCTGATTGTTGCCTTACCGTCATCCGAGTTTGATCTAGCGACGCTAAAACTGGGTCTTGAGTAACTCGTTTATCCGTCATCACTCCGTAAGACATCACAACATTAAAACAAGATGATGGAAACCTAATCGGGAAGGTAATATAAGTATCAGTTATACGACCATATCCTCTGTTAAGTACAGCGAGCCCCCATTGTAAAATCATCCCATTTGGCAATTTACACCACCCCGTTTCGGCTAGATTTTGAGTAATAGATTGTGTAACTATCTCTCTTACTGACTGATTAAAATCCGTAATCTGACTCACGGTATGAGTATGATTACGGTCTGCTTTATCTTGCAGTCCTTGCGCTAATCGCCCTGCATCAAGCGAACCAGCATTGGTTACTTCACCATGGGATTTAATCCAAAAGACCACATCATCAAAACTATTAAGGGCTTTGATGCAAAGTTTTAGCACGAGAGATTTAGGGCGAGTTTCATCTCCACCTGTTGCCATTTGAGAGGTGTTTTTAGGTGAAACAAAACCATTATCGCCATCTCTATCATCATAATAATTGACACTCCACAAATCTGAAGAATGAGTAAATGTTGTATAGTCAAAATACGAATTATTTCTTCCTTGACTTGAGTCGTCGAACCAAGAATCGTAGTCTATCGGTACTCTATGCACATGTCGTTTTAACTCATCCTCTTGTATTTGCCCCACAGACAAGCCATTCCCCGCATTACGCAAAAATCTATCTGCTACTTTAGGCACGCGTTCAATGGAGCCATATTTACCAACTAAGTGACGATATAACTCTGGGTAACGCTGCTCGGTAACTTGCGCGGCAATCTCATCAAAGGCAATCCAGCCAGCAGGGATGTTATCCACGGCAAAATAAGCTGTCATCCCCACGTCGCTACGAGTTAAATCAGGGAGTTTGTTGCTACCCAACACCCGATATAAATCTGGAAAGGTTTGTTGGCTGAACGTAGAACCATCAGCACGTAAAAAACCTACAGGATTTGTTACCGCACGTGGAAATGATACTACTGCACCTAAAGGCAAGCCTTTTTTAGCAGCCTCGCCCACCGCATATTCGGAGGCAAATTTATTTTTATCTGCTCCATCTGTTTTGTGCGATATTGGTAAAATACCGGGCTCTGTTTCTGTTGCTGATTTTGCTGCCCATTTTGTATTGGCAAGCTCTTCGGCTGCAATGGCTTTGTCATAAGCCGTTTTAACCGCCGCACTGGTTGCCACAGTGTCTGCGCTATTGCTATCTACTGCAGAGGATTTTTTGCTATTGGGGATAACATTGCCAAGCGAGCGAGTATTGGAGTCAATAAGCTGTTTTAGCTGATAAGCGGTTTTAGGCGTCAATGCCAAATCTTCGCTTTGGCTATCGTAGCCAGTGTAGAGTTGGGTTACCCCATATTGAGTTAATGTCGCCTGAGCAATCTCACTCAACGCAAACCCCCAACGCACCCAATATTGGGAGTTTGATTCATTCGGGCTGTTATTTTTGCTATTTTTTAATGCTCGGTAGCTTACCCCTTCAAACTGAACGCAAGAGCCTTTAGTATAGTCTTGTGTAGCAGACCATTCGGGCAACCCTCGTTGCATTAAATAAGTGTGTTTTTCGTCAAGTCGTTTAAACAAAAAGTTAAACCACTCCATAGGAGGGATGCCTTGTGTTTGGTCAAATGTAATCCCCCAACCGCGCAATAAGTCGGGGAAATTATCGACCTCACCCTGTTTTGCAGATGATGCAAAAATGCTTTCATCTGGCTTATTTACTAATGCCATATGTGACCTCTATATTAGGTTGAAAAGATATTGCACACCTGCTTGGCGTGGCAGTATATCTAAGTGGTTAATTGCGAATTTTTTAAAATCAGATGTGATAGCGCTTGGAACAGAGATAGAGACGGTCATATCGTAGTTATCCACGATGTGACAACCTTCACCAAAAATAAATAGGCACGCCTCAATTAAGTTTGGTAGCGTGCCTATTTGGTAGTTTTTAAGGATTCTGCATTTAATCAAGAATCGATAATCATCATCAGATAATCTGACATAATCAGACAGTGGGTCTCGTTTACGATACCATTGCGCACCGCCTAGCCTTTTTTTGCTAAATCCCAGCGCATTGGGTGAATTGCGGAAACCGAAAAATTTACGTAATTGATAGCCATTAATAACCCGAAATTGCCCGACGTGTTTACCGACTAAATCAAGCTGATGCCCTGTTGCTGTTTCAATATTCAACACATCTTGCAATCGATATAACTCGATAAAGCCTTGCCCGATAATGTTTTCAAATAGCTTAATCGTTGAGACGGCTTTTGGCTTGTTTCGGTATTGCCAAATTAACAAATCAGCATAGCCCATTATTTCACCTCGATGGTTATATCCGTTGCTAAAATTCGGATTAATTCACGTGGCTGTGCGGTAATATTTTCTGTGGTAAGAGACTGCCCTTTACGCCCGATTTTTAGTTCTTTCACCCAGAAACCACCCACTTTATTAATTGGCGAATAAAGTCTGGAAAGCGAAAGATTTTGCCCGATGCCAAAGCGTTGAATGGATAATAATCGTTTGATTTCATCCTTATCTACTTCGGTGAAGTCTTCATATCGAACACAACGCATAGATACTTGCACATCAACAGGCGTTGCACGGTCGAACCGTAATGCTCTACGCTCGCCATTTACCGTTAAAGTCGTTTCTGTCGCACCTTGCAACCCGACCCCTGCCCCTTTGTTTTCATAAATAACGTGAGCGATTTGCTCATCTGCCCCGCCATCTACAATAATATTCAAGGAGTTAGGTTCAACCCCATATTTATCACGCTGCTTAGTGTTATTTTCTAGCACTTTAACTTGTCTAACATCAGGCAATGCGGCGATTTTGGATTGGATAGCGTCCGCCGAATTTTGCGCATTTTTGGTTCGACTGATGAAAAAACGTTCTCTTAATTGTAAGTCGGTTTCTTCTTCCTCGCCAATTTCGGAATTTTCGAATGTGGTTGCCGAGGTAAGCCCAAGCGTAACGGTCTCAATGGTCAAATTCGTGTTTTTTATGAGGTTAAACGCACCCAATTCTTCGCTACGAAAGTCTGCACGAGCAGAACCATTGCTATCTAACTGTACATCTGCCGTTAATACCCACCGCACTTTATGTGGGTCAGACACTACAATCCCCGCATAAAGGTGAGTTAAAGGCTCCCCTGTCAAAATCACTGAGCGCAAATAGCTATAGCTTGCTGCTCGTCTTATCAATCCTGCATAAGCAACACGCTGATCGAGCCAAGCACCTGTCGCAACATCAGGATCTAACTGTCGATATACATTCTCGGCAAGCTCCTCAATATCCATTTTCATTTGAGCAAGCAAGCCCACCATTTGCCCATCGGGTGAGTTGGGCGATAGGTCGATATTCTGCCCATAGATTTGTATAAATCCATCTTCAAATCGCGCCACGATTTCGTTTAATCGCTCAATTTGAATGCCTGTTTCAATCAGTTTTGCCATATTTTCTCCAATAAAAAACCCGATCGGAAATGATCGGGTGGTGATTTTAAGCACGCCCAAAGCCGCTTACAGTTTCCCGTAAGCGGTAAGTGCGGTCGGATTTTTCGTTGTTTTATAGGATGTCTAGCTGAAAGCCTGTTGCTTTAGGGTTATAGGCTCGAAGATATTTTAAGACACGCCAGTTATTTCCTTGCTCGCATTCAAATTGCTCTGTAATGCGTGTCAATACGTTATGGGCCTGACGGAGAGTATTGCGATATTCGTAAGCCACGCCATAAACGGAAGCAGCATAGTGCGAGCCAATTTGTTTTAATGCTGGGTGAAGTACTTGGCAAAGTTCCGTGCCACGCAATAAAGCGAACCACGCCCAAACGAGCTGTTGTAGGTCATGCTCTGTAAATTCACGGGTGAATAGCTCATCTTTTTTCTGTTCAGTGATAAGCTCACCTTCAAGCACGATTCTGTGAACATACTCTACTGCTTCAGGGAGTTGCTCTAATGTTAAATCTTCGATTGATTCCACATTAAAGCGTTGATGGACTAAATGATAAGCCTCAGAATAAATTAATCCCTTTTTGCTCACGAGCATATTCACGGCATTGCGTAAGCCTGTGCGATCATCTACTGTGGTTTTACGTTCTGCTTTGCCATTAAACCAATAATCATGTAACGCTTGATAACACTCTTTTTTGTATTTGATTAATGTGTCACGGATTTCTGGTTTGCAACGATTAATATCAATTCCAAATAACCAACCGTTTAAATATTCGATTGGTAAGCAAATCATATTTTGGTTGCCGCCATTAGTAGGTATGATCATGACGATCATACCTTGAGAAAGAACTTCATCACGTTTGATACGTAATACTTGAGGTTCCCATGCAAGACCAATATTTTCACAAATTGGCTTCATAGCAACATAGTGATTGCCATTTTGTTCAACGGTAATTAATGACTGATTGTTGAATGAAATTGTTTGGGTTGAGATTTGATTAGCCATTTCTGACTCCTGTTTGATGTTTCTGAAAAAATTTGACCTGATAGGATCGCCAAGAGGTTCAGAAGTCGCAAACAGTCGACCGGGATTATTCCCCTTTCGGGTATTTTATTCTCCGCCCTCTCGGCATAGATAAGATGTGGTTATGTATAATGAATGTTTAATGGCAATAAAACAAACAAGGTTACTAAATTTCACGCATAAAAAAACCGCTATGCTATCGGGTGCAGAATTGCCGCTGTTTGTAAGGTTTCTGACGCCTTGGTAAAAATAATAATGAAAAAAGCCTGCTTTGTAAACAGGCTTTTGAAAGCTTTATTGCGATTTTTTTCTAAAATTTTCGTCATTAATACAATACTCGAAACAATCACGAATAATGCCACTTAATCTTAAAATATTCTCAGGGCAATCAATAATAATTTGGTTGCCTGAAATCTCTAATCCTGCTCTAAGTATTTCTTTTTGATGCTCAGGAGTTAAGTCAATAGGGACAATGATCGAAGGGCGTTGTTTATTATCATAGTAGCGCAAAATCCATCTATTAGATTTCCCTTGATATAAAATACCAAAATAACTCTCCGTGTCTTTTGCAACTAAATCTGCATCGCTACCAGCCCCAATAATCATTGTTACATACTCTAAAACTTGTCTTTCAGTATATGTAGTAATAATTTTACAGTTGTCAGGATCTACAACATCTGCTTTTTCATCATTATATTCCACCTCAGGAACCACAGCAGGTTCTGTATCAATGGCTTTTTTCGACAATCCAGAAACAACCATATCACTTACAGCTTTTTCAACTGCTTGTCTTACTATCGGCGTTATAGACTCGATAAAGCGCTGATTCAACTGTCTTCCAATATTGGAACGGCTTGCTATATAACGAACAAACTCACAATCAACCTCTTTTAATGATGAGGATATTGTTTTTGTAAATGTTGATAGGTAGATACTTTCTTCAGCTAATGTACGTAATGCCTCAGGCTGAAATTTATCATGACAAAATTGAGATAATTGGAATATTTTGGTTTCGTCAAGTGATTCAAAATTAATGCGCAAAAATGGCGCATCATCCATAATATTTTTATCTTTTAGATCTGTGAAAAATCGCCATTCACGACCATTGCTAATTGCTGCAACAGCAACTTCTGGAGTTGCATTGAAATAGCGTGCTAATTGTGGGGAATGGTTTGAAAGATCTTCACTGTAAGATTTAGCCTCAATAAACATAACAGGGACATCATGACAAAATAAGGCGTAATCTACTCGTTCACCATTTTTTGCTCCGACAAAATCGGCTGCATACTCAGCCTTTACCTTAGTAGGGTCATAAGCTGAAAACCCTAAAATATCAAGGAAAGGAAGAATTAAAGCTTGCTTTGTTGTTTCCTCAGTTGAACAATGTTGCCCCACTCTCATTACATGTTGGGAGTGAGCTAAAATTCTCTCTTTAAAAATTTGATCGCTCATTTTTATTTCCTCTAGAATAAATTTGATATCCATTCTATGAAATAAAAATATATTCTTTAAGATTTTTAATCAGAAATTTTCTATTTTTGCGATCTCCGTCACAAAACTTTACTTAATTTAACTTCACTTTAAGCGTCATAACGTGCGGTTTGTTGTTGTCCGTAAATATCTTGGTAATCAATCGATATGGTCAGCTTGCGTGTATCTGCATCAAAATTAGCTTGATAATCAGTTATTCTGCTTACACCTTCACTTTCCAACACATAGCGTTTTATTTTGATTTCCCAATCCGCCATATTTACCCCTCGCCCCATTTGTTCGAGCCAAGGTAAACCGTGTTCTAGGTCTAAAAACCAGTCATTAGCAAATGACCAAAGGCGAGTTTGTACATTTTGAGCAATAGCATCGGACTCTGTTGCGTAGTTCGAAAAGCCTTGCCCAAATGTCCAATCGTGATTGCTATCTATTCTGCGTACTTTCATTTCACCACCATCTAATTGCGTTAATAAATGGTGTAAGAATGGATAAGCCTAAGCAAATGATAGCAAAAGCAATCGCAAAACGAATTAAAGGAGTTGTTTGCGTTTCCATATCTAATCCTTTTAAGATGAATTTGTAACTTTATTGTGGCACGCCTGTTTTACCGCCACTGTCGCCTGTATGTTTATGGGTTTTCCCTGAAATACCGCCAGCTTTCACATCCGTATCGCTCGAGATAACACCTGTGGAGCTATGCGAGCCTGTTTGAGAGGTATCGCCCTGATGTTCGATATTTCCTTTAATCAAAATCGAGCCGTTTTTGATTCTGATGTATGTGCTGCCATCAAGGGTCTGCATGGATAACCCTTCGGTAAAAAATCCGCCAATAGCTTTCGGCACAGAGCATATGCCAGGAATAAACATCGCATCGGATAAATCATGTAGCCTAAAATCTAAAGGCGTTGATGCGCTGCCGTTTTGCCACCATCCGTCAATGCAACGCTCGGAAAATATCGCTATCCCCTCATCGCCTGCTTTAAGCGGGAATGTCACCGCAAAACCCCCGCCACGAGGAAAACTCACGGGTACATCAAGAAGTGGCGGTATATCTGCCCCACTCCCATCGACTAACTGCATTTTTATTTGTATGGCAAGTGATACAGTTTGCTTGACTGGGTCAAAACTCACCACTTTTGCCGGCAATGCCGTGTGAAGGCTTAATCGGTCCTGCTGGATTTGTCTATCTGCTGCTGTTTCAGGGGTGGCGAGTAATTGTTCGTAGTTCATTAAATATAACCTTTGATTTATATTTTAAATATGTTATGATTTGCATAACTTAAAAGTTATGAGAGTTTTATGTTCGAGTTATTATTTCACCCTGAAGCATTTGCTGAAATTGAAGCCTTATCTCCAATAATGCGAGCTAAAGCATTAAATGCTCTGGATAAGTTAGAAACATTAGGCAGTGAGCTTCGTTTCCCGCATACGCGCGCAATGGGTAATGGTTTATTTGAACTACGCGCTGGCAATAAAGATATTTCGCGCACCTTTTTTGCTTTTGCCATAGGGAAGAAAATTTACATCCTGCGCACTTTTGTTAAGAAAACACAGAAAACCCCACCGTCAGAAATTGAATTAGCTTTAAAACGTTTAGGAGAAATGACCGATGAAAGTTAAACCGATAAGTTACAAACAAGTAAAAGAGACCTTACTTCAAGACGAAGAAACTAAAGCACTTTATTTGCAAGAAAAACGTATTGAGGAACTGCAATCACTACTCCAAGAAATGCGTATTCGTGCAGGTCTCACTATTTCTCAAGTTGCCGAAAAAATGGGTGTAACTCAACCGGCAATCAGCAAATTAGAAAAGAATGCCAGCCGGGCTTCATTTCTAACACTACAACGCTATGCGCATGCTTGCGGTGCCGAATTGCGTGTAGGTGTCATTTAATATAAATGACTGCACTTAACAAAAGTGCGGTCATTTTTTCCTGTCTTTTTTGTCCGATTTTTTAGGCTTTTCTACCTTTTGGAACTTGCCGCCGACAACTGTTAGTTTGCTGTGCCAATCCCCACCGATACCATCGCCAGAATGCGCAAGTTTTACAATCTTATACTCCCCATTGAAGTACTCAATGATAGATTCAACTTTCACAAGTCCGCCAATTTGTAATGCTGGGTTGAGTAAACAAGTCAGCTCTAGTCCCTCATCAGTTTGCTCTGGCGCATTAATCATTCCTGTATCTTGAGAAATCAGTACAGCATCATCACTTAGCACTTTATCTTTCGGCAGGAAAATAAGCGAGCCATCTTGGATAGACCAATCAGCCTTATTATTGCGTGCAATTTTGGTGAGAATATCTCGACTATTGCCGTTTAATACTCTGCCACGAGGGAGTTTGCGCTGATTAGGAATGTCAATGGCACCAGTCTGCACTTTAGGCATGGTCTTTTGCAATTCCTCAACAATCTGTTTGTCTGTTGCTCCTGCTTTTAATGTCGTTTTAGCTCTTGACTGAGTATAGGCTTGATGCCCATCTGAACACTCAAGCGTAAGAACAAAATCCAACCCCTCTCGTTGGATTCTTGTCTTGGTAATATCTCCCGCATAGATTTGGCGTAACTCGCCATAACCAACGGATAAGGCAACTTTCTTATAGTCTTGGCTTAATAATTGGTTGATATGGTCTCGATTTAAGTTCCACACTTGGATTTTAGCGGGATTAGGCTTTTCATTGATGGTTTTATCGATTTCAAATGCAACACGTAATTGCTCAATGCTTAACGTTTCTTGGTCGTTGCTAATGTCCAGTTTCCAACGTCTGCCAAATTGTTTCATACTTACCACCAACGAATTGCAGTAATTAATTCAGGCGCACGCCATACTGCAAAAGATAAAACCACTGCAATTAAAATGGCAATAAATCGCCACGCTTGTAATTTTGATGTCATTTGCAATACCCCTTTAATTAAAATCAAAATAGATGTAAAATTATCCACAGATATATCTACTCCTTTCCTGCTTGTGGAATGGAAAAACCCCGAAGTGCTTGCAACGCTTCGGGGTTTGTTCTTAAAAGTGCGGTTATTTTTAAGATGATTTTTCGCCTATATACAAAAAACATCGAGTGCCCAAATCTTCCATGCTCATTGGGCCTAATTCAGCACCACTTTCATCGTCCAAATAGAAGAAATAAGGCTGCGTAGTGCGCGCCAATAATGGCACTCCGCACGCAAGCGCATGGCCTCGGCAAATCTGCTTTTGATTTACTGGCTCAAATACATCCATCGCCCAAAACTGTCCAATACTATTAAATCGCAAGGTTAAGCGGATTTTTATGCCGTTAAATTCAAAAGTTTGCTCCTGATAAGGATGTTGTGTTAATGGAATTTTACGCATACGTCTTACCACCATTTAAAAAGATTGAAAAGCGAGGAGGTTCTTTTAGGTGTATCGTTTTTTGGTTGAGTCGAGCCTTGCTGTGATTTTGTTGCGGATTGAGCCGCTGCTCTACCGCTTTTACTCTTGCCCGATGCAGATGATTTAGATTGAGCTGTTTTTGTCTCAACAATAAATATCTCACGAGCCGTTATCGTAAATGTCGCACTGCCATCTTGTGATTGATTGACCGCTACAGATTGGATGAGCATGTTCTTGTACAAGTTAATCCCTGTCTGTATATCAATGGTTTCCCCTGATTTCTGGCAAGCTACAAGGTCGGCATAGCATTTTTGCACTCGGCCATCCCCTGCACTGCTATCAAGCAATCCGCCTAGCCCAAAGTCAGGCAAAAAAGGGGCAATGGTTCGCGCTTGATTAAGGAGGTTCTTCGCTTGACTATACGCACCTGCCACTTGGCTAATCACTCTCCCCGCTCTTGCGATAGTTTGCGATGTTTGAGTGATAACCTTAACTGGCAAAGGGAAGTTATTAAGAAAGTCTATCCCGCCACGAATATTGCCGATAAACGGAAGGTCTAAACCAAAAGTCGAATGGTCGTGATCAACCATTATACCATTAATGGTAACTTGTTTAGGCTGAATAACCGCATGGTCAGCAATGGCTGCACCTGATTCAATCGGGTTTTCTGTAATAGATAAATCCGACTGATGGTCTTCTGTTGTAACCACATCAAAGGTAATTTTGCCAATCTTGCGATTGGATACTTGAGCAAAATTTAACATAGAGGTTACCCCACAACAGGTGAAAGTTGATTATTGATCGCTTGAGCCGATTGGTCTGCCACTGCTTTTGGATTGTCCGTACCTTGGATATTTTGCGTAATGGTGATTTTGTTGTTGCTGTTCTTTTGGCTATTGTCTGTCATGGCACCATTTGTTGTTGCACCTGCCGCAGCAACTTGTGGAGCCGCTGTGTAAGATGGGTCAAACATCATTGTGTCATAGGCTTTCGTATTTTGACTTGCCGTTCCTGCCTTTTCTCCACTATCACTAAACCACCCTTTCACTGTATCGATAATTGGTGCGATATACTTGTCATAGTATCCTTTAACCCAATCGAACGCACTTTGGAATGGCTCTTTAATCCAGTCGGTAACTTGGGCGAACTTGGCTTCGATAACATCCAAATCTAACTGTTCGCCAGTAAATAAATTCCACAAACCAACAACAATCGCAAGCCCAGTTTTAAATGGTAGTTCGAGCATATCCTTAACAAGAGATAAGGTTGCACCAATTGGATCGACGCTAAAATTATCGACAAAGTTTTTCCACGTGGATTTTACCCATATAAAGTGCGCTCTTAAATGGCTTCCAAAATTCACCTAATGCCGTTTCTCCGCCTTCAAGATAAGTGATAAAGTCATCAACAAGCAAAAATAAGCCTGCAATTGCTGCGATAATCAACGTGACAGGGTTGGTAGCGAAAGCTAATAACATTCGCCGACTAAACCACAATAACGCTGCTCCTAATGCATATATTACAGTTTTCCAACCAACTGTATATTCAACAACATTATCGATGGCTGCGGCTAACTCAAACAAAAATGACAGTATTTTGCCAAAGCCGTTGAGTGTGGCTTTGATAAACTCATTATTCTCTGTGAACCATTTTGTAAACCGTTCGGCTAATCGCTGAATGGATGGCGCGACACGGAGTGATACGTATTCGCCAATAGCTGTAAATGCCTGAGAAACCTGCGTCAACTCATCTTTAAACGCAGCGGCGGTTTCTGCATTTTCTGCGTTACCCCCCCAAGCGTGAGCGCGCTCGCAAGGGCGATTTGCTCTTTCAGCTCATCATTACCAAGACGCAAGGTTTGAATCATCGAACCATCAATGCCGAGTTTCGCAAGCATCGCAATTTGCTCTTGCTCGCCCATTGCTTTCATCTTGTCCGAGATTTCACCCAGCATTTCGCTTGAGGTTTTAACATCCCCATTCGCTTTTTTGGCGCTTAGTCCATATTGCTCAAATGATTTAGCCCCTCGACCGATACCCGTTGCCGCCTCACCTATAACACGAGATAACCCTTCAATAGATGATTGGGCAGCCTGTGCAGATGAGCCATTGACCTCTGCAACCTTACCTAAGTTGTAAATTTGGTCGGCTGATTCGCCCGTGACAGCCGAGAGTTGTTTAATTTCATCGAGTGCATCAAGATTAGCATCAACAAAATTCTTCACCCCGATTGTGGCAGCGTAGAAAGCTGCACCAAATGCCGCAAATTTAAGTGTGGTTTTATTAATGCTAATGCCAAGCAATTCAAATTTATTCAATAATCCGACTGCGCCATATTGGGTCGCCCATAAGTCAATGATATTGTCAGATAAATTTTCTGTGCTTTTGGCGTTATCTTCTACGGCTTTTGTATCTTTTTCGGTAGCATCGGTTTTCTGCTCAATCGCAGATTTGAGTTTGCCAATAACTTTCTCAACCTGCTCCGCACTTAATCCCGCTTCTTGTAACTCTTTTGAGAGCTGTTCGGTGTTTTGAAGAAAGCTCTCACCAAACTCAGATAAGAGCTTATCCCCCTCGATAAGTTTCTGCACCCACGCATCTAAGGCTTCATCTTCAGAAAGATTTTCTGTTTCGTCTTGTAGTTTCTCAAGCGATGCAAAAAACTCACTGAACTCAGGCATGTCTTTGACTTGCTCGGTTGCTTTATTCGCAGCCTCTTCTAGCGCTTGACCAAAGGCACCTAAACTTTCTGCGGCATCTTCAGTGCCGTCTCCAATTGCATTGAGGAATTGCTCAAACTGTTGCATTGCTTGGCTATCCGCATCAATGCCGATTTTAATCAGTAGTTCATCGAGTAGCATTGCGTTGCTCCATTTGATTTAATTCAACAATGACTTCATGAAAAGATAAAAGGTCGGCTAACGAATAAACCGACCTTAATTCGTGTAGTGAACAAAATTTTTTTACAATGGGCGTAAAAATAAACCAGTCAACTTTGCTGTCTGACTGGCTTATTTCTTCGCTTTTAGATTGGCTTGAATATTGCTCAGCAATCCGCCCCCACCGATAAAAAAATCAGCAAATTGATACATCAACCCTTCTTTTAATACTGGGATTAAATGCCCACGGTGTTGGTTAAAATGGCTATCAAAGCGTTCAGACAGGCGGTATAGTTTGCCATCTTGCTCGCATGAGGTATGTTTAAGCACAATATCCTCAAGCTCTTTAATGCTTGGGTCGCCTAAATTCGCCAATACAGTCGTCAATACGCTTGCACCGAGCTTTTTATTGTTACCTAATGATGATAAATCGACTGATTGCAATAATTTCATTGCATTTTTGAGTGCAGTCCATGCTGTCATCGCATTAGCTGGCGTCATCGTATAGGTGACATTTTCAATATTGATTTGTTTACTTTCCATTATTGGACACCTTTTTCAAGATTCATCGTCATTCTCTCAAACACAATCGTCCAGGTTGTCGCATTGTGTCCATTCCCGCGCACGTAAGGCGCAGGCGTGGTGAAATACCCTTTACTTGCCGTGACAACATCATCATTGATTAAGTCGCGGATAGCGAGTGTCATCGGTAAATAGGTTTTAATACTGGTTTTTTGTTGATTAAACAACTTCGATAAATAGGCGTTATCCTCAGAATGTTGTTTAATTTTTAGGGTTAATTTACCTGATTGGTCAGGGTTTGCGATAAATACGCCTGTGCCATTTGCACCAATAACCATTTGCCCTGCATCAACTTGGTTGGTCGCATTAATCACATCTGAGCCGTCTGCCCAGTCACTAATTTCTTTGCTGTCTAATAACACGACAACTTGTTTTGGATCGAAAACTGCCATAGTTTTTCCTTATATAAAAAAAGCCCCAGATGGGGCTTGTTAGTTTAGTGCGAAGTGGCTTAGTTGTTTTTTTCTATAACCTGATTAATTGCTGCCATAAAGGATAGAAAATTCGCATTTCTAGCTTGACGTCTGAAATAAAAAAGGTCAAAAAGCAACCACAATAATCCACCAAACAAAGTCAACATGGAAAAGAGTTTTAATATTGTGATCCCATATTGTTTTGCCCGGAATCTATCCACCGCTAACCAACCTAACCAACCAGAATAAATGCCAACATCAGAATCAGGGTAAACCTTAACGCGTTTGAGTACGGCCATTTTTTGAGTAGGTGTTAATGAGTTAAAACGGGGGCGAAGTATATCGCTCTGTTGCTTGGTAAAATTTGGACGTTCTGTTATGTATAAACGACTTAAATGATCAAAAGGAATATTTGGCACACCATCAATCATTTCTACGCCGCTTGCCGCACTATAAATCGGTATTCTGCTAGAAAGGCCTGTTCCTGGTATACCTACATTTAAGTTAGCTCCATTTTTACCAACATTAACCGACAACCCTTTTGCTCCTATTGTAGTTGAAACTCCTTTCTTGCCCAGATTGATATAGACACCTGGTGCAACTTTAACTCTCTTTCTAAAATTAATTGCCATAAGACCTCCTAAAGGAAAATATGACAAATAGTATAAATGATAGAAAGCTAAAGTTCACATCTTATCGGTTATAGTTCACAATCACATCGCTATAATGAATTGCGCCTGCTAATTTCACTGCGGTTTGGATTGGTGTCGCACGGCGTTGCTCACGGTCGCTATCAGATAGCGTATCCATCGGTGCAGCCCATACATAGTAACCCTTTTCAAGATAATCGCCTGTCGTCAAGTTACCAAAGCTATCGCCCGTCCATTGACCTGGTGCGAAAGCGCCATTGTTTACACCTTCTAAGCAGACTTTTTCAACCGCTGCAATTAATACCGCTTGGCCTTTGTCTGTTAATGGGATTTTGGTCGGTGATTTATACAAACGAGCAAATACCTCTTTTTGTACCGCATCGGCAAACCAGTCCAAGATAACAATTTCATCCGCAAATTTACCGCCCATCACCGTACCTTCAGCAATCATCGCAACATCATCAAAATAGGTGTACACATTGATGCCTAAGCGTTTAGCTTTGGCGAACTCCGTTGCCGTAATTTCATCTGCCGTAATAGTCGGTTGTTGCTTGAATTTGAGCGTTAAGGTTGAATTATTTGCCGCAAAGTTCGTTGATAATAAGCGAGCCAATGCAGAAGATGCTGGGTACATATCGTTTTTATCGAACATTGCTAATGTGTGATCTAAACCTGCATCATATAATTTCTTATAGATGTTATCAGCAGACCATTCAAGTTGTTCAACACGAATAACATTCGCACCAAACATTTTGGTATTAGCTTGCGCGTATTTTGCAGCAGATTCCACTTCGCCATCAGTAAGCTGTGCAGCAAACGTAAAGCCATACCATGTATTATTCACTTCGGCTACGTTAAATAATGCCTCTGCAACAGTTTCTTTTTTCAAAGAAATTGATGCCTTGCCTACTTTTCGGCTTGCTTGGCCATTTTCTAATTTAAGCAATGAACCAATATACTCACCGTCACCGCCACCATTAAAGGCGTAATGGATTTCGGTCGCTTTATCTTCTCCAGCGTTGTTAGCCGTGATGATAAAACGTTGCCCTACGCTATCGTAAGAAATAGACAAAGATGAGGAAAGTGCGGTCAATTTAGCTTGAATTTTGCTTGCAATCGCATTGAAATCTGGCGCATCAGCAAAAGATAGCCCATTTACTTTCTTGGTTTCAGTGCCAATAGTTAATGTAAATCGACCATTTACAACCGCTTTAAAACGTTCTAAATCGTCTGATAAGGTTGCACCGCTTAATGTGTTTTTGGTTGCATCAATGGTTGCAGATTCTTTTTGCCAGCGTGCAATAATCAACTGTTTCGCACGAGGACGTTGAGCAAAGAACGGACGCGCTGCTTTTGCAGTTTCTGAATTGGTGCCGAATAACTGCTCTACATCACGTTGATTATCGACATAAACATAACGCGTAGTCGCATCAGCAAATGCTTGCCCTGCCTCTGGCGTGAACAATGCCACTATGCCGAATGATTTACGCGCGGCAGATTTTGGTACAGTATTTAACTGCACATTGACAATCTGCGAGATAGATAATGCCATAAGGCTATCCTCCTATTTGTTGAATTAAATGGTTTGTGCGTTGCTCAACTCTTTCTATTGGATCTAAAGGTGTATCAACAATGTGATGATGACTAAATACAACATCAAACTGCCCTCGTTCTTCATAATCTGCCCCAACGGTAGCCGTTAAATTACGGACATCTGAAAAACGAATCACGCCCCATTGATTTGATTTGAGAAAAGAAAGAAACGCTGAACTTTGGAAAATGGCTTTTAGCTTGTAACACTGTGCAAGGGAATTTCGACCGAAACAAGAGATACTCACGGTGCTTTGCATTGACTGGGTGATACGCTCACGCTTGCAGTCAAATTCTCTCGTAGCCTGCCCTATTTCATTACTTGTCATCAAATCCACGGTAATAAAAGCAGGCAAAGGATTTTCAGGGAGCCAGCCACCAATAACGGCACCATTAGGTAACTGTAAAGCCTGTTGAATCCACTTTCGCAGTTTGGCTGTGTCTAACGCCGATATTGTTGTGGTATCCATATTTTCCCCAATTTGCTACGGTTTTTATTTTGTAGGTTTCCCCCTCATAAATAACCAAATCGCCAATTTTTAACGGCTTAATGGTGTAGATTTTTATTGAGGGAATAAAACGCTCACCTTCTGGCAATAACAACACATCATTAGGAGAGGTCGGCATAACAATGGCAGTCACGCTTTCATCGGTATAACTCGCCCCGAACCCATCGGATGAATGCTCACCTTGCAGATGTTTCACGGTGACAATTTGGCGAAATTTGCTATTTAGAAAGCGAGGATATTGGTTGATTAAACTCATTTAACGATACCTTTTACAGAATCACGCAAGTGTCCACTCCATATAAGCGGCTTTTTCTTAATGCTACTTGGATCTAATGTTGCTCTAAGTTTTTTCCTGCGTTTAGGATCTTTAATATCCTTAAGTCTCCATGCTATTTTGGTTGAGTCATCGTTTTCTACCCAACCGCCTTTAACAATATTTAACTGAACATCGCCTTGCGCTATGGATGCAATTTCCTCATAGATTTTGGCTATATCTATTCCTTGCTTGAAACGCTCAGCAAAAAGTGCGGTGTATTTCCCTTGGTTTTTAGACAAGGTTTGGCGCAAGAAAGGGCGTGATGGGATGCGCTCATTACCAAATTCCAACACGGCCGCCAAAGAGGCGAGATTAAAATTCTCAGCCCCCTCGACTGGCTTATCAAACTCAGCAGGAAATCCAACGTAAACCGCTTTGTCTTTATCAGCCTTCAATCGCTCAATTAACGCTTTTGCTTGCGCTAAATTCCCCGTAATTTGCACCGCCATTTACGCTACCATTACCCCAATGCCAACCAATTTACGTAATCGCAAATACTCTTGGCCATACGCCGTTAATTGATAATCTGCATCAGTGCCTGTCAGTGTTGGCATGGCATAGCTAACAGATAACTCGCCAGCACTTTCACTGGCGAGATTCCGATTCGCTCCACCGCCACCTTCAGTAGTCCAAAGCGACAAACGCAATAGATGAGCAGTCAATGCCAACACGCCACGCTGGTAGAGTTTTCCCCAACGAGATTGACTTACTTCCATTTCTGCATCCGATAAAAAAAGGTCGATTTTTTCATAATCAACCTCTTTAAACTCAGGATAACGCTCAAGGAATACATCCGTATCAAATGTTGGCATAATGACTCCCTAGTAATCTACGTAAAGTGCGGAATTTGGCTCCATAAAGGTTACGCCACCAAATGCCATGCGTAAGCCAGATTCATAAGCTAATAAGCCTTTTTGTTGAGCAGCTAACACAGTTGGCGACATTGGGACATCAAAGATAACATGCTCTTTGCTGTTTACATAAACCATTGCACGAGTTTTGCCACTTGTTACACGAGTACCAAAGTTTGATGGAAAGGCTTTAATTGCCACTTCACGACCTGCAGCCGCAGACAAGCTCTTAGTTAAGAACTCTAATGCGGTTGTATCAGTATTATTACGTTGCGTTAACGCTAAGTGCGCTAAATCAAGTGAATCAATCGCAAAGGTGTTTGGTGCTTCAATGCGTTTGGTTTTTTCCATGCCAGCAAGGAACATTTCTTTGAAGAATGCTACTGATTTGTCAAAATCCATCGCTTGGACTTTCGTATTTGCTGCCGTGCCTTTGATGTTGTAAACCTCAACAGACTTGTTGTTTAACAAACCAGTTAAACGAGTATCTTTGGCATGACCCAAGAACGCCACTTTTTGCAAGGTTTGTTGTGCGTTTTTATTTAACGCCATAATTTTGGCGGTATCTAACGCTAACCCTAACAATTTACCCTGTTCAAGCTCTGGTGTTGTCCAGGTTACGGATTTAGCTCATGGCACAATGTAAGAGCGAGTAGGCGTAAAGCCGACTTCTACTTGGTCTAATGTGCTTGTACCAGTGGTAATTAAACCATCATCAAGAGAACCATGCTCATCTGCACCATAGTGTAGCTTTTCAGTAACGCCTACTGCTGCTTGTTGGTCAACATAGACAAATTGCGGGAACACAATTTCAGGATATTTGGTTTCTGAAATTTCTTTGCTGACAGCCGTTAAGCCGTTTTGTACATAAGTTAATAATGACATTCATCACCCCTTATAATTTTGTAATCATCGCTAATTGACCTTTAACGTCAATCACGGTGTAGCCTGTTTCAATCGCATTTGCATCGGTTTCGCCTTGGATTGCGCCAGTTTTACCTTCGCCACCCGTCGTTAATACAAACACTTTACTACCACGAGATACGGTTTTCTCTGGTGCAATATTGACCCAAATCGCATCGCCTGTACCAATGTGCATCACATCGACTAATTCGCCTTCAGGCCATTCATCACGAATGCGACTTGCTAATACCACGCCAGCCAATACATCTGTTTTAGCAGATAAAGCTTTCACACCACCTGCAGGATTTAATGCCACAAATTCACCTGCTTTTACTTTGCCTGTGACTTTTTCTGCCGTCGTTTTTGCACTTGCAAGATTGCCCTTGCCTAATTCACCTGCACGTGCAGGTGCTTGTTCGTAAGCGTAACTCATCTAATTACTCTCCTAACTGTTGTAAGTTTTGTTGAAATCTATTTTTGGTGCAGCTTTAGGCGCCGCATCACCAAGCAAAATACTGCTAAGTGATTTGCGTTCATCGGCTAATTTTGCCACGACCGCTTTTGCCGTTTGGTATGCGCCCGAAATTTCCTCATCGGATAATTTGGCTACTTCGTCTTTTGTAAAAATGCCCTGTGCAACTACCGCACTTTCTTGGATTTCACGCACAGTCGCGTTATCCGCAAAATTAACTTCTTTAAATGCAGTTTTTGCATCAGCTAACACAGCGGCTTGTTTTACTTCTGCGTCACGTTTTGCTTGCGCATCTTTTAGCTGCTGAATTTCTTCATCTTTAGCTTTAAGGCGTTTTTCAAGTTCTTCTTTTTCCACATCATCTTCCTTTTTATTTTCAGGTTCAGATTGTTTTTCTTTGGGTTCGGTTGGTTTTTCGGCTTTTGGCTCTTTACCCTCTTCACCACCAGACTTTTCTTCTTCCTCAATTTGTTTTTTCTGTTCATCCGACAACTTGATGCCGAACGCACCTAAAAACGCATCGAGAATTTTTGCGGTTTTCCCCATAATGGTTTTATCCTCATCGGCAAGTTTTACACTTCCACCGCAGCGACCCTTTGCCACAATCGCTACGTGGTTGCCGATCATCGGCGACATCTCAAAATCTGCATCTTCAACGCTTGACTGAATGATATTGCAGTCATATCCGCAAGATAATTGCTCAACACCATTCTCCTGCACGGCTTTAATCGCAGATTCATCATAAATCCAAGCCTCTGCCGTGAGCTCATCGCCCACTCGCTTAACATTGCGTACGACACCGACCGAGAGCTGTTTCCAGTTTTTCGCATTTACCCCATCTTTTGGGTGCCCTACGGTTAATGTGGCATTTTCAAAACTCTTAATCGTTTCATCGCTAAACAACGATTTCTCAGTACGAGCGACCTTTTTAATGCCGTCTTCTTTTAAGCCTAGTTCTGTAGCGAGGTAATCAAATACCCCAACTTTCGAAATGGTTGCAGGCACAACTAAAAAACCATCCTTAGTGATGGTTCTTTGTGTGGCTGCTTGAGTAGTTTTGTCTGTAAATTTCATTTATTTACCCCAATAAAAAACCCGACCATTTCTGATCGGGTTGTTTGTTTTTTTGCAATATCACGCCAACATTTGGCTAATTATTGTTTGCGCTACCTGTTTTATCGTATCAAGCGATAAATCAAGGCTTTTGCTTTTTATTGTAGTTTTTAAGCTATTCCAGACAGTATCATTACGAATTTTGTCTAAGAATTCATGACCTTGCCAAGTCAGTGACCGAGCAACAAGGCTCAATTCATTTAGAGAGGAGTAATCTATCGCTTCAATCAGCCCTGCACTTTGCAATAACTTAAAATGATAAGACACTGTTTCTGAATCAAATCCAGTAAATCCATCAGGGGATAAGCTCCCTCTAGCCTCTGCCTGACTTTCCAATTTAAGCAATATAGAGCGAATTAAATCCCAATTACGTTTCATTCTTTACTACCTCTCGGCCAAAGCATATCTATAATCTCATAATAAGATGATGTTTAGACTGTTTAACATTTAAACTAATAATGATAAAATGAACTAAACCGTAGATTGAGTTTGGGAACGTTTTGGACGTATGCGGATGCGAGTTAATAAACTAGGAATTACGCACCAAACTATTCTGCGGTTATTTTTTTGATTTCCGCCTAATCCACATCGTTTTCATTGTCAGTTTTTTGTGTTTTTTACGCACTTCTTGAACGGTAAATATTTCATCTTCAATCTCTTTTTTGATCAAAAACGTTTTATTCCCCATATCACTTAATCCCGCATATTCAATACTGTCAAAACTTGAAATAATAAGCGGCAATAAAAGAATATCTTTTTTTGTTACAGCTCGTTGTCCTCGTTTACTTTCTGTCGTTTCATTGCCGTGTTGCTTAAATGTATGACGAATACCTGATTCGTCCACACTATGTTGCCAGTCTGAAATATCAAGCCCAATACTCTCTTTTGCCTTAGCTACCAACTCCGAACTAACACTGCCTATATCGGAATATAATTTATTACCACCTCTACCACTTGACGAATCAATCAAGTCAGATAGTTCCATTTTTCCAGATTTCTGAATAAGAGATTCTTTTTCATCTTCGCTAGATTCAGGTTTAACAATATCATCAAGCACCGGAATCTGAACACATCGACAATTAACATCATGACCAGGGTGACCAGTATCAGCAGGAGGATTGGTATATTCGAATATCTGCCCATCTTTTTCCGCATGGCTTTCACGCACGCACTCATCACCCGATGTTGACCACATGTATTTTTTTATGCCAACCTCTTCATGGCGTGCTCGAGTTAATGCTGCATTTAATTTTGAGGATTGGTCTCGCGCAATAAGCATTGCACGACTTTCTACATCTTTCCCCAGTTTTTTGAGTTGTTCGCCTAAGTCTTTATTCAATGTCCCCTGAACCATCGCTTACATGACGGCATTTTGCACTTTATCAAGATATTGCGTGCGAATGGATTTGATTAATTGGATGTTACTTACCGTTAATTCATTTACCCTTTCTACAATATTCGGACTATTGCGTAAATAGGCAGATAAATCGATGCCAGTTTGATTTTTTAGGTTGGTTGATACTTCGGCATGGTTTTGCGCATCACCACGACTAACAAAGCCATTGGCGATATTCTCGGCCTGTGAAGTGCGGTCGGATTTTTCGTACTTTTCTAATACTTTCATCAGCGCTTTTGCACTAATAGCCTGAAATCCTTTTGCATCATCCATAAAAAAAGAGCCTTGCGGTTGTTGCATGGCTCTTTCTACATCATCAGTCATCGTTTTGACGAACTGTTTAAGCTGTTGTCTATACCAAAGCTCTGTTCTCTTGCTCATTTTCACTGGCTTGAACTTGCGTGTTTTCGCCTTCTGGTTCTTCAAAATTTCTGGCAAGTTCATCAGCATTTTTCATGTCCTCAATGTCATCAGCAAAGATATTGGCAAATAAACCACTTTCTCGGAGTTCGTTTGCCACTTGATATTCATTTACTACACCATTTTGAATTAACGTATTTGTCGCTGTAGCAAAGGTGTTAAGCATATTGACTTGTTGCTCCTGTTTCACCACCGTCAGTGGTAAAAACTCAAACCACCAATCTTCAGGTTGTCCGCCAAATAATTCATTGCATAGCAATGTATCAAGCACCTCAAGCACAGGACGTAATCTTGTTTCTTGCAATCGATGGATGGACTCATGATAGTTTTGAATATCCTCATCACCACTCGCCAATCCTGAAACAGATTGCCCAAACAAAATGGTGACTGGCATATCTGCCGCGCCTGCCACCGCATTGCGAAACTCTGTCAGTAAATCTTTTAACCCACCAAAGGATAGCTCTTTTCGGTCGTACTCATTTTCTGCATCAAGCAAGAGGCTATTAGTCGCCGATTTAATCGACTGCACCGCTGAAATAACGTGAGCTACATCATTTTCTAAGCCTGCAGATATCTTGTCAGACAACCCTGCAATTTTGAAAATATCGATTTTACTTTCAAAAATAAGGTCGCCCACATTCGCAGAGGCGCTATCAAAGCGTTTAAGCACATCAATAATCTTTTCAAGGTCTGATACACCCCAAATATCGTTATCAGATAAAGGCGCATCATTGGCATTGATAATTAATAAGCGAGAATGATGCACTAAAACAGATTGTGTGCCGCCAGTAATGGTATATTCACTATATCGACCAAAGTTTGGTGAAAATACATCATCATCTCGTTGTCCTGTCGGGGAGATTTTCCATTTAGGCAAGATAATTAATTGTTTTAATCGCTCTGTAGGCTGTAACGGCGAGGTGATATTAATAGTATCGGTTACCACCAATAAACCCACTGAGCCATACAGGCTAGACCATTGCAACGCTTTAGTTAATGTCTCACGTAGTTTTAATCTGAGCTCGAGCTTAGTGAACTCGTCTAGCTGTTCAGATTTTAAGTCATTGGAAAAAATATCGCGCCAATTACGCACCATATCTTCCGAGCGTTTAATACAGACCTTGTTTGCAATCCAGTTATCACGCCATAATGCTTCAATCTGCATTAAGTCATCCGTTAAACTCAGCCCACGAGCATAATATGTCTGATCTTGTTTGCCACCTAACTTTAGCGCAAGTGATTTGATGCCATCTAAAATATTCATCTTATAAATCCAGTAGTGATTTAGGTTTCCCTAAAATATCCGTTATTGCCATTACAAGTGCATCGACTTGGTCATCGTGCGCGTGACTATCTGTTGCGGTAAATGCCTCGCACTCACTAATAAAATCCGCTACCCAAGGAGCATTTTCGGGTATCATCACATAACCACTTTCAATGTACCCTTGAATACCTAAAACACGAGTGTACTTATCTGCATCAACTTGAATGGGCGAGATTGGAATTTGATTATTCCTGCGGATAGCTTGAATTAATCCCGTGCCACTGGCTTTATCTTCCACATTTGCTCGAGTTAATATTCCAGTGTCCTTTTTCGCTTTATGTTTAGCCCAAACATCTTTTAATGTCTGCTCAAGTTCTGGCGCCTCCCATTTACCTCTCACAAGGTCAAGGATATAAACCTTTCCATCGCTCCCTCTGCCAGCGACAATAAAGACTGAATAGTCATTGTGCTGTTTAATTTTTTGTGCCGTATCAGCGTAGATTGCCTTGACTTTAATTAGTGTAGGGATTTTGTATCGACCAAACCAAGAGCCTTTAATAATGCCACCGCCTTTATTAGATGGTCTTTGTTGATATAAAGCATTCCACGCTTGAGAGCCAACAGCCTTTCTAATTTTACTCAATCGCTCTAAATCAAAGCGTTCTGGGTGTAATGGTTCACCCTCTTTGCGGAACTCTTCATCCTCTTCTGCAATCGCAGGAAATTTCACTATGCGCCATTGGTCTCCACCATTCTTCATCTCTTCAATTAATCGACCAGCTAAATCATCCTCGTGCCATCTTGTCATACCTAATAGCACACCAGATTTTGGTGATAAACGCGTATAAAGCGTGGTTGTGTACCAATCCCAAACACCATCTCGAACTGTTTGAGAATTAGCCTCTTTAGCATCTTTTATAGGGTCGTCAATAATGGCTATATCCGCCCCCATTCCTGTAATACCACCACCAACACCAGCGGAGCGATAAGCGCCTTTGTGACCCGCAATTTCAAAAATCTCACTATTACGCAAAGGCCGACCCGAGACGGTCGCAATGCGTTTATCATTTAAGGATGAATTAAGGAAAATGCCGTGATAACTTTCATCATCCATAATGCGCTGTACATCGCGATTCATTCGACTAGCTAAATCAGCAGAATAAGAACAGGCAATCATCTGCAAATCTGGATTTTTACCAAAGGCCCAAGCGGGGAAACGACGGCTAAATAATTCACTTTTACCACTACGAGGTGGGGCGAATATCATTAATCGAGGTTGCTTGCCATCTATTACATCTTGATAAAATTGCTGTAACTCTTGTGCAATGAGAATATTAAACCATCCTGTTACGAAGTCAGGTTTGGTTTGCAAGGTGAAATCAATCAAGCTCTTTTGAGCTATCATCGCATCCAGTTGCTTTAGATTTAAGCTCTCTAAGAAGTTTGAGTTCATCGACACTTAACCTTGATAAATCCATAGATATTTTTTGCTCAATCGGCGCCCCATTAACACCAGTGATTTCTTGCGTTACTTTATCGCCATATTTTTTAGGGGCGACTTTGGTGATGTACCATTTACGAGCATCAACTCTCAACTTAGCTACGCTAACATTTTCGGGAGTGGCAAGATCTGAAATCTCCAACATCTCCTCAAGCAAAAAATCGGCTTGGTCCTCGCGCGCACGCGCGTACTGCTGACAAAACTCATCGCTTTCATTTAACCAACGAAAGATAGTTCGTTGATTTGGCATTCCTGGTCGCTCACAAATCTTACGCAAACTTTCACCTTGAGCGATAAGCTGACAAATATCATCAGCCACTTCCTTTACATAAGATGATGGGCGACCAGTTTTTTTCTTCCCCACGCCATCAGACGTGGATTTTCCTTTCACGTCTGACATAGAAAATCCTTAAAATAACTTGAATAAAACTTATAAAACCTATAAAATACTTATTAATTAAACGCAATACTTTAGCTATGAAAGAAATCATCTATCAGCCAAAAGCATTAAAACAATTGAGAAAGATTCCAACAAAAGCACATATAATTGAAAAATGTGAGTCGCTTAAAACCTTTCCCGATTGTTCTAATATCAAAGCACTGACCAATCACACTTACGAATATCGTTACCGTGTTGGTGATTATCGTGTTTTCTTTAATATCGTTGGCAATACGATGAATATCGTATCTATTGAAGAGGTTAAAAAAAGAGATGAACGCACTTACTAATATTCAATACATTAATAATGAGCAAGGCGTCCCCGCTTTTGCTGTTATGCCAATTGCCACGCTTAACTGGCTAAAACAAAAAGCGAATTTTTCAGCCCCTATTGAAACAGGTATCCCTGAATCTGTCGCCAAATTAGCGTTATTAAACGATTATTCTGCATTGCGTGCTTGGCGCGAGCACTTAGGCTTAACACAAGTGGAAGTTGCAGGACGCTTAGGCATCTCTCAAGCAGCTTATTCACAACACGAAAATTCACAGACCTTGCGGAAAACAACTCGCATAAAAATGGCAAATGCTCTTGGCATCAATCCAAGTCAATTAGATTTCTAAACAAAAGCCCTTATTGGGCTTTTTTTCGGTCGAGCTTAAACTCGCGAGAACGCCAAGAAATCGGGTATGTACACTCTCCGACTCTTTCCTCCGATAGTGTCTAGCACTAGCCCCGTCTTTAATTTTTCTTATTTTTTTCTACAAATTTACGAATATTATCTACTTGGCTTGCGCACTTATCTCGCTCTGCTGTTACCTTTACTAACTGTATGACTACATCACCGTATGTCTCACCAGTAAATGCTGTTTTAACACAAGGTGTGGTGTAGGCTTGAGGCGGGTAAATATATTCTGCCTTGGTCGTGACTTTATTTGTACAGGCGGTCAAGAGCAGACTGAGGCAAACGAGTGTGAGCACAAGGTTGTGTCTTAATGATTGTTTTAACTGATTCAGCATTTTCTGTTGCTATCCTTTCTATTTCATCATTACGTTGCTGTTGTGCTATTACCGCATCACGCTCTTGTTGTAGCGCAATAGTCAATGCCTTATTGGCATCTTCTTGCTGCTGAATGGTTTGGGCTTGCGCTTGGTTCTCGGCCTTTAAGCTACTTATCTTCTGAGATTGGTACCAAGTCCAACCACACAAGCCCAAAATCAAGCAAAGTGCGGTTAGCTTTAAGGCTGTTTCAAATCGGCTAAACATAATGCTTTCTCTTTTTCTCTTCGCTTAACCAAACCTGGTATTTTCTTTTTGCCAACATAAACCCAATTTGGGAGCTGATTACACCCATCTATATATCTTCCGCGTCGCATAAACCCAAACATCGTTGAGTTTTTAACCTTGCCGCATCCATTATTAAACGTAACAGATACCATGGCATCAAACACAGATTGAGGTAATTCTCTTCCATTGGCATATCTATCAACGCACGATTCAGCAAGTTTAATATCGTTTTTCCATCGGTAAGCGATTTCTTCATTTGTGTATTTCTTGTTAGGCCCTATCTTTTGCCCAGAGTATTCCGTTGAGCCAATACCAACAGTCAATACATCAGCGGGGCATTTATATGGAGTCGCCATACACCCCTCTGCGTTACCGATTATTTCCGCTCCAGCGGGGCTTAATCTTAGCTCACTGCCAAATTGAGAGTACATAATCCCAATAACCGCAACAACGGAGCAGGCACCAATCGCCGTTCTAGTCTTCCTTAGTACCATTATCAAGCCCCTGCTCTAATCGTTTCATTCTTGCCTTGTGCATCTCTTCCGCTCTACGTTCCTCGTTCTCCCTAACCTTGCCTTCTTGGCACTTGGCGTACATATTAACGAGACCACTAATTAAACCGATAATCAAACCAAAGATGGCTAGCCATTCTTGAAATGAATACATTGCCCAGAATGCGCCAAAGCCAGACCAAAAAATACTTTGATTCCCTGCGTCTTTTAACATTTTCATACTCCACCCCATTTACAGGGCAATAAAAAAGCCCACGCATTAACGTGAGCTTGTGATATGGCAAAGGCGCAAGGAATCGAACCTCAATTAGCGGTTTTGGAGACCGCTGTCTTACCATTAGACTACGCCCTTATAGTTTGATAACAAAAAAGCCCCGACCGTTTCCGATCAGGGCTGTAAAATTCTTTTGTGCGTTTGCTATGTGCTAAAACCACGATATAGTACATGTAATACACTTTCACTTGCAAGTAATCAAGTAGTTTTATCATTTTTTTTCGATGTATAATAAAATCACTCCCCTTGAAATAGGAGCTTATCAAGGGGAGTCAGAAATTACATTTCTTTATCTGAATGCGCATGCAACTCGCGGTGCGCCGCATTTGCTAAGAAATGGCTACGATCTTTATAGTAGTTACCCATTGCTGCAACACGGCGATCAATGCGCGTTAATAAATATTCAGGTAAAGACACATTAATACGCTGTTTTTTACCTAAGTATTCTGAAATATCAACGTCAACTAAAAGCCAAGTATCAAAATCAGCATATTCAGGATCGGCTTTATAGTGCGTTACGCCTTTATCTTTTAGCGTGGTAAGATCAAAACCATCTTCAACCATCGCTTCAAGCATTATTGTAATGGCTTCTGACACCATTGGTAATAAATCATCAACATCGTCAGCACCGCTAAAACAACCATAATCTAATTGACAAAGTGCAGGAACGATCATTCCGTATGCTTGGTTTTCATTTTCTGGGGTTTCAACACCTACGGTAAAAATCATTTAATACTCCTCCGATTAAGCTCGGCAGAGCTTAAAGCCCTGCCGATTTTTTAATGGATTTTAAAGTTCCGATTGCTAAATCTTGTTTGGGGTGCGGAACTGGAAATCGCTTTCCAGTTTTCGGCGAGAACCAAATTTGATGATCACCTTTTCCATGCCTAACAAAATAACAACTATTTGCTTTAAGCTCCTTGATTAAGTCACCTGAGTGCATGCATCCTCCTTTGTCTTAATCAAGATGAATTATAATACACAAATACACACAAATCAAGATAAAGTGTAATAAAAATGCGGTCAAAATCGACCGCACTTCCCTACCCCAAAAACATAAACTTAATCTTCGCCCCAGTAAATGCACCTTTTAGGAATCTTACCCCCTTAGCACGCTCACGATACATATGCGCAGGGGAAATATGGAGTGCGGTACAAATATCTCGTTCATTCGCTTGTTGAACGTATAGCGCCATTAAGATTTGGTATTGCAGCAAACTATCCTCGTGAAGATTCATTATCTGCTCCTCAATTTTTAAGCACTCGTCATCTGTTAAGAATCGAATGTGAGCCTTGCGCACGGTAGGTAAAACAGGAATAGAAATTGTCGTGCTTGGGTATTCTGTGCCAATTCTGTCTCTACCCCAGCAATTACCCCACTTTTCCAACACTCTCTCAACGCTATACGACATTCTACTCTCCTTCCAGCTCTTTAATTTTTGCCTTGTAATACTTAATAATCGCCTTGCAATCTTCAATGGTGTATTTCTTTGGCTCGTGGTCTTGGCGTTCTAACCACGCTACCTTATCCGCACCGATTTTATTGACGAGATTTATTCGATATTCGATGATATTTCCGCTTTTATGGTCATTACAGGGTGCGCATTGCTTATGCACGTTAAGCTCACAAAATCGCAATTCAGGGCATGCTCCCACACTCCGATAATGCCCTGCGTGGTATTGCCCTTGATGATACCGACCGCAACTGATACATGGTTCGTTTTTATCTCTCAGACGGATAAATTTATTAAATACTGACTGGGCCTCTTTTAGCCATTCTGAACGACTTTTTAATTTAGCTTTACGTTCCCTTTGCTTTTTCTTTTCTGCTCGTTCTTGTGCTTTTTGCGCGTTTTGACGAGTTAAATCAAGTGCGCATTTAGGTGAGCAGACTTTTTGGAGAGAGCTTTTGGGGATAAACTCAATGCCGCACACCTTGCATTTTTTATGCTTGAGGATTTTAGTTTTTGGAGTAGTCACCATTTCACTCCGTTAATCAAACTCTTATTCTTACTACCTGACTGTCTCCACTTGCGCCAGTCGTCACGTTCTTTTGTCAATCCATGCGTTAGTTTTTCGTTTACATCATCAACCGATTTACACGCTAAGTTAGCCACTATTGCTGTTGCTACTAATACCGTGAGTTTTGTTTTGTCGTGATCAACATGACCTATAGGGCCAACATTCACAATCGGCTTTGTGCGTTCAAATTTCTCTTTACTCATCAAACCACCATCCATCACCAATAAACCAATCCAAAATCACAACCACCACGGCAATAAAAATCATCGCAATGAGCAGGAGTAAAATTACCTCTAACATTATTTACCCTCGATCGTTTCAATTTTTGAGCATTGATAAACGTTTTTGCCAACGTAAAACTTTCCCAATCTCTCGCACTCTGTTGCGACCGTGCTATGAGCAAAATACCAACCAGAAAGCCAACAAGCTCCACACAAGACAAGGATGGCAGCAAGGGGCTGACCGAAAAGAAAAAACAACATAGCCGAAAATGCAATCAAAAATAAAATCATAGTTCCTACCTCAATCATCGTCCGTAAAATCCCCATCTATCGTTAAATCTCACACCATTTTGCACACCCCATGCGGTCGTATATTCAATCAAGCTGGCCATGCGTCTAACACCCATTTTTGATGTTTGCTCCCGTACATTAACCAACTCTCCTTCAATTCCGGTAACCAACTTATAGGGTAGCTTTGTTGCGATGGTATGCCCGCTCACCAATAAATTTTTCCATCCGTATAAATCGTATTTGTCGCCTTGCCATAACGCCTGATTTGATATATCACCAAGCATTGCATGAAATTTATCGTTCTGCTCCATTGAGCGGGTTTTTACTTTTATCTCCACAACAAGAGGATCTGATTCGTTTATTGGCAATTGGCGGATAGTGTCGATCACTCGATTTCTTACTGCCTCATTGACTAAATACATCCGAGGGTAATTATGCTCCATCATAACCACCTACTTTCTTGATAAAATCAAGGCTAATTGAACGTGTGACAAAATCTTCCATTGTTGGATCAAAGACTACGACCATTTGTCCTTTGCTATTCCCCCTGATTTCTTTTCCTGTTACAGGGTTGATAAATGCAATTCGTCCACCTGTGATATCAATCACTTCATTCGCCACGCCTTGAATGTGGTTTTGATACCATTGAGTAGATTTATCATTGTTGAGTAACATCACGACTAAATAACCAGCATCACATAATTCTTTCGCACGTTGTAAATATGGTGTAACGTTGGAATAAGGCGGGTTCACATAGATTCTTAACGGAGCCGAACAACGTTCTGCGGTTTCATCCAACAATACATCTAACATTTGCTCAATCGGCATTAGAAAGTCATCTGCGATTGATTGATGCTCATCATTGTCTGAGTTAGGTTCGCCGATATAGCGCCATGTCAAGGCGTTGTTTGCTGTTGCGCAACCATCAAGATCAAACCATCCGAAACGTTGAGATAGCCATTCAAAGACATAGCGGGGTGTTTGCCATGTATCTTTATCAAATTGTTGTTCTGTCATTGCAATGCCCCTTTACCATAACTTTTAGCCGCATAGGTTTTGGCTTGTTGCTGTGGTTTCTCGTTGATGAATTGGTATGCTTGCGCCTGATCGCAATCGAGGAAGTGACCTCTATCAAATTTCATATAGGCTGTGCCTAATCCACCAAATCTATTCTTAGTCACAATGGCCTCAGAGTAAGGATTATCACAATCTGCCTTGTATGCGCCCTCACGGTAAAGCATGATGATTTGACTTGCATCTTGTTCGATTGAGCCTGAGTCACGTAAATCTGAATTAGCAGGGCGTTTTACTGCACGGCTATCTACATCACGGTTAAGCTGACAAAGTAAAATGATTGGAATGTTGAAGTTTTTGGTAAAGGCTTTTAGCTTGCTCATGGAATTTGCGATAGCTTGGGTTAGATTTACACCACGCTCTTGCTTGTGATTCATCAAGCCTAAATAATCAATTACAACCACAGATGGCGCGCCTTTCTCGCTAATATGGTTTTCGGTAATTGCGCAAATTTCATCGGCAGATAAACCACCACGATCTACAAAGTAAACATCTTGCGACCGCACTTCTTGCAATGCGCTTGTTAAGCGATGATAGTCGCCTTCATCAAGCTCGGCAGGATTGCGCAATTTTTTTACGCTTACGCCACCAGTAGCACTTAATAATCTATCGACCAGCTGGAAGTTACCCATCTCAAGGCTGAAAAATAAAACTGAGCCATGATTTTTGGCAATATTGCGAGTCACTGTCAGACTAAATTCTGTTTTACCTGTTCCTGGACGACCAGCCACAATGACAATATCCGTTGAATTTATGCCGCCAAGAATGTTATCGACCGCCTCAATGCCAGTGTAAAGCAAGCGTTCTTTGAAATCGCTTTTTGAACGTTTTTCTAAAACATCCACGTAAGAATCGACCAGCTCACCCATGGCGATTGGCTTGATTTCTGTTTTGCTGACAAGGAGTTTTTGGATTTGGTTAAGTGCATTTTGAGTGATTTGGTCTACTTGCTCCTCTTTCGCGTTGGCTAACTCCCCTGCCATTTTCAACAATGCCTGTTGAGCAGTACGATTCATCCAAGCAGAATGGACTTTCTTTGCATACCCTAAAATATTTCCGCTGTAAGCATATCCGCTTGCTAATTCTGCTAGATTGGCAAAGTTTTCACCGTAGTCTTGCGCAAGTAACAAAATATCAATCAAATCATCTTTGCGAGCCTGTTTGCGAATGTTTCCGTAAAGTGCGCCAAGTTGGAATGTGGCAAACATTTCAGGTTCAAGCCAACTCATCACTTCTCGAGCTTGTGGGGATAATCCGCCGTTTAAAAACGCACCGACCAAAGAATATTCCAAATCGTAGATTCCGTTACGCATTACAAATTCCCCTCCAAAACTTTATCCAACGTGTTTTCTCGTAGTAAAAAATCAAAATCAGCTTTCCAGCCCCGGTTATTCTCACCGAAATAAAACTCACGAGCAGAGCGCATAAAATCCGTAAAATATTCGCCCAATGCCGACGCACTACCATCGCCAAATCGTTTTTTAAACACATCAGAAAGTTTCTTCACGGCTCGTTTGCGCTTGTCACTCAAATTTGACGGATCGGCAATTCTTGGCAAAGCAACGCCTGTTAAGTCCAATGCACCGTTGTAGGCTTGAGCTATCCCGATATAATCCGTTCGATCAATTTTTTGTTTTTCATCAGAGGGCGTATCGCCCTGCCCCTCCGTCACATCGGCGCCAGCCGATTCCCCTTTAGGGGGTTATTATTAGGAGTCTCTTGTGTATTCTCTTGGTTATTGGTCTGCTCATTTTGAACAGAAGGATCTGCCCAATTTGAACAGTTCGACTGCTCATTTTGAACAGATGGACTGTCATTTTTAGCAGTCGCAATAGCAAGATTATCTAAGGCTTCATAATTGATTGTGTACCACTTCGTTTTATCCACTTTCATTTGATTAAATTCAGTGCTTGAAATCAGCAAATTAAGCTCTTCTAAATGATTAATCGTGCGTCGAATCGTGGAAACAGAGAAAAAACGAAAATGTTTTTCTTGCCATTCTTCATAGGTATTAAATACCCAATGTTTACCTTTAAATTCTTTTTTGCTACGCAATAGCAACCAGTGAATTTGTTGTAAAATCAAGGCTTCATTTAAACCAATGGCTTCAGCCAAAGAAGGGAGAACTTGTAGCGGCTGATCGTCAATTAATAATTTACCAATACTCATAGCATCAACTCCGAAGCATAACGTGACGCGATAAATTCAATGCCTTTGCTTGTTACACGTGTCTGAGTGTAATTGTGACCGTGTTCAGCAGTACCTGTTTTAACCGTAAAAAGATCTTTGGTGTGTGCCGATTGATATGGCAAAAGCACGCCAGATTGACGATACAAATATTTATCTTCCACCAAGCGATTGACCAATGCACGCTCGGGCATTTTTAAAATCTTCGCCGTCTCACGAAATGATTTACTCGTCCCTACTTCCACATAGTGATCAACAAAAGCGACTTTAGGCGCATTACGCTCTTTTTCTGCTTGTAACTGAGCGGCTAACATCAACGCCTCAGAAAAAGATTGCGGAATAAGTGCGGTTGGTTTTTGTTGGTTTTCCAACTCTTGCCAGCGATCAACGATTGCCGCAGTAAATTCAGGACAATTCTGAGCAACAACAATTAAACTATCTCGTTTGCTTAGATGGTACTCATAATAAGTCTGACCGTTCTGTGGATGGGTGTAAGCCATTGGCTGATACCCCCCAATTACCTCTTTTGCGATAAGTCTTTCGATTGAACGACACAGATCGCTATGGTTTTTATTGATTAACTCCGCAATTTCCCGACTGCTCATCGTCAAAGTGCTTGTGTTTTCTTTCGAAATCGTTAATAATTCATTCATAGAAATAATTCCTATACTGAAATTGCCACGGTGTCCGTCGTGGCTTTTTTTATTTCTTGTGTAACACAATCGCACATTCAATCGAATGTTGTGTTGCAGCCAAATGTTTACTCAATGCTTGACGGATTTTGTCTTCTTCTTGTGAAGTGATTTCACCGTCTTCTAACGCCGTTTCTAATGCAGCAAATAACAAGCCGCGCGCGGAAAGCTCGTGCAGTTGTAAATTGGCAAGCTCAACCTTGTCTAATTCCTCCTCTGTCACATCAAGTACAAAACGACCACCAGCGGTACGGCAAAGCTCATCGATAAAATCAGTGCATCCATACTCAAGTTGCAGTGCAATCAATTCTTCATTTTTGAATCGTTGGCCTTTTATTTGATAAAGGCGATTCTTTAATTCACTTTCGGTAAAACCTAGGAATCCAGCTACCGCACTTCTCCCCCCAGGAATCCGATCAATCATTTCGATAATAACTTTCTTCATTTCCATAATTTTTGCCTTATTTTTATGGTTTTCTTTTGGGTAAAAGTTGGTAAATTAATCCCACAAATCAGGACGTAATTCGGATTTCTTGACTTTTCCAGCTGTAAGTTCTTCAATCTTTGCGCAACGTTCCGCTGGTACTTTTTCACGCCACTTGGAAACAGCCCAAGGGGTAAGATTGAAATGTCGAGCCATAGCCGAAATACTGCCCACGATTTCATAAGCTTTTTCGATTGGTAGCATTTTAACCTCTTTATTCTATTTAAAGTAGTTTAATTCTACTACTAAAAATAGAATTGAATCAACTATTTTAATTTTGTATCTTCTACCTTTAGTAGAATAAAGGAGCATCTATGACAGATTTAGCAAGCCGACTTAATGAATTAATGGCTAAACAAGGCAAAAATATTGTGGATTTACAAAAAGCTATTGGCGTAACCTATGAAATGGCTAGACGTTACACTTTAGGCACTGCAACCCCGAGAGATAATAAAATTGAAGCTATGGCGAAGTACTTTGGAGTTACCCCTGCTTATTTGAAATACGGAACAGCCGATTCTTTAGAAAATCAACTAACTTCTAATGTGAAAGACGTTGGCTCATTCGACTTATGGGATCGCAATACCCCACTAAATAGCGATGAATATGCCGTTCCGTTTTATCAAGATATTAGGCTTGCTGCCGGAAACGGCTTTGCTGATGACATAATGGACTATAACAACTTCAAATTACGTTTTTCCAAAGCAACACTACGTAAACAAGGCGTACAGTACGAAAATGCGGTATGTGTAATTGCTGATGGAAATTCAATGGAACCTGTTATTCCGGATGGAACCACGGTGGGAATTGATTTGGGCAATAAGACAATCCGAGACGGCAAGATATACGCTATCAATCACGGTGGCTTGTTGCGCATAAAACTACTTTACAATATGCCAAACGAACAAGTGAAAATCCGCAGTTATAACACCGAAGAACACCCTGATGAAATAGCAGAACTACAAGATATTTCTGTGTTAGGGAAAGTGTTTTGGTATTCAGTATTATTATAGAAAACATAATAACTAAAACGACTTCTACATAAGTTACCCAAGGAACCAACTATGGATATTCGATTATGGAGATCTATTGTTAGACAAAGAACATTACGAGCTCTCACAAGTAAAGAAAAGAAAATCAGACAAAGAGGCGGAAAGCCTAAATATAAACAGCTTGCTCATAAATCCTTTAATCTTTTTGAGGTTATCGCCCCATATAAAATTATTTTAGCTAAAGAAATAGGGTATGAATTTGTAGCATTTAAAGAAGAGCTCGAAGAAAAAGCAAAACTAGCAGCACGAAGTCGAAGTCGCCTGAAACTAAATTTTCGGGACACTGATATTATCGATGCTGCCGCTTGTAGCGTTTTAATAGCTGTTTTAGATACGATAAAATCGCAATATAGAATCTTGAAATTTCAAATTGTAAGACCAAAATCAAAACCAGCAGATCATCGTAAACATATTCCCTATGATGTTGATGCTATATTTTGTCATATAGGACTATATAAATCCTTAGGGTTTAATTATACATCTTCATCTTCTCAAGAAAATGTGAAATGTTGGCATTATGTTTATAGTGATAGTGCAGATGGCGAAATCACAAAGCCACTATTAGATGAACTTAAAAGTATGGGGGTGAAAGGGATATATCCTAGTTACATTGAAGCGATTGCAAATGCGGTAGAACATGCTTACGCCCAAAATATTTATAGTGAACGAGAATTTCCTATAAAACGTTGGTGGATGTTGCTTGCTATCCTAGAAGGAAAATTGTCACTTTTTGTTTGTGATTTGGGTCACGGGATCCCTAATACTCTAGAAAAAACACAGAAAGCAAATGTACTTTCTGCTATTTGGAATAGACTAAAGCAGCTGGGGAAACCGACAAAAGATTGTTTATATATAAAAGCCTCTACCCTCATTAAAGAAACCCGAACAGGATTGGGACATAGAGGAAAAGGGGGAAGTGATATTCGAGCATTTATTGACAAAACACCAGGAAGCAGGTTAATAATTCGTTCAAATCGAGGAATGTATGTGTATAATGGCAAAGATAAGCCCGATTTAACCAAAGAATCTAGATACTCTATTAATGGTACTGTTGTTCAGTGGAACATTCCGCTACAAGAAATTAAGGAATAATAATGCAAACTATTTATGTAAAAGATTTCAGTCAATATCCAGGTCCACGTTACATTAAAGATGGTAAAGCTAGTGGAGAGGAATTTAGAGATTCTATTCTTATCCCAGCAATAAAAAGGGATCCTGATATCATTCTTAATTTAGATGACACAGAAGGATATGGCTCTTCATTTCTTGAAGAAACTTTTGGAGGAGTAATTAGAAAAGGTATTTCTCCAGAGGTTGTTTTAAATCTTGTTAAAAACCTTATTTCAAATGACGACCATGATATTATTGACGAAATTAAAAGTTATGTAGAAAAAGAGATTAAGATTTTATCTTTGAAGGATAATAAATGACTCTTTCTGATCTAATAGCTTTCTCCGCGCTTATAGTTTCTATCTTTGCGTTACCTATAAGCTATATATTAGGCGCAAGGGGTTTAAAAAATACAGCTTATAATGGAGAGCTCTCAAAATTATCTGATTTGTGCGATCTTGTTTTTACAGAAGCGTTAAATATCCACAAAAAGACACAATCAAATTTAAGTGATGAAATGGATTACCACCTGATGATTGCATTTCATAAAAGATTGCAATCAAAATGTCTGGAAATTAAAAGCCTATCAAATTCAGAACGTTACCCTAGAATGAAGTTAAGAGAAGTAAAACAAGCAATTACAGATCATCTTGTATCAGATAATCTTGAGGTAAGGAACACTGCAATGCGTGGACTAATTTATAAGTTAGATGCACTAAAGACTTTCTTTACTCCTAAATTTATATGACACCTAAACCGCCTTCGTGGCGGTTTTCTTTTTCCTAAAACTCACCGAAACACCTCAAAAATCGACCGAACTTCCCCCCCCCTAATTTGCCTAAAAAATAGGCAATCAAACAACTTTTCTCAAAATTCTTTTCTTTTGAAATCAACGGATTACAAATTAAAGTAGAGAATAAATCTACTTTTATACAAATTTTAGTTGCATCAACCTCTACTTTTAGTAGAATAACCTCATCAAAACGAGATACACATAACCAACATCTCAACGCTCTTTAACAATACGATTAAAAACACATCGACCAACACTTAAGCGCGGCTAAAACGGCAGTGAGAATGACAAAGCTCACCGATTAATTAGCGATAAGTAGTTAGGAGTAAGTGACTTATGGCCTTGTTGTGATAACACGCCAATCCCGACGGATCGTAAATAGCGATGAACGGATGGAGAAAACCTTACATTGCGGTGTGAATGCTTACGGAAATGCAAACAAAGCCAATGGGTGGGAATAGCTAAACGTAAGCAACCGAACAGAGTCTTTTATTGCAATGTTAGACAAGCCGATGACTCGTAGTGAGACTGACAGTAATGCGCTCCCAAGAGGGAGGCTAACAAAGCGGCATGAAACAAACTATGCACGTCAACGTGACGTAAGAAACGTGACATATCGGAGAGACGGTAAATTTCAAAGCGCATTCGGCAGAGCGACAGTTTTAAGCATGCGAACGTGTCAAATGCAAGACAGAGTGCGCTTTGAAATGGTAAACATAAAACAAACGAGGTTAAAAATGGAAGAAAAACAAGAAAGCAGCCTATCTGAAAGAGATAAAGAACAAATCAAATTGGCTGTATTAAGAGCAGTTGAAAACGGTTGTCTAGAACCTGCATTAATTGCCGATAGATGTTGTTTCGCACTTGAGCGGATTAATCGTTACGGCAAAAATACAGGGGTTGGGCGTTGTGGAGCTATTTCCACCACTGCTCCTGAATAAATTGCTGTACTTCGGCAGACAATCCTCTCCAATAAGCATCACTCATACTTGCAACGAAAATAGAATCGTTGAAATCAGTCACTTTAGTTAGGTGATCTAAAACTTCATTAGCTGAATAAGAAGTGTGAAGATACCAAACAGATTGTTGGACTTTGGCCCACGCGCCTAGTTGTTTTATTTTTTCAATAAGTGCTTCGTAATTCTGTCCAACTTTATTTAAGTCATAAGTGACTAAGATATTATTTTTCATAATAATCTCCTTATTTTGTGTTGTGGTTGGAGAAAATTATATTCCTTATGTGTTGTGGTGACAATAAGGGCTTGAGCCTTACAAGCATAAAGAAAGGCACCCTATCTAGACAAAATCAGCATAGACTGATTGCACTACTCCACTGACCGCTCGAAAGAGCGGTATTTTTTATTAGTTTTTTGCTGAACTTGATGATTTTTTTATTCGTAAAAGTAAGGACAAACGATGACATTTAAAGAATGTATAATTTTTATACTCGCCATCAATCTCAACCCACTTGGATTGTGGATTGACAGCTTTGTATTGCCGAAATTTTTCGACCAAACTAGTCAATATATCCAAAATGATGAAGAACACTTGCCAACCACAAGTTGCGACAGTCAAAAGGAATGCGTAAAACAAGACGTAGTTCGGTAATGCTGGGAGGGGGTGAGAAAACAAGTAATCTTGTATCTCTTGTGGCATGCATATCCAACATGCAATAAGTAACAAAAACCAAATACAAATACGCAAAATCACCTCCTCAAAATGAGTTTTTAACACGGAAAAAATAGAAGAAATCAACGTTGCCCACATAATTAAGCCCTCTTTTTGTTGATGAATGATATTTGAACACTGCCATTCTAGCACAACACTAAGAGGGTTTTATTATGCGTAAAACATTTGACACCGCCCCCACTTCGGATTAGGATACCCTCACTTTCAACAGAAAGTCGGGAATTGGCGTTCCTGAATTGATTAGGGCGGCGAAAAGACAGACGCTCAAGCGTCTTTTTTTATAGCCGTAAAACAGCAAATCTACCTTTTGCTAAAATTTTAGTAAAAGCCCAATGATGAACTGTTTGAGAGATCGAAAGATCGCCGTTTACTCTAATCAACGGTACGCCAATCTTGAACAGTTCATCACCAACAAATTGGCGTTTGTTCGTGATGATTTTTAAAACTTTGATTAGAGAATCACAAAATGACAAACTCAAACTTAATTCCTGTTTTTGACGGTTTAATCCAAAATCAACCTGTTCAACTTTGCAACGCTCGTGAACTTCACGCATTCCTAGAAATACAAACTCGTTACAATGACTGGATCAAAAACCGCATCAACGAATATGGTTTCATCCAAGATGAAGACTACTTCGTCATCACCGAACGCACCAACGGACGCCCATGCAAGGAATATCACATCACCCTTGATATGGGCAAAGAACTCGGTATGGTCGAAAGAAACGAACGAGGCAGACAAATCCGCCAATATTTCATCCGTTGCGAAAGAACATTAAAAGCCTTGCAACAACCGCAACAGCTCGCCTTGCCTGAACCGCAAAAATTCACGTTTGAATTTACCGAATATGAACTTCAACAGCTTGCTTGGTTGTGGTTTGCTTTCAAACGTGGTGTCGGCACTTTCCAACATATTGAAAAAGCCTTTAATGTGTTAGGCTCGAATATGAGCGGGCAAATCTACGGACAGGCTTACGAATATTTAAGCGTGTTACGTTCTACCAATCAAATCTTAAACCGCATAACAAGCGATTTTAACATCGACCAAATGACAAACTGGCGTGTATTAAAACACTTGCGAGGCTTTAATCCAAAAGCAGTCAAAATCGACTTCTAAAAACAACGGAAAATCCGACCACACTTTTCCTCAAGAAATCCGTGCGGCGGATTGCTACACCCTAAATTCAACAAATCGACTAAAAAGGAAACAAAAATGCAAAAATTTACTGATGTATTCGCTGAAACCATCCCATTTCTTTGTAAAACAGCCATCGCCTTTGCCCTCGCTTTTTTAATTGGCAGTATCGCCTACTGTTTTGCCGATGAACCCACCGACTGGCACAACAATACGCTAAGCGAACAAATCCAAGCTGAAACACAGTGTGAACTGAAAGGTGGCATATATGAAAATGGCGTATGTTTACAACCAAATCTCACACTCGCAGCAGAAAAAGAACTGCAGGCTTACACCGCACAAAAACAAGCAGAAATTAACCGCACTTGGAGTAAATAATGAAACCTTCCGATGATTACTACTATCAACTTGGCGCCGCTTACCAACGTAAAGTGGATTGGCAAGCAGGCTATGAAATCGCCTTAGATGAAGTCGCTACTGAAATCGACAATGATTTAAAACAAGGCGACCAAACGCATTATCACGAACTCACGGAAATGTTGTGCGATAATGATAATTTCTGGCTTGCCATTGGTAGTGGTGCAAGTTATGAACCTTATAGACAAGAGGCGATTAAGAAAATTGCAGAGCGTGAATTGCACGCAAGAATGAATGATTATGACCCAGATTAATGGAGGGGCGAGATGACAAACCAAGTTCAACATCAACAAAATAAACAGACTCCTGCACTTAAAACATTTTTTGAAAGTGCGAATGTGCAAAATAAGATTAAGGAACTTGTTGGCAAAAATGCGGCAACCTTTGCAACAAGTGTTATGCAAATCGCCAATAGCAATGCAATGCTTAAAACAGCAGACCCAATGAGCATTTTTAACGCTGCTTGTATGGCAGCGACACTGAATTTGCCACTACAAAATGGCTTAGGCTTTGCCTACATCGTCCCTTTCAGAAACAACAAAGAAAAGAAAACTGAAGCGCAATTCCAAATTGGCTATAAAGGCTTTATCCAACTGGCACAACGTAGCGGGCAATTTAAACGCTTAGTCGCATTGCCTGTGTACAAAAAGCAACTTATCAAAAAGGATTTCATTAATGGTTTTGAGTTCGACTGGGAGAAAGAGCCAGAAGAAGGTGAATTGCCGATTGGTTACTACGCTTATTTTAAATTGATGAACGAGTTTTCTGCTGAACTTTACATGACGCATGAAGAAATCAATGCACATGCGAAAAAATACAGTCAAACCTACCGCACTTATCTTGATAAAAAAGCCAAAGGACAATGGACACAATCTGTATGGGCAGAAAACTTTGAAGCTATGGCGCTTAAAACTGTCATAAAACGCTTATTGTTAAAACAAGCTCCACTCTCTGTTGAAATGCAACAAGCCGTATTAGCCGACCAAGCCGTTGTGAAAGATGTAGAAAATCAAGAGTTCAACTACACCGACAATATTCAAGAAGCGGAATTTTTAGCGGTTGTTGATGAAGCCACATTCGAACAATGCAAACAAAGCATTACCAATGGCGAAACCACCCTGCAAGAACTTTGTGATAGCGGGGCTTATGAGTTTAGCCAAGAGCAGATTGCGGAGTTGGAGGCGATTGAGAATGGAAATGTGCCAACTCAAAGCTAAATGCTCTGGCTTGGCTGATTTAATAGTAAAGCCTAAAAGCGGTAACGGAATATCTGCTGCAGCAAAAAGTGCGGTGAGAAAGATAGTGAAATTTGATTTATTCGGTTATCGAGATTTTGAGGGGAATAAATACACCGAGAAAGGCATCGCACTGGAAGAGCAAGCCATTAAATTAAGCGGTCGTAAACGTGGCTTACCTCTTAAAAAGAACACGGAAAGACGTGAAAACGATTGGATTACAGGCGAGTGCGATATTTATGTGCCAAGCCGAAGATTAATCATAGACACTAAATGTTCTTGGGATATTGGCTCACACCCTTTTTTTGCTGATGAGGCGGAAGAAAAAGCCAAAAAAGCGGGGTATGACGCACAAATGCAAGGCTATATGTGGCTATGGGATTGTAGTGAGGCGCAAATTGATTTTGTCCTCCTCCCCACCCCTTACGACCAATTATCAAGCTATGATGACCCAAGTCGATACATTGACTTAGTTGAGCAAATCCCCCAAGAAAAACGTATCACCACCGTCACAATTAAACGTGATGAGAAAATCATCGAGCAAATCAAAGAACGAGTAGAAATTGCTCAAGAATATTATCAACAACTTATACAGGAGATGCGCTAATGGCACGTAATACCAACACCGTGATATTAGTCGGTCATTTAGGCAGTGACCCAGAAATCCGCCAATTCCAAAATGGAGGGCAAATTGCCACATTTAATCTTGCTATCGGCGATGATTACCGAGATAAACAAGGTAATACAGTTAAACGTACGCATTGGATACCTATTGTGGTGCATGGCAATTCTGCTGATGTAGCAAGACAATATCTGCAAAAAGGCTCAAAAATCTGCGTAACAGGAAAACTAGTACAGGAAAGCTGGCAAGACCAAAACGGCAATAATCGCACCGCACTTAAAGTAGCGACACAATCCTTTGAAATGCTAGACAGCAAGGCAAACAATGAAACACAACAGCCAACCAAAGACAAAGAAAAACCTGACCCATTAAACGCAGCAGCAGAACAAGATGGGTTTAATGATGATATTCCGTTTTGAGTTACACCACAAGCCACTAACCAATAGTGGCTTTTTTATATCTCCAAAAAATCATTATGAGCAAAGACGCCAAAATACTAATGCAACAAATTGAACAGTTAAAGCAAGAAATTGATTTACTGAAAAAAGAAAATGAGCGGTTGCGTAGCCAAGCTGATTTTTGGTTTAGAGCAGCAAATGAGGGCAAGCCAACTACTTATATCCCAGAAGAAAGAAATTAATAAAAAGGAAAACCATGACACAACCAAACGAAATTAACATCAAACTCCCCTTACATAAATTCCAAACATTAATGCACCGTTATGTTAGAGACGCCCTACACGATAACGGCACAACCGTTTTAATCTGCATATACGATGTTAAAGAATATTGGGCGGCATTGGATAGCCATACAAGAGAAAGAATTAAAGGCGAAGTGAAATTTTTTATCAAGGAGTATCACCACCTACGCAATGATACATTCTTTAAGGAGAGTTTATCGGCATGGAGTGAATTAGCTGACTGGATAAATGAAAACCGCAGTAGCACATCAACAACTGGCACAACAGCAAAACCGATTGTGCCTGTGTTGCCTGTGATTAATTTAAAACAGAGGGAAAGATGACTTTTTGCTCAAAAATCCGGAATTATGAAAATTTGCGAGCGACATCACAATTACATATCCCATATTATGGTATATTCCTCTTTACCACAATTGAATTAGGTATAAGAGTATGGAAGAATTTGGGAATTATTTTATTGAGCCAGTTAATAAAATTGGTTCTGGCACTTTTGGTTATGTTGAAAAAGTGAATGTTTATAATAAATCACGAACCCATAAAACAATTTTCGCAAGGAAGTATTTTCGTCCAAGTTATAAACCTTCTGAATCTGGGTTAAATGAACTTCAAGAACGATTTAAACGAGAAGTAACCTATCAAGCAAAGTGTTTCCATAACAATATTGTGCCAATTTACATGTGTAATTTAAATTCTGCAACGCCTTGGTTTGTTATGGAAATTGCAGAAAGTAATTTAGACGAAATACTTTATAACAATGATTGTGTGGAAGGAGAAAGAAAGTTATCAGAACGTTATAAACTAGATGTTCTGCATATGGTCTTAAACGGCGTTGCTTACCTTCATCAGAATGGCTTTTTACACCGAGATATTAAGTCCCTCAACATTTTGAAATATCCTGATGGAACTTATAAAATATCTGATTTTGGGTTAGTTAAAAATCTCAATAGTCAATCGAACCCTATCACCCAAATTGGGCAACGAATGGGAACGAATAAATATATGGCACCTGAAATTGAAAATGGCATTTATTCTCCTCAATCTGATATTTATGCTCTAGGGATTTTAATGGAAGAATTAGATCTTAGTGAAAAATATGACGAAATAATAGAAAAGGCAACACAAAGAAAACCTAAAAATAGATTTCAATCTGTTAATGAAATGATTGAAAGAATAAATCAAATAGAAGGAAAATAAGCAATGTTACATTTAATTTCATCATCAACATATTGCTTTCCAAAAGAATTAGTGCGAGAAAACCAAGACCACATTTTAGCTCCGCAAAAATACCAAAGCGGCTATCTTTTCGCTGTTGCAGATGGTGTAGGAGGCTACAAGGGCGGAGAAATTGCTTCTCAAATTGCCATTAAAAACCTTGAGCAAGATCCGAAAAACGTATTTCAAGCCACTTTAGCCGAAATTAAACAAATGCCTGAAGAATATCAACGGGCTTCAACCACTCTAACCTTTGGCTATCTCGCGCCTGAAGGCTTATATATCGGGCATATTGGTGACTGTCGCTTATACATCAAGCAAGGCAAAAAATTACGTCAAAAAACCAAAGATCACACTACACATCAAAGATTACTTGATGAAAAAATTTACACCAAGAAAGAATTAAAAGAGCAACCTGGGAAAAACATCATCACCACTGCCATTTCAACGCAAGTTGAAATGAAGCCTGATGAATTTTTTATCCCTATTGACGAACTCAAAGGTGAAAACAACGAAGTATTTATCTACATTATGTCAGACGGTGCACACCATTTTTGGGAACATCGCCCACGCTTTTCAGATGCCACAATGCAAAGTATTAGCAGATTTTCAGCAGCATTGCAAAAACGTATAGAAAAAGCACCAACGGACGACTACTCCCTTGTTGCTGTACAGTTTAAAATAGACTAGCCCCCGCCCCGAAAATTCGGGGATTTTTTATTGACACCCACCGCCCAATCATTTAGGATATTCTCACTTTCAACAGAAAGTCGGGATTAGCCTCCTGAAATGTATAGAGCGGTGGAAATGATGATAGTCGCCAAAAGCGGCTTTTTTTATAGCCGAAAATCAGTAATTCATACCTTAAAAAGGTTATACCAATTTGGTATACCCTTTAAAGTAGTCAATGATGGGCTGAGTTGGAGATCTTCGGATCGCCGTTTTCTCTGTACAACGGTAAGGCTAATCCAATTCAGTTCATCACCAGTTTAGCCTCTGTGTGATGAGTTTTTAAAAACTTGTACAGAGATTTTAACAATGACAACTTTAACTTTTCAAAATACTACCCTTTCGGTTATCAACCAACACAACAAAACTTTCTTTACAGCAACTGATTTAGGTAATGCATTAGAATATATCCAACCGTCAATTGCAGTTATGAAAATCTACGACCGCAATGCAGACGAATTTACCCCAGAAATGACCGCACTTGTGGAAATGCAAACCGCAGGCGGGCTACAAAAAGTGCGTATCTTCTCATTGCGTGGCGCACACCTAATTGCAATGTTTGCTCGCACCAAAATCGCCAAAGCGTTTAGAAAATGGGTGCTCGATGTTTTAGATGAAGAAGTCAAAAAATCGACCGCACTTTTACCAAGCACGATTACACCAGAGCAACAACAAGCGATTCAATCTGCCGTGCAACAAGCGCATCACAGAACAGGCTTACACTGGCAAGAGATTTACCGCCAATTAAAAGCCGTGTTCCACATTGCCAAATACGACCAACTGCCACAAGACCAATACGGCAATGCAATGGCGTTCATTATGAACTTACAGCCGATTGTCCTGCCATCAGTCGAAAAGAAATTCACCCGTGAATTTACAGAACATGACCTCCAACAGCTTGTGTGGGCGTGGTTCGCTTTATTGCGTGGCATGGAACTTTGCCAAGTGCTTCACCCCGCATTAAAACAAATTGGCTCGCACTATGCTGCTTCCGTTCATGACATGGCTTACGAATATCGCAGTACTCTCCGTCATGCCCATAACGTATTGACACGCATTACAGAGCAATTTGAATGCGAGAAAGGAAATAACTGGCGCGTATTAAAATATCTTCGAGCCTACAACCCTAAAGCAACAGGCTTTCAGCTAGATATTCTCTAAAACACCACAAAATCCGACCGCACTTTTTTAAGCCTGCGGCGGATTCTCACACCTAAAATTCGACAAAAGGAACAGAAAATGAACAAATTAATCATTACGCTTGTGTGTGCATTTGTGGTGTATATGGCGCACGCCCTAAATCTTAATCAAGACTGTGACGGCAAAATCTGTCACACTGAACAGACACAACAATACTAACAAACCACCGCTCTTATGGGCGGTTTTTTATTGGAGTAAATATGGGATGGAACAAACTCTTACAATAAAACAAACAGCTAAATTACTTAATCTAAGCTATAGCACGGTTTTTAATCATCGCCATAAATGGGGGTTCTTCCAGATGGAGGGATCTAATATTTGGTTAGTTGAGAAATCAGTGCTTGAACAACGCAGAAAAAAGCAGAATAATCTATACTGCGATGTGCAGGTCGGCGATTATTCTGTGGAGAATAGAAAATGTCGATCAGAAAAAATAAATACGGCGTATGGCAAATCGATATTGCCACACCGAGCGGAGAAAGAATTAGATGCTCTGCTAAAACAACTGAAAAGCGGCTCGCGCAAGAGTACCATGACAAACTAAAACACGAGCTTTGGCAAGTTGAAAAACTAAATAAGAAACCCGAAAGAACCATTGAGGAGGTATTAATTCGGTTTCTTGAAGTTTCGCAAGGACAAAAAGATTTTGCCACAAAAATTCGCCATGTAGAATATTGGCGTGAAGTATTGGCAGGACGCTTACTCAGCTCTTTAACAACAGATGATATTCTTAATGCCCTACCTACCCATAAAACAGGGACAAAAGAGCCAATTTCCCCATCAACTCAAAATCGTTATCGCTCCTCTATTATGCGCGCTCTATCCATTGCACAGCAATCAGGTTGGATCGATAACATCCCTTATATCCCAAGAAATAAAGAGCCTAAAGTAAGAGTACGGTGGATAAGCCAAGTCAAAGCACAAGGCCTTATCAACGCCTTGCAATTAGACTGGATGAAAGATGTATGCTCATTTGCACTTGCTACTGGTGCGAGAGCGAGCGAAATTCTTACTCTTACTTGGGATAAGATTGATTTTGAGAGACAAATAGCCATTGTAAGTAGCGATATTGCAAAATCAGGAAGAGCAAGATCGTTACTCTTGGGCACAGAGGCTATGGATGTGTTGAAAAGACGAGCCAATTTACGCATGTCACCTTATGTTTTCCACCGAGGAAAAGGAAAACGTATAAGTGAAGTCGATAAATACGATTTTAACCGCGCACTTAAACGCTGCAAAATTGAAAATTTCCGATTCCACGACTTGCGTCACACATGGGCAAGTTGGCACGTCCAAAACGGTACACCATTGATGGTGTTAAAAGAACTTGGCGGATGGGAAACATTAGAAATGGTTAAGCGTTATGCGCACCTTAACGCCAAACACTTGTTAGACTACGCAAATCACGTCAAATTTACGTCAAAGTCATCATTTGACACGTCAAATGTCATTGCAGAAAATGACGAAATTAGCGAAAAAAGCACAAATAAAAAAGCCGTAAATCATTGATTCCCCTCGTGATTTACGACTTTACTTAAGTTGGTGCCTAGGGTCGGACTCGAACCGACACGTTTATTCAACGGCGGATTTTGAATCCGCTGCGTCTACCAATTTCGCCACCCAGGCTTAATGCTGTTGAATTATACGTATATATAAATGTGTGACAAGTAAAATTTATTGGAAATAATCCATTTGTTTTAAAAATGAGCAAGAATTTTCTGTTTTCTAAAAATATCGCCAAACAAATGCAATAACTAAAATACATAACATGATTAAAATCTGAATCAGTCGTTTTTTTGTTAATTTTTCTGCTGCCATAATGCTTTACTCTTCTTAAAATGACTATTTAGTGGTATAATTATTGAGTTAGATCAATTTTACACTAATTTTTCGAAATATTTGAGGCTTACATGAAAAATTTCGTTGCAGAAACCAAGGCAGGACGCCGGGTTCAATCGGGAGGTTGTGCTATTCATTGCCAGGATTGCAGTATTAGTCAACTTTGTATTCCTTTTACGCTGAACGAACATGAATTAGATCAGCTTGATAATATTATCGAACGAAAGAAACCTATCCAAAAATCACAAGTTCTTTTTAAAGCAGGTGATTCCCTCAATTCAATTTATGCAATTCGTTCTGGCACAATAAAAAGCTATACGATTAGTGAATCTGGAGAAGAACAAATCACTTCATTCCATTTGCCTGGTGATTTAGTTGGATTTGATGCCATTACTCAAATGCAACATCCTAGTTTTGCTCAAGCTCTAGAAACGGCTATGGTATGTGAAATTCCTTTTGATATTTTAGATGATTTGGCAGGAAAAATGCCAAAGCTACGCCAACAAATTTTACGTTTGATGAGCAGTGAAATCAAAAGTGATCAAGAGATGATTTTATTGCTATCTAAAATGAATGCAGAAGAGCGTTTAGCTGCTTTTATTCATAATCTTTCTAAACGCTATTCTGCTCGAGGTTTTTCAGCAAAAGAATTTCGTTTAACAATGACACGTGGCGATATTGGTAATTATCTAGGTTTAACTGTGGAAACTATCAGCCGCTTATTAGGCCGCTTTCAAAAACTCGGCGTGATTAGCGTACAAGGCAAATATATTACAATCAATGATTTAAATGGTTTAATTGAATTAACTGGCATGAATAAAACCAAAATAACATTAGTTGAATAATTTTTGAGGCGTGAATTTCACGCCTTTTTTGTATTCATTAAAAATAAATTTTGCACTAGATCACCTTTTTGAAAATCGCTCCTTGCCATTCTTGCTATTCTTTTTTATCCTATGCCCAATTTGGGAGGCTATTATGAAATTTAAAAATATTCTCGTTGTACTTAATCCTAGTAATGAAAAACAGTACGCTCTTGCGCGTGCCGTGCGTCTGGTGAAAGAACAAAAAAATGAAACTAAGGTAAAAATTACCGCACTTTTATCTGTATATGACTTATCTTATGAAATGTCGGCTTTACTTTCTTCTGAAGAACGTTCAGAAATGCATCAACAAGTAATCGAAAAACACCGCCATGCGGTTCAATATTACTTAGATAAATATGCAGATCCAGAAATTGAATTGCAATCTCACATTGTTTGGAATAGCAACGAAGCTGAGGCGATTAAAGAAGAAGTCGAAGGTAACAATTATGATCTTGTAGTGAAATATACTAAAGATGAAGAAAGTTTTACCTCACTTATTTTCACACCAGTGGATTGGCAGCTTCTTCGTAAATGTCCCGTTCCCGTTTTGATGGTTCGCGATGGCGATTGGAAACATCAACGCCGTATTCTTGTGGCGGTGAATGTTTCTGGTGAGCAAGACTATCAAGATGAATTTAATCAAGAACTCGTGGAAACAGGCATGTCACTCGCTGAAAATTTAAATCGTGGCAATGTTCACTTGGTTGCAGCCTACCCTTCTGCACCAATCAATATGGCTATTGATTTACCAGAATTTAATACTTCAGGCTATGAAAACGGTATTCGTGGCCAACATCTCATTAATATGAAAGCATTGCGTCAAAAATTTGGGATTAGTGAAGACCATACTCATGTGCGTGAAGGTTTCCCTGAAGAAGTGATTCCTGAAGTCGCAAAAGAAATTGAAGCAGAGTTAGTAATTTTAGGTACAGTGGGACGCACAGGTTTATCTGCTGCATTATTGGGCAATACTGCGGAGCATGTGATTAGTAAATTAAGTTGTAATTTATTAGGCATTAAGCCATCTAAAAAAGACGATTAATAACAGCCATCTACATTTAAAAATTCCCTAAGTACTAAGGTATTTAGGAAATTTTTTTATATGCTTTATATAGATGTTTTGTGATCTAGATCACAAATATTAAATTTTCTCTAAATTACCATTTGAATGATAGTTATTTTTATTTAATATTCGCACTCATTTTTTATAAATGCTCCCTCTATTTTTTATTAAGGAAAGGTATGAAAAAAACATTAATTGCGAGTTTATTGGTTTTAGCTGGTGCAGCGCAAGCTCATGAAGTTTGGGTTCAAGCGCCTACAAAATTGGCATCTGGTTCTGTATTAAAAGCAGAATTAGCTTATGGGGACTACCCTTACATAGAAAAAATCCCTGAAGCGCGTTTAAAAATTTTTGCGCCAATGGAAATTATTCATCAAGATGGTGAAAAACAAACCTTAGTTCAAAAAGGTGAAAACTATCAATATCAATCAGAGAAAGCATTGTCTGATGGCTCTTATTGGGTGACAGCAACTTATAAACCAACATTTTGGTCACAAAATGCTGAAGGTTGGAAAATGGATAATTTGAAAGGATTAGAAAATCCAACTTATTGCGAACAAACTCAAATGTTTGGTAAAAGTCTTGTTACAGTTGGTAAAAAACCATTAAATGCAGAAATGGCAATGACAAGAGTTGGTTTACCACTTGAAATTGTTCCTTTGCGTGATCCAAGCAAAGTGAAATCAGGAGAACCGTTCCCTGTTCAAATTTTCTACCAAGATCAGCCATTAGCAGGTGAAACTGTAATTGCAACAGCAGATACTATTGTAGTGAAAGATCTTGAAGCAGGCACAAGCCATCGTGAACCACAAGGTTTTTCAGGTAAAACAGATAGTCAAGGACGTGTAAATATCATTCCATTAATTGATGGTATTTGGAAAATTAAAGTTATTCATAAAACACCATTTGCAGATCAACAAATTTGTCAGCAATCTGCAAGCTATAGCACATTAATTTTACCCGTTGGTAAAGGATTAGCTAAATTACCACCAAAACCAGAACACCATCATCATTAATTTTGAAAGTGCGGTGGAATTTCACCGCACTTTTATACCCTAATTAAATAAAAAATACAGAAATAGTCTACCTAAATCCTAAGTTATTCATTTGCATATCCTGATTTTAGCAAGGGTTTCCCATCTAAATATGCCAAATTATCTTTAAGTCTTAATCGACCTTCGATAAACCATTTAATCACAAGCGGATAAATTCTATATTCTTGCTCACGGGTTCTAGCTTCCACATCTTCTACATTATCTTCAGGAAAGATAGGCACTTTTGCTTGTAAAACAATCGCACCACCATCCACTTCTTCATTGACAAAATGAACGGTTGTGCCGTGTTCATTGTCGCCTGCTTCAATCACACGTTGGTAGGTGTTTAAGCCTGCATATTTAGGAAGAAGAGAAGGATGGATATTTAAAATTTTTCCTGCAAAACGTTGAGTAAATTTTGGGGTAAGAATTTTCATATAACCAGCAAGGACGATCAAATCTACAGCTAGGCTTTGCAAATAATCGCCAATGGCATCGTCCATTTCGAGGTTATTGGCAAAATTTTTGCGAAGAAAGACCGCTTGCGGAATCTGTGCTTGTTTGGCTCGAACTAATCCGTAAGCATCAGCTTTGTTACTTACCACACAAGCAATTTTGGCGGGAATATCGCCTGAATGGCAGGCATCAATAATAGTTTGTAAATTCGTTCCTTGACCAGAAATAAGGGCGGCAATTTTTTTCATTTTCTTCCTCATAGAAATCAGCCCAAAAGGGCTGAATTGAAATTTAAGATTTTATTATTGAATCTCAACCTGTGCTTCGCCTTCGCCAAGAGGTACAATTTTGCCGATAACCCACGCTTTTTCGCCCGCTTGTTCAAGCAATGCGAGAGCGGTTTCAACCTCTTTTTCTGGTAATGCAATTACCATACCTACGCCACAGTTAAAAGTGCGGTACATTTCATAACGACTAATATTGCCTTTTTCTTGTAACCAGTTAAAGATCGCAGGCCATTGCCAGCTTGATTCATCAATCACTGCTTTGGTGTTGTCAGGCAATACACGCGGGATATTTTCCCAGAAGCCACCGCCTGTTAAGTGAGCAATGGCGTGAACTTCGGTCTGCTTGATCAGCTGTAAAATCGATTTTACATAGATTTTGGTTGGTGCTAAAAGGTGCTCGCTAAGTGATTTGCCTTCCAACAAATCCGCTGGATTTGCACCACTTACTTCAAGCACTTTGCGAATTAACGAATAACCGTTTGAATGTGCACCGCTTGAACCAAGTGCGATTAAGGTGTCGCCCGTTTTCACTGCTGTGCCGTCAATAATCTCTGATTTTTCTACCACGCCTACGCAGAAACCCGCTAAGTCGTAGTCGCCTTCGTGGTACATTCCTGGCATTTCAGCGGTTTCGCCGCCGACTAACGCACAGCCAGACATTTCGCAACCGTCTGCAATACCTTTGATCACACTTGCTGCCACATCAACGTCTAATTTCCCTGTAGCATAATAATCTAAGAAGAAAAGCGGTTCTGCACCTTGCACGATTAAGTCATTCACACACATTGCCACTAAATCCTGACCAATGGTATCGTGTTTTTTCAAGTCAATCGCGAGTCGTAATTTTGTGCCTACTCCGTCTGTGCCAGAAACTAAAATTGGCTCTTTATATTTGGTTGGTAAAGCACATAATGCGCCGAAACCACCTAATCCTCCCATGACTTCAGGACGGCGAGTGCGTTTTAGATCGCCTTTGATACGTTCGATTAATTCATTTCCAGCGTGAATATTGACGCCTGCATCTTTGTGGCTAAGTTGTGTGTCGCTCACGATTAACCTCGAACAATTGAAATAAAAATTGGGCAGATTATACCACTAGGCAAACGTTTGCAGTATTGTTAAATTAATTCATTTGATAACATTCTTAAAATTAAAATGAAATCGCTTGCAATCAAAATTTATTTGTACTACTTTAATAGTACAAATAAGCTCAAGATCTAGGAGAAAAAATGAAAACCACAACCGCATTAGTTACAGGTGCAACCGCAGGCTTTGGCTTGGCAATCTGTAAGAAATTGATAGAAGCAGGCTATAAAGTGATTGGCACGGGCAGACGTGCAGATCGATTAGCAGAAATCCATTCGCAATTAGGTAACAATTTTCTACCACTTGCCTTTGATATTCGCGATGAACAAGCCACAATTAACGCTCTAAGAACCCTTCCTGAAGGCTGGCAAGCGGTCGATTTATTAGTGAATAATGCAGGTTTAGCTTTGGGATTAGAGCCAGCACATAAAGCGGATTTACAAGATTGGTATCAGATGGTCGATACCAACATTAAAGGATTGGTTACTATTACTCGCCTTGTGTTGCCAAATATGGTGGCTCGTAATCACGGGCAGATTATCAATTTGAGTTCAATTGCAGGTACTTATCCTTATGCTGGCAGTAATGTATATGGTGGAACTAAAGCTTTTGTAACACAATTTAGCTTAAATTTACGAACTGATCTGGCAGGCACAAAAATTCGAGTAAGCAATGTTGAACCTGGGCTATGTGGCGGTACGGAGTTCTCTAATGTGCGTTTTCACGGCGATGATGAAAGAGCGGCAAAAGTGTATGAAAACGTGCAATCAGTTCAGCCTGAAGATATTGCGAACATTGTATTATGGCTTCATCAACAACCTGAACACGTGAACATTAATCGCATTGAAGTAATGCCAACCGCACAATCTTTTGCGGGAATGAGCGTTGCAAAAGATAACTAAAAAATAATAGGAAAAAATATGTCAGACACACTTCTCAACCCTTATTTCGGCGAATTTGGCGGAATGTATGTGCCAGAAATTTTAGTGCCTGTTTTAAAACAATTAGAACAAGCCTTTGTAGAAGCACAAAATGATCCTACATTCCAAGCAGAATTTGCTGATTTACTCAAAAATTATGCAGGCAGACCGACCGCACTTACCCTTTGTCGTAACTTAACCAAAGGAACAAAAACTAAGCTTTATCTTAAACGTGAAGATTTATTACACGGTGGCGCTCATAAAACCAATCAAGTTTTAGGACAAATTTTATTAGCTAAACGTATGGGCAAAGCACGTATTATTGCCGAAACAGGTGCGGGTCAGCACGGTGTTGCGACAGCCCTAGCTTGTGCTATGTTAGATATGCCGTGCCGTGTTTATATGGGTGCAAAAGATGTTGAGCGTCAATCGCCAAACGTGTTCCGTATGCGTTTAATGGGAGCTGAAGTGATTCCTGTACAAAAAGGCTCTTGCTCTTTAAAAGACGCTTGTTGTGAAGCTATGCGTGATTGGTCAGCAAACTATGAAACCACCCATTATTTACTTGGAACCGCGGCAGGCCCTCATCCCTTCCCGACGATTGTGAGAGAATTTCAAAAAATGATTGGGATTGAGACGAAACGTCAAATTCTCGAACGAGAAGGTCGTTTACCTGATGCAGTGATTGCAGCTGTTGGCGGTGGTTCTAATGCAATTGGTATGTTTACTGATTTTATTGATGAAGCAAATGTGCGTTTAATTGGTGTTGAACCTGCGGGGAAAGGCATTGAAAGCGGTGAACATGGCGCACCATTAGGTCATGCAAAAGTGGGCATTTATTTCGGGATGAAATCCCCTTTAATGCAAACCGAAGATGGTCAAGTAGAGGAATCCTACTCTGTTTCAGCTGGGTTAGACTTCCCTTCTGTTGGGCCTCAGCATGCTTATTTACAAAGTATTGGACGTGCAGAATATCCAAGTATTACTGATGATGAAGCATTGAATGCTTTCCAAGAGTTAGCAAAACATGAAGGCATTATTCCTGCATTAGAAAGCTCACACGCTCTTGCTCAAGCCTTAAAAATGATTCATCAAGAACCTAACAAAGAACAAATTTTAGTCGTGAATTTATCTGGCCGTGGCGATAAAGATATTTTCACCGTAGATAAAATTTTGACAGAAAAAGGAATGAAATAATGAGCCGTTTTGAAACTCAATTTGCTGCACTTAAAGCAAAAAATGAAGGGGCATTTGTTCCTTTCGTCACCTTATGTGACCCTACTTTTGACCGCTCTTTTGAGATTATTTGCACGCTTGTAGATAACGGTGCGGATGCTTTAGAGCTTGGTTTTCCTTTTTCCGATCCGCTACTTGATGGCCCCGTTATTCAAGCTGCGAATAATCGAGCTTTAACTGAGGGTCATAGCACTGAAGATAGCTTTAAGTTATTAGAAAAAGTGCGGTCAAAATATCCAGAGATTCCGATTAGCTTATTACTTTGTGCCAATTTAATTTTTGCCAAAGGTTTGGATGCTTTTTATCAACGTTGTGCAGAAGTCGGTGTTGATGCTGTGCTTGTAGCAGATATTCCTTTACTCGCAAAAGAAGATTATGTGCAAGCAGCTAAAAAACACGGCATTCAACCCGTCTTTATTTGCCCACCAAATGCGGACGAGAAAACTATCCAAGGTGTAGCGGAAAATAGCGAAGGATATACTTATTTAGTCTCACGAGCAGGCGTAACCAGTGCTGAAAATCAAGCTCATGCAGCAAATTTGGACACCCTTGTAGAACAGCTTAAAGCCCATAATGCCCCACCAATTTTACAAGGCTTCGGCATTGCACAGCCTGCACAAGTGAAAGAAGCGTTGTCTTTGGGGGCTGCTGGTGCGATTTCAGGTTCGGCAACAGTAAAAATTATTGAGCGAAATTTAGATAATCACGAGCAATGTTTAGCTGAATTAGCTGAATTTGTTCAAGCAATGAAAGCTGCAACAAAATAAGCAAAAAAGAACCCGCACTTGTTGCGGGTTTCTTTTATCTACCGAGAAAATTAAAAATTTAATACTTTATCGGCTTCCATCGTCCAGTCTGCCAGCTCTGCTAACGTGCCTATTTCCACGCCCTCCGCCAACGGCAGTTCAGTGATACCACGAGCATTTGTGCAGGTTTTACAAAGTTTAATTGTCGCTCCTTGTGCCGTTAAAATTTCCAACATTTGTTGTAAATGATACCCTTCTGCTGGATTTTGTTTTGCTAAACCGCCAGTTACCGCATCAGACATTAAAAATATTTTTAAATTAACCGCACTTTTATGCTGATCTTGCAACTGTAAAGCCAAACGTAATGCACTAAAAAAATGTTCGTCACCATAAGGGGATGAATGGATAATAAATAGAATATTTTGCATACTCTTCTCCTTAATTTCATTAATAACCTTGCTGATAAATTCCTTCCAATAATTTCACTGAAAGTAAGACTAGATTAAAGCGTTGTTCATCTGCCACAGACCAGAATTCTACGCCATTTTCTACCGCACTTATTTGACTTAAATGAAGTTTTACTGATTCTTCGCCATTTTCTTGTTCTCCATTAAGTACAGGCGTAATTAAGGTTTCTTCTAAAGCGATAAGCTCGCTATTTTGAGGCTGATAGTCAAAATCATAATCTGAAAGTGCGGTGACTTTTTGCGCCAATCCATAAAATACAGGCACTTGGATTGTATGGAATGTAGCACGATCTAATTGCGGAAAAATTCGTTGTAATTGATTCGATAAACTAGGTGTTTGATGTGGATAAACATCAAACGCTAAACGCGTTTCTCCTTCATCTAATGGAATGCCATTTAATAAACGGGCTGTTTGTCCCGCAAGTTTAGTCACGGTTTCCGCATCCGTATAAGAAGCTGGCAATAAAGAGGTAACAAATACTTGATTGAGATTAGTCTCTTGTAAAATCGGGGCAAGCGTTAAGGCAAGTTGGCTTACTTGTGGATCAGGCAAGCTGACAATGTTACGTTGTCTCAGTTCAAATAATTGTGATTCATTTACAGTTGGAACAATAACTGGCACATCCGAAAGCGCACTGCAAACGCCTAACATATCAATAACAATACAGCCCTGCTCTGCTGCTTGCGCAATATGGGCAACTTGCTCAAGTTTTCCTGCAAAAAACACATAATTAAAATCAGCCCACTCAACTTCATTTGGAGAAAGTTGTTCAACGCCTTTATTGCGAAAACGAATATTTTGTTCTTCTTCAAAAGGTGTTATTTCAACAATAGAAACGTTACTAATTTCAAGTGCACTTTGTTCTAAACGTTCTACAATTTTTTCACTTAATTCAAATTCTGCTGCTATCGCAATATTTAAGGTTGCGTCCATTTTTCTCTCCGCTGTAAAATAATCGGCATTATTTTACACCAAAACCAGGAACGAAATAATGACACCTGCAATTGATTTACTTAAAAAACAAAAAATTCCTTTTATCTTGCATACTTATGATCATGATCCGAATAATCAACATTTTGGTGATGAGGCAGCAGAAAAACTAGGCATTGATCCTAAGCGCTCTTTTAAAACGTTACTTGTGGCGGAAAATGGCGATCAGAAAAAACTTGCTTGCTTTGTGCTTGCAACGGCCAATATGCTGAATTTAAAGAAAGCAGCAAAATCTATCGGTGTTAAAAAAGTAGAAATGGCGGATAAAGATGCGGCGCAAAAAAGCACAGGTTATCTTGTAGGGGGAATTAGCCCGCTCGGTCAAAAGAAACGCGTTAAAACCGTGATAAATTCAACTGCACTTGAGTTTCAAACGATTTATGTTTCAGGCGGAAAACGTGGACTAAGTGTAGAAATTGCACCACAAGATTTAGCAAAAGTATTAGGTGCAGAATTTACTGATATTGTTGATGAATAACTGATGGATTTACAAATTTAAAGGCGGATTCATTCCGCCTTTTTGACTAATTCAACTCTTCCAATAATTTCCCCAATCCGCTTTGGCGTTTTACGGTCTGGCGAATTGCTGTTTTCCATATTTTTTCATCGGCAAATACAGTGAGTTCTTTTTTCGCACGAGTCACGCCCGTGAAAACTAATTCTCGCGACAATACTGGATTTACTTCTGTAGGAAGCACCATGACGGTATGTTCAAATTCGGAACCTTGAGATTTATGAATCGTCATCATAAAAGCGGGTTCATGTGCTGGAATTCGGCTTGTCAGCACTTCTCTATTGCCAAACCATACTTTACCATTCGCCAAGCACAGTCCAATATCGCCGTTATAAAGGCGAACATTATGATCGTTTTCAGTAATCATAATTGGCTTGCCGATATACCAATCTTGTTCATTACGGAACCAAAGCAATTTTTCCTCTCGCAACGCTAATGCGATTTCTTTATTGAGATTTTCAACACCTAAATCGCTATTACGAAGTGCGGTTAAAAATCTCACAGAATTAAATTGTGCTTGAATAGCTTCGGCATAGGAAATGCCTTGTTCATTTTTAGCGTTAGGATCAATTTTTTGTTTACGTAAATCATCCAACATTTTTAAGAAAGTGCGGTAATTTTCCACCGCACTTTTTACTACTTGATTAACCGTATCGCTTTCATCATTTAAGGCATTAAAGTGCAATTCTTGCGGATAATGTTCAAATAACCCAAGGCTATCGTCTGCTTTGCCTTTTTGAATGAATTCAGCTAACTTGCCAATACCTGAATCTTTATCAAAACGACGGCTTTCTGTTAGATGGCATAAACAATCACGTATTGGATTTGAACAATCAGTACCTTTTACTTCGTATCCTGTCGTCGCTTGCAAATATGCAGCTTGTTCATGACTATAAGGTTGATTAACAAATTGTGCCAATTCCCCCAATACCGCCCCCGCCTCAACAGAGGCTAATTGCGCCTGATCACCTAATAAAATTAATCGAGTTTCAGGCTTTAACGCATTGATAAGTTTTGCCATCATCGGCAAATCAATCATTGATGTTTCATCAACAACTAATACATCTAATTGCAAAGGATTATGACTGTTATAGCGCGTGTAATCATTAAAGGCATTCACACCTAGTAAACTATGCAAAGTATTGGCTTTTTGCGGAATCGCATTGAAAAGTGAATCGGATAAATTCATTTTTTCTTGCATAAAACCTAACGCATTTTTAATCGACTCTTCCAGACGAGAGGCTGCCTTACCAGTCGGTGCAATTAATTTGATATGTAATTTACAATCAAATAATTCTTGTAGAACGAGCAATAAACGCGTAACTGTCGTGGTTTTTCCTGTTCCTGGGCCGCCTGTAATAATCGAAAATGGACTTTTAATCGCTGTCGCCACTGCCACTTTTTGCCAATCTATTTTTTCCTGTTTTTCAGGGAAATATTTATCCAATTTTTGACGAATTTCATCATAAGAAAAGGCTAAAGTGCGGTTATTTTTTAAGGTGTTTTTGATATATTGTGCGATGCGATATTCATCTTGCCAAGCGCGATAGAAATACAACGCACCAAATTGAAATGCCATTGGCGCAATTTGATTGAGGGGATCTTGCGTAAATGCCATATGCCCGCACAACGCACATTGCCAATCTTCCACAGGTAAATAACCAATCTTTTCAAGGATTTCTGCTAAATAGTTTTCTTCTGTGGTGCGATAAGCCAAACCAAATAAATTATGTTCTAAATAGCGATCTAATTGGCTGCAAGTATTTCCCTGCGTATAACGCCAGCTACAAAGTGCGGCTAATAATATGGCTAAATTTTTGACTGGTTCCGCATAATCCGTATGACATTGTTTATCAGCTATCAACTTAGCAAAATAATAATCACCTTGAGAAAGAATGCCCTGCTCTTTAAGTTTTTGTAATACGGATAACATTAAAACACCCCATCTAATTCTGTGATTAATTCAACGCTTGGACGATCGTAAAATACGCCAGATTGTGGCTCACCATTCATTCCACGTAAGAAAAGATAAAATACCCCGCCAAAATCTCGCGCATAATCGTAATGAGGCACAACGCTTTGTAAATAACGATGCAATGCCAGCGTATAAATTAAATATTGCCAATCATAGTGACTGTGTAACATTTCTTTTTTCAATGCCTCTTGATTGTAATCAGCAAGGGTTGAACCTAAGAAATTAGATTTATAATCAATAAGATAATATTTCCCATTATGGCGGAAAACTAAGTCAATTGAACCTCTCACCATGCCCTGAATCTGTTCAAATTGAAGTGACTCACTTGGCAAATGATGATGGGCTTTCAACGCACGATTAAAAGTATCAACATCAAAATGTTCCCGAATAGCCAGATAAAATGGCATTTCTTTAATACAATCTTTATTTGCCAAATCAGCTAATGCTATTCCTATTTCATTAGAAAGTGGCGTATGTGAAATCTGTTGTAGCCAATTTTGTAGCGGTTCTGTAAAGGTTTCATCTAACTGTAAGGATTGTCTTAATTTGTCAATTTCTTCTGTATTTGCTAAATCAGAAAAATAGCAATTTTCAAAATGGCGATGCAATGCAGTCCCGACTTGTTTACCTCGTGGCAAATCTAAAATGTTTGATTCATTTTCGTTTAAAAGTGCGGTCGAAATTTCAATAGCATTTTGGCTGTCATAATCTTTTGCGTCATCAAAAAGAGCTTGTTTTTTACCCGCACTTTCAGTGAAATAATGCTGGCGGCGATGTGCTTGTTCAATTGAAGTAAAACTGGTTATTCGCCAATCTTGTTCAATATTGCCCGTAAATTCTGCGGCTTTAAGATCATCATTTTTTGTATTAATTGATAAAGTCGGAAAAGCCTCTAAATTTGGCTTAGTGCAGATTTCCACATTATCTTGCATTTTTTCTTTAAAGGCTTGCAACAACGTCTCGGTATCTTTAGGTGCTGATAACGCTATTTCCTTGCCTATTTCGCCTTGACTTAATACATAATGTAAGGCATTCCATTTTTTATCAAATTGCGCAGGCAAAGCGAATGCCATTTGATATTTGGCACGGGTTAAAGCCACATAAAGTAAACGTAACTCCTCCGCAAAAGTTTCTTCATAAAGTGCGTTTAAATTACGATTTTCCATATCCCATAAGGTTTCATCTCGTTCTTTAGAATAATAAATATTGATGTCTTTTTTACTTGGATCTTTGCTCGGCACGGCTAAAAATGGTAGCCAAACTAAATCATATTCTAAGCCCTTAGATTTATGGATTGTCACTATTTTTACCAACTGACGTTCACTTTCTAAACGAATTTGAGCCTCTTGACGACCTTCGCCTTGAATTTGTTTTTCAAACCAACTGAGCAATGCCGCTTCACTTTCGTGTATCGTGGCAGCTTGTTGTAAAATTTCTGCCAAATGTAGGAAATCCGTTAAATCTCGCTCGCCCGTGGCTTGACTTAATAATCGCTCTGAAATGCCTTGCTCCAATAAAATTTGATGTAGCATTGCTAATATCCCTTGACGCTGCCAAGTTTGTTGATATTGAGCAAAGCTATCTGCCCAACGTTGCCAGTCTGCCTCATTTTGCTGAATTTGATGAATATCCGCTGCATTTAAGCCAAAAAGTGCGGTCGCAATTGCGTTCAAAATTGGACGTTCAGCCACATTCAAACAAGCTTTAAGCACCCAAGCTAATTCTTTCGCAACATTGCTATCAAATACACTATTTTGATCAGAAAGATAAACTGACGCGATCCCCAATTTTTGCAATTCATTTTTTACTAAAGCCGCTTCATTTTTATCACGCACCAACACGGCAATATTCGCCGCTTGTAAGGTTTTACAGGTATCTTCATTTTGAAAAACTGCCTGATTTTCAGCCGCACTTTTTAGCCAATGTTGAATAGAAATAGCACATATTTTTGCCATTTCAGTTTTATTCACTTTGCCACTTTCAGTTAAATAAAAACGATAAGCAGGTTCTGCCTTACCGTTTAAATAAAATCGAAGATGATCATCACGAGAATCAACAGCAGTAAAGTTAATATTTTGATAAATAAATGGCGATTGAGGAAAATCGAATAAAGCATTTACTCCATCAACCAAATGCCTCTCTGAACGATAATTTTTAGTGAGTTCAAAGCGAGATTGGGCTTCGTCTGAGGCTTTTAGATAAGTAAAAATATCTGCACCACGGAAACGATAAATCGCCTGCTTCGGATCGCCAATCATAATAAAACCAGTATTTTTTTCGGGATTATCACGATAAATTTTTGAAAAAATAGCGTATTGTTGTGAATCCGTATCCTGAAATTCATCAATCATCGCGAAAGGATATTGGAAACGAATCATTTCCGCTAATTCATCTCCTTGCGCACCTTGCAAGGCTTCACAAAGCAAACGCAATAAATCATCAAAGGATTTTTCTTGATGATTAAGTTTATAGTCTAAAAGTTTTTGTTGTAGACCTTGGCGATAATGATAAAGAGTGAGTTTGCTTAGTAAAGCTGGGGATATTAAAGCATTAACTCGCTTTTCAAGATCTTCAAAAATCGGTGAATAAAAAGGCGTTGCCGGTTTTTTATCTTTATTTTTATCAGTTTGTTCTTCGTAATTTTTCTCAATAGATGATTGTAGAAAATAGTCTTTCAATGTGGTATTAATTTGATAATCTCTAGGATTATTTGACCATTGATTAATTTTATTAATCCAATCCCCTAAACGCTTTACTTGGTACTTTTTACGATTTAACGATTTCAACTGATCTTTTGGATAATCTTTCTCCAGTTCATTGGTAATAATCGCTGAAATTTCATCCGCACTTTCTAACCAAAATGCCTTTAATTCATTCAACGCCTTTTGATAACCACCAAGATATTGCGGTAAAAAGATTTGTATTGGTACAGATAACGCCTGTTTATTTTCAATCTCCACTTGCAAATCTTTACCTAAATCCGCTTTCAACAAAGACAACACATTTGCAGGTGATACTAATTCTGTCGCGATAAAATCCGCAGATTCAAAATCCAACGGATAAAAATGTTCTCGCCAAAATTCATTAGCAAAACGAACTAATAAATCAGATTGATCTTTAATTAACTCTAAATTGAAGTGAATGCCAGAATGGAAAGCATATTGCATCAACATACGGCGACAAAAACCGTGAATGGTATAAATCGCCGCCAAATCCATATTTTGCTCAGCTAGCTTTAAGCGATGAATTACCTCAAAAATATCTAAATCATGACAAAGTGCGGTAAGAAATTCATCATTTTTAAATGCGGATTTATCTTTGGTTTCTGCAAAGGCTATGAGTTTACCAATCGCATCTGTTATACGCTCACGAATTTTTTTCTTGAGTTCTTCTGTCGCCATATCCGTAAACGTTACCACCAGAATTTCTTCCACATTTAACGGACGAGAAAAGTTATTTTCTCCCGCCTTTAATAAAAGTCGGAGATATAAAGATCCAATAGTGTAGGTTTTCCCTGTACCAGCGGATGCTTCGATTAAGCTAATTTGATTTAAAGGCAACGTGATAGGATTTAGTGGGATTGTTTCGGCCATAGATTTTAACAGATGAGAACTAATGGCATTATTTTACAAAATTTGAAGTTAAAAATGCAAAAAAAGACGCTTTTCAGCGTCCTAATAAATTTACTTTTTATAAAGTTATATAAAGTATTTATACAAATTTTAAAGAAAGTTCATCTATTACTTATTCTTGTTTAGATAATTATATACTTCACAAGCTTCTTTTAAGCCATTATTACAGGCTTGCTTAAAAAATTTCTTTGCTTTTACTCTATCTCGCTTTATCTCAAATCTCTCTGCTTTACTAGAATCTAAATAAATTGTACCTAACTTAGCTTGAGCAGCAGGGTTACCTTGCTCAGCTAATTTTTCATACAATTTCATTGCCTCAGAATAATTTGCTGTCATACTCTCATAGATAACAGCTAAATTTAATTGAGCATCTACGTGCCCCTGTTTAGCTGCTTTTTTATACCATTTAATACTTTCTGGTAAAACCTTACTTTTATTAGAATCTAAGAGAATCATAGGATCCTTTTGAAACATTAAGTGATACATCAAACCCAAATTAAATTGAGCTGATACGTTACCTTGTTCAGCCAAAGGCTCCCAAAGTTTCAAAGCTGTTTGGTAGTCTTCTTTTTCAAGGGCTTCAATACCTTGCTGTAATTGCTGTTCTGTTAAATCAGCCCAAGCAGTAGATTGAAAAGAAAAAATTAAAGTACCTAAAAGTACAGTGGTAAGAAGTGTTTTTGTGAATTTCATATATAACCTTTAAATATATTAAAAAATAAATTATTTGGTAAAATATTTTATTGGTATCTCTGTAAAGAAATACCAATAAACTGTAAGAATAAAAATCATTAGGCTCCAAAAACGAATTTTATTCAGATAATATTTTCCTGTAGTTATTAAGTTTCCTTTAATCCTTCAAATCCCACCCCTTTTAATAAAATACGAGTAACATTTTTATTAAGAGATTCAGCTCTTCCTTTAAAGCCTCGCATATCGCCAAAAGGAGTAAAGCCTGCAATAGTTGCTATTTCTTGATTCATTAATCTCGCATATTCAAAACAATCAATAATTGCGTCTCGTAAATCATCATCTTTAACTTTTTTACCGTGTACAACACGATCTCGTATGTTTTCAGCTTTTTTAAGCTGTTTACTGATATTTTCAGGCAATGGACATCCAAAAATATTATTGTAAATTTTTCCAAAATCATTTCGCTTTAAATGATGATAATTAATAATGCTTGTTGCTACTTCTGCTTCAGCCCCTAAACACTTCACAGATCCGCCATAAAGTAATCTATTTTGTCCTTGTTCAATTTTTAAGAAAAGATAGGCTATGACAATTTCATATTCATAATCATCATTAATCAACTTTGGAATATGTCCGAAATATTTTCGAATATTTTCTGGTAAAGCTTGGTATTTAGTTAATATACCCTTATAGCTTTTTACTTCTTTTTTAGTATTTTCAATCTTCATAAAGAATCTCCACTATTGCAAATGTTTGCAAGCTTTTTGATAACCGTTATCACAAGCCTTACGGAACCATTTGTTAGCAGTAGAAATATTACTTTTTACCCCAATTCCTCCGGCATACATAAGACCTAAAAGATATTGGCTATCTGTATGTCCCTGTTTAGCCAAAGGTTGAAGAAGTTTAAGGGCTGTTTCATAGTCATTTTTTTCAGAGGCTTTAAGAGCTTGTTGAAATTGACTTGTGGTATCTGCCCAAGCAGTAGATTGAAAAGAAAAAATTGAAGTAGCTAACAATGCGTTAGTGAGAAGTGTTTTTGTCAGTTTCATAACATACCTATTAATTAACCTTAATTGAAATACCAAACTTTTTTGTTTAGCAAGATGTTTTGTTGTTATCTCTGTAAAGAGATAACAACACCCAGTATACTGGGTGCGAAAAGGTTAAAAATTAAACTTTAAATAACTAACAAAATGCTTTTTTCTTATTAATATTTAATCATTTAAAATGATAGAAATAGGCTAAAAAACGCACACTGGTTTTAGGAGGATAATTTAGCGAAATTATCAATTTAGAATTTATAGAAAAGATAGACTTATCTATCATAATAATGAAAAAAGGACGCTTTTCAGCGTCCTAATTCTTTTTTATCTAAACTTTAAAAAATTAAAGTGCAGATTTTGCTTTTTCAACTAATGCAGCGAACGCTACTTTGTCGAATACAGCGATATCAGCAAGAATCTTACGGTCGATTTCAACGGATGCTTTTTTCAAGCCGTTGATGAATTTGCTGTAAGATAAACCATTTTGACGCGCTGCAGCGTTGATACGTGCAATCCATAATTGACGGAATTGACGTTTACGCTGACGACGGTCACGATATGCGTATTGACCAGCTTTGATCACCGCTTGGAAAGCAACGCGATACACGCGTGAACGTGCACCATAATAACCTTTAGCAGCCTTAAGAACTTTCTTATGGCGTGCTCTTGCAATAACACCACGTTTTACACGAGCCATTATTTAATCTCCTATGTAATATTTTTCTAAAATGAACTAATCGTACGTTTTGCTTAAATAACGGCTTATGCGTATGGTAAGCAAGCTACTACTAAAACTTGGTCTGCTTTCGCAACCATTGATTTATGACGTAAATGACGTTTACGTTTAGTTGTTTTTTTAGTCAAAATATGACGTAAGTGAGATTGTTTACGCTTGAAACCACCAGAAGCAGTTTTTTTGAAGCGCTTCGCTGCGCCGCGTACTGTTTTGATTTTAGGCATTGTTAAAATAACTCCGCATTTTTCGTTTAAAACAACATAATCAGGCGAACTTAAAAAGTTACTTGGAAGCACTGATCATTTCCATCATAAGGCAAATTAAATTGCCTTTTCAAAAGCAGTTAGGCTGCGTAGTGTGCCCAACATGCAGTTGTCTTTTCATTTAAGTCAAACTTAAACAAAAAGATTTGCTGAGAAATCTCAGCAAAATTCTTATTTTTTCTTCGGTGCTAACACCATTACAGCCTGACGACCTTCTAATTTACCCGGCGCAGATTCAATCACAGAAATTTCAGCTAAATCATTTTTAACGCGCTCTAACACATCAAAACCAATGTCTTGATGAGCCATTTCACGACCACGGAAACGCACGGTAATTTTTGCTTTGTCACCGTCTTCTAAGAAACGGATTAAGCTGCGTAATTTAACTTGATAGTCACCTTCGTCTGTGCCCGGGCGGAATTTAATTTCCTTCACTTGCACAACTTTTTGTTTTTTCTTTTGTTCTTTAGCGGTTTTACTTTTTTCGTAAAGGAATTTACCGTAGTTCATAATGCGGCAAACCGGCGGCTCTGCATTTGGGCTAATTTCAACAAGATCAAGCTCTGCTTGCTCTGCCATTTCTAGGGCTTGTTGAATAGAAACAATTCCTGCTTGTTCACCATCTTGGTTAATTAAACGAACTTCTTTTACACGAATCTCTTCATTGATACGGTTTGGGCGATTTACTGCCGGCACTTTTTTTACGGTTTTAATAATCGTATTCCTTCTATTGGTTAATAGTAAAAATCTTTTCGCTAAAAATAAAAGATTTCAAATTTGTTGCCCGTAAGGAACGAGCAAAATCCCACGAATTCTATAGTATTCACACCACTTATGCAACAAAATTTAGCCTCTAAGGGAAATTTCTACGCTTAAACTTTCGCCAAATTTAAGCAAGTGATGAATACGTGCAGTTTCTAAGCACAACATCGTTTGATAGCCTGTTTCAGTCATTCCACTCGTTTTCTTGTGCCAAGGATTCCAAAGGACAAATTGGCTTGCATTATGATGATGCAGTGCAATCGTACGATTGAAACTTTTATCTACGATTTGATTCTGCATTTTTTCTGCGGAATAAATGCAATCAACATTTTCAGAAATGTGACACGGTGACGGAACGTTTTCTTGTTGTTGGTTTAAGCTATTAAAACAAGTTTCAGGTAAACCCTGTACTTCCACTTGATTAATATCCCCAATATTGAAATAGGTATGCAATGCGGCTTGTGCAGGTTCTTCGCCATAATGTGTGAAAGTTAAATGACATTTGTCTGTAAATACCATTACAATTTTAGCTTCGATAATATTTAAATCAGAAAATAACTCAAATTCTAACCGCACTTTATGTGATGAAATATCGTAATGACTCAACTGCCATAAGCGAATACGAGCTGTGCCGTGTGCAGGTTGTTTTACGCCACCAAACCAAGGATAACAAATCGGTACACCACCACGAATAGCATTGCCATTTTCGAATGGTTCTACTTCACTTAACCATAATACATCTTGCTTCGCATTTTGCGGTTTCCAACTTATAAGCTGTGCCCCCTGTAAGGAAATTTTTGCTGTTCCAATCGCATGTTTCAAGTGAAGAACTGGGATGTTGTTATGTTGAACAAGGTGAAGCTCTGGTGTCAGTGTTTTTAGTAATGTTGTTTTCATGTTTATTCCTGTGGTTTTAAAAGATAAATAAGGTTCAGAGATAACAAAGGGCGTATCAAATACGCCCTTAATCTACGACTTTGGTTAAATTTCGTCAATAATTCGATAAACCCAATTTTCCAGTGGGTCATTCAGACGTTTCATCTCAGCATGCATTTCTTCTAGCATTTCTTTTTTAATGCTGTTGTATTGCGGATCATAAAACAAATTGTGCATTTCTTCAGGATCATTACGTATGTCATAAAGTTCACACACATCGGTCGCATTAAATACGAGTTTGTAATCTTTACGACGCCACATACGTTGTTCAAAATACACAAAATGCCCCGCAAGCTGACCAAGCACACCTTTTCGTTGGTTATCTTGGTGTTGGCGTATAATCGGGAGAATACTCTGCCCTTCAAAACTTTCTGGCACTTTTTGATTGGCTAAATCGAACACTGTTGAAGTTAAATCGTGAAGATAAACAAGGTTATCATCTTCTTGATTTACACGATTAGAGTTTGGATCTTTGATAATCATCGGAATGTTGTAGGTGGTATCAAACATAAACTCCCCTTTTTCAATCATTCGATGTGCGCCCATTGCATCGCCGTGATCTGCCGTAGCCACCAAGAAAGTGCGGTCATAAATTCCGCGTTTTTGAAGATAATCGAATAATTCACCGATCGCATCATCAATTAAGGTAATATAACCCCAGAATTTTGTAATGACTTCTTTCCAATGATCTTCGCTCGCCTCCCACATTCCCCACATTTTTGAAATTGTGCGGAAATGACCTGGTTTGCCCTCTAACGGTGTAAAGAAACTCTTATCAAGCACCACATCTTCTTTTCGATACATTGAATAATAAGGTTCTGGCACGATACAAGGCGTGTGTGGCCCCCAGAAGTTTATCCATGCAAAGAATGGTTTGCCTTCATCTAATGATTCTTGAATATATTTTTTCGCTTCATCAATGATGAAATAAGGGATGGTTTGATCTCTTGTGCCTGAGAGTAAACCGCAAAGTTCTTGTACCCGTAAATGCGGGTTATCACCAAAGTAGGCACGGCTTACTTCTGGGATTTCATACCCCTTTTCTTCTAACCATTCTTTATAACGATTAGAATGTGTTGGTGGTTGGTTGAAGACTAAATTTTTATATACTCCACTACCGGGATAGCCATAACCATCAAAGTTATGGCCTTTAATCCCGTAATCTTCGGGTACGGATTTCGTGCCTACGTGCCATTTCCCTACAACATAAGTGTTATAGCCAGCCAATTTACCGATATTCGGTTTTTCTTGGCTAATTTCACCTGTACCGCCTTTTTCCCCATTTTTAATAATGCCGTGAGAAGACGGCATTAATCCGGTAAAAAGTGAAGTGCGTGCAGGACCGCAAACAGACGCTGGAGTGAAGGCGTTATTAAAGCGAACGCCATCTTTTGCCAAACGATCTAAATTCGGGGTTTTTACAATTTGGTGACCATAAGGCCCCAACATATCTTTACGAATTTGATCCAGTAGAATATAAATAATGTTCATTATTTAGCCTCTTTATCTCGTACAACAAATAACACGATAATTTGTAACACCGCCCATACGCCAAGCACCATTGATGGATTGCCGGATTCTGATGCCATACCAAGTGGTGAAAGGAAAGTGTAAAGCGCAAGTAAACCTAAGATTAAAGACACGCTGGTTACTTTTAAGTATTTCCAGTTAGTTAAATCTACGTTACCTAAGTTTTCTTTGTTTTCAATGTAAGGTTCACGGCGTAAGAATTGTCCTAAGATGAGCATTAATACGACATCAAATACGAATAATCCTCCCATAACATAAACAAAGTTGATTTTGACATTAAACACCCAAACGATGCAGAAGTACAAGATAACGTGAGTAAGTAAAGCAATACGTGCCGCTTTGCCAGATACAGTTTTGTTAAACATACCTACGGCAAATAAAGCAACTATTGGAATATTCACAAATCCTGCGAAACGTTTAGTGATTAAGAAAATACCATCTGTACCAAACATGAGTAACGGAGCGAAAATCATAGTGACAATTGCCATAATGGTAGAAACTTTTTTCGCGTAAGAAATTAATTCTTCTTCTGACCGCACTTTTTTGCTGATAGAAGGTAATAAATCTTTACAGTAAATGGTTGCTGCTGAATTTAAGAATGAGTTAAAGGTACTTAAAATTGCGCCAAATAATGCTGCAATAAAGAAACCTTGTAACCAAGTTGGTAATACTTTGTTTACTAATAATGGATAAGAGGCATCAATTGGATTTACGCCTTCACCTAAAATATGGAAACTCAATAAACCTGGAAGGTTTAAAATAATCGGCAAAGTTAATAAGAATAATGCCGCAATCAAAATCCCTTTTTGACCAGATTTTAAGTCTTTCGCACCTAAGCAACGTTGTACGATAGCTTGGTTGGTTGTCCAATAGAAAAAGTGAACAACCATAATCCCTGTGAAAATAGTTGGCCAAGGTGTGGCATCTGTTTCGCTACCAATCGCATTCCATTTTTCAATGTGCGTTGTTGTGATTGTGTGTAAACCTTCGGAGAAACTGCCATCGCCTAAATACATCAAGGCAAAGAATGGGACAAGCAATGCGCCAATGACTAAAATCACCGCATTGATCGTGTCTGATACCGCCACTGCTTTCAAACCACCAAAAATCGCATAAATAGCCCCTACAACACCAATGGCAATAACCGTGTAAGTTATGGCTGCCCCATAGCTTAAGCCAAATGCAGTTTCTAAGTTAAAGATTTTATTGAAGGCGATTGCACCAGTGTAAAGTGCGGTTGGAATTACGATGAAAAGATAAAATACCAAGAATAATGCTGACATAATCAAACGTGTTTGACGGTCAAAACGGCTTTCAAAAAACTCTGGCACAGTGGTGTAACCGTTACGCAAATATTTCGGCAGCATATAAAGCGCCAAGAAACAAAGCGGAATAACCGTTGGAACTGTCCAAGCAATCACGGAGAAATTGCCTTTATAGGACACCGCATTGACACCGATAAGTTGTTCCGTTGAAAGCGATGTGAGTACCATTGAGCAACCAATCACCAAACCGCTTAATCCACGACCTGCCAAAAAATATCCTTTTGAAGATTTTAAATCATCCCCTTTTGTTTTTAACCAAGAAATATAAGCAACCACACCGGTTACAATGAGGAAGCTGAGTATCGTCATGAGCATATGTTGTCCTCCCTATATCGATCAACATAGCGTAAAGATAATATAACGCTCTCTAAAGAGTTATGATAATTGTCATATTAAGATTGTGAGGTGGATCACAGAAATAATAATTGAAGATAAATTCAATGGTTTTTATCTTCTGGCAGTTAAAAAAATGTGGTCAAAAAAACCATAAAATTATGACTGCACTTTGATTAGAATCCTATTCGTCTTGTTGTTGCAGAAAACGCTGGTTTCACTTCACATTCACCTTGTAATGCGTTCAGCCAATCTTGAACCTTTTGAAAAGGGGAAAATTGGTGACGACGAGCCACCGCAGCAAAATCACCAGGTGTCAGCAAATTAAGCGATTCAATCTGACTTAAATCCTCTTCTGATAACAACGGCAACCCTAAAATTTCCGCTTGTTGTTTAGCAAAATCTAAACGTTGTTTGAGCGTTAAATAATCAAACTTCAATTTTAAATCAAAACGGCGTAAGTCTGCTGGATCAAGCACCTCAATTAGATTTGTTGATACCACCATCAGCCCTTCAAAGCGTTCAATTTGTGTCAACATTTCATTCACTTGTGAACGCTCCCAGCTTCGATTTGCACCCTCTCGAGAAAATAAGAACGTATCCACTTCATCTAACACCAATAACGCATTATCAGCTTTCGCTTGTTCAAAGGCTTGAGCAATATTTTGTTCTGTCCCGCCCACATAAGGATTAAGTAAATCTGAGCCTTGTTTTAACAACAGAGGCATATCCAACTGTTCTGCAAGCCATGCTGCCCAAGCAGTTTTTCCTGTTCCCAGCGGGCCATAGCAACAAATTCGCCCTTTTTCGACCGTTTTAACCCTTCACTAATACGATGAATATTGTCATTACAAGCCACATAATCCAAGTTATAGTCGGCTTTGCCTAAAACAAGCGGTTCGATTTTCGGTTTATTTTGCGATTTTAATGTTTGATTAAACATCATGAGCAACGTCTCCGCAAAATTTGATGTATTGAGTTCCTTTGCCACCCGAATTGTGCGACTTAAAATCGCCGGCGTTAATGACCGCACTTTAGCAAAATGCTGTACATAGGCTGGACTTAATTTTCCCTCAGTCAGTTGCGTAATCAGTGCCGACTTATTTTTTAACGGTAAATCTGGCATTTCTAAAATAAGATCAAAGCGGCGTAAAAAAGCAGGATCTATGCCAGAAACCGAATTCGATAACCAAATCATCGGCACGTTATTATTCTCCAGTAACTGATTTGTCCATGCTTTATTTTTTTGTGCAACAGAACGCTCCATGAGCGAGCCGTTAAACACATCTTCAATTTCATCAAAAATTAAAAGCGCCTGCTTCCCGTTCAATAACGTTTGAGCAAGACGGCTGTAATTCAGGCGTTGCTCTGCCTTCACAACATCTCCGTCAGAATCCATATAAGTAATGTTATACACCGAAATCCCTAATGCCTGTGCAAGCAACCCAGCAAATTCGGTTTTACTGGTGTCCGGCACACCATAAATTAAAAGATTCACGCCTTTCCGATAATGTTTTAGTGCCTGTTGCAAATAGGTCAACATCATCTCTTTCATGCCGGCAATATGGGTAAAATCATCCAGTTGCAAACTTGGCACTTGAGCGGCTTCCGTACAAGATTTTAATAGGACGTTTTCGTTTAATGGTTGTGTCACAAATTCATCAAAATCTAAGGTTTCGCCCCAATCTAAATAATCATGCACACTATCGGGACGATAATCGCGATCAATCAGGCCATAAGCATCGAGTTTACCGCCTTTCTTTAAGGCAGATAGAATCTGATTTTTCGGTTGTTTAAGTAAATCCGCCATGATCGCCGCCGTTCTTTGTAAATCCGATTTCGGCAAGTAGCCAAACAAATCTCGCATAGCTCCTTCACTGCGTAAATGCATGGCAAAGCGGAGAAGTTCCTGTTCAACGGGATTCAGTTGCAAAAATTCTGCCAACGTTGCCAAATTTTCATACGCCTGTTTCCATAACTCCGGTAAAAGTGCGGTGGATTTTTGAAGTGTTTTATAACGCGCTTTTAAAAGCTGACGAGCAACTGCGCGTAAATTTTTATCATTCTCTAATTCTTCTGGCAGTCCAAACGCACTAGCAATTTCATCGCTTCGCCAACTACTCTCCCGAAATACTTCGGAAAAACCTTTATGCTCAAATAAAATTTTGAGCATCATATTTTCAGTATAAGAAGACACTGTTGGTAGATTTAATTTATATTCGGACATAAAAAATACTCCTTACTGGGTTAGTAAGGAGTATTTTAGTGAGAGGTGCGACAAAAGGTGTCGTTAGAATTTTTTAATATTCAGCTTTTTTATTTTATCTAGATTGTCTGTAATGGTATCTAATAAGGGTTTCCATAACTCAAAAATTTGTTCAGCTAATTCTCCATTAGGAATTTTTTTTAGAATTTCTGAATCCCAATTTATCAACTGACCATCTAGCCATCGCCACATAACCCAAAACCTTGTATATTTAAAACGAGTTCTTAGTTTGGCTTTATCAAAAATATTCCATATTAGATCATATAACTCCTCATTTTCATCTTTATGACAATACACTCCATAATACCCATCTCTCAAATCAGCTGTATCAAATTCAATGCCAACTCCCCAAGATGTATCGCCTTGATCTATAAAAATACCAAAATATTTAGCATCAATATCACCATTAGAGTTACATTTCCACCCATAATCTTTTAGTTTATTGTAATTAGATTCAAATCTAGTCTGTAATTGTTCTACCAACATAGTCATTAATTTTTCATAAAGTTGTTCACGTGAAGCAATAACATTTAATGCAGAATATAAAACATCATTATTTTTCATTAAATAATTAACCAATTCATTATTAGTTTCAGTATTTCCCATAAGTTCCTCACTCAAAAATTTCTTTAAATCCTGAATAAATTGTTTAACTGCTGGTGCTATAATTAATGTGTTATCTAGCCAATCAAGCAAATCCTTAGCTGACAGTAATATAGCTTTTTTCGCGCTAATCAGATCTTCCCATTCATTTTTTCGAATGGAGTTTTCAGAAGGAGGTTCCTTAAAAACTGGAAGATAAATTAGACAGTATTCAACTTCTCTATATCCCTCCAAATCATCTCGATAATCTTTTAACTGTTCTTCTTGGTCACTGGCAAATCTCAACTTATTTTCAATTGAAACGATCCAACGACGTTTATTATTTAAAAATCCCTCAATAAAAATATCATGACGACGATTTTTACTTGTAGTTTTTTCAACACACACCTGAATATTGTCGTATGCTAGGAAGTTATGTTTTTCAATATACTTCAGAAAACTATTTAAAAACAAATCCCCTTGCCCATGAGCTTCTTTAGGATCTAGCAAAAAGGCAAGAATTTTTGATAACCCCATCTCATCCGTTCTCATAAACTGAAACGGATTAAAACGATTCGAGTCGTATAGTTCAGTTTTTTCACGTTGTAATCTAAAATTTTCTATCACTTGATTGATAGAAATTAAGGAATCAACAAATTGGTTAATATTACTTGCCATAGAGGCTCCTTAGGTTAATTAAAACTCGCAAATTATAACAGACAAATCATCGTAAAACCCTTGTTTCGCAATTAATTTACGACACACCGTCAATCTTGATTTATCATTATCATATTGTTTCCAAATCTTTTCTCTTACTTCAGCAGAAAGTCCATCTGTTAATCCATCAGAACAAAGTAATAAACTTTCCCCTTTTTGAATTTCAATTTCTTGATAAAAAATTTTATCTTGGAATTCGGAATAATCGGCGACTAAACAAGAAGAAACACCGCCATAAATCGTGGCAAAGTCTTCTTCTTTTTTATCGGGAAAATCCGCCAATAATTCAGACAGAATAGAATGATCTTGGGTAATTTGTTGCCATTTACCTTGGGCGTCAATTAAATAAGCACGGCTATCGCCTACGCTGAGAATTTTGGCTTTACGGGTTATTTGCTCAATTTCAGCCGCCACAAACGTGGTTGCTGAGCCGAAATAATCCTCCGCTAATTCTGCTGATAAACTGGATTGTAAATCGTAGATCGTTTGGCGACTTAGGCTTTCCATCTTGCTTAATAATTGCATTGCCAACCTGCTCGCTTTTTCAGGTCGGAGGCTATTGGAAATACCATCTGCCACGCCCACAATAAAGTGCGGTCGGGTTTCAAGACGTTTTTCAGCTGTTTTGAGTTTATATTGAAACACCGCCTCGCCATTAAAAAGGGCATCTTGGTTGTGTCGCTTGTTGCTACCAATTTGTTGGCAGAAGGTAATTTCGCAAAAGTTTTCCATTATTCAACCGCTTGTTGAGAAGGATTTAGAAGGCGATCAATCGCTTTTAGAGCCTCTAACGCCTTTATTTCTAGACTTAAAAAGTGCATTTTCGGCACGCCTGCATCTTGTGGGTTAATACGGATAAATCCGCCCTTTTTTGCTTTTGCCGTACGTTCAGAAAATCGACGCACAGTTGGAATGGCTTTCCCTGCACCCAGTTCAATGACGACGAGATTTTGCACTTCTTTTAACCACGATTCTAACCGCACTTTTTTAAAATCCTGATATTGACTTGCATAACTCCAATCATTAAACATTAGTACATTTTGACGAGCAAAGCCCCCACAATAAGGACAATGTGGTTTTTCACTGGTTAAACATAAGTTTTCATTATCCACGACAGGTTGAAAACTTGATGCAGACCAACTTAATCCTCGACAATTATTGACACACTGAAGACGCTCCAAAGTACCGTGTACTTCATAAACGTGGCTATCATCAAAACCAGCCTTTTGAAAATGCCCATCAACATTACTGGTAAAAACAAAATATCCGTGAGATTTAGCTTCCGCCCAGCGTTTTAAAATCTGATACCCTTCATGAGGAATAGTATTTCGGTATTGAACTAATCGATGTCCATAAAACCAATAGGCAAGTTCCTGATTATGCTTATAAGCTAGTGGTGTCGCGATGTCTTCAAAAGATATATTATGTTCTTTAAACATAGGATAAGCATTCCAAAATCCACCAACGCTGCGGAAATCGGGCAGCCCAGAATCCACGCTCATACCCGCACCAGCTGTAATTAAAATGCCATCCGCTTTGCGAATAAGTTCTACTGCATAATTTAAATCATTTTTCATAATACTTTTCTCTGTCCATTTTTCATTGGTGAAATAATACCCGCTTGTTCCAACTGTTCTAAAATTTGTCCGGCTCGATTAAAACCCAACATAAATCTGCGTTGAATCATCGAGCAAGATGCAACTTTTTGTTGTTGCACAAATTTTTTTACATCCTCAAAAAGTGGATCTCTTGCCATAATTACTTTCATTGCCATTATTTGCTCCTTTTTCTTAATTAAAGGCTTGATAGATATGTAAGAAGTAAAGAATTTCTCTTTGTGGAGAAATTATATGAAAGGAAGCGACAATTTGTGTCGTTTGCGAATGTTGAAAGCGGTTATTTTTAAAAGATCTTTTACAAATAAGATTATCCTTATTGCAATATGTATATTTATCTGGTTATATATACATGTAACTTTATTAAGGAAAAGAATATGAATCATCAAAATCAGATTGAAATTTACCAAGCTCAAGATGGCACAACGCAAGTAGAAGTGAGATTTGAAAATGACACCGTTTGGCTTTCCCAGGGGCAGATGGCAATGTTATTTGGTAAAGATATTCGCACCATCAATGAGCACATTACCAATATATTTGATGACGAGGAACTTGAGAAAGAATCAACTATCCGGAAATTCCGGATAGTTCGCCAAGAAGGTAAACGCCAAGTCAATCGTGAAATTGAGCATTATGATTTAGATATGATTATCTCTGTTGGTTATAGAGTAAAATCTAAACAAGGCATTAGTTTCCGCCGTTGGGCAACTGCACGTTTAAAGGAATATCTGACTCAAGGCTATACCATTAACCAAAAACGTTTACAGCAAAATGCTCACGAATTAGAACAAGCACTTGCTCTTATTCAAAAAACGGCAAACTCATCAGAATTAACACTAGAAAGCGGTCATGGATTAGTGGATATTGTCAGCCGTTATACGCATGCCTTTTTATGGCTACAACAATATGATGAAGGTTTACTTACCGAACCAAAAACACAGCAAGGCGGTACATTACCGACTTATGTCGAGGCTTGTTCTGCACTAGCAGAGTTAAAATTACAGCTGATGGCAAAAGGTGAAGCAAGTGATCTGTTTGGACGTGAACGAGATAACGGCTTATCTGCGATTTTAGGCAATTTAGATCAAAGTGTATTTGGTGAACCCGCTTATCCAAGCATTGAAGCAAAAGCGGCACATTTACTTTATTTTGTGGTTAAGAATCATCCTTTTTCAGATGGTAATAAACGAAGTGGCGCATTTTTATTTGTGGATTTCTTACATAGAAATGGACGTTTGTTTGATCATAATGGGCATCCGGTTATCAATGATACTGGGCTTGCAGCACTCACTTTATTAGTTGCAGAATCTGATCCGAAACAAAAAGAAACGCTTATTAGGCTTATTATGCATATGCTTAAGCAAGAGAAAAAATGATAAATATCGACCGAAGTCGCTATTTATTTAAAAAGTGCGGGTGTTTTTCTATGATTTTTTAATTTTCTCCAATAACTCAGCTACCACTTTCGGAACGCCCTCACCCGCTTTTTCTTTTATTGCAATCACTTGCTTACGAACAAATCCTGTATTGGGATTAGGATCGATCAAATAGATAAGTGAACCGTATGGAGCGAGATTTACCAATCCATTAGCTGGATAAACTTGTAATGAAGTGCCAATAACAATCACAATATCTGCCTTTTTCACTAACTTTTCTGCTTTAGGAAACATTGGTACATTTTCCCCAAAAAAGACTATATGTGGACGCATTGGATGACCGTGATTATCCTTATCCTCTAACAGTTGATTACCCAAACATGGAACAATGTAATCGGTATTAAAACTGCTGCGAGCTTTATTCAATTCTCCATGTAAATGGAGTACGTTCGTACTTCCCGCTCGCTCATGTAAATCATCCACATTTTGAGTGATTATATGAACTTCATAAAACGCTTCCAATTCAACCAAAGCCAAGTGTGCTGCATTAGGCTCTGCAGCTTGAGCATTACGACGTCGTTCATTATAAAACGCCAATACTTTTGCACGGTTTTTCTTTAAAGCTTCAGGCGTGCAAACTTCTTCTACTTTATGCCCTGCCCATAATCCATCTTCAGATCTAAAAGTTGGAATGCCACTTTCTGCACTTATGCCAGCACCGGTTAATACTACACAAATTGGTTTATTTTTCTCTGTCATTTTTCAGGCTCCTTTTTGTCGTAAAATTTCATCAATCGCTCTATCTCTCGCCATCATGCCAAATATATTCCCCGCTTTATAAAGGGGTTGATAAGTATAGCTTTCAATATGCAAGAATGGCTTCTCTGAAAGGCGTTGGAAATATTGTTTTAGCAGTGATTTTGAGCGTAATAACACTTCATATTTCGCTTGAATATGAGCACACATAGCTTCAATACGAATTTTAAATTCATCACTGAGATAAGGGCTGATAATTAAATAGACTGTTCTGTGTTCGGTTGCTGTTTCATCCGCATAAACACATGCCAAATTAAACACTTGCCATTTATAGCGATCTGCAAAAGCACCAATGATTCGACTTTGTTCCTCATTTTCAACTTGTACAAGGGCGGCAGGCTTTTTCAAACAATCTTGCAAAATATCACTTGGTGCAAAAGGCCCACAGCCTAAGTAAGATAAGACACAATTCCAATTAGCAAATTGTTCTGTACCAAAATGAACATGTTCGCCTTGAAATTTGCCAGCACCATTTTTAGTGCGATCATCAATTAAATAATCACCTTGGTTGAGATTTTTATGATGGGATAAAATCAATCGTTTGTATAAGGCTGAACCTTTTTCTTCACCGAAATAATGTTGAATCCATTTTACTTTATCACTCCAAGCGGAAGGATTATGCCAAGGAGCAGTAGAAAGCACATAAATATGATATTTTTTCATCAATTTATGCACCGCAGAAATCGCGTTAGGCATCGGCTCCATTAAGCTAAAAATACCCTCTACTTCATCATATCGACCTTCATATTCTCGCTTGGTTTTATCATCTAGTTTTGCAATACCTGATGGAAAATCTACCATCACATTATCCATATCAATGTACACAATCTGTTTCATTTGAATGTCCTCTCTTCAGATAGATTTATCATAAAGCGCAAAGCGACAATTTATGTCGTTATACTGTTTCTTCTAAATATACACGCTCAATTTCTTGATAATTTTCACCAAAGTGAGCTATCCACCACTCCAGCATTTGACTTTCGATCACAGTTGCTGAAATTTCATAATTATCCCCAGAATCTTTCACAGTTTGATCCGTTGATAATGGTGTTTCTGTTAAAAATCTACCAATATCTTTATTAATGCGGAAAGTTAATCGGATTTTTCGACCATGGGTAAAACCAAACTTTTGGCTTTCTACATAAGATTTCAAATTAAAATCAGGGCGTTCAAATATCATTGTACTCACTGTTACCTCAAGCAAGCGATGCAAAGCAAGGTGTAAAATATCGCCATTCTCATATTGTGCGACTAAATAGCTACTTGGCCCTTGTTGTACCAAAGCCAATGGCTTGACCTGTGCCTTATGTTCTTTACCGAGAATACTCCGATAATGCACCTGTAAAAATCGATTTTGATAAAGTGCGGTACTAATTTGAGAAAAAATTTCTGGATTGATTTTGGCAGGTAATAACGGCTGACTAGTTGGCGCAATAGCAACTTTATTAAGCCATTCTGCCCCTGATTTTTTATGGCTGTCATAAACCAAATTATATTCGGCCTGTTGAAAGAACGCTTCCATTGAACTCATAATACTATAAGGCAAAATGCCATTGAGATATTGTTTAGCAAGCATAAGCACAAGTGATTGCTGTTCATTTAAAATTGGTAAATCCAAGCCTTTAGCATTTGATTTCCATCGGTAGCCATAAGGTTTATCACGCATATCACGTTCAATTTCAAACTGTTGAGATAAGCTCTCTAGCAAGCGTTGAATTGAACGAATATCACGTTGAACACCAATATCAGCAAGTTTTTGTAAGATTTCTTCTGCGGTAATAAAACGTGTTTTTGGAATAAGGCGTAAAATTTCAAGTTGAATTTGAAGTGCGGTTAAGTTTGAGGACATTTTATCTCCCAAATTTGAAAAAAATCATTATAAAAAATGCTGGAAAATTCCAGCATTATACTTTTTAAATCCGTCTGACTTGCCAGAAGGCTTTCGACCAATAAGGGTTATTCATTGAAGAATAGACAACCCCCCCTCTGGTGGAAGCATGAAGGAATTTGTCTTCTTTTACATAAATTCCTACATGATAACCATTAGGGCCTCGGCCAGTTTTAAAGAAAATTAAATCACCTGTTTGAATATCTTCTTTGCGGACATGTTTACCATAATTGGCTTGTTCAGTTGTACTTCTTGGTAAACGAAGATTAAAACGATCGAAGAAAGTTTTCTGCACAAAACCAGAACAATCTACGCCATGACGTGAAACACCACCGAGCACATAAGGCGTTCCTGCCCATTCATGTTGTTGTTCGCTCAACATAGCTATAGCCATAATAGGATCGCCGATTTGGCCTTTATAGTTCATCGCATAATCATCGTTTTGAAAACTGGAACAAGCGAATAAAAACAACGAGGCAATAGCGATTAAAAATGATTTATATACTTTCATACCTTTTCATATGAAAAGTGCGGTAGAAATTCACCGCACTTTTGTTGCTTACTATTTAGTTTTTTCTACACGAGCACGTAACTTTTGCCCTGGTTTAAATGTCACCACTCGGCGAGCAGAAACTGGCACAACATCACCAGTTTTCGGGTTACGCCCCGGGCGAGATGACTTATCACGTAGTTCAAAATTACCAAATCCTGATAATTTCACATCATGACCAGATTCTAGCGATGAACGAATCTCTTCTAAAAAGTTCTCCACCACATTTTTCGTATCTTGTTTAGATAAGTGATATTTATCGCTTAAATATTCAATAATATCAATTTTGGTTATCGTAGCCATATTAATCCCTTAATTCAGCATTAAAGCGTTGTTTTACCTCCGCTAATACTGCTGAAATCACTGCATTAATTTCTTCATCTTCAAGTGTTTTTTCATTATCTTGGACAGTCAAGCTAATCGCTAAACTCTTATAGCCTTCAGCGACGCCCACACCTTGATATACATCGAACAAATTCACTTGCACCAATTTTTCGCCGCCTGCTTGTTTACATGCTGCGATCAATTCCCCTGCTGGTACGCTATCTGCGACGACTAAAGCTAAATCACGACGGTTTGCTGGGAATTTAGAAATTTCTTTTGCTTGCACCACATTACGTGCCGCAATTGCATTCCAAAGAATTTCAAATACAAAAGTTTTGCCATTTAAGCCAAGTTTTTGGCTAATAGATGGATGAATTGCGCCAATAAATCCAATTTCTTGACCATCTAATTCAATAGCAGCCGATTGGCCAGGGTGTAATGCATCAAATTGTTTTGCAACAAAACGAACTCTATTACCACATTCTGTTAAAGAAAGTACTGATTCTAAATCGCCTTTAAGATCAAAGAAATCAATAGATTCTGCTTTACCTGCCCAATGTTCAGATTTTGCCGTTCCAGTAATCACCGCACTTAAAACAAATTCTTGACGTACACCAAATTCTGCATTGGCATCTGGTACAAAACGTAATCCTGTTTCAAATAAACGAACACGGGATTGTTGGCGATTTTGGTTATAAAGCACTGCACCTAATAAACCACTCATTAAAGACACGCGCATTGCGGACATTTCCACAGAAATTGGGTTTGGCAAAACAAGTGCTTCTTGATGTGGATGTAATAAACTTTGAATTTTTGGATCCACAAAGCTATAAGTAATGGCTTCTTGATAATCTGCATCCACAAGTGCGGCCTTAATTCGAGCTAAATCTAAATCAGATTCTTTGTGCTCACGCATACGGAGATGCGCTAATGGCGCATTGTTTGGAATGCTGTTATAACCATAAATACGCGCCACTTCCTCAATTAAATCTTCTTCAATTTCAATATCAAAACGCCAGCTTGCAGAAGTTACCGTCCAAATATCATTTGCATAAGTAACATCGAAACCAAGACGGTGGAAAATTTCTGTTACGCTTTCTGTTTCAATATGATGACCTAAAAGTGCATCTAATTTACTACGGCGAAGTTGAACTGTATTGACTTTAGGAAGATGAGTTTCACTACTTGCTTCGCAAATCTCACCCGCTTCACCACCACAGATTTCAAGTAATAATGCGGTTGCTCGTTCCATAGCTTTACGGGCTAATTCAAAATCCACACCACGTTCAAAACGGTGCGATGCATCAGTATGTAAACCATATTGTCTTGCACGGCCTGCAATCGCTAATGGAGCGAAAAATGCGGATTCTAAAATGACATCTTTCGTTTCACTATTCACGCCACTTGCAGCACCACCAAAGATCCCTGCCATTGCTAAAGGCCCATTTTGGTCAGCAATTAATAAAGTATTTGATTGAAGTTTTGCAGTTGAACCATCTAATAATACTAATTCTTCACCTTCTTTTGCTAAACGAACTTGAACGGGTTGTGCCACTTCAGCCGCATCAAACGCGTGCATTGGCTGACCAAGTTCAAGCAAAATGTAGTCAGTAATATCAACAATAGGATCAATAGAACGAATACCACAACGACGCAATTTTTCTTGCATCCACATTGGCGATTGTGCTTTTACATTGACGTTCTTTATCACACGTAATAAATAACGCGGGCACGCTTCTGGTGCTTGTAAATCAATTTGAACTTTATCAGAAATTGTTGCTGGCACCGCTTCAAAGTGCGGTTGATTTACTGGCTGTTTATTTACCACACCAATTTCACGCGCAATACCCGCAATGCTCAAACAATCCGCGCGGTTTGGCGTTAAGCTAATTTCGATGGCATTATCATTTAAACCTAAATATTCACGTAAATCTGTACCGATTGGTGCATCAAGTGGCAATTCAATAATACCATCCGCTTCAACATCAATACCTAATTCAGAAAATGAACAAAGCATTCCTTCTGATGGTTGACCACGTAATTTCGTTTTCTTAATTTTGAAATCGCCCGGTAATACCGCACCTTCTGTTGCGCAAGCGACTTTTAAGCCTTGACGACAATTTGGTGCGCCACACACGATATCCAATAAACGATCACCGCCTACGTTCACTTTAGTTACACGTAATTTATCCGCATCTGGATGTTGTGCACATTCCACCACTTCACCCACAACGACACCATTAAATTTACCCGCAACGGTTTCTACGTCATCGACTTCTAAGCCAAGCATAGTAATTTGCTCGCATAATTGCTCGGTGGACACCGCAGGGTTCACCCATTCTCTTACCCACTGTTCACTAAATTTCATTTGTTGTTATCCTTTTAATTCAAATCCGAGAAATTACTTAAATTGTTTTAAGAAACGTAAGTCGTTTTCAAAGAACGAACGTAAATCTGTTACGTTATAACGTAACATTGTTAAACGCTCAACGCCCATTCCCACTGCAAAACCAGAATATTCATTCGGATCAATACCAACATTACGCAACACATTTGGATGCACCATACCGCAGCCCAACACTTCTAACCATTTACCGTTTTTCCCCATCACATCCACTTCTGCTGAAGGTTCAGTAAACGGGAAATAAGATGGACGGAAACGCACTTGTAAATCTTCTTCAAAGAAAGCGCGTAAGAAATCGTGCAATAAACCTTTTAATTCTGTGAAATTTGCTTTTTTATCCACATAAAGTAGTTCAATTTGATGGAACATTGGTGTGTGCGTTTGATCGTAGTCATTACGATATACACGTCCTGGAGCCATAATGCGAATTGGCGGCTGCATTTTTTCCATAGTACGAATTTGCACGCCAGAGGTTTGAGTGCGGAGTAATAATTCTGGATTAAACCAGAAAGTATCGTGATCCGCACGTGCTGGATGATGTTTAGGAATATTTAAAGCATCGAAGTTGTAATAATCACTTTCAATTTCAGGGCCATTTTCAACTGAAAAGCCAAGTTCTGAGAAAAATTTTGTTACACGATTAATCGTCATGGTAACTGGGTGTAAGCCACCGGTTTCAACTTTGCGACCTGGTAAACTGACATCAACACGTTCTTTTTCTAATTTTGCGTTAAGTTCAGCCTGTTCCCACTCCGTTTTTTTTGCATTTAAAAATTCTAACGCAGCTTGTTTTGCTTCGTTAATTTTTGCGCCCATAGCCGGACGTTGTTCTGCTGACACATTACGCAATTCTTGCATTAATTGAGTAAAATGCCCTTTCTTACCAAAATATTCGACACGGATTTCATCCAAAGCCGTTAAACTTTTATCCTGAATGGATTCAATCGCTAATTTCGCTTTCTCAACAAGCTCGTTCAGATGTTGCATAGTTTCCCCTGCTTCTCTTTTCTCTATAAAATAAAAAACCGAGTAATGATAATACCAAGTCCTTAAAAAGTAAAAGAATAATACGAAAAATCATTGGTTTATCAAAAATAAAATGGAATAACGTTATCGCTATTCCATTTTGTCTTGTTACCAACAAAATCGTTCATTCACAAAATTTTCTGACCGCTCTTTTTGCCATTTTTCTTTATTTTTTGGATTAGCAAAAAAACGTGCTTGTTCCTGTAAACGTTGAACTAATTTTGTTTCTGCTTCTTTTAACGCTTTTTGACGATCTGCAAATTTTGAGGGCAATGCTGGTAAGAAAATCACTTCATAAGGATGCGTAATTGTCCATTTCATCGCGTTTTCTGCAGCACGACTTTGTTTATCAAAATTACAAAACGCATAAGCATTAACAAACTGCCCTACAACATGGCTGAACCCTGTATTATCCTGCACCGTTTGTTTTGGTAAATCCAACACATAAAGTGCGGTAATCAAACGGTTTTGTCCACGATAAAACCAAGTAACCGCTTCATCTCTTAAGCCAAAATCGTAAGCCCGAGCAGCTAAGGTAAACATTGTCATTGGTGAAATGCGAGCTGGATTTTCTTCTACAAATTTTACCGCACTTTTATAACCTTTTAGCGTATTTTCACGTAGCATCGGATCAATTTCTTTATGTACAAATACATTTTCTGCTTTTCCATTTTCAGCAGAATAATAAGGTTTGATATAAACATTCACTGTCTTCACTGGTTCTTTGCTAATAGAACTACAAGCAGTAATAAAAAGTGCGGTTATAAAACACAGTATTTTTAACATATGGATTTTCCTTATATAATGCCCAGCAAATTTCACTGCATTGTTATTATGAAAATTCATCTAATCTACAGTAAAACCACATTAGAATTCAATAATGAAACAAGTTTACTTGATCATCTCGAGAAAAATAATATTCATCATGAATATCAATGCCGTAGTGGCTATTGTGGTTCTTGTCGTGTGAAGATCAAAAAAGGCAAGGTATCCTATAAAGATACGCCCCTTGCCTTTATTCAATCTGATGAAATTTTATTATGCTGCTGTCACGTAGAAAGTGACATTGAAATTGATTTATAAATTATTTAAATCTAATACATCCGTCATATCAAATAAGCCATTCGCCTTATTTTCTAACCATTTACCAGCACGCACTGCACCATTAGCGAAAGTCATACGACTTGATGCTTTATGGGAAATTTCAACGCGTTCGCCAATATCTGCAAACCAAACCGTGTGTTCCCCCACCACATCCGAAGCGCGAATAGTTGAAAAACCAATTTCATCGCGTTTACGTTCTCCTGTAATTCCTTCACGGCAGAAGACTCCGTGAGTTTTTAAATCGCGACCTAAGGTTTTTGCGATATGTTCACCCATAGAAAGTGCGGTGCCAGATGGCGCATCAACTTTATGACGGTGATGAGCTTCGATCACTTCAATATCGCAATAATCGCCCATCACTTTTGCCGCTTTTTCTAAAAGTTTGAAGACTAAATTCACACCGACACTGAAATTTGATGCAAACACAATAGCAATTTTATCTGAAGCTGCTTTAATCGCCACTTTACCATTTTCATCAAAACCTGTTGTGCCAATAACCATTTTTTTATTATTCGCTACGCAAAATTCAATATGCTCAAGGGTGCCTTCTGGTCGAGTAAAATCAATTAATAAATCGAATTTATCTTTTTCGCATTCAAGATCGTCCGAAACTATTACACCAATTTGACCAATTCCTGCCAATTCTCCCGCATCTGTTCCGACTAAAGATGATCCTTTGCGTTCAAAAGCCGCTCCTAGTTCTACGCCTTCCGCAGAATGAACCGCTTGAATTAATTGACGCCCCATTCTTCCGCCAGCGCCGGCGATTGCAATTTTTAATGTCATGTTACTTCCTTTTTTATTAATGAATTATTTCGTTGATGCCGTTATAAACAAGCACACAACCAAAAAATAAAAATACAATACCTGCCATATTATCAATATAACGACTGTATTGACTGTATAAACGTTTGGCAATATTACGTGAAAAAATCAATGAAATCACATAAAAATAACAAAATGTTTCTACCACAATTACCATAAAAGCCAAGATAATTTGCCACATTTCAGTAATATTTACTAAGACAAGCGACATCACGCTACTAAAATACACCACGACTTTTGCATTGGATAAATTCACTAAAAGCCCTTTCACAATTTCTTTTTTAATTGTAGTTTGCTGATTAAATTCGGTATCAGAGTGCGGTTCAAATTTAGCGTATTTTTTGCTGCGAGCCATTAAAAAACCGAGATATGCTAAGTAACTACCACCTAGAAACATAATCACGCCATGTAATGCTGGAATGGTAACGAACAACACCGCCAATCCCAACATAGAAAGCATTCCCCAAAAGGCGATGCCAAGCGTTATGCCTAAAATGCCACAAACTGTATTACGACGAGAATTACTTGCCGCCATTCGGCTTACATAGAAAAAATCAGGGCCTGGCGTCATTAATCCAAATAAATGCACAATGATTAAATTCAGCATCACAACATCCAATATTGAATAGCAAATACGACAATCACCGCATAAATTGCCGCTAATACATCGTCGACCATGATACCAAAACCACTTTCGAGTTTTTCGTCAAAATAACGAATTGGGAACGGTTTTAAAATATCGAAAAAGCGAAATAACGCAAAAGCAGCCAAAATCCATTGCCAAGATAATGACGGTATCGCCGCTAATACAATAAATACACCGACAAATTCATCCCAGACGATAGAACCATGATCGTGTACGCCCATATCTTCTGTGGTTTTTTGACAAAGGTAGCAACCGAGTAGAAAACAAAGTACAGTGAAAATTAAAAAGGTTTTTACACCTAACAAAGAAAGCAAAATCACGCCTAAAGTTGTTCCGGCTAAACTCCCCCACGTGCCTGGAGCTGGATGAATTAAGCCCGAGCCAAAACCAACGGCAAGCAAATGAATAGGATTTAAAAGAGAGATTTTTTTAAGAGGATTATTTTCTGTCATTTTGATTCCTTAAAATGATCGAAACCACTTGAAAAAGTTATATTCACAGGTTTTCCATCACGTAAAAAACGTGGCGAAAAGTCGCTGCACTTTTCTGTGATTTTACCAATGCAAGTACAAGACACGTTCAGTTTTTTCAAGCGTAATTCTAATTCATCTTTAGATTCGGGCGGTATGGTAAAACAAAGTTCATAATCTTCTCCACCACTTAAGGCAAATTGTTCCGCTTGAGCGCGATCATATTTATGCAAAATCGCGGATGAAAGAGGTAAAGCAGAAAGTTCAACTTCTGCGCCACATTGACTTCGTTCAAGAATATGCCCTAAATCAGAGATTAACCCATCGGAAAGATCAATGGCAGCGTGAGCAATATCAATTAACGCCCGTCCAAGTTCTATTCTAGGTGTGGGTCTAAGATGACGTTGTTGCAGAAAAACATCATCAGAATCAACCGCACTTTTGCCCGATAAAATTTGTGTTAAACCTGATACGCTATCGCCTAAAGTGCCTGAAACATAAATTAAATCACCAACTTGCGCTTTATGCCGACAAATTCCTTTACCTTTTTCGACAAAACCTTGTGCTGTAATCGTAATAGATAAGTTGCCCTTTGTGGTATCGCCACCAATTAATGTGACGTTGTATTGTTTTAACGTGTGCAATAAACTTTGACTAAATATTGAAATCCAATTTTTATCTACATTTGGCAAAGTTAATGCCAGAGAAACCCATTTTGGCTGTGCCCCCATTGCAGCAATATCACTTAAATTTGTTGCAACAGCCTTATAAGCTAAATCTTCAGGCGAAATGGTCGGTAAAAAATGTGTATTTTCCACCATGGTATCCGTCGTAATGGCAAGTTGATAATTCTCTGGCATGGAAACCAGCGCACAATCGTCGCCAATAGATAATTGAACGGAATCATCAACTAATATTTGTTGCTGAAAATATCGTTTAATTAAATCAAATTCACCCATTGCCATTTTCACCTATCTTATAAAAGAAAAGGCACGCGTTAAAAACGCGCGCCATTTTCAGTTTAAAAGGATTACTTACGCCCTAATGCTGGTGCGATTTTATCAAGTACGCCATTGATATATTTATGGCTTTCATCTGCACCGAATACTTTTGCTACTTCAATCGCTTCATTGATAACCACTTTATATGGAACATCTAATTCAAAGCGCAATTCATAGACAGCCAAACGCAAAATTGCAGTTTCAATAGGATCAAGCTCATCAAAAGCGCGGTCAATATAAGGCGAAATTGAAAAATCAACGATTTCAATATTTTCTACTGTTTGACGAAATAATTTACGGAAGTAAGGTTTATCTACGCCATCCATATCTTGATCTAACACAAAGGCTAATTCAACTTGTTCTGCAGTATTGCCAGATACCGCCCAAGAATACAAGGCTTGAACAGTACATTCACGCGCACGACGACGAGCAGAAGGCTTTTTCACTTGTTTTTGTTCTGTCATGATTTATGCCGCATCAATTTGTTGAATAAGATTAACCATTTCAAGTGCGGTTAAGGCTGCTTCTGCACCTTTATTACCTGCTTTAGTGCCAGCACGTTCAATTGCTTGTTCAATATTTTCTGTGGTTAATACGCCAAAAGCGACGGGGATTTCAGCATCCATTGCAACTTTTCCTAAACCGCTGCTTGCTTCCCCTGCTACATATTCAAAGTGCGCAGTACCGCCACGGATAACTGTACCTAATGCCACAATCGCATCAAATTTTTTACTTTCAGCTAAACGACGAGCAACTAATGGCAACTCATAAGCGCCAGGAGCACGCACGATAGTGATATTTTCATCTTTCACTTGGCCAATACGTTTTAATGCATCAATTGCACCTTCTAATAAACTTTCATTAATAAAACTGTTAAAACGAGCAATTGCTACTGCAACTTTTGCATTAGGTGCTGCGACTGAGCCTTCTAAAACTTTCATATTTTTTCCTATTATTAGCCATAATGATTTTGGCCCGAGATTTTAGCATAAAATCGCGTATATTCAATATTAATAAGGCTTTACCTATTTTATTTAGGGCACATTTTTAAGGCTATTTTATTGTTCATAACCCGCACCAACACTATATTTTTATGGAAAATTTCCTTTATTAAGGTAAACTATCGGTCATTTTGAATGAATTACATTTAGTTACAGAGGTTTAATATGTCTAAAGTGGCATCAATTGTTGATGTATTACAAGGGAAACTGGCGATTGGTGAAACCGTCACTGTACGTGGTTGGGTACGTACCCGTCGCGATTCTAAAGCAGGCTTATCTTTCTTAGCAGTTTATGACGGTTCTTGCTTTGATCCAATTCAAGCGATTATTAATAACGATATTGAAAATTACGAAAACGAAATTTTACGTTTAACAACAGGCTGTTCTGTGATTGTAACAGGTAAAATCGTTGAATCTCCTGCAGAAGGACAAGCGGTTGAATTACAAGCAGAAAAGGTGGAAGTGACAGGGTTTGTTGAAGATCCAGATACTTACCCAATGGCAGCAAAACGCCACTCTATTGAATATTTACGCGAAGTGGCTCACTTGCGTCCTCGCACTAATATTATTGGTGCTGTCGCACGTGTTCGCCATTGTTTATCTCAAGCAATTCACCGTTTCTTCCATGAGCAAGGCTTCTACTGGGTGGCAACTCCATTAATTACTGCATCAGATACTGAAGGTGCAGGTGAAATGTTCCGTGTTTCTACACTTGATTTAGAAAATCTTCCACGTGGTGAAAATGGAAAAGTAGATTTCAACCAAGATTTCTTCGGTAAAGAATCATTTTTAACGGTTTCAGGTCAGTTAAACGGCGAAACCTATGCTTGTGCATTAAGCAAAATTTATACTTTCGGACCAACATTCCGTGCAGAAAACTCGAATACCACTCGTCACTTAGCTGAATTCTGGATGGTTGAACCAGAAGTAGCATTTGCAACGTTAGCGGATAACGCAAAACTTGCCGAAGATATGTTGAAATACGTATTCCGAGCAGTATTGGCTGAGCGTAAAGACGACTTACAATTCTTTGAAAAACATGTAGATAAAGATGTTATTACTCGTCTAGAAAACTTTGTAAACTCAGATTTTGCGCAAATTGACTATACCGATGCCATTGATGTGTTATTAAAATCTGGTAAGAAATTTGAATTCCCTGTTTCTTGGGGGATCGATCTTTCTTCTGAACACGAACGTTTCTTGGCGGAAGAATATTTTAAATCACCAGTTGTAGTGAAAAACTATCCAAAAGACATTAAAGCATTCTATATGCGTTTAAATGATGATGGAAAAACTGTGGCAGCAATGGACGTGTTAGCTCCAGGAATTGGTGAAATCATCGGTGGTTCACAACGTGAAGAACGTTTAGACGTGCTTGATAAACGCATGGAAGAAATGGGATTAAATCCAGATGATTACTGGTGGTATCGCGATCTTCGTAAATATGGTAGCGTTCCACATTCTGGTTTTGGTCTTGGTTTTGAACGCTTAATCGTCTATGTAACTGGCGTGCAAAACATTCGTGATGTAATTCCATTCCCACGCGCGCCAAGAAATGCGAATTTCTAATTAAATTTAACGTTAATATTGACCGCACTTACGCCAAAGTGCGGTCAATTTTTTCAAAATTTTAAGGAAAGCAAAATGGATAAAATTAAACAACTCTTTGCCAACAATTACAGTTGGGCGCAAAGAATGAAAGAAGAAAATTCGACTTACTTCAAAGAACTTGCGGATCATCAAACGCCACATTACCTTTGGATTGGTTGCTCTGATAGCCGTGTGCCCGCTGAAAAATTGACAAATCTTGAACCAGGCGAGCTTTTTGTTCACCGTAATGTTGCTAACCAAGTAATTCACACAGATTTTAATTGCCTTTCTGTTGTGCAATATGCTGTTGATGTACTTAAAATCGAACATATTATTATCTGTGGTCACACCAACTGCGGGGGGATTCATGCCGCTATGGCTGATAAAGATTTAGGGCTTATCAACAACTGGCTTCTTCATATTCGTGATATTTGGTTTAAACACGGTCATCTTCTCGGTAAACTTTCCCCAGAAAAACGTGCAGATATGCTGACTAAAATTAACGTAGCGGAACAGGTTTACAATCTTGGGCGTACTTCAATTGTAAAAAGTGCTTGGGAACGCGGACAAAAACTCTCATTACACGGCTGGGTATATGATGTAAATGATGGATTTTTAGTGGATCAAGGCGTAATGGCAACCAGTAGAGAAACTCTTGAAATTTCCTATCGAAACGCTATCGCTCGTTTATCAATACTTGATGAAGAAAATATTTTGAAAAAAGAACACCTAGAAAATCTTTAAAAAACGCCCTTTCGGGCGTTATTTTTTTAAGCTTTACCGTCAGCCAAACTTTTCTTTTCTTCCAATTCTTCCCAGCGTAAAAATGCTGTTTCTAATTCGGTTTCAGTATCCGCTAATGCTTTTAATTTAGCGTCAGTAATATCATGAGCCTGTTGGAAAAATGCTGGATCGGCTATTTCAGCTTGAAGTACGGTGATTTTAGTTTCCAACTCTTCCAATAGTTGTGGAAGTTGTTCTAGCTCACGTTGTTCTTTATAAGAAAGTTTCACGGATTTCGGCTTAGAAGTGCGGTCATTTTTCACCGCACTTTCTTCTTTTAACGGTTCAGTTTTCTTCGCTTTAGACTGTTCTTCCACGGCTTTACTTGCCCAGAAATTGGCTTGTTGCTGTTTAGCATCAAAGAATCCACCCACATACTTATTCAAACGCCCTTCACCTTCGAATAAATAACATTCTGTCGCAATATTATCGATAAATTGACGGTCATGACTCACAATTAACAATGTGCCTTGATGATCAGTCAAAATTTCTTCTAAAAGCTCCAATGTTTCTACATCAAGGTCATTGGTTGGTTCGTCAAGAATCAATAAATTATTTGGTTTGAGTAGCAATTTTGCGAGCAATAAACGATTTCTCTCCCCCCCCGATAAGGCTTTAACTGGCGTCATTGCACGTTTTGGCGGGAACAAGAAATCTTGCAAATACCCTAGCACATGGCGTTTTACACCATTGACTTCAATATCTTGTTTACCATCTGCCACATTATCCATTACGGTTTTTTCAGGATCTAAATCAGCACGATATTGGTCAAAATAAGCAATGTCTAATTTGGTGCCACAACGAATTTTTCCTGATGTTGGCTGAATTTCCCCCAGCAATAATTTAATGAACGTGGTTTTCCCACAGCCGTTTGGCCCAACAAGCGCAATTTTGTCTCCACGTAAAATCGTTGTTGAAAAATCTTTTAATAAGGTTTTTCCTGCGATTTCATAGCTCACATCTTCCATTTCAAAGACAATTTTGCCTGAACGACTTGAGGTGTCTAACTGTAATTTAGCTGTTCCCATTACCTCACGGCGTTGGCGGCGTTCCTCACGCATCGCTTTTAATGCACGCACTCGCCCTTCATTTCTTGTACGGCGAGCCTTGATACCTTGGCGAATCCACACTTCTTCCTGTGCAAGACGTTTATCAAATAATTCATTTTGCAAGGCTTCAACGCGTAGATTTTCTTCTTTCGTGGTTAAATATAAATCATAATTGCCTGGATAAGACACTAATTGACCGCGATCTAAATCCACAATCCGTGTTGCCATTTTGCGAATAAAAGAACGGTCATGGGAAATAAATACAATACTACCTTGGAAATCCAGTAAGAAATTTTCCAACCATTCAATGGCTTCCACATCCAAGTGGTTAGTCGGTTCATCAAGTAATAACACGTCAGGATCGCACACCAATGCGCGCGCTAATGCTGCTTTACGTAACCAACCGCCTGAAAGTGCAGATAATTTTGTATTTGGATTCAAGCCTAGTTTTAACAACACTTCATTGATTTTATTTTCAAATCGCCAGCCATCAGCGTGTTCTAATTTAGCCTGAACTTGCTCTAGTTGACTTAAAATTTGATCACTGTAATTTTCTTCCAATTGAACAGAAATATGATGATATTCTTTCAATAAATCCGTTAAATGCCCGACACCTTCTGCGACATAATCAAAAATATTACCTTGCGCATTACGCGGTGGGTCTTGCTCTAAACGAGAAACCACAAGATCTTTTTCGTATTGGATTTTGCCATCATCCATGAGCACATCGCCTGCGATGATTTTCAATAAAGTCGATTTACCTGCGCCGTTACGCCCAACTAAACAAACACGTTCATTCGGTTCAATATGTAGTTCTGCGTGATCTAACAAAGGTGCATCACTAAAGGAAAGATATCCATTGGTTAAACTAATTAATGCCACAATTGCCCCATAAAAATTCAGTGAAAATTAACCGCACTATTCTATACGGTTTGCATAAAAAATCCCATCAATTCGATGGGATTCGCTCTTAAATCAAAGTTGTTGATATACCCGCAAGGCGTGCGCATCTGACATACCTGCAATATAATCGCAAATAATCCGCTTCTTCCCATCTTCTGGTGCATTACGCCAACGATTTGCAGTATTTCTTGGTAATAAACGCTCTGGGTCAGATTCAAAAATTTGGAACATTTCTGTCAGCATTCTCTGCCCTTTATACTCAATTCTCTGAGTATCCACATTACGGATAACATAATCCCAAACGAATTTTTTAAATATACCAAGTGCAGCAATCACTTCAGGTGGCAGCTCTGCGTTATAACGTAACAAAGGTTCATCAAAATTTGCCGTTAATTTCCACCGCACATTAGTAATAAAAAAGTTTACCAATGCACCAATCGCTTGTTTGCGTTCAAAATGTTTATCAGAGAAAAGTCGTTGGCTAATTGAATCAATATTTTCATGCAACCAAGCTGACGGAATTTGTTTTAATGCGGAATGTGCCGCTTGCCATTGATGTGGATTTACCACGCCAGTTACAATGGCATCTTCTAAATCGTGTACACCATAGGCAATATCATCTGCCAATTCCATAATGCTACAATCCAAAGATTTAAAGCTCGTCTGTAAAAATTCCGCAGGATTTTCCCGCACTTTTTTAAATTTCCCAAATAAAGTGCGGTCATTTTCAGAAAGATTTTCCAGCAACCAATTAAACATTTTTAAATCATCGCAGAAAATGCCCTTTCCAGGAATCCAATCGTGAATACGCACAAAACGCGGATCAATATTGCGAGAAAAATTAAGTTCTGCATATTGAGGCGAAGCCACATCTAACAACGCAGGATATTTCACGACACCCAATAGTGTTCTACGCGTTAGATTCATCCCTGCATTTTCAGTGTAAGGCTCAAGTTTTGTTAAAATTCTAAAGGTTTGCGCATTGCCTTCAAAACCGCCCTGCTCTGCCATCATATAATTTAATGCCGTTTCGCCACCATGCCCAAAAGGCGGATGACCAATATCATGAGCAAAACACAAACTCTCAATAAGATCATTACTCGGCAATAAAGGTTTCAACTGCTTTTGTAACTCGTTTTTATCAATATTTAATGTTTGCGAAAGGCTTTCAAAGGTTTCTACAAATTTAAGCTGTGCAACGAGACTACTACCAATCTGTGCGACTTCCAAAGAATGGGTTAAGCGAGTGCGATAAAAATCATTTTCGCCAATTGCGTGAATTTGGGTTTTCGCTTGCAAGCAACGAAAGGCGGCAGAATGTAAAATTCGCCCACGATCACGACGAAATGGTGGACGATTATCTTTTTCGCGTGGCGGATCGGGGAGAAAACGTTCTGTCCAAGAAGAATCAATGATAAGTGGTTTCATATCGCTTTGTTTTATTTAGTTTTTCTGCATTATCTAATCATTTAGCACAAAAAACAACCGCACTTTATCTAGAACAAACAAAATCTAGAATGAATAAAGTGCGGTTGAATTTTTATTGATATTTAAACAAAGAAATAAATGAGCTTAAATACAAATGGCGCGAGAATAGAACTAATAATCCCACAAAGCACAAGAGAAATAGAACTATAACTGCCTGCTGTTGGGTTAGTTTCCATACAACTTACAGTGCCAAGTGCGTGAGATACCGCTCCAACAGATAAACCAATCGCTTCTTGATGTTTAACGCGTAATTTTTTCAACACTAAATAACCAAATACAGAGCCTTGCAAGCCTGCAACGACTACCCCAACTGCAGTGACGGCAGGGATTCCCCCTAGATTATGCGAAACTTCCATCGCGATTGGTGTAGTGATTGATTTTGGTAATACCGTCGCTACCATTTCAGGCGATGCACCAAGTATGAGCGCTAACACCGCCCCGCTTAACATCGAGAAAAAAGACGCGATCACCACAATAGATAAAATAATTTTCCATTGTTTAGCAATTTGGCGAAGTTGTTCATAAAGAGGTAATGCAAGAGCAACGATACTCAAGCCAAGTAAATTATTAATAGGCGCATTTCCTGCCATATAATCATCATAAGGAATCTTGCCTATCACTAAAATCGCAACCAAAATTAATACCGTTAAAATAAAAGTATTAAAAATCATTGATTTCCAACGTTTGCTAATTTGTAGTGCGAGCCAAAATCCGAAAATTGTCAAAAATGTATAAAGATAAATAATGTACTGCTGCATATAAAAATTTCCCACTATATTAAGCTGATTCATTCATTTGTTTAGCTTGGTTCTCACGGCGTTTAATCACCTTTTTACGTTTATGTGTAAAAGATTGTAAATGGAATAAATGATTCCCTAACAAGCCCATGACGACCAAAGTTACGCAAGTGCTGACAACATTAGGAATCAATAAAATATTCACTTGTTCTATTAATAAATCTGAATATTTAATGATTCCAACACTTACCGGCACAAAAAGCACCGCCATAAAACGAATCAATAAGCTCGCGCCTAAATAAATCCAATCTAAATGAATTAATCGTGTCGTTAAACCTAAAAAGAGCAATAGCAATCCCCAAATACTCCCAGGTACACCGGCTGGCACATAATGAGCGATAAGATTTCCGAGATATAACATAATGTACAAAATGACCAACGAACGGGCCAATAAAAATGATTTTTGAACCATATACAACCTTTTTTTCAACTTTTTTCATAATGTTTCAAAATTATTTTACGCTTTTTTTTTCTGAATTGACCAGTTTTTTTCGGTAAAATAACCAGACTTAGATCAAGAACCTTGCAAAATGATAAATCAAAAAACACTATTTACCAGTTTATTACTCATTTTCACCGCACTTTCTGCTTGTTCTCGCGAAAAAAATACGTGTCGTGTGGTTAAAATTAGTGATGGCGATACGCTTACTTGCCTCACTAAAGGCAATAAATCCATTAAAGTTCGTTTAGCCGAAATCGACGCGCCAGAAAAATCCCAAGCCTTTGGGCAAAAATCGAAAAAAACCTTGTCTGATCTGGTTTATCAAAAAGACGTACGCCTTGCGCGAAAAGGAAAAGATCGCTATCAACGCACCTTAGCGGTAGTTTATTATCAAAAACAAAATATCAATTTAGAGATGGTTAAACAGGGTATGGCATGGGCGTATAAGCAATATGCCCATGATCCGATTTATCTTCAAGCGCAAGAAAATGCACAAGCCAAGCGAATTGGTCTTTGGGCGGACAATAATCCAATTGAACCAAGTCAATGGCGCAGACAGGAGAAAAATAAATATGGCTTTTGATGTTCAAACTTTCCGTCAAGAATTTCCCTATTTCCAACGTGAAGATGCCGTTATTTATTTAGATAACGCAGCCACTGCGTTGAAGCCTCAAGTGTTAATTGATCGCACCGCTGAATTTTATGCTTCTGCAGGTTCAGTGCATCGTAGCCAATATGATGCTGCTCAAACTGCGCAATATGAACAGGCTCGCACACAAGTTAAAGAATTAATTAATGCAGAAGATAAACGCGCTGTTATTTGGACTTCGGGTACAACTCACGCGATTAACTTAGTGGCAAATGGATTACTACCACAATTAAACGCAGAAGATGAAATTCTGATTAGCCAAGCAGATCATCATGCTAATTTTGTCACTTGGCACAAAACAGCGAAAAAGTGCGGTGCAAAAATTCGAGTTTTACCGATTTTAGATAATTGGCTAATTGATGAAAATGCCCTTATTTCTGCCCTTTCTGAAAAAACTAAACTCGTTGCTCTGAATTTTGTTTCAAATGTCACGGGCACAGAACAGCCGATTAAATGCCTGATTCAACTTATCAGAAAACATAGTAATGCGTTGGTTTTAGTGGATGCTGCACAAGCGATTAGCCATATCAAAATTGATTTACAAGATTTAGATGCCGATTTCCTCGCATTTTCTGCCCATAAAATTTATGGTCCCAATGGGCTTGGCGTTTTAACAGGAAAATTGACCGCACTTTCTCAACTTCAACCACTCTTTTTTGGTGGGAAAATGGTTGATCGTGTATCAAGTGATCACATTACTTTTGCCGAATTGCCTTATCGTTTAGAAGCTGGCACACCCAATATTGCTGGAGTTATTGGCTTTAATGCTATACTGAATTGGCTACAAAAATGGGATTTCACTGCGGCAGAACAGCACGCCATATCCTTGGCTGAATCCGTCAAAGTGCGGTTAAAATCTTACGAGAATTGCCGATTATTCAATTCTCCTCAACCAAGTACCGTTGTTTGCTTTATATTTGATGACATTGACAGTTCCGATCTTTCAACGCTCTTAAGCGAGCAAAATATTGCGCTCCGTGTGGGCGAACATTGTGCCCAGCCTTATTTAGCACGCTTAGGCGAACGCACCACATTACGCCTGTCTTTTGCCCCTTATAATACACAGGAAGATGTAGAGGCATTTTTTACCGCCTTAGATAAAGCATTGGATTTATTACAATGATAGAACAATTAAAACAAGCTAAAAATTGGGAAGATCGCTATCGCCTGATTATTCAAGCTGGCAAAAATTTATCTCGCCCAAGCGATGATGAACTTGCTCAAATGCAACCTATTACTGGCTGCGAAGCACAAATGTGGTTTCAAATTATGCCTAAAAATGACCGCACTTTTCAATTCAACGGGTTTAGCGAAGCTAGAATTATGAATGGCTTGCTTTGGATTTTACTCAATCAAATTAATGGTAAAACAGCGGATGAATTGAATAAATTTGATATTACTGCATTTTTTAGCGAACTCGGCATTTCACAACGTTTAAGCGAAACGCGTTTAAACGGCTTAAACCAAATCGGACAGCAATTAAAAAATTTATGTATTTAATCGAGACCTATTTTCGCCTGACTGCCCTTGAAAATAACATTGAATCACAAAGCCGTTTACTTAATGCCGTAATCGATCAATGGCGGTATAACGGGCAAATTATCGGACGTGAAATTCCTTTATATTTAGCGGAAGAAGGTGGCGCACAAGGCTTTGCTATGCGTGTCATTTGCCCCGAGCAAGATAGTCTTTTCCCGCAAAATAATAACACAGAAGTGAATAGGGCATTAGAAGAAGCCGAAAAGTGCGGTGTAATTTTTGATGGTTTTCAACTTGTGGGCGATGATTTCAATTCAGATCAAACGGCAGAAAATGCGTCGCCAGCTTGGCAAGTGCTTTACACAACCCATTTACAAAGTTGCTCGCCGATTCACAGCGGAGAAAATCTCGCCCCAATCCCTTTATATAAACAGTTGAAAAATCAATCGCACTTAAGCCAAGATCTGATTAAATGGCAAGAAAATTGGCAAGCCTGCGATCAACTACAAATGAATGGTGCGGTATTAGAACAACAATCTTTGGCAGAAATTTCCGATCATCAAAGCACACTTTCAAAACATGGGCGTTATTTAGTCCAAGAAATAGAAAAAGAAACAGACATACCGACTTACTATTATTTATATCGTGTAGGTGGGCAATCTTTAGAATCTGAAAAATCTCGTTGCTGCCCTTCTTGTGGTGCAAACTGGGCGTTAAAAGACGCGATTTTTGATACCTTTCATTTTAAATGCGATACCTGTCGATTAGTTTCGAATCTATCGTGGAATTTTTTGTAATTAATTTATAAAGTGTCGAAATTTGCAAAACTCGAACACCTAATCGGAGAAAAGATGAATTATCAAGACAACAGCTTAAAATCCTTAAAACTCGGTCAAAAAACGGAATACGCTTCTCAATATGACCGCACGTTATTACAACCTGTGCCACGTGCGTTAAATCGTGATGGATTGGGCATTACTCAAAACCAACCATTTACTATCGGTGCCGATATTTGGACGGCTTATGAAATCTCTTGGCTCAATGAAAAAGGCTTGCCACAAGTGACTATCGCAGACATTTATCTAGATTATCAAAGCCAAAATTTGATTGAATCAAAAAGTTTTAAACTTTATTTAAATAGCTTCAACCAAAGCAAATTTGCCGACTTCAATGCCGTTCAACAAACTATGCAACGCGATTTAAGCGAATGCGCGCAAGGCGATGTAAAAGTGCGGTTAAATCCAGTGGCAGTTTATGATTCTCAAAAAATTGATCATTTACAAGGCGATTGCATTGATGAACAAGATATTGAAATTAACAGCTACGAATTTAACGCTGATTGGCTGAAAGATTGCGTATCTGATGAAATTGTCGAAGAAAAATTAGTCAGCCATTTGTTGAAATCTAACTGCCTGATTACCAATCAACCAGACTGGGGAACGTTACATATTCATTATGTTGGTAAAAAAATCGATCACGAAAAATTATTGCGTTACGTTGTATCGTTCCGTCAGCATAATGAATTTCATGAACAATGTGTCGAGCGCATTTTCTGCGATTTAATGCACTACGCTAAACCAGAAAAACTTACTGTTTACGCACGCTATACCCGACGCGGCGGATTAGACATCAACCCCTTCCGTTCTAATTTTGAGAACTTACCTGAAAACTTAAGATTAGCGAGACAGTAAATATAAAAATCGCCTAATGGTGAGGGATACCTCGCCATTAAATTCATAACTATAAGAAATTTTTATCAAATTCTTCTTTTAATAATTCAAATAGTTCAATTTCTAGCGTATCTGCTATTTTACCCATTATATCTATTGATACAGCTCTCTCGCCTCTTTCAACTTCCCCGATATACGTTCTACTAACACCAGCTGTTAAAGCCAATGTTTCTTGAGATATATCTTTCCAGCGACGAACCTTTCTCATATTTTTAGCAAAAATATAACGCTGTTTATGTGCTGATTGTTTTACATTATTCATTTTTTTAGTTTGTAAAATTCAGCAACAAACAACAACAAACTAAAAACGAATAAAAGATAACTATAATTGACTTTTATATTTATATAATATAGGATTTGACTATTAAAAACATCATTAATTATATAAGGAAAATAATTATGGCTTATAGATATGATCCAGATCTTGAATTTTTATCTAAATGTACAGATGAAGATCTTAATGATCTTGTGTATTGTTTAACACACGATAAAGATGGCAGTAAAAGACTAACTGAGGAATTAACATTAAGTGATGCATATAAAAAGCATCATCCTTATCATAGTCTATATTGGGAAGAAATTGCCGCAGAAATTCAATGTTTTGGTGGAAATACTTTCGCAAATATATTCTGTGGTGGTAAAGGAGTACTTTATAAAGAAGTACTCTGTGACGTATGCGATAAAATGAAAGTTAATTACAATAAAAATTCTACTGCTGATAGAATAGAAGATGCACTTCTATCAAAAATATTGGAAGATTCATTGGAAAAAATGTCTCCTGATGAAATCAGACAACTTGCTGCTGGACTCGGAATCCAAAATACTCAAAACATTACTAAACAAGTCTTACTAGGTTCATTCCAAACTATTTTTAGAGCTGGTGGATTTAAATCTTACCAATTAACGGTCATTGTCGTAAATGCAGTTTTAAAAGCATTAATTGGAAGAGGACTATCTTTTGCTGGAAATGCCGCAGCAACAAGAGCTTTTGCTGTATTAAGTGGACCTATTGGATGGGTAATTACTGGATTATGGACTGCATTTGATATTGCTGGCGCAGCATATCGAGTCACTATTCCTGCTGTTATACAAGTAGCTGCTTTAAGACAAAAAATATTATACGCTAATACAGCTAACGAAATTTCCTTTAAATAAACAGAAAACTGCGGTGAGATTTCACCGCACTTTACTACCCTTGCTTCAAATCATTTGCCTGCTGCAATAGCTGACGGCTTTCTTTTAAGAATTGTTCTGAATAATCGCCAAACCAGTCATGCACCTTGTGGAAAGCATCAATAAAACCTTGACGATCATTATTTTCAAAGAAACTTAAGGCTTCTTCGTAAGTTTGTTTTAGCGTTTTAATTACCGCTAAATTTTCTGGTTTATCCATAATAATATCTGCATAAAGCTCTGCATCTTGCGCAAATAAACGCCCAATCATCGCAAGTTCTAAACGATAAATAGGAGAAGAAAGAGACAATAAATTAGCAAGATTAACGGGCTGTTTGGAAAGATGTAAACCATTCGCGAAAGTTGAAAAATGGCGCAAGGCTTGTATATAAGTCATATTGTTATCGTGTTCTGTGGCATCGGTTTGATAAATCTTTGCGCCCCAAATTTGAATTTGCTCAAGTAACCATTCGTAACGTTCAGGAAAACGGCCATCACAACGCACAACCACTTGTTTTGCCATACTTGCAATATCTGGCCCAAACATTGGATGTAAACCTAAAACAGCACCAGAATGGATTTCAAGCATTTTAGCTAGCGGTTCACGCTTAACAGAGGTTAAATCTGCAAGTAGCATGTTTTCCGTTAAATAAGGTTTTAAGCGTTCAATTGTTTCTAAGGTGAGATTAATAGGAACAGAAACGATCACGACATCAGCATTCGTTAAAATATTTTCAGCTACCGCCCAATCTTCACGATCTAAAATAGAAATTGGATAGCCAGATGCACGTAAATAGCGGGCAAATAAGCCACCCAATTTACCATAACCGCCCACGATAACAATTTTGTGAATATCAGGATTGATGGTTTTAAAGCCAAATTGGTTTTCATTGGCATAGGATTCACGCATAAAACGGCGTAGAACATCTTCAATCAGATCTGCTGAAATGCCTGCTTTTTCAGCTTCTAAACGACGTGCTTGGAGCATTGCTATTTCGCGCTCTGGCGCATAAATAGGTAATCCATGTTGATGTTTAACTTTACCGACTTGAGAAACCAACTCAAGACGTTTAGCAAAAAGTTGGATAAGTTCGCGATCAAGCGAATCAATTTCAGAACGTAAATCCTTTAGGGCTTCCATAAAACTCACCTGCAAAATTTATTTTACACAATTTGTAAAAAATTAATTACAGATGAGATTACTAGAATTTTATAAGAAAGGCAATTAGGTTATGCGGATTGCGTGATTAACCGTTGTGGGCGAATAATATTCCCGTCGATCAATGCCACGCCTAAGAATAAATTCTCCGCTGAAAATAACCGCACTTGGCCACTTAATTGCTGATCGTTAGCAAATTTCACTCGCTGACCAAAATCAATGGCTTTACTCTGCTCTGCATCCAAATGCAAAGCGGGCAATTTACTTACAGCGGTATCGGTTGGCAGTAATAGACGATCTAATTCACTTAATGGAAAACTTTCAGCGAGCAGTTGTAACTCATCAATTGGCATCATTTCTGCTACGGGATAATCCGCTACGGCTGTACGGCGTAATATTGTCACATGTGCGCCACAACCTAGCACTTCACCCAAATCATCTACTAAGGTGCGAATATAAGTGCCTTTTGAACAATGCACTTCTAAGGTTAAATAAGGTGCGTGATATTCAATAAAATTAAGTTCAAAAATCGTTATTGGACGCGCCTCACGCTCAACCGTAATACCTTGGCGCGCATATTCATAAAGCGGTTTACCGTTATGCTTTAGTGCGGAAAACATGGTTGGCACTTGTAAAAGGTCACCACGAAATTGTTCAAGTGCGGTCAAAATTTGCTGAGTTTCAACATGAACTTCACGAGTTTCCACGACTTGCCCTTCCGCATCGGAAGTATCGGTGCGTTCGCCTAATTTTGCCGTAACAAGATAACGCTTATCGGCATCAAGCAAAAATTGTGAAAACTTAGTTGCTTCACCCAAGCAAATCGGCAACATTCCCGTAGCCAAGGGATCGAGCGCGCCAGTATGCCCTGCTTTGTTCGCTTGAAATAAACGCTTTACCTTTTGCATGATGTCATTTGATGACATGCCTTGTGGCTTATCCAACAAAAATACACCATCAACATCACGCCAGCGTTTACGAGGTCTAGACATTAGTTGCTTTCCTCAACGTGTTTTTTCTCATCTTCACGCACAACATTTGTCACAAGATTTGACATACGCATCCCTTCCACTAAGGATTGATCGTAAATAAAGCGAATCTCTGGCACGATACGTAAACGCATCGCTTTGCCTAGCAACGAACGAATATAAGGCGATGCTTTTTCTAAGCCTTTCATTCCTTGCTCAATTGCCGTTTTATCGTGATCGAATAAAAAAGTCACGAAGATTTTTGCGTAAGATAAATCACTAGATACTTCCACATCAGAAACCGTCACCATCCCAATACGGGGATCTTTCACTTCGCGTTGTAAGATTACCGCTATTTCTTTTTGTATTTCTTGAGCGACGCGATCGCTACGTTTAAATTCTCTTGCCATAGTTATTCCTTATTTATAAAAGCGCCCCATTCTACTGGAAATCATTGGATTTAGCACGCAAAAATCCCTTTCAACCTAATCGCTAATAAGCTATTGAAACATTTCAATTTTCCATAAATATAATTTCTTATGGAATCTGGAATTTTTCCTTTTAATCTAAACTTAAACTTAACAACGCAGCGAAAAATACACCAATCGTTACACTTAATCCAAAAGAAGATACTGCTGGTGTAGAACTAAAAGCTAATAAACCAAATGAAATAAGTGTTGTCGTTGCGGCAAGTGTAATCGCAATGTGTTTTGTAGATTTTTGTTCCTGAATGGATTGCATATAGGCAACATAATCAATACCTATCGCAGATACAAGCAGTAATCCAAACATGGCAAATAATGTTATCGGAAATCCTAACCAACCAAACATTGCTATTGTGCCAGCGATTGCAATAGATGGAATACACAGAAGACGAATAGTTTTTGGGGCACCAAAGCACCGCCATAAAAATAACCCAGCAATAGCAAATGAAAGTATTTTTAACCAAGCAGCTTTATTTCTTGTGTGCTGAAAAGCATCGTTCAAATAAGCTCTTTTATCTTGCCAAAAAATATCTACACCATTTGCTAAAGCGCGCATCTGTACTTGATCTTTAGCATTGATTATCTTAACTAAACTGGCGACTTGACTATTCAAATTACCTAAATATAACGCGTTCCATCCTTGACCTAATGAAGTATTTAATGCTGTTTTTAGGCTCACTGGATGAATTTTTTTAAGTTCATCAAATGCAGCTAAAATATATTCATTTGGCACGCCTAATTCATCTAATGCATGATAATCATTTGGTTGAATTTTATCAGTAATTTGCAAATAAAATGCTTGTTGCATTTTTTCTGACATTATCCATTGACTCAACGCTTGATGTGGTTGTCCAAGTTTAGTTAATTGTGCTGATAATACTCGTTCTTTTTCTAACAAATCATCATCATTTTTAGCCGTTACTAGGAAATACTGACTGCCTAAATCAATCCCTGTTAATTCACCAATTTTTTGTGCATCAGCGAGCATAGCTTTAGGCAAATTAATCCATTGACGAATATCATCTTGCCATTTTGATTGATAAATACCCGTTGCTATAAATAGCCCCGCTATAACATACAATATGGGATGTTTTAAGCGAATTTTTGAAAAAGGCAATACTGGAAGACGCGCTGTCAATGGAGGTTGTTTAATAAGTAAGGGTAAAAATAATCTGGTCGTTAGCAACGCCACGATAAGGGCGGTAGCAGAAAACAAAGCTGTTTGTTTTAATATAGGTAAATCAGTGAACCATAGTAAACCATAACCTAATAATGTGATAGATAATGTAATCAGAAAACTGGATTGATGTGCTTGCATAGCTTTTTCTGAATGCCAATTTGTACTTTGAATGGAAGATGCATACCAATGTAAGGGAAAATCAATCAATACTCCCACAAGGCTTGTTCCTATAACTAAAGTCAGAATATGGATCTTACCAAGTACTAAAATAGTAAAGAGTGAACCAATAAGCATCCCCAATACAATCGGTAAAAAAAGCCATAAAATGTGTAATGTTCGAAAAACACTCAGAAGCAAAAGTAAAGTTAATCCAATACCAATTATACTCATCCAAGTACTTTCTTTTTCTGCTTGTTGCTTTGAATGTGCAGAAAAAAGTAAGGCACCTGTTGAAATAAAATCAGCATGGGAGTGTTGAGCGATTGCTTTACTCTGTGTAATTAATGTAGGAATATCTTGGGAAACATTCATCATTTCGCGCTGTTTTAATTGACCATTTAACAAAACCCAAGTTTTTCTAGCGTTTTCAGTATAAATAAAACCATTTTCTGCATCCCACTGCATATGGCTTAATTTTTGTGATTGAGGTAGTACAAAACGACCAAAACCAAGCCAATCTTGCTCTAAAGGTAATAAATTAGTTTTTATAAAGGGATTAGCTAATTGTTGTGCATAAACTTGAAAATAATTACTTGGTTGAGTAAGTAATATCTGTCGAATAGACTCAGGTAACACAGCAAATTTCACACGTTGAATATCTGCTTGTAATGCTAATAAATCGGGCTGAATTTTACTATTAATCTGTGAAAATTGACTACTTTCTTGCCATAACTTTGTTATTTCATTCGCTAAGTGATAAGCCGTTGTTGGCTGTTGATGGCCAATAAGCGCGACAATATTTTGATTAAGCAATGTTTCTTGTCGTTTATCCGCATAAATTTGAATACTTGACCAGCTTGTTTCTGTAGGTAGCAATGTTCTAAGATCGGTTTCTAGCCATTTTTCCTGTGAAAATGATGAAAAAAACAAAATGAAAATACCGCCCAAAAGAGCGGTATAAAATAAACGAATTAAATTCAATCGTTTCATTTAAGCATTCCAAAACTTATTGAGTAAAATCAACCAAAGGTTGGTTCATTTTTAATTGGCTAAATTGAATCAAAGTACGATCACCTTGTACTTCTGACAGCTCTATCTCCTTTACTAAATGATCGCCTTGTAATTGAATAGATTGAAAAATCTGTTTCATAATCAATGTGCGAGGAAGTAATTTTAAACGCCATTGTTTTTCTGTTCCAGTTAAAATTATTTCAAAGTGTTGAGATAATCCTGACACATCTCCTGTCAACAAATTAAGGAAAAGGGCTATTTGTTCTGATTGTCCAAATTTTTGAGAATTAACCCAAGAAACGCCATTCCACTGTTGGATCCCTTCAGATGATACCTTCAACCTGCTAACAAAGGGTTTTTGCATTTGCCAAAGTAATCCTTTGTTTTTTACTAACGAAAATTGACCACTTGTCGTAATGGGTTTTACCAATGATTTTAAAAAACGCTGTTGCACAAAATTTCCTTGAACATTTTCAGGTTTTTGTAACATTTGAACGAGCTCAGCCTCAGAAAATGCCATCGCAGCAGAACTGATAAATAACAACGCCAAACATAAGTATTTTTTCATCTTTTTTCCTTATCGAGGTTGAAAGGTCATATAACTTTCAACTGCTTTTCTAAATGAAAGAGGCGTTTGAAATTGAGTTTCTCGGGTATTAATATCTACAGCCATTTGTGTTGTACTTCCTTGCGTTAATCTTTCACCCGTTGCAATATCAATGATCGTATAATCAAAACGTGCACAACTTTCATATTCAACTAATTGTAATTGAACACAGATTTTCTGCCGGAATAAAGCAGGCCTTATGTATTTCAAATTTAATTGAACAATAGGCCAACCATAGCCATTTTTTCGCATTACGTCATAAGTATAATTAATTCGCTCAAGAAAGGCGCAGCGAGCAAGCTCCAAATATTTTACATAATGTCCATGCCACATAATATTCATTGAATCTACATCAAAAAAAGGAATTTCATACTCAGACTCATCATAACAATAAACATGTTTTTTTAATTTCATAATAAATAGGCGATAAATAAAATTATCGCCCATTCTACAAAATTTCTTCTATGATGTCTTTATTTTACAATATCGCCTTTTAATGCCACACCACTCATTAAATTACCTGCATGACATTCATATTGAGTAGCACTTTTGAACTCATTTTTCTTATAATAGCTAACCAAGTTACCAACTTTTGTTGCCCCTTCTTTTACTGCTCTTTCTTGGAATTTTTTTACAGCAGACAAAAATGCCCAACGACATGAAGCTTCGTCAGATTTGTTTGCTGAATTAGTTTTAGGATTGGTCGTAATCCCAGCTTTAATCACTTTGCCAGGTGCTGGCTTTGCAAAATAAAGCTTAATCTTTGGATCCAGGGCTTCCTTAGCTTCTGCCGAATTTAACGCATCTTGAATAGAATAATATTGTGTTGTATTACGAGGAGCACAGGCGGCTAACATAGCAGCTGTGATCCCTACACCAATAACTTTTATTAATTTCATAGAAAACTCCTTAGTTATAGAAATTGCCCTTTTATAGCATAGTTTAATCAGAATAACTATGCCAAAAATCATAAAAATTAAACCATTGCAATGGATTTTCAGCACACTCTTTAGCTAAAACATCAGCATACCTTTGCATAGCAACGTAAATATTTTCTTGACGGACATTCCCTCTCCCCGTAATAGGTGGAGAAAAATGACGAAGCTTTAAGCGATAGCGACCATTTTCTTTGATACTAAAAATTGTATTAATTGGTGCTTTTAATAAACTTGCTAATAACCAAGCGCCCTCAGGAAAAGCAGCAGACTTACCAAGAAAATCCACTTTTTGTATTCTATCGCCTCGAATAGGCACACGATCTGCTGCAATAGCAATCCATTCTCCTCGCTCAAGGCACTCACTTAATTCAAGCATCTTTTCTGCATTCAGATCTTCTACTTGAATCAATGGTAATGCCCCCGCTCCCGCCTCGTATAAAGCATGATTAAAAACTTCAGCATTTTTGCTATGTACTAATGTATTTAATTTAAACTCTTTGTGATATTCATTATTAGATAAAGCACGACAAATTTCTATATTACCAAAATGAGAACACAACAATATTTGTCCTCGCCCTCCAGCATCAATTTCAGCATAAAGGTTTTCAGAATCATCAATAACTAGATCATCATAACAAATTTGGCGTTGCCAAACGGCAAAACGATCAGTAATAGCTTCACCAAAAGCTAAAAATTGCCGAAAAATAGGTGCGAAACCTAACTGAATATGAGGGAAATGTGCGGTCAAATTTTGCTGATATTCTGCAATATTTTTACGCCCATGACGAGAAGTCAGGTAAAAATATAAAACAACCCAGAAAGTAAAAAAACGGATCAACCATAGTGGACAATATTGTACCACCCAACGAGTAATACTTAAAAAAAACCTTGAGCCTCTCTCTTTCTGCTTAGCCCAATGCTGTTCATTTTGTTTTGAAATCACTAAATTTTCCCAGTCACAACACGTTTCAGCATCCTGAAAAATAGTTTCGCATGCATTTTACTAATCAGCCAATTATCAACCCAACCACGAAAATGTGAAATACCGTTTTGTTCATATTTTATAGGGGTTGCAATCCAAACCATTGGTATACGTTCCCAGTGGCAATGTACTAAAATCTCAATGTCGAAATCCATACGCTCGCCTAAATTAACCTGCTCAATAATCGTAACAACCGACTCTAAGGGATATAAACGGAAACCGCACATTCCATCTTCAATAGCTAAAGAACAAGTGTTAATGGCAATCCAAAAATTCGTAATTTTACGGCCATACAAACGAGACTTAGGAGCATCATCGCCATAAATAGGTTTTCCACAAATTACTGCATTTGGATATTGTTGTGCTTTCACTAACATTTTTTGAATATCCTCAAGATGATGCTGTCCATCAGCATCAACTTGTACAGCATGACTAAATCCCTCTGATTTCGCAGCTTTTAATCCTGTTTTTACCGCGGCTCCTTTTCCCCCATTTTTAGAACGATAAATAACAGAGACATTTGGCAATATCGCTAATGTTTCAAGCACACTTGTTTGCTCTTTTTGCGAGGCATCATCGACGATAATAACAGGCAAACCAAGAGCTAATAAATCTTGCACAACCTGTGTCACTGTACTGGAATGATTGTAGTGTGGAACTAACGCAACGGGATTAAACATTATTTTCTCCTTAACAAAGTCTTTCAATAATAAGACCACTTGCACAGAGGCTTTCTGCATTTCTAAGGGTAAATTTCATACGATGTTTATCCTGATCCCAAATTAGAGTTAATTCAACATAATCATTTGGGCGAAGAAAGGCTTGGTATTTCAAATTATCGATTCTTTCTATTTCAAAATTTCGCCCTAAAAATTCTTGTGACTTTTCTACCGTCCACTGTAATTCTACAACTCCAGGAACAAGTGGAAAATTTGAAAAATGCCCTTTGAAATAAATTAAATCCAGAGGCACAACACCTTTAAAGGTTATTGAATTATCTTCAGTTTGATTCTCATACCAAATTGGCTCTCTTAATTCGTTATAACAAACAGCTTCAAAGTCACTACGTTGTATTTTTGACTGCGCACTACGAGGCAGTTCTGTCGTGAATCGCCAATAACGAGGATGAGCAAATAACTCATGACTGAGAGATAGATTTAATTTTAATCCTTCAATAAGTGCCTTACGTCCATTTTCACGAATGAATGAAATTCCTATTTCATTTAAAGCTAACCATGCCACAATTCGTTGTTTTTCAGGATGTTGTGCAACATATGCATCCATTATCAATTCACTACGCTGTAAACACTGCTCTATCGTTACTAACGATAGGCGCTTATCTCCTAACTTAACGATACGATCAATACGTCCTAATAAATGGAATCCTTCTTTATATAAATCTACTGCATCAGCTGTTTGTTCTCGCCCTTCAGTACGACTTGATTCCACCCATAATGCGCCTTCATCATTTATACCAAGTTTTATATCAAATAAAGGTTTCCACAATTGAGTAGGTTGCCGAAAAGCAATACATCCCGTTTCTGTACTACCATATCCTTCCATAACTGGGCTATGTGTAGCTTGTTGAATAGCTAAACCTAACTGTTCATCTAAGGCTCCACCAGAAGAAATTATACCTGCAAGATGACAATCTGCCGATTTAAGCATATCTAAATTCATTCTACTAAGTAATGCCGGGCTAGTAATCCATAATGTTTCTATTTCATCTTGACTATTCATAATCAAACGCTCTGGATAAATAACCTGCTCTCTTCCCAATAACCACTGTTTTCCTTGCAATCTATGCCAAAGAGGAATTAAAACGCGATAGGTTAAGCCATAAAAATGCTGAATACTAACAGTACCTATAACAGATAAAGTATTTTGTTGGAAAGGTAAAAACTTACCAACCTCAATAGCCTCTCTCCATAAAATATCAGCCGTTTTTACCAAAACTTTAGCTTCCCCACTACTCCCCGACGTTTTCATACAAATTTTGGCTTGAGAAACAGTAGGATCGAATGGCTGAATTTCTGTAATATGCTGCAAGCAGCCATACTTTTTAAACTTATTATCATCAAGAAATAAGGTCGTGTTATCAGCAATCCATTGCTGATTTTCTACCAGCAAATTTGGTGGTAATAATACAGTGATATTTTCCTGAAAACATGCTATAAGCACACAAGCAAAATTTGCAGCATCTTCAAACCAAAGTCCAATAGAATGAACATCATCTTGCCGAAATTGCTTTGCAATCTGTGCCACTCTCAAAAAAAAATCATCTTCCTCCCAATGAGGATGTATAGCAATTAAATTCTTTTTCATAATCTATTTATATTTAGGGCGAACAATCCATTCAATTAACATAACAGCCCCCATAATAAAATAAGCTACACCGCCCGTATAAAATGCCCAAAGTTCAATCTGTTCAAACAAAATTAAACCACTTGACATCACTATATTCAGAATAAAAACACCACACCAAATTTGCGTTACTTTACGTGTATAAGCAACAGCCTCAAAAGGCAAATTAGGTGTTTGTAAACGGGCTAAACGCTCCACAAAAGTTTGTTTTGCCCATAAACTTCCCCCGAAGGATATCAACATAATACTGTTAATAACAACAGGATACCAATACATAAGATTAAATGTTCTTGTTATCCCTACTAAAAGAAGTAGCATTGACATAAAAATAGCAAAAAGCCGTAAAAATTTAACAGCTTGTAGACTTTTAAATAACCATAAAATAGACAAACCAAAAGCAAAATAAGACAAAAATTTTGCTTGTGGCTGGCATAAAATACATAATGGATATGCAATCGAAAGTAATGTTAATAAAGTATTTACGCTTAGTTTAAACATAAAATTCGTCTAACTTTTTTGATCGACAAAGATTTTCAAAGTCTATTTTACTTAATTTAGATTGCGCATTACGCGGTAGCTTATTCGTGAATCGCCAAAAACGAGGAAAAGCCATTTTGTCTTGTGTATGAGCAAGGTGTTGTTTTAACGTTGTAACCAAAATTTTACGACTCTGATGGTAAACAGACATTCCACTTTCAGAAAGTGCCACCCAAGCTACAAGTCTATCAAAATCAGGATGTTTCCCAACAAAAATATCTTCAACCCAATGATGCTGCAATAATGCATTTTCCACACTTAACAGAGAAATACGTTTATCCCCTAATTTTAAGATACGATCTGCTCTTCCTAGCATCTCAAAATATGTTGAATGCAAACAAACGACATCTTCTGTTTGCTCCCTTCCTTTAGCCCACGGAGCTTCAACCCATAATGCTGAACGATCATCAACACCAATCATCACATTTTCCATTGGCTTCCAATGTTGATTACGTTGTTTTGTTGCAATAGCGCCAATTTCAGTGGTGCCATAAAAATCAATAACATCAACATTAGTTATTGTAAAAATATTCTCTCCTACATCCTCTGAAAGTCTTCCTCCCGCCGATACAATAGCGGTTAAATTCGGAAACTTAAGACGATTCCAATCAATGCTACACAACATTGTCGGACTGGTAATCAACACACTTTTTTCTGCTTGTTTACAGGCTGAAGAAACCATTTCAGGAAAAAATTGTTGTTTACGTTCAATTTGCCACCCCAGTACTAATGGCATCATAATCTGACAAATTAAACCATATAAATGTTGAATACTAACTGTGCTAATTGCGGTATAGCTATTATCTGATGTAAAACCAAACGTTTTCGCACAAGCTTGAGCATTCTGCCAAAGCTGTCCTGCCGTTTTTGTAATAATTTTAGGGCTACCAGTACTTCCTGAGGTTTTCAATAAAAATTCCGTTTCAGAAATAAAATCCATAAGTGACTTGTCTGGAATAATTTTCTCTATATATTCAGTTGCAAAACAATCAAACTGAACGGCATCATCAAGAGGAAACTGAGTATCGGTAAGCCACAAATCAACTAATGATTTGCCCCAAACTAGGTTTTCTTCTGCTAAATTAGGTAAAAAAATCGCACGGACATTAGCGTGCCAACAAGCAAGCAGGGTACAAGCAAGCTTTGCGCCATCTTCAAACCATAATGCAACACTAGAAATTTTGTGTTGTCTAAATTGGTGTACGATTTGCCAAACTCGCTTTTCAAAATCAATATAGAGCCATACTGGATTTTGAGCGATATAATGAGAAGATAAAAATTGCATAATCTAAATAAGGTAGGAAAATACCTACCATCTAATTACTCCGTATTCTGACTAATTTTTAACACAGCTTGTATGACATCAGCGACTGTGCGAACATTACGAAAATCTTCCGCTTGAAGTTTATAACCTGTTTCACGCTTAATATGATCAATTAAATCAATTGCATCAATACTGTCTATTTCCAAATCCTGATATAAATTTGTATCAAGAGTGACCTTATTTGGATCAACCTCAAAAAGTGTTTCTAATGCATTAACCAATACTATTTGAATTTCTTGTTCAGTCATGATTAACCCCTAGTTATTTTGTTCACGAATAAACTTTGCCAACGTTGCGACAGATTCAAAGTGATCTCTTAATCCTTGCTTCTCACTATCTAATTGCAAATTGAATGCTTTTTGCACAGCAAGCCCCAATTCCAATGCATCTACAGAATCCAAACCTAAACCATCATCGCCAAATAATGGTGCATCCGTTTCTATATCCTCAACAGTCATATCTTCAAGAGCAAGACTATCAATGATCAGCTGTTTTAATTGTTGTTCTAGTTCCATAATGTTTCCTTAAAATTTAATGAGTTTGTGAATTAAATAAATCTTCTAATTGCTTTTTCAAACGACGAGAAGCTATTGGTAGTGGTTTTTCAGATAATAACACTTTAGGATCAATATCCTCTCCAACTTTGAGCTCATAACAAATTTTATTTGTCGCGATTTTATACCAAGGCTGCCCTTTCTTTAAACTAGGAGGGGTCATCTTTATTATAATAGGTGTAATAAGACTTGAACTACGTAAGCCAATTGACAGAGCTCCTCGATGTAAATTTACGATTCCATCTAAACCTGTTCTCGTTCCTTCTGGAAAAAGTAATAAGGATTCTTCTTGCAAAATTTGATGGCTTTTTTCTAACACTTCCTCACTTTCGCTATTAGGTAAAAAACCACAAGCAATGATAGGAAAAACCATAACTGGATTTTTTAACAAGTCTTTTTTAACAATACAATTCAAACGAGGTACTTTACTAAAAATCAATACAACATCAATCAATGAAGGATGATTTGCCACAACCAATTGACCTTTTCGTCCTAAACGTTCAAATCCCTCATATTTTACTTCTAGCAATCCGGCCCAAATCATATATTTAACGAAGAAAGCCCAAATATTACCCACTAATTGCCGAGCCTTAAATTGTTGTGAAAAATCACCACACTTTGCACGTTTGACATAAGGATAAAGAATAATTCTATATGCAATCCCAAGTAAACCGAACAAGAAAAAACCGAAAGCTGTACCTATAAAACGGCGTACAAAATCTATTTTTTCTGCCATTTCCAAATTGCTCCTGAACTACTTACAGTATCCCATTCCATTTTTTTTACAAATTGGTTATGAACCCACATCAATGTGCTATCTGATGTAAACAATGAAGATTTACAAACAGTTAATTTTTCTTGATTTATAGTAGAAAGAGCCAAACTGTACTGCTCACCTTTCTCAATAACCATTGCTAATGCATAAGCAAAAGGTTGTCGTTCAACAGGTTGAACATTATAACTTTCTGCGAGTGGATACTCTGACGAGACAACTAATACCTGTTCATATCCATCATTTAACAATAAATAAGCCTCTAATAAAGCCGTTTCAAGATTATCTTGACGAGCCGTAATCGCTATCGTTTCAGTTGTTACTTGACGAAATTCAGACCATTGCCCAACCAACGCATTATGTACTGATAAACTAAATGAGGTGGGCGAAACGTCGCCCTCTGTCAAAAGTTGTTGCCATAAAGCAAAATTACGATTGATCTCGCTATTTCTTGAAGCATACACTACAGGAATGTTACTCTGTTCTTCGGGTACAAGTTCCCAAGCAGCTTCAAAAAACAAACGTGCGAGATCGCTCAAACGACGACGTTTCATTGCAGGTAAAAAAGTGAGTTTAGGCGTAAAATCTTCAAAAGAAGATCTATTTTTATACCAATGCTCGGCACCTAAACGCCAATCATCTTCAGATAACAGTTTATTAGTTACAACTTTCCACTCTACAATGTGAAAAGAAAATTCACACTTTTGATCCATGTCAGCTAATTAATAATTTTTGAACAGCTCTGCGACAATACGATCAGCTTGACCTTGTACACCTTGTGATTTTGACAATGCCTGTTCTTCCGCACTACGTTGTTTATAAACAACTTCACCAATTTTAGTATAATCGTCCCCTTCCAATTCCTGCACTCGAATAGTTGTACGTAATACAACGTCATTACGAGTATTAATAGCGTAATTCAACATATATTTACACGATTCTTTCGGAATACTATTCACATAAACTTGACTTGTAATACCTTTATTTTTCAAGCTGTTTACAATACTTGGTACAAATGATGGCAAACGCGGTTTTTTCGCTTCCTTAATACAAATATGATTTAAATTATCACGTTTTTCTATGGGGGTAATCGTCGCAAAGTTATTTGTACATGCACTCACAACCAATACACCTAACATCGCTAATGTTAATTTTTTCATTTTCTAATAATCCTCTATATCATTGCAGTAAAAAATTGCGCCAAGTTTACACGATTTTTTCTAAATAACAAATCAAGCTAAAAACTCATTTTCCTCTAATCACCCACCACTGACTTTCATCGTTTGCTATATCATTAATATCTTCCAACACCCAACCAATCAAAGCAGTTTGATTGGGTTGAACATCTAATTGAGCAAGTTGAAAAAGCTGGGGAAGTTGCAGTTTCTCTAAGGCAAGAAATAAACTCGTGCCTTGTAACTTTAATGTCTTCGCTAGTTGGAAAACTGTTGCATTACTTATATTTGCAGCAAAATCTAATGGGCTTGGTACATTCTCCATCATAAGTCCATTAAACATTTTGAAAAATTTACTCGGTGAATTAAATGATGATCCTAAGTAAATACAACTATCTTCAGATAAATAGGACTGTAGTTCTAAAGCACCAAATAAAGCAAGTTGAGTAAATCGACTTAATCGGCGAGCATCGATTCCTTTTATTTTTAAGTGTTGTCGCAACATTTTATCATCAATTGGTTCATGCAATTCAAATTGTGCCACTATTTCCATTTTAGTATCCATCCAATATTGCTACCACCAAAACCTAGAAAATAATTCAAGATTGTTTTAGGCTTATCTGATAAATGTAATTGTGTTAAAAGCCAAGCGGTTTCCATTGCTCCACTAGCCCCAAGCGTATGCCCTAGCACTTTTTTGGGTAACATTAACATATCATCAGAACGAATAAGTGCTAGCTGTTGTAATAACGCATTCTCTTCGCGATCAAATTGCCCTCCCACAAAATGTGGTTTAATAAGATCAATATCTGTAGCGTCTTTATCCGCTTTATTTAAAATCTGCGTTATTAAGTCTTGTAATGATTTATCACTATTATTTGTTAAACTAGCGTTATCGGTCACACTCACTATGGATGAAATTTGACATTCAGATGGCTCATGACTTAATGCAACACATCCTATGCCTTCCCCTAAAATAATACCATCTTCACTCTCAGTCTGAGACAATAGCCCCATTGCTTGAAAATGCTCAAACGTAAGCCGATTAAACATTTCAAAACCAACTACAATCGCTTTGCGGCATATTCCTTGCTCAATCATTTTGCTTGCATATCCCATAGCTTGCGCCGATGAAGTACAAGAGGTGGCAATACTTAAAACAGGCGAGCCAAAATATTGTTTAAGCTGTTCCGCAATGCTCGTAATATTGGGAACTTCTGGTAAAGATTGGTGATGCTGAAAACGCCATTCACAATCCGCGATCGTATAAGCTGTTGAACCTAGTAAAATAGGGATTTCAGATAACGCTGTCTGTTGCCAACCCGCTTTTTTAATACATATTTCAACTTGCTGAATAAGTAAATGAACGAGAGCATTTAAACTCAATAATGGCTTATCAAACGCACTAAAATAGGGTAATTCAATCTCTCGTTCCAATTGAAGTGCGGTACGTTTTTGACAATTTTTTGCAGAAATTAAACTGCTTGCTTGAATATAAACCGCCATTATTTCGTGTGTTCCGCACGAATAAATGCCGCTAAATCATGCACATTCATCATATGTTTACGCACTTGACGATCCCCTTGCAAACGCACTTTAAAATGAGCCTGCAGGGCAACTACAATCTGTAAGGCATCAAGAGAATCCAATTGAATACGACTTTGGTCGCCAAAGAGTAGTTCATCATCGCTGATTTCTTCAGGCTCAAAATCATCTTTCTGAGATTCTGTCAAAATCAGCTTTTTTAATTCCAACTCTAATAATTGAGGTGCTAAAGTGAACGTATATTTCATTAAAATCTTACCTGTTTTTTTAATTGTTGTTGATAAATTATTGCAGACAATATCAATGTAATTACACCAAAAAAGCCTAATTTGATTAACTGTGAAGATATTTGTATCAAATGGTATTGATTCAACAATAAATTTTGAAAGCCTGTTAATGCCCATCCCATCGGTGAAAATTGAGCCACGGTTTGCATCATTTCGGGCATAACATAAGTAGGCACCATAATTCCACCAACCGCAGCCATAATAATAATGCCCCCGCCACCCAACACAACAGCGTGTTCCGTGGTTCGCGCAATGACACTCATCAACAAACCATAACCTAAAGCAGCTAAACTCACACAACTCGATAAAACGGCATAGATAAACCATGAACCATTTAACTCAAAAGCTGGCATACTAAGATGAGGTAACACCCAATAACCCAATACAACCATTCCAATAAATTGACACTGATTAATTAAAAAATAGGGAATTAATTTAGCCAAAATAAGCTTAAATGCCGAAGCTCGAGCCATTCTAAGACGAGTGATAGTATTCGTTTGTCGCTCCATTGCCATTACATTTGAAAGTGGGATCATAATAAAGAACATACCAAAAATTAACCATGCAGGTACACTATGTTGTACTGAATTAGGTTTCTCCACTTCTTTACCTTGACGATTAAGATAGGATTCCTCCCATAAATTTTTATCTAAATAAACCTTAATCTGCTCAAACTTTTTATCTAATTCTTGATTGACTTTTTTCTCTATCGCTTTGATTTGTTTCTGTTTATTATTTTTCAGTGTAATGTGGTTATCTGATAAATATTGTGCTAAACGTAACTGCGTATAATATTTTTGCAATACGCCTTTCACACCTAATAACCAGCCTCGCTCAACGCTAGGATTAAGCCACAATGCTAGTGGTTTTTCATCTGAAAGTGCGGTCGATTTTTCATTAAAATTTGCAATCAATAATTCAAATTTACCGGCTTGTAACTCAGATTGATACTCAGACAGTTGATGAATATCAGCCTGCTGAACATTAAGCTGTTCCAATTTCAGTTTTTGCAATAATTCATCATTTAATAGATTGTTGCTGTCAGATAATAATACTATCGGCAAATCTTGACTTAATTCATTGTTATTACTTAATGCTGCCGACATAATCAACACAAACAGAATTGGCATAATAAATAATACTGCCACGCCATGAAGATCTCGACTTAATAGCCGAAGCTCTTTGAGAATTGAAACAATCAGCACGTTTTTACCACCTGTTTGTCTAAAAAATGCAAGTAAAAATGCTCAAGATTTTGTCCAGCAGACAAAATACCGCTTAATTCCCCTTGATATATTAATTTTCCTTCATTTAATAGCACTAATTTATCACATAACAGCTCAATCTCTTGTAAATAATGAGAGGTATAAATCACTGTGACCCCTTGCTCTTTTAGCATTTTTACACTATCTAAAATAAACTGACGAGATTGAGGATCTATTCCCACAGTAATTTCATCAAGAAAAATGACTTTGGGACGATTAATTAAACCAATCGCAAAATTTAAACGACGTTTCAAACCGCCAGAAAGATGTTTTGCCAATTTGGATTTATATGCTGTCAATCCCGTTTTTTGCAACAATTCTAATAGCCAATTTTTATCAGTGATCTCATAAAGTGCGGCGAAAAATTTCAAATTTTCCCACACGCTTAAAAGTGGGTAAAAAGCAAAATCCTGCGGAACAAGTGAAAATTGGCGACGTTGCTGTTTCGTCAATTTATCAAATGAGATACCTTCAAATAAAATCTTCCCCTGCTGTACCGATTGCAAACCAGTAAGCAACGACATCAACGTGGTTTTTCCTGCACCATTAGGTCCGAGTAAACCAACGGTAGAGCCTTGAGTTATATTGAGGTTTATATTATATAAGGCTGGGGTATGAGCATTTGGGTAGAAATGAAAGAGTTCTTTTAATACAATCATTTTAAAGTATAATTCGATAAATAATCTAATAAATATTTTACTTCTATTTTTGTAATATTATCTAAATGGCTATTATTTTTTACACCAATCAAATTTTTAATAGGATCATATGTTCTATATAATTTTTCAATCCAATTTAAAGAATAATTATGCTTTTCCGCTAAAGAATCTAATTCATAACAAGTTTTACCTTTTGTTCTTGACGCAGTAAAAATGATTTTACATTTATATTTTTCAATTAAAATACTACCAATTCTCTTTTTAATAATGCTCTGGATATCTCCTGCTGTTGAAATACCAATAATAGTATCACTTTCTTGATGTTTAAATAATGCAATAACATCAACACGACTATCATTATACTCATCCACATATCCCATAAATAAAAATTCTGACTTAGTTTTTAACTCTTCAATAAGTTTTTTTAATGTCGTTGTTTTTCCTCGGCCACTAGAACCAAATAGTACAATAATTTGTTTGTTCATATTTTACACTCTTATTTTTATACTAAAATTTCCCAAAGTCCTTGCTCTCTCTCCGCAATATCTCTCAAAAACTCTGCCGTTTCTTTATACCCATCAACACTTGATTTACGACACTGTTTCACACAAAGACTGGCAAATTCTCGCCACAAATCACCGATTTGAGTAAGCTGTTCAGAAGCTTGTTTAAATTTTGGTTCTTGGCAAATCTCTGCAGCTTGTTCCAAGAAATAAGCGTAAATATAGCGGAAACCTGCCCCACCAGTGCCAATTTCTTCTTGCATCCGCACAATATGCCCTAAATAAAGCTTTTTAAATTTTTCACTTTTTTTACAAAAGGCTAATTTTTCAATAGATTTTGCTACCAAGCGAATGCCTTTTACGCCAACAAATGGCAAGGGCGTAAGCATCTGTTTGGCTTGTTTGCGAATTGCTTTACGTAGCATTGAAGACAAATCAAGTGCGGTCTGATTTGGCAATTTTTCTAAATAATACATCAATCCTTTTGCCGCCAACGCACCTTTCGCAAATCGTGCTTTTTGCAAATCCTCTTCCGCACAACGTTGTACTGTTTCAAAAACAGGATCACTGATTAAGTAATCACGTTGTTCTTTACCATAGACCAGCAGATTATGCGCATTAAAATGGAAACGCATTTCAGGCGGAAAGTAAGGAAGCCAAAAAACAGAAGTTTGCAAACCGACAAGTTTTCCTTGATTTAAGGCTTCGTCAAGTGCCTTTTGCCCTTCTATTTCAGAAGAAAACTTCTGAATTTTTAACCGCACTTTTAACAATTTAGCCACTTTGGTAATAATCGACTTCGGTGGCATCCGATAAGAAATTAACGGCATACCACTGATTTTGATAATCGGCAGATAAACAAAGGTTAAAGCAGAGGCCAACCCGAAAACCATTGCTTCGTTAAAATCTATACCTTGTGATTTTAATAAAGTAGACATTACCCCAGTTTCACAGTGGGCGGTGTGTTGGTGGTGAAAATTATTCATTTGTAAAATTATCGATACCAAAAACGAATTTATACTGTTCCAGCTTGGCTTTATTTAATTTCTTAAACACTTCTGGATTAAAATGTCTTTTTATCTGCCATTGCCAAAAACCTGTTGCTTGAGCAAGGCTTTGGAGATCATAGCGATTTTTATACATTAAATAGTAAAGTGGCGATTTTTCGCCGTTTTTTACGGCTTGTAAGGCTTCTTGGGCTTGCTGATTAAGCTCTTCTACAGCTTGAGCCGTAGCAAATTCTTCTTCCGCCCAGCCATTAGATTTACCTGCTTCAAACTTTCCATTACGGGTACCGTAAATCACTTTACACTGCCCTTGGAAAATTTTACTCTCATCTTGGGGAATATCGTTTATATCCATAATTTTATCAAATATAAGTTTTCTCTTTTATAAAGAGGATATTTAGAAAAGACTTAAACTACTTCTAACAACATAAAGCAACTAGAAAAACGTCCACTTTCTGGCACATAGCATAGGACTTTTTGCCCAGATCGAAGATCAAAAGTGCGGACAAATTCCTCTAAAATAATATAAATAGAAGCTGATCCTGTATTGCCACATTGAGTTAAATTAGTGAACCACTTTTTCTGAGGAATTTCAAAGTTTATGTTTCGTAAGCCCTCAAGCAATCTATTACGGAAAAAGTTTGATGAGTAATGTGGTAACAAATAGTCTATTTCATCGGCTTTTAATTGATATTTTTTCACTATACGAGAAAGGGCTTTTTCTACCGTATATTTCACAATATTTTCATTGAGTAGCTTCACATCTTGCTTAATTGCCATAAAACTTTTTGCATCACGCTCTGTGGCTGAAACTGATTTCCAACTGATAAATTGTTCATTTTGCACTTCGCCACCCGCATACATACACACTGGCATTTCGTTAGCATATGAAACCAAATCAATCCAATGGATTTTAAAACTGAATCCTTGCTCATTAGGTTGGTTAGAAAGCTGTACTGCCCCTGCACCATCAGAAAGCATCCAACGTAAGAAGTCTTTTTCAAAACCAATTTCAGGCTTCGCCTCCTCAAGTTGTTTTTGAGCAACTTCTGATTTGAAATTTTCGCTACGCATAATGGCAGAAGCACATTCACTCGAAACCGCCACCGCACTTTGATGTTCACCTGTTTTCACTGCATTATAGGCATGTTTCATCGCAGCCATACCAGCAACACATACCCCTGCCATTGACATCACTTCCATTGGTGGTGCATTATCTAACAAACCATGAACCATTACGCCTTGACCAGGTAAAATTTGATCGGGATAAGACGTACCTACGGCTAATACGCTGAAATCATTTGCAGAAATACCTAAATTCTTAATTGCTTGAACCGCTAATTCCGTGCTGGTATGCGTTGTTTGACGAGTCGTAGAGTCAATCGCATAGTAACGTTGTTCAATTCCATTTGAACGCAAAATCATTTTACGGACACGAGAAGGCACATCCCCCACCATTCCAAGCACGGCTTCCATTTGCTCATTAGAAACAGGCTTATTCGGCAGGAAAGAAGAAATTTTGTTAATATAAACGTTTTGCATTTTTATTATTTCGTTGTCATTAATAATAGGAAGCTATCATTCCCCTGATGGTTGAGCAAAATATCGTTTCTGCTCATCTAATGTTTTCTGTAATAACGGTTTAAATAATCTCTTTATCACGGAAGAAATCGGCACCACAGTTAAAATCATAGCGATCAAAAAAACAATGTAACCACAAAGCATCATTTTACGAAAACTTGGTGAAATCTTACCGCATTTTAATAATAGCTTTCCCCAAATATGAAAACTTCTTACCCCTACTTTTTCACTCATCATTAGCTTTTCATCAATTTTTACTGCGCCCATTCCTTGAAAAATTGTTCTATCCAGTGGGTAATTATCATTGAAATACTTCAAAAGCTGTAATCCAAATCGTTGGGTATCTTGTATTTCACTTTCAGCGATACCTGCTGATTGAAAGCCTTTAATTTTTTTCTTGCCTGTTAATAACCAAACTGGCGTAGTAATAAAACTTACCCAATCATTGCACTGATCGATTTTCACAATATTTCCTATCAGTTTTGCCTCACATTGCTTAAGTAAACCTTTCATTTTCTCTTGTGCCTGCAACCACATGTTACGGCAGCCGATCAATGTAATCACAGGCGTATCTTTTAAAATCAACTTCGCCTGTTCACTTTGTAAGAACGCAGTAATCGGTTGATTGGGCGATAAAAACCAAACTGTATAAGCAATAATAATCACATCATACATTTCATGCTGCAATTTTGGCGGAATAATAGGGGCAGGTTTTAAATGCACCGTTTCTGGAAAGGTATTAAAAAATGATAGAAACCGCCATGGAAACCCATAAGCAGTTTCAGGTTGCAACTGGCAATGCTCTACAAAAATGTCAGAATGATTTCTCAGAGGAGAAAGAAAATTTTCTGCTAAATTAGTGAGTTGCCCCGTCTGTGAATAAGAAATTAAAAGCACTTTTTTCATTATTTTTCTTGCCAACGTTTAAAAATCAACGAAGTATTTACTCCACCAAATGCAAAATTATTATTCATCACATAATCAGTATGGATCCTTCTACCATCACCTTGAATATAATCAAGCTGACCACATCGTTCGTCTATATTCTCAAGATTTAACGTTGGAGCAAACCAGCAATCCCTCATCATTTCAATACAAAACCAGCTTTCTAATGCACCACAAGCACCGAGTGTATGTCCAAGATAGCTTTTTTGTGAACTAATTGGTACCCTACCAAACACCGCTTCTGTTGCTTGAGTTTCAGCAATATCGCCTTTTTCTGTTGCTGTACCATGTCCACTCACATAACCGATCTGATCAGCTGAAATCCCCGCATCTTTTAGGGCTAATTCCATACAATGTTGCATTGTTTCTGCTTGTGGCTGAGTTACATGGCTACCATCACTATTAGCACCGTAGCCCACCAATTCGGCAATAATATTAGCATCTCGATTCAAAGCATGCTCGAGTTCCTCTAATACAAACATTCCAGCCCCCTCACCGATCACTAAACCATCTCTATCTCGATCATAAGGACGGGGAGAGCCTTTAGGATTATCATTATTACGACTCGCAGCATAAAGGCTGTCAAAAACATAAACTTCAGAGGGACAAAATTCTTCTCCTCCGCCAGCCAGCATCATAGGAATCATACCGTATTTAATTGCTTCATATGCATAGCCAATTCCTTGAGAGCCCGATGAACAAGCACTTGAAGTTGGGATAATTCTGCCTTGCAGCCCAAAGAAAATACCGACATTTGCTGCTGTAGTATGAGGCATTGCACGCACATAAGTTGAAGCATTGAAAGTGTCAGATTTTCCCGTCATCAACAGTTCTGCCATATCTCGCACATCTGCAGTTGAACCTGTGCTCGAGCCACTCGCTACTCCCATATTGCCATTTTTGATAAGCGGTGACACTTCACCATCATTTAACAAACCAGCATTGGCTAAGGCTTGTTCTGCTGCATCAACGCATAGCTGAGAAACACGTCCCATTGAGCGAAGTTGTTTACGCGTCCAATGACTGGGTGGATTATAGTTGGGTAAAGGTGCCCCCAATTGCGCTTCAAGTTCAGGGTATTTATCATTCCATCCCATATTCCGCACAGCATTTTGTTTCTGCTCAAAAGCAGACCGCACTTCTGACCATGTACGCCCAAAAGCAGTAATTGCACCAATACCTGTCACTACAACTCGTTTATTTTGCATTATTTTTCTCAATTATTTTATACTAATACAATCGTGATATTTGCCTAATTATCCTCAATTAGCAAAGCCCACCATTTACCCCTATCACTTGGCGAGTAATGTATTGTGCTTTACCGTCCATTAAAAAGCTAACTGCATGAGCAACTTCTTCTGGAAGCCCCATTCGCTCCATTGGAATAGCCTTTAAAATCTGCTCAAGTGGTAGATTTTCATCAATAATATCTGTATCAATTAAACCCGGAGCCACGCAATTTACAGTAATTTTTCGTTTTGCTAATTCTACAGCAAGTGCTTTTACCGCTCCAATTAAACCCGCTTTTGATGCACTATAATTCACTTGCCCACGATTGCCAATAATGCCAGAAACAGAAGTAATACACACAATTCGCCCAGCCTTGCGGCGTCGAATCATTGGCATCATCACAGGATGAAGTACATTATAGAAACCATCTAAATTTGTGCGTAATACTATATCCCAATCTTCCTCTGATAGTGCAGGGAAAGCATTATCTCGGGTTAAACCTGCATTTAATACCACTCCATAGTAAGCCCCATTTGCTTCCACATCTGTTTCTAAAACTATTTTTGCTTGCTCACGATTGCTTACATCAAATTGTAATACTCTTGCATTTTTTCCGAGATTTTTAATTCTTTGTGCAACTTCTTCAGCCTCTTGTATACAACTTCGGCAATGAATCACAATATCAAAGCCCTTTTGCGCTAATTCAAGGGCAATCGCCTTACCAATACCTCGACTAGATCCGGTGATTAAAATGGTTTTCTTATCTGACATAATTCTTCCTCGCTGTACATTGAGTAATGTTCCTATTCATCAATTTTGAGGCACAAGCCTGTGTCCCTATATATTATTTCGTCACTTTACCATCTTTTGGGCTAAATACATTTAATGCCCCCTCAAGTAAAACCTTACGCGAGTTTTTATCAATTAACTGACAATCAAATACACCAAAACCAGTGGCATCTTGAATAGACATCTTTATTTGAATTTCAAGGATGGTCCCTACCTCAATATGAGATTGATGGATATATAATTTGCGCGTACCAAGTAAATAACCTAAACGAACCTCAGCTTGCTTATTTCGTGCTATAACCTGTTCCTGATTATGACACCCAGCCCAAGCAGCTACGCCCTGAGCCATAATTTCAATACCAGCATAAGTTGGCAAAACACCTTGACTTAATAAAATATGATCAGATTTAATTTTTGCTTCACCAATAAGAAAATCAGCTCCGTAATCAATTACTCTATCGACTAAAACCATTTCACCTGATTGGGGAATTAAAGGCGATACATTTTCAATAGGTAAGGTTAATTTCATTGCTCTACCTCACCTAAAATCAGCACGGCATTATTTCCACCGAAAGCAAAAGAACTGCTTGCCCCAATACGCTTTTCATCTTTCCAATAGCTATTTGAATGCGTAATTGAAATAGTTGGGAGAGAATCATCTCGCACGGCATCCCATAATTGAGCTGGCAATTTTCCTATTGGGTTATGATATTTTGAAATTACTGCCCATAAAATTGCAGCTTCCAATGCCCCAGCAGCCCCCAAAGTATGCCCTGTGTAAGCCTTTGTAGTGGTACAAGGAATTTTATTACCAAATACACTAGATACAGCAAGTGTTTCCATTTGATCATTATGAACTGTACCCGTACCATGCAAATTAATCCAACCTATTTTTTCAGGAGAAAGTTCAGCCGATTTTAATGCATCCTCAAAAGCTACAATAGCACCTATACCTTCTGGGTGAGGAGATGACATATGATAAGCATCTGAACTTGAACCATACCCCAACAAGGCAATCGAATGATGATCTATTGCCTCCCTTGTCATCACAAATACAGCTGCACCCTCGCCAATATTGATACCATTACGGTTGGCTGATAACGGATTAGTACGTTGATGAGATAATACTGAAAGTGAATTAAACCCAGTAATGGTAAGAGGCGAAAGTGTATCAACACCGCCACAAATTACCGCATCACACAGATTAGTTTTCAATAAACGAGCAGCTGAAATAAGTGCTCTAGCCCCCGATGTACATGCGGTTGAAATACCATAGCTCATATTTTGTATGCCATATTGATATGCGACAAAATCAGAGGGAGCTGAGAAATATTGTTGTTGCTGACGAAATGGTATGCACGACCAATCTTGGTGTTCTGCTGCATATTTGAATACGGGAATATTTTCATCAACGCCTGTTGTAGAAGTGCCAATTACACAAGCAACACGATTTCTACCAAATTTTGTCATTGCAGCTTCAATTTGTGGTTCAATTTGCTCAAGAGCATGCCAAAGCAATTGATTATTACGGCTTTGATGTTCTGCAGGTAGATCGCAAGGAAATGGACGGAGCTCCTCCTTAACTTTACCTAAAACATAAGATTGACCATCTATTTGATGAGAAGTATAAGGAAAATCGGTTTTAGTTAAAGGTGAATCCCCATAATTTAATAGAATATCAAGATGAATATTGATGCCATTACCAATTGCACTCAACATAGCAGGCTGGGATAGATATAGTGTCATTTATTGCTCCAATTCATCAACTTTCCATAGTATACCGTCTGGTGTCCGAATCTCAAAATGAGGCGAATTAGAAGTAATATCCCATTGTGAAGAAAGCTTAAAAGGAGGCTGTTGAGAATTAAGTGCAACAGCTAAACCTGAAAATAGCATCTTTGCTTGCATATTTGGCATAATAAAACCATCATTTTGCCAGCCTTTCTTAGTTAGTATTACTCGCGCAATCGGTGAGCCTAAAGGATCAGTTTGCACCCAACGCCATTGAAAATCTTCAAATTGTACCGTAAGTAAACTAACTTCATTTACGTTCTCTACTTTAAACAATCTCACTTTTTGAGATTGTAAAGGTAGCCGCTCAGGTTTAGGTAAAGTAGTGCAGAAAGTCAAAAATAACGCAAAAATCACTACAAATAACTTTCTTATTCTCAATGTAATAACCTTACTTTAATATATAGGTAGATCCAATCTTTAATTTAATGATAATTGTTTTTCTAACACCTTATAAAAAAAGACTGATTTAGATTCTAATATTAAATCAGTCTTTCAATTACCCACGAAAAAATTAAATCGAACGTTTAACTTCAACCACTTCAAACACCTCGATTTGGTCGCCGACTTTTACATCGTTGTAGTTTTTCACGCCAATACCACATTCCATACCGTTACGAACTTCAGATACATCGTCTTTGAAACGGCGAAGAGATTCTAATTCCCCTTCAAAGATAACGACGTTGTCACGTAATACACGGATTGGATTGTTACGTTTCACTACACCTTCGGTCACCATACAACCTGCGATTGCACCAAATTTCGGATGACGGAATACATCACGAACTTCAGCTAAGCCAATAATTTCTTGTTTAAATTCAGGCTCTAACATACCGCTCATTGCGGCTTTAATTTCATTCAACAATTCATAAATGATTGAGTAGTAGCGTAAATCAATGTTTTCTGCTTCAATAACACGACGCGCAGATGCATCAGCACGAACATTAAAGCCAACAATGATGGCATTAGATGCTGCAGCTAAAGTTGCATCAGTTTCAGTAATACCACCTACACCTGAACCAACAACTTTAACTTTTACTTCATTGGTAGAAAGTTCATTTAACGCTTGAACAATCGCTTCTACAGAGCCTTGTACGTCCGCTTTCACAATGACGTTCAATTCAGCCACATCGCCTTCAGACATATTGCTAAACATATTTTCAAGTTTAGCTTTTTGCTGACGAGCTAATTTCACTTCACGGAATTTACCTTGACGATATAATGCCACTTCACGTGCTTTTTTCTCATCACGTACAACGGTTGCTTCATCACCCGCTGCAGGCACACCTGAAAGACCTAATAATTCAACTGGAATTGAAGGACCTGCTTCATCAACTTCTTTCCCGTTTTCATCGCGCATTGCGCGCACACGGCCGTATTCAAAACCACAAAGTACGATGTCGCCTTTACATAGAGTACCTGATTGAACCAAGATAGTTGCCACTGGACCACGACCTTTATCCAAGTAAGATTCAATGACAACACCACTTGCCATACCGTCTTTTACAGCGGTCAATTCAAGTACTTCAGATTGAAGTAAAATAGCATCTAATAAATCATCAACCCCTGTACCTTTCTTCGCAGATACTGGAACGAATTGCACATCACCACCGAATTTTTCAGAAATGACATCATGTTGTAATAATTCTTGCTCAACACGGTCTGGATTGGCTTCTGGTTTATCGATTTTATTTACTGCAACCACTAAAGGTGCACCCGCTGCTTTTGCGTGTTGAATCGCTTCGATAGTTTGAGGCATCACACCATCATCGGCAGCAACAACAAGAACAACGATATCTGTTGCTTTAGCACCACGCGCACGCATAGAAGTAAACGCTGCGTGTCCCGGAGTATCCAAGAAGGTGATCATTTTACCATCATCCATTTCTACGTGATACGCACCGATATGTTGGGTAATCCCCCCTGCTTCGCCAGCAGCAACTTTCGCTTTACGAATATAATCAAGTAAAGAGGTTTTACCATGGTCAACGTGACCCATGATGGTTACAACTGGGGCACGCGTTACTTTTTCTGCGTTTACATCGCGATCACCTAATACCGCTTCTTCAAGCTCATTTTCATTGCGAAGAATTACTTTATGACCAAGTTCTTCCGCTACTAATTGAGCGGTTTCTTGGTCGATAACTTGGTTGATAGTAACCATTTCGCCCATCTTCATCATCGTTTTGATGATTTCAGTCGCTTTTACAGCCATCTTGTTCGCTAATTCAGCAACGGTGATGGTTTCACCAATGACAACATCTGCTTTTACAGCTTGAACTGGTTTAGTAAAGGCTTGTTGAAGTGCGGCACCTTTTTTGCCGTTTTTACCTTTACCAAACTTAGCATCTTTTTGATTTTTACGATTAGATTCGCGCTCGTTTTTCGAGTTTTTGCTATTTTCATCGTCGCGACCACCTTTTTTCGCTTTCGCTACTTTATTTTTGCCACGGCCACGATTTTCGTTACGACGATCTTCTTCATCTTCTGCTTCAAGTGCATATCTTGAACTTAAGTTGTAGTCAGAATAGTCTTCTGAAGAAGATTCATTGTCTGAATCATCAGCTTCAGCATAACGTTTCGCTTCTTCTGCTGCACGACGAGCTTGTTCTTCTGCTTTTTGACGAGCCAATTCTTCAGCTTTACGACGAAGTTCAGCTTCTTCTGCTTTGCGTTTCTCTTTTTCAGGATCAACAGATTTAGCTTTAGAATCTACCGCACTTTTTGCTGGCTTAGCTGCTTCTGATTTCGCTTTTTCAGCTTTTGCTTTTTCATCAGCTTCTTTCTTAGCTGCTGCTTTTTCAGCTTCTAAACGAGCTTTTTCTTCTGCCGCTTTTTGTTCAGCAATTTTTTTAGCTTCCGCTTCTTGCTGTGCTTTTAATTTTGCTTCTTCTTGTTGAGCAATATCAGTTTTTACTGTGCGTTTTTTACGTACTTCTACTTGTACTTCTTTGCTTTTACCACCAGTTGTTGTACTGCTTACTGTTGTTTTTGTTCTGCGTTGAATGCTTAATTTTTTTGGTGCATCAGCCTTAACATCTTCAGTCATTACTGCTCTCCTTATTCTTCGCCAAACCAACAGATATTACGTGCAGCCATAATTAAATCTGCTGCTTGTTCTGCTGTTAATTCTTCAATATCTGCTAAATCATCTACACCCTGTTCGGCGAGTTCTTCGAGAGTAGTAATTTGTTTTTCAGCTAATTTGAATGCTACATGGCGATTCATACCATCTAAATTCAATAAGCGATCTTCAATATTTGCTTTTTTCAATGCTTCTTCTTCAGCTACTGCTGCGGCTGTAATCGCATTTTTAGCTCGAGTTTGAAGCTCTTCGACAAGATCTTCATCTTCTAAACCATCAATTGCTGTCAATTCATTCATTGGCACATAAGCAATTTCTTCTAAACTTGTGAAGCCTTCTTCGACAAGGATTTGTGCAAATTCTTCATCAAGTTCTAATGCGTTCATAAATAAGTTTAAAACTTTGTTATCTTCTGCTTGATGTTTTGCATTTAAATCATCAGTCGTCATTACGTTTAGTGTCCAACCTGTTAATTGTGTTGCTAAACGCACGTTTTGACCATTACGACCAATTGCTTGCGCAAGATTAGCTGCTTCAACTGCAATATCCATAGAATGATTATCTTCATCAACAATGATAGAAGACACATCAGCTGGTGCCATTGCATTAATCACAAATTGTGCTGGATTATCATCCCAAAGCACGATATCTACGCGTTCACCACCAAGTTCATTGGTAATGGCTTGAACACGCGCACCACGCATCCCCACACAAGCGCCAACAGGGTCAATACGTTTATCGTTTGATTTCACCGCAATTTTAGCGCGAGAGCCAGGATCACGAGCCGCACCACGAATTTCAATCATTTCCTCGCCAATTTCAGGCACTTCAATACGGAATAATTCTATCAACATTTCTGGTTTAGAACGTGTCACAAATAATTGTGCAGTTTTGCCTTCAGGATTTACTTTATAAAGCACACCACGCACACGGTCACCTGGACGGAAATTTTCACGTGGTAACATATCTTCACGAGCAATCATCGCTTCTGCTTTATTGCCAAGATCTAAGATGATACTGTCACGACTTACTTTTTTCACAGTACCGGTGACAATTTTGCCTTCTTCAGCACGGAATTGTTCTACAACTTTTGCACGCTCAGCCTCACGGATTTTGGTACTGATTACTTGGCGTACAGTTTGCATTGCAATACGGTCAAATGCGATAGATTCGATTTGATCTTCTACATAATCGCCAAGTTGAAGATTTGGATCTTCAAATTGTGCCGCTTCTAAAGTGATTTCTTTCGTTGGCACTTTGACTTCATCAACAATTAACCAACGACGGAAAGTATCAAAATCACCTGTTTTTGGGTTGATTGATACACGAATATCTGTTTCGTATTCGTATTTTTTCTTGGTAGAGAGTGCAATAGCACTTTCTAACGCTTCAAAAATTTTCTCACGTGGTAATAACTTTTCATTGGATACAGCTTCTGCCGCCAGTAAAATTTCTTTACTCATTTTTTCTCTTACTCCTTTTAAAATTTTGCAACAACATTTGCTTTTTGAATGTTACCAAAGACTAAAACTTGTTCCTGTCCATCAACAATTAAAATAATCACATCGTTTTCAATACGCTCTAACTTACCTTGCCATTTACGGCGTTCCATCACTGGAATTCGCAAATGCACTGAGATATCTTGCCCAATATAGCGTTCAAATTGTGACAAGGTAAATAGCGGACGATCTAAACCTGGTGAAGACACTTCTAGATTGTATTTATCCGCAATTGGATCTTCCACGTCTAAAATTGCGCTCACTTGACGACTTACATCAGCACAATCATCAACAGTTACGCCACCTTCTTTATCAATAAATAAACGCACTGTCATAAAACGACCTGCGCGTTGACATTCAATGCCCCAAAGTTCACAGCCTAAATCCTCTACTGCGCCTTGTAGCATTTCTTGTAAATTTTGTTCTAATGTAGCCAATTTCTACTCCTATACTGTAGTGTTAGTTTTTAGTCAAAATTACTTCTTTTAATTAATCTAAAAAACTTCTACAAAAAATTTTAGGCATAAAAAAAGGGTTAGGTTCACAGGAACCTAAGCCCAGTTTTTATTAAATTTCTTATAGAAAAAAACCCCAAAACTGGGGTTCTTTTACTGAACTTATTATTGGTTGCGGGGGCCGGATTTGAACCGACGGCCTTCGGGTTATGAGCCCGACGAGCTAC